>UQVC01000012.1 GCA_900544395.1 uncultured Ruminococcus sp. | reverse complement strand
TCTTTTAATTGCAAAAATCGACAATTTTTTTTGGATATAACTTGACAGGATAGGGGAAAAGTACTTTGTTGAATCTGCTGGGAGGTCTGGATGTTCCGACAAAAGGAAAAATCAGGATCCGGGAACACGAGATTGCACGCTTAAGCAGAAAAGAACAGACGATTTTCAGAAGACGGAACATCGGATTTGTGTTTCAGAATTACAGTCTGATGCCGGTGCTCAATGTGTATGATAACGTAGCGCTTCCGATTACCTTTGACAAAGGAAGCCATATAGATCATGAATATCTGAAGGGACTGTTGAAAGAGTTGGGATTATGGGAAAAGAGAACACGATACCCAAACGAACTCTCCGGAGGACAGCAGCAGAGGGTTGCCATTGCAAGAGCGCTTGCAAACAAACCGGCGCTTCTGCTTGCGGACGAGCCAACCGGCAACCTGGATTCCAAAACTGCAGTCGAAGTAATTGGACTGTTAAAAGGCAGCAGCCAAAAGTATCATCAGACGGTGCTGATGGTGACCCACAATGAAGCGCTGGCACAGACTTGTGACAGAATCCTTCGCATTGAGGACGGAACATTGTATCAGAGAGAAGCATATTACGGTGAGGAAGGCGGTGAATGGCGATGAAACAGATCCTTCACCTTGCATGGTCCTATCTGAAATATTACAAAAAGCAGACATTGGCACTGTTTCTTGGAATTACATTATCCTGTGCGCTTTTTACCGGAATCGGTTCTCTTCAGGAGAGCGGAAACCATGCAGCCAGGGAAAATGCGCGCATGGGATCCGGGGACTGGCACTATACGATGCGATGTGATCTGCCCTGGTTTGAAGCATTTCAGGAAACCTATGAACCGGGAAAGCAGATGCCGGGATATTGTGTGGAACAGACAGGAATCCTGACAATACGGAAAGTGGTGGAAGAACCTTATGAGATCGAACTGGATCATGCCGATGAAGGATATCTTTCCATGATGGGACGAACGATGGAAGAGGGCAGATATCCGACAGAAAAAGGGGAGGCAGCCCTGGATAGATTTACCTTGCAGAATCTGGAAATCCCACAGGAATTAGGAACGATGTTTACTCTGGACGGAGAGACTTTTACTCTCTCCGGGATCGTGTCAGAGCAGCCGGCTCAATTAGAACAAAAGATGCAGGTATTTGTAGATCCTGCCCTGGATTATGGGACAAATGGAAAGTTTTTTTATGTGAAGTTTGATGAGAAAATGAAGATTTACGATCAGATGTCAGCTTTTAGCAAGGCGTTTGAAATCCAGATGGAGCACATCCGGGCGAATCAGGATTTGCTGGAATGGCTCAAAAACGGCGTTCCGATCGATGCACTGGAAATTGTAAAAACAGGGATTCAAAACTGGCGATATGCAGGACTTCCTTATATCTGGGGAAATCTGGATGCGGCATGGAATCTGACGGATCTGGCAGTACTGGGCGCTTTGGGGCTGTTTGGAGCATTTGTGGTCTACAGTTTGTTTCAGGTGTCGGTGCGCAAACGGATGTCCCAGTACAGTGTGATGCAGACGCTGGGAATGGGAGGGAACGTTACATTCGCAGTTTTGCTGACAGAACTTGGCATGATCTTTCTGGCCGCTTATCCGGTAGGGTGTGTGCTGGGAAATCTGGCAGCCTGGGGGATCTATCAGAAGATCGGCAGTATTTTTGTTCCATCCGGGGAATCCCTGCACGGCAATAGCTATGCGGCGGCAGATGCAGCCAGAGAAGCGGCACAGGCAGGAATCCCGTCAGCGGGACAATTTCAGATTGCAGGTGAGGTGATCTTACTGGGAGGTATATTCTTATTTGTACTCCTTATATGTGTCAGCGGTTTGCTGGTACAAAGCATGAAGAAGCAGACGTTGCGGGAAATGATGATCACAGAAGATAAGAGCCGAAAGAAAAAGCGGACCATCTACAGCCTGAAACACAAAGATCTGACCGGTGTATTGACCAGTAAATTTATGTTTTCCAGAAAAAAGACCTTTGTCGGAATTGTGTTGTCTCTTTCCGTGGGAAGTGTTCTGTTTCTGGGGACAGCCTATCTGACAGAGAATGCAAAGATCAACAATGAACTGACCTTTAAAGCGGATGACGGGCTTGGTTCGGATATTCAGGTATATGAGGATTCCAATGACCTCTCTGAGACGATCCCGGAGAAACAGGCCAGGCAGATGAACAAGGTGGAAGGTCTGCAGTTGGTTCAGCCGGTTCGTTATATGCCGGGAGAAGTGGAACTTTCCAACGAAGAATTTCACTGGCCCGAATTTTATCTGGCGGGGGAAAAAGCGCAGGGAAACGTGCTGGATGCAAATGAGCGGATGGCAGAGAACTACAATGGAAGACTGGTGCGGGAATCCAAGGATATGTATCGGCTGAAAGTCAATGTGTATGGGTATGAAGAAGAGATGCTGGAAGAACTGCAGGATTATCTGCTGAAAGGAACCATTGACCCTCAAAAAATGCAGGCGGAAGATTCCGTGATTCTGGCGACTTTGATGGATGGTCAGGGGAATTATGACGGGATTGAATTATCTCCCGGGGATCCTCTTACGGTGAGGACACCGAAGGATTCCAAAGGGCCGGCAGAATTGCTGCGGTTTCAGGCGGCAGAGGATCAGTATCAGGATACAAAGCTGAACGTGCAGGCAGTAGTCAGTCGACCACTGGCAAGAGTAGAGCAGTTTTATGAAGAAGGCGCCGGAAACGGTGTCAGCTTGATTATGACGAATGAACAGATGGAGAAATATTTTGGCGTTCAGGATTACCGGACGATCAGTCTGTCTCTGGAAGAAGGGGCAGATGCCGGGGATGTGACAGAAGCAATCCAAAGGATTGTCTCCGGGGTGCCTGGCTGTATCGTGAAAGATTACACCAGACAGATTGAAGTGCAGAATTTCTATCTGAAGCAGAAAATGATGTTCTTTTACGGGATTGCTCTGGTGCTGCTGGTGATCAGCCTGCTGCATATTATGAACAGTATGCAGTATCTGGTAGCGGCAAGAAAACATGAATTTGGGATTTTGCGAGCCATGGGGATCACCGATTCCGGGTTTCGGAAAATGTTGTGTAAGGAAGGAATCCGATATGGACTCTATGCCAGCGCAGCAATGGTTGTCCTGGATGTGATCGTGCAGAAAATCTTGTATTATTTTATGACCCATGTATTTTTGTATTTACATCCCAAAAGTGAGATCCAACTGTTTCCGATATTACTCATGACAGCGATTAATCTTATCATCTGTGTGACAGCAGTGCTGCTTTCCGGACAGTCTGTGTTAAAAGAAGAAGTAGTGGATGTAATACGGGAATAAAAATTCCAAAATGGGAAACTTTTTTGTGAATATAAGAAAAATTTTCTGATTTGGGAATAAAAATTGAAAAACAGAGCATTTTATATTATAATGAAGATATTAAAATGTGAGGTGATCTGTATGGTTCAGAGATATGAATATTTACAGCAGTTAAAAGAATGGAAAGAGGAACACGTGATCAAAGTTGTAACAGGAATACGACGTTGTGGAAAATCGACGCTTCTTTTGCAGTATCAACAGTATCTAAAAGAGTGTGGAGTACAGGAACAGCAGATAATTTCTATCAATTTTGAAGAGCTTGAATATGAAGAACTGCAGGATTATAAAAAGTTATATACGTATTTAAAAGAAAGATTATGTGAAAACAAAATGACATATATCTTTTTGGATGAAATACAAAAAGTTCCTTCTTTTGAAAAGGTAGTGGACAGTTTATATGTGAAAAAAAATACGGATATTTATATTACAGGGTCAAATGCATATATGCTGTCAGGAGATCTTGCAACGCTGCTGACCGGACGTTATGTGGAGATTTCGATACTTCCGCTTTCTTTTCGGGAATACTGTGAAGAGAGTGGAGAAGATGTGGAGCAGGCGTTTCCGGAGTATCTGAAAAATGGAGGAATGCCATATGTAGCGGTGATGGAACGGACAACAGAAAAAGTAGAAACATATCTGGAGGGCATCTATAATACCGTGATCGTAAAAGACATTGAAGACCGGCAGGCGAGACGAGAGCAGGAGCATTCAAAGCGTAAGGTTACGGATATTGTTTTGCTTAAGACCATCGCACGATTTCTGGCAAGCACAATAGGAAGTCCTGTATCTGCCAAAAGTGTCACAAATTATCTGACGTCAAGCGGAAGAAAAGTGTCACAAAATACAGTGAATGATTATATGGAAGTGTTAGCAGAATCTTTTGTATTTTATCCGGTGGAACGATTTGATATTGCAGGAAAACAACTTCTGAAAGTAAATCGAAAATGGTATATTGTAGATTTGGGGATTCGAAATCATATTTTACCAAAGAAGAACTATGATCTTGGATTTTCGATTGAAAATATTGTTTATTTTGAATTGCTGAGAAGAGGATATCGTGTGAATATCGGGAAATATGGAGATACAGAGGTTGACTTTGTGGCAAGGAAACAGGACATTCTGACTTATTATCAGGTAACAGCAGATATGACGGCGGAAACGACGTTTGAACGTGAAATGCGCCCGCTTCAGGAAATACGGGATAATTATGAAAAGATTGTATTGACCTTGGACCGTTATACGCTGGGAAATTATGAGGGGATACAGGTAAAGAATGTAATCGACTGGCTGGCTGAAGGATAAAGGCAGCCAGAAAGAGAAGAAAAGCAGGCAGGGAATGTCTGCTTTACTTTTTTGGAAGATTTTGTTACTCTATAGAAACAGGAGTCTGTAGTTTTCGTAAAATCAGTGGATTCAAAAACAGAGGTGACGGATATGGAAAATAAAAAAATCAGTGCAGCATTATTGGGGTTTGGGACAGTTGGGAGCGGTGTATACAAACTGCTTCAGAGACGTGCAGGGACAATGGCACATATAGCAGGAGCTGAATTGTGTATTGAAAAGATCCTGGTGCACAATTTGAATAAAAAAAGAGAAGGGGTAGAGGAAACCCTGCTCACAACAGACTGGAACTCGATCATTACAGATCCGAAGATCCGGATTGTGATTGAAGTGATGGGTGGGATCGAACCTGCAAAAACCATGATCGAAGAAGCGCTGAAAGCCGGAAAACATGTGGTGACAGCCAATAAAGATCTCATGGCAGAGCATGGAGGAGAACTGTTAGACCTGGCAGCGGCGCATGGATGTGATCTGCTTTTTGAGGCATCTGTGGCAGGGGCAATCCCCATTATTCGTCCACTCAAACAATGTCTTGCAGGAAATGAGATCTCAGAAGTCATGGGAATCGTCAATGGGACAACAAACTATATTCTGACCAAGATGTTTGAAGAGAATATGAGCTTTCAGGAGGCCCTTGCAAAAGCAACAGAACTGGGATATGCGGAGGCAGATCCGACTGCAGATGTAGAAGGACTGGATGCAGGAAGAAAAGCAGCCATTTTGTCTTCCATTGCGTTTCATTCCCGGGTACAGTTCAAAGACGTCTATACAGAAGGAATTACAAAGATCACAGCAGAAGACATTGCATATGCCAAAGAGTTTGACTGTGTGATCAAATTACTTTCCGTGGCACATCACACGGACAGCGGGATCGAAGTCGGAGTCTATCCGATGCTGCTTGGAAAAGAACATCCACTGGCTTCCGTTCGGGATTCATTCAATGCAGTGTTTGTACATGGAGATGCAGTGGATGACGCCATGTTTTATGGAAGAGGGGCAGGGGAGATGCCGACGGCAAGCGCAGTGGTCGGAGACGTGATCGATGTTGCGAGAAATCTGCAGTTCGGATGCAATGGAAGGATCAGCTGTACGTGTTATCGGAATCTTCCGGTGAAGCCATTTGATGAGGTAAAACATAAATTTTTCCTCAGAATGCAGGTGAAGAACGAACCCGGAGTACTGGCAAAAGTAGCCAGTGTATTTGGAAACCACAAAGTCAGCATTCGAAGAGTGGTACAAAAATACGTACAGGAGACAACTGCAGAATTAGTCATCAGTACAGAGAAAGTAAAAGAGTACCATATCCAGGATGCGTTAAAAGAATTGCAGAATACAGACAGTATTTTTGAGATCAGCAGCATGATCAGAGAATATTAGGAGGTGTCAAAAGAGTGAGTTACGCAGATAAAGTATTTATAGAGATGTGCAGAGATATCATTGACAACGGGACAAGCACAGAAGGAGAAAAAGTGCGTCCGGTCTGGGAGGACGGAACTCCGGCCTATACCATCAAAAGGTTTGGTGTGGTGAACCGCTATGATCTTTCCAAAGAGTTTCCGGCGCTGACACTGAGAAGAACAGGGATCAAGAGCTGTGTGGACGAGATGCTTTGGATCTGGCAGAAAAAATCCAACAACATCCATGAACTGAACAGCCATATCTGGGATAGTTGGGCAGATGAGGACGGTTCTATCGGGAAAGCGTATGGATATCAGATGCAGGTCAAGCATCAGTATAAAGAGGGAATGATGGATCAGGTGGACCGGGTGATCTATGATCTGAAAAATAATCCGTACAGCCGGCGTATCATGACCAATATTTATGTCCATCAGGATCTTCATGAGATGAACCTGTATCCATGTGCATACAGCATGACGTTTAATGTGACCAAAGAAAAAGACAGCGATAAGCTGACACTGAACGGTATCTTAAATCAGCGCTCCCAGGATGTGCTGGCAGCGAACAACTGGAATGTGTGTCAGTATGCAGTTCTGCTCCATATGCTGGCACAGGTCTGTGATATGAAAGTGGGAGAGTTTGTCCATGTGATCGCAGATGCCCATATTTATGACCGCCATGTGCCGATGATCGAAGAGTTAATAAAAAGAGAGCCGCTTCCGGCTCCGAAGTTCTGGCTGAATCCGGAGATCAAAGATTTTTATGAGTTTACGCCGGATGATGTCAGGCTGGATGGATATGAGACCCATCCGCAGATAAAAAACATTCCAATTGCAGTATAGAAAAGGAGAAAGACAATGAACGCAATCGTAGCAGCAGACAAAAACTGGGCAATCGGTTATAAAAATAAATTGCTGGTCAGCATTCCGGCGGATATGAAGTTTTTCCGCCAGATGACAAGCGGGAAAGTTGTGGTAATGGGGAGAAAGACGCTGGAAAGCTTTCCAAACGGTCTTCCCCTGAAAAACAGAACAAATATTGTACTGACAGGAAATCCAAATTATCAGGTCAAAGATGCCGTGATCGTGCATACACCAGAGGAGTTGCTGGAAGAACTGAAACAATATGACGAGGAAGAGATCTTTGTGATCGGGGGAGAGAGCATTTACCGGATGCTGCTTCCTTACTGTCAGAAAGTGTATGTGACCAAGATCGATCACGCTTATCAGGCAGACACCCATTTCCCAAATCTGGATCAAATGGAAGAATGGAAGATGACAGAGGTCAGTGAGGAACATACCTGCTTTGATCTGGAGTATGTCTTCACCACCTATGAGCGTCAATCGTGAAAGCAGGCGGTATGATGAAATCTTTCAGAGCATACAGGGGAAAAGCGGCGCTCTTGCTGCTGACAGCAGTTGTCCTGATGATCGGTGTGTCCGGATGCCGGCATGTGAGTGAAGAATCCGAAAATAGAGAAGATACACTGCGTGTTGTGACGACCATTTTTCCACAGTATGATTTTGTCCGTCAGATCGCCGGGAAACATGCAGAAGTTTCCATGCTGTTAAAGCCAGGAGAAGAGACCCATTCCTATGAGCCCACGCCGCAGGATATTTTGAAGATCCAGAACTGCGATCTGTTTATTTATGTAGGCGGAGAGAATGACGAGTGGGTGGAAGACATTCTGGAATCCATTGACACGGAAAAGATCCGGCAGCTTCGGCTGATCGACTGCGTGGAAACCGTCAATGAAGAACATGTAGAAGGCATGAAAGAGGAGCGAGGCCATGAGCATGGAGAAGAGGAAGCAGATCAGGAGTCAGATCACGGATCCCATGAGACCATGACACCGGATGAGCACGTATGGACGTCTCCTAAAAATGCTATTTCCATCGTGGAAAGGATCACAGAAGAACTTGCCGGACTGGATCCGGAGCATCAGGCAGAGTATGAAGAAAACAAAGAAGCATATGAAAAACAACTGGAAGCGCTGGATGATGCATTCCGTGAGGTGGTACAATCTGCCAAAAGAGAGGTTCTTCTTTTTGGAGACCGGTTTCCCTTCCGTTATTTTGCAGATGCCTATGACCTGGATTACTATGCGGCATTTCCCGGCTGTGCATCGGATACAGAACCAAGCGCAGCAACCATGGCATTTCTGATCAACAAGGTGAAAGAAGAGCAGATTCCGGTGGTTCTGAAGATGGAATTGAGCAATGAAAATATTGCCAATGCCATTGCAGAGACGACCCATGCAGAAGTGCGGACATTTTACAGCTGTCATAATCTGACAGTCAGGGAATTTGCCGAAGGAGAGACTTATCTGAGCATGATGAAAAAGAATGTAGAGACATTGAAGGAGGCTTTGAACTAAATGGCATTGATACAATGTGACGGGATTTCAATCGCATACGAAGGGCAGACTGTGGTAAAAGATCTGTCCTTTCAGATCGAGCAGGGAGATTATCTGTGTATCGTAGGAGAGAACGGTTCCGGGAAGAGCACGCTGGTAAAAAGCCTTCTTGGTTTGAAGCAGCCCTTTCAGGGACAGATTCTGCTGGGAGATGGACTGAAACAAAACGAGATCGGATATCTTCCCCAGCAGACTGTGGTACAGAGAGATTTTCCGGCCAGCGTATACGAAGTGGTGCTTTCCGGAAGGCTCAACAGCCGCGGCTGGAAGCCGTTTTACAGTGCGGTGGATAAACAGGCAGCCAGAGAGAATATGGAACTTTTGGGGATTCGCACGATGGAGCATCAGTGTTTCCGGGATCTGTCCGGGGGACAGAAACAAAGAGTGCTGCTGGCACGAGCACTTTGTGCCACGAAAAAGCTGCTTCTTCTGGATGAACCGGTAACAGGACTGGATCCTTTGGTAACTACAGAATTTTATCAGCTGATCGAACGGATCAACAAAGAATCTGAAATTGCAGTGGTCATGGTGTCCCATGATATTGAAAGCGCCCTGCAGTATGCAAGCCATATCCTGCACTTACAGGAGAGTGCCAGATTCTGGGGGACTACAGAAGCATATCGAAACAGCGAGGCAGGAAGGAAATTTCTGGGAGGTGAGATGGATGTTTGATACGGTAGCAGAAATGCTGTCTTATCCGTTTATGGTGCGAGCTTTTCTGGTAGGTTCTCTGGTCGCGTTATGTTCGGCACTTCTGGGTGTGAGTCTGGTGCTGAAACGATATTCCATGATCGGAGACGGGCTTTCCCATGTAGGATTTGGCGCCATGGCAGTGGCGGCAGCGCTGAATGCGGCTCCACTGGCAGTAGCCATTCCTGTGGTGGTCGTGGCGGCGGTGCTGCTGCTTCGCATCAGCGGCAGCAGCAAGATCAAAGGAGATGCGGCGATCGCGCTGATCTCCACGGGCGCTTTGGCGATCGGGATCATGGTGATCTCTATGACTACAGGAATGAATACCGACGTGTATAATTACATGTTTGGGAGCATTCTTGCCATGAGCGGGACCGATGTACAATTAAGTATGGTGTTATCACTGGCAGTGCTGGTATTATATTTATTTTTTTACAATAAGATTTTTGCCATTACGTTTGATGAGACGTTCGCACTGGCGACCGGAGTCAGATCCAATCTGTACAATACGCTGATCGCAGTCCTGACAGCAGTTACAATCGTGTTGGGCATGCGGATGATGGGAGCGCTTTTGATTTCCAGTCTGGTGATCTTTCCGGCATTGACTTCTATGCGGGTGTTCAAAAATTTTAAGGGCGTGATCTTAAATTCTGCGATCGTATCCGTTGTATGTCTGATCCTGGGAGTGACGATCTCTTATGTGTACGCAACACCGGCAGGAGCCAGTGTTGTGATAGTCAATATGGCGGCTCTGGCACTTTACAGTGGGATTGGTGCAGTGAAAAATGGGAGAAAACGATAAGAGGATATAGAGAAGCAAAATGATGTTAAAAAACATCAAGAAAAGGGAATTGACAAAGATAAAAATACACCGTATAATGAGAACAAATTTCAGCAGCGAAAGCCTCTGAAATTCGTAGTATGAGGAATTTATTCGCCCTGAGCTTTTGAGAGCTTGGGGCGTTTTGCATAAGGAGGGTGTTAGAATTGAGGCAGATTTCAGGAAACAAATTGCTGGTAAAAGCGTTAAAAGAAGAGGGAGTGGAAGTATTGTTCGGATATCCGGGTGCATGTACCATTGATATCAGTGATGAGCTCTATAAGCAAAGTGAGATCGATGTGATCCTGCCAAGGCACGAACAGGCTTTGGTGCATGAGGCAGATGCGTATGCGAGGACAACAGGAAAAGTGGGGGTCTGTCTGGTGACCAGCGGCCCGGGCGCTACCAACCTGGTGACAGGGCTTGCCACTGCCAATTATGACAGTGTTCCTCTTGTCTGCTTTACCGGACAGGTGGCAAGGCATCTGATCGGAAACGATGCATTTCAGGAAGTGGATATTGTAGGGATCACGCGAAGCATTACCAAATATGGGGTGACTGTGACGAAAAGAGAAGATCTGGGACGGATCATCAAAGAGGCATTTTACATTGCAAGAACTGGGAGACCGGGTCCGGTCCTGATTGATCTGCCCAAAGATGTGATGGCAGAACTGGGAAGCGCCGAGTATCCCAAGGAAGTGAACATCCGGGGATATAAACCGAACACCAGCGTGCATATCGGACAGCTTAAAAGAGCGTTGAAGATGCTCCATAAGGCAAAGCGTCCGTTGTTTTTAGCAGGGGGAGGGGTCAATATCGCACGAGCCAACGCCTTGTTTACCGAAGTGGCGGAAAAGACACAGGTACCTGTTGTGACAACGATCATGGGAAGAGGCGCGATCCCGACCAATCATCCGCTGTTTATTGGAAACCTGGGAATGCATGGCGCATATGCGGCCAATATGGCAGTCAGCGGATGCGACCTTTTGTTTTCCATCGGAACCCGATTCAATGACCGTATTACCGGAAAACTGCATGAATTTGCACCCCATGCGCAGATTGTACACATTGATATCGATACGGCGTCCATTTCCAGAAACATCCATGTAGATATCCCGATCGTGGCAGACGCCAAAGAAGCATTGGGAAAGATGACGGAATATGTAGAGTCTTGTGAGACCCCAAAATGGCTGGCGCAGATCGCGGCATGGAAAGAAGAGCATCCGCTTCGGATGAAACGCCATGCCCTGATGAGTCCGCTTGATATTATCGAAGAGATGAACCGCCAGTTTGACGATGCCATTCTGGTAACCGATGTAGGACAGCATATGATGCTGGTATCCCAGTATGCGGAAATCACAGAGAAAAAGCAGCTCATCATGTCAGGAGGCCTTGGTACTATGGGATATGGATTTCCGGCAGCCATCGGCGCCCAGATTGGGAATCCGGAGAAACGGGTGATCGTAGTATCAGGAGACGGAGGCATGCAGATGAATATCCAGGAGTTTGCAACTGCGGTACTGGAGGAGACACCGGTAATCGCCTGTGTATTTAACAATACCTATCTCGGAATGGTGCGCCAGTGGCAGAAGCTGTTTTATGGAAAGCGCTATGGAATGACCAACCTGCGCGCAGGAGCGCTCTCCAGACGCACCCAGGGAGAAGAATTTCCGGAGTATACGCCGGATTTCGTAAAGCTGGCAGAGAGTTATGGAGCGAAAGGGATCCGCGTGACAAAGACAGAAGAGATTAAAACAGCCTTTGAAGAGGCAAAACAGAATACCAAAACTCCGACCTTGATCGAATTTATCATTGATCCGGAGGAAATGGTATATCCGATGATCAAACCGGGCGGAACACTGGAAGATATGATCATGGATTGTTAGGAGGGCACAGGTATGGTAGACAAAAGTATGAAGAAAAGATGGATTTCTCTCTATGTAGAAAATCAGGTGGGAGTTCTCTCCAAGATTTCCGGGCTGTTTTCGGGAAAGTCCTATAATCTGGACAGTCTGACCGTAGGAACCACAGAAGATCCTACGGTATCCAGAATGACTATCGCAACCGTCAGTGATGACGAGACCTTTGAGCAGATTAAAAAACAGCTCAATCGGATGATCGAAGTGATCAAGGTGATTGATTTTACGGATATTTTTGTGCGGATGAAAGAAATCCTGTACATTAAGGTGAGAAAATGTACGCTGGATCAGAAAATTGAATTGTTTCAGATTGCCGAAACATTCAAAGGCAAAGTGATCGACTGCGGCAAAGACAGTCTGCTTTTGGAGTTTGTACAGACGGCAACCAAGAATGACGCTGTGGTGAAACTGATGAAAGAAGAGTTTAAAAGTATTGAGGTTGTGCGAGGAGGAAGTGTGGGGATTGAGTCCATCAGTATGATGGAACGATAAAAAACAGAGCACACTCTTGATTTTTAAAAGCGAGCGTATTATAATTGCAACAAACAAGTTGTAAATATGTTCGACCGAGGAATGGAGGAGTTTTTGATGGAAAAGAAAGAGATTGACTGGGAGAATCTTGGATTCGGTTATGTGCAGACTGACCAGAGATATGTAGCCAATTATAAAGACGGAAAATGGGAGAAAGGCGGCCTGACAGAAGATGCCAACGTGGTGATCAATGAATGCGCAGGTGTTCTGCAGTATGCTCAGACGGTATTTGAAGGTATGAAAGCCTACACCACAGAAGATGGAAAGATCGTAGTCTTTCGCCCGGATTTAAACGCGGCCCGCATGGCAGCTTCTGCGAGACGATTAGAGATGCCGGTATTTCCGGAGGAACGCTTTTTGGAGGCCATCCGGGAGGTGGTAAAAGCCAATGCAGCCTATGTGCCGCCTTATGGTTCCGGAGCGACTTTATATATCCGGCCATATATGTTTGGAAGCAACCCGGTGATCGGAGTGAAACCTGCAGATGAGTATCAGTTCCGTGTGTTTGTGACACCGGTGGGACCGTATTTCAAAGGTGGAGTCAAACCATTGACGTTATGTGTTTCTGATTTCGACCGGGCGGCGCCTCATGGAACCGGCCACATTAAAGCCGGTCTGAATTATGCCATGAGCCTGCATGCTATCATGACTGCCCATGCCAACGGATACGATGAGAACATGTATCTGGATTCAGCCACAAGGACCAAGGTGGAGGAAACCGGCGGAGCGAACTTCATTTTTGTGACAAAGGACAATAAAATCGTGACGCCACATTCTGATACGATCCTGCCATCCATCACAAGACGTTCTCTGTTGTATGTGGCAGAACATTACCTTGGACTGGAAGTGGAAGAGCGGGATGTCTATCTGGAGGAAGTGAAAGAGTTTGCAGAGTGCGGACTTTGTGGAACAGCAGCAGTGATCTCTCCAGTCGGAAAGATCGTGGATCATGGACAGGAGATTTGTTTCCCGAGTGGAATGGAAAAGATGGGACCGACCATTCAGAAATTATATGATACCCTGACGGGAATCCAGATGGGGCATATTGAGGCGCCAGAAGGATGGATCCAGGTGATCGAGTAAGAAAAACAGAAAAACGTACATCCCAGGAGGCGTTCGTCCTCTCGGGATGTACGTTTTTTATGCTCTTAAATAGTGTGCATAGATTCCGTTTTTGGCGATCAGTTCTTCGTGAGTTCCCCGCTCCGCAATTCCATTGTCTGCAATGACCAAAATCTCATCCGCTCCCTGAATGGTAGACAGTCGATGGGCGATGGTAATGGTCGTGCGGTCTTTTGCCAGAATTTCCAGACTTTGCTGGATCCAGCGTTCGCTTTCATTATCCAGTGCGCTGGTGGCTTCATCCAGGATCAGGATCGGAGGATTCTTCAGGAAGACGCGGGCAATGGAGATCCGCTGCTTCTGTCCTCCGGAAAGGCGGGTTCCCCGTTCTCCCACAAAAGTGTCGTATCCATCCGGGAGACTTTCGATGAAGTCATGGATATTGGCTTTTTTCGCGGCATCGATGATCTCTTCCATGGAAGCGCCCGGTTTTCCGTAAGCAATATTTTCTTTGATGGTGCCGCAGAATAAATACACATCCTGCTGTACGATCCCGATCTGATTCCGAAGGCTGTCCAGCGTCAGATCACGGATATCTTTTCCGTCGATGGTAATCCGTCCGCCGGTGACATCATAAAATCTCGGCAGAAGGGAACAGATCGTTGTTTTTCCGCTTCCGGATGGTCCGGCAAGTGCGATCGATCTTCCGGCCGGGATCTGGAAAGAAATATGGGACAGCACCGGGGTGTCATCATCACTGTAGTGGAAGGAGACATCCTCGAAAGAAACCAGTCCGCGAACGTTTTTTAACGGTTTTGCATCTGGAGAGTCCTGGATTTCAGGATCTGTTTCCATCACGGCAAGGAATCGTTTGAAGCCGGAGAAGCCTTTCTGGATCATCTCGGTCAGCTCGACTAAAATCTGGATGGGACTGATGAAAATCCCGATATACAGTGCATACATGGCAAGGTCCACTGCCTGCATCTCTCCTTTGGCGATCAGATATCCGCCAAAGACCAGGGTGACAAGGTACATCATGCCTTGGAAGAACAGGTTGTATCCCATAAAACCGCCCATGCACTGATAATTGGCATCTTTGGACAGCAGGAAGTTGTGATTGTTTTTGCGGAACTTTTCTCGTTCAATCTCTTCATTGGCAAAAGACTGTACCACACGGATGCCGGCAAGAGTATCCTGAAGGCGGGAATTGACGTCTCCGATCTTTTTTCTGTTTTCCATAAAAGTAGACTGCATGCGCCGATTCTGACTCATGGAGAATGCGAACATACAAAATACCAGAACTAAAAGCGGAATCGCCAGTTTCCAGTTGATCAGAAACAGAAATACAAAAGAACCAATGATCTTGATCACGGAGATAAACAGGTTCTCCGGGCCATGGTGTGCAAATTCTGCAATGTCAAACAGGTCGGACACCAGTTTGCTCATCATCTGTCCGGAATTGTTCTGATCGTAATAAGAAAAGGAAAGCTTTTCATAATGATCAAAGAGCTGCTGGCGCATATCCCGTTCCATATAGGCTCCCATCATATGCCCCTGATAGCTGACATAATATTTGCAGAGACTCTGGATCAGATACATGATCAGAAGTGCGGCTGCGATGGGAAGCAGCACCTGTAAGATCACAGAACTGCTTTTGGTAAATAGTGTATTGGTACAGGTACGCAGGATCTGGGGATAGGCCAGATCGATCAGACTGATGATGGTGGCACAGATCAGATCCAGAAAGAATACGGTCTTATAAGGACCGTAATAATGGATGAACTTTTTCAGTGTGTGCATAAATAACCCCTCTTTCTTCGAATGTGAGAACAGATGTTTTGTTATCTGAACAAATCCATACTACCATAATCAAAAAAAACAGACAAGCAAAACAGAGCAAAAAGAGATTGACAGAAGAAAAAAGATGTGATATGCTGTCAAAGCTAAAAAAATAGGTCATGTACAAAGCCATGTGGTTTCTCCGTTTCAGAATAAATGGAGGCGCATGGCTTTTTTTTGAGAACAGGAGGTTATGATGCAGGAACAGAGCAATAAAATGGGAACCAGGGAAATTTTTCCATTGCTGATGAGTATGTCGCTTCCCATGGTATTATCGATGTTGGTACAGTCACTTTACAACATCATAGACAGTATTTACGTATCCAGACTGGGGACCGGCGCATTGACAGCCGTATCCCTTGCGTATCCGCTGCAGAATATCGTGGTTTCGGTGGCAGTGGGAATCGGCGTGGGAATTGGTTCCGTCTTGTCGATCAGCCTGGGACAGAGAAATCAGGAGCGGGCAAACGAGGCGGCGACCATGGGGATGGCGCTGACTGTGGTGCATTGCATTTTATTTATTATTGGCGGTCTTCTCATTACAAAACCGTTTATCGGATTATTTACGGATGATGCAGTTATTTTTGAACAGGCGTGTGATTACACCTATATCGTATTATGTGTTTCGTTTGGATCGCTGATGCAGATTGCGATGGAGAAGATTTATCAGGGGATCGGAGCGATGAAGACCACCATGATCCTGCTGGGAGTGGGGGCGATCATCAATATCATTCTAGATCCCATCCTGATCTTTGGACTGCTTGGATTTCCGGCAATGGGAGTCAAGGGCGCTGCCATTGCAACGGTGATCGGACAGATCAGTGCCTTTTTGTTATATATTGTGGTCTATCTGAAGAAAAATCCGGGTGTGACGATCCATCCCAGATATCTGCATATGGACTGGAAGCTGATCCGACAGATTTATTCGGTCGGGATTCCTTCTTCTTTGATGATGACCATGCCATCCATTCTGGTTGGAGGGCTCAATGGGATTCTGGCAGCATTTTCGGATACGTATGTGGCAGTGCTTGGAATCTACTTTAAGCTGCAGACTTTCATTTACATGCCTGCCAACGGGATCGTGCAGGGAATGCGGCCCATCATTGGGTATAATTATGGAGCCGGTGAAAAGAAACGGGTGCAGGATACGATCCGCTACAGTTTATTGTCCGCAGCAGTACTGATGCTGATCGGAACCATTGTCTCACTGGTCATTCCGGAAGCAATCCTGGGAATGTTCCAGGCAGATGAAGAATTGCTGCGTACCGGTACAGAAGCGCTCAGACTGATCTCCCTTGGATTTTTGGTGTCATCTTTTGGAGTGATTTTCTCCGGTGTATTTGAAGCCCTGGGACGGGGTGTGGATTCCCTTGTGATTTCTTTGCTGCGGCAGTTGGTGATTATTTTGCCGCTGGGATATGTACTGTCCCGTACCATGGGGCCAGCAGGGATCTGGATTAGCTTTCCGATCGCAGAACTGATCGCGGCAGTTGCTTCGTGTTTTCTTCTGAAGCGAATGGAAGGGGGAAGGTATTTTCCTTTTGGGAAACAGAACAGATAAAATAAACAGCCTCTGGATTTTTGTTGTTAAAAATCCAGAGGTTTTTTTTGAAATTTAATTGTTTTTGCAATAGCACAAAGCAGCAGATTTATGTTAAAATAAAGTATTATAGACGTAGTGTTTATTAAAGGAGGCTGAATATGAAGCGCGCATTTCAAATTTTTAAAAGAGACATGAGAAGACTGGCACGCAATCCCGTTGCCATGATCGTTGTGGCAGGCGTCTGTCTTCTCCCGTCTCTGTACGCATGGTTTAATATTGCTGCGAATATGGATCCTTATGGGAATACAGGATCCGTTCAGATCGCAGTGGCAAATCTGGATCAGGGAACAGACAATGAGCTGACCGGGGCTCTCAATGCCGGGGAGGAAGTGGTCAGGCAGTTAAAGGAGAATCACGATTTGGGGTGGAAATTTGTCGGAGAAGAGAAGGCAGTTGATGGTGTGAAATCTGGAAAATACTATGCAGCCATTGTGATCCCGGAAGATTTCAGTGAATCTTTGACAAGTGTCCTGACCGGAACGATCGAGCAGCCAAAGTTTATCTACTATTTAAATGAGAAGAAAAATGCGATTGCACCGAAGATTACAGACAGTGGAGCTACAGCCGTCCAAAGTCAGGTCAATGAAGCCTTTGTAGCTGCGGCATCGGAAGCAGTTTCAGAGATTTTTCAGACATCTGCAGCAGATGCTGCCGGAAATCTGGATGCCCTGCAGTCCAGTGTTGTTTCGGATATCCAGAAAGTATCAGATAATATCAAGAGCTATCAGCAGGTTCTGACAGAGTTTCAGACAACTTTTCAGGATAGTGATGCCAGGATCCGGGATGTACAGACTGTCATGGATCAGGTGAAAAATGCAGCCTCAAGTGGTGCGGCGGCACTGGATGCGGGGACAGCAGCCTTACAGTCAGGAAGAGGAAGTGTATCGGATCTTTCTTCGGCAATTTCAGGAACTTTGACAGAGGGAGAAAATCTGTTATCGGATATTGCAACTTCTGCAGGGACAGATCTGGGGAATCTGAATGAGAAGATTCAGTCCGTAAGTGGTAAAGTAGACAGCGCCATGGAGTCTATCCAGAGTGTGATCCGGCTTAACGAGAAGATTATTGAACTGCTGGCACAGTTGGATGGAAAGATTCCGGGAAATCCGGCGGCAGATCTGATCGCCCAGCTGCAGGCAGAAAATCAGCGCCATCAAGAACTTTTGAACAGTCTGCAGGCAGGAAATGCAGGAATTGGAAATACGTCCCAGACCGTGACCGATACGGCTCAGAAGATCGGAAGTCTGGTGCGTGAAAATCAGCAGCAGCTTCGGGGAATCAAGCAGGGGTTTGAACAAAACGTGCTTCCGGGACTGAATGCTTCGCTGGATTCTTTTGGCACACTTTCTGGAAAACTCTCCGGTGTCTTAAGCGGAGTGGATCCACTGGCAGAGCAGACAAAAGGGATTTTGGAGAATCTCAATACCAGCTTAAATGATTCCAAGGCAGCGTTGGAGAGTACCGGAAATTCGCTGCAGAAGGTACAGGAAAAACTGGATTCGGTTGCGGCAGATCTGAATGCCCTCAGAAATTCCCAGTCTTATCAGGAATTTTTAAATATGACCGGACTGGATTCCGAAGAGGTCTCTGATTTTATGTCTTCTCCGGTGAAACTGAAAACCGAATCGTTGTACCCGGTAAAGAATTACGGAAGTGCTATGACTCCGTTTTATACCAATCTCGCAATTTGGGTAGGCGGAATCGTACTGATCGCAATTTTTAAACTGGAAGCGGACAAGGATCAGATCGTACCAAAGTTTACCGCTGTGCAGTCTTATTTTGGAAGATGGCTGCTGTATGTTGTGATGGGGCTGATCCAGGCGCTGATCATCTGTGTGGGAGATCTGCTGCTGTTAGGCGTGCAGTGTAAGGCGCCGCTGGCATTTATAGTTGCAGGATTGTTTACATCCTTTGTTTATGTCAATATTATTTATGCACTTTCCATCTCGTTCAAGCACATCGGAAAGGCCCTCAGTGTGATTCTGGTGATCGTGCAGATTCCGGGATCAGCAGGGACATATCCCATCGAGATGACACCTACATTTTTCCAGAAACTGCATCCGCTTTTGCCGTTTACATATGGGATCAATGCCATGCGTGAGGCGGTGGCCGGAATTTATGGATCCCATTACGCAGAGAATCTGCTGTGCCTGGCAGTGTATGTTCCGATCGCACTTTTGATCGGTCTGGTTGTGCGGCCATGGCTGTTGAATCTGAATCATATGTTTGATCAAAAGCTGCGGGAGACGGAGCTGATGATCTGCGAAGAAGAGGGAATGACCAAAGAGCGGTACCGTATGAGAGCGGTAGTCAGTGTGCTGGCAGATAAGAAGGCTTTCCGGGAAGAGATGTATCAGAAAGCCGAGCGGTTTGAAAAAAATTATAAAAAGCGGATACGAAGAGGCTTTCTGGCGATTTTGATCATTCCGCTGATCTTTTTGATCTTGATGTTCAGTATCAGTTCCAAGATGGTATTTTTGGTATTGTGGATCACCTCGATCATTGTGATCGCAGCGTATCTGATCTGTGTGGAATATCTCCATGAAAGTCTGAAACGAAGTCTGAAGATGAGCCGGATGTCTCAGGAGGAACTGTTAGAAACTCTGAGAAAGCGCAAAGAACAAGAGGAGGAAGAAGAGGCATGAAGAAGATAATACGCGTCTTTTTATATGATATTTCGCATATTAAGAAAAATGTGATTGCCATGATCGTAGCGCTTGGACTGTGCGTGGTGCCGTCTCTTTATGCGTGGTTTAATATTGCCGCAAGCTGGGATCCTTATTCGAATACAAAAGGACTGAAAGTAGCGGTTGCAAATACGGATGAAGGATATGAGGGGGAAGTGCTGCCGCTGACGGTCAACATCGGAGATACGGTGATTTCCAGTCTGCGGGAAAATGATCAGTTAAACTGGACCTTTACTGGAAAAAAAGAAGCAGTGGAAGGGGTCAGATCCGGAAAATATTATGCGGCGATCGTGATCCCGGAACATTTCAGTCAGGATATGATGAGTTTGTTTTCGGAAGATGTGACACATTCGGATATTCTGTATTACCTCAATGAAAAAGAAAATGCCATTGCGCCGAAGGTAACAGACAAAGGAGCCAGCGCAGTACAAAAACAGATCGATGAGGTGTTTGTAAAGACGGCAGCGCAGGCAGGACTGGATCTTCTGGATATGATTTCAGAGGTGACAGACAGGGAAGGAACCCAGACAGCAGCGAAAAATCTGACGGAAAACATCAGAAAGATCGGAGCAGATTTAGATTCCACAGCCGGCACAGTCCGTGCATTTTCAAATATGACGGTTTCCATGCAGCAGATGTTGGACGCAACTGCGGATATTTTAAAGAAAGCAGGAGAGAATACACAGACGAATCTGTCTTTGCTCAATGAAACGGGAAATTCTGTGGATTCTCTGCAAGGTGCAGTTTCCGGGACCACGGAAAGTATCAATCAGGTGCTGGCTCAGGGAAGTCAATGTTATGATGCCATATCCGGACAGATCAACAGTGCATTTTCTTCTGTTTCTACAGATGCTCAGGCAGCTGCAGGGGCATTAAACAGCGTGGCGGCAGAAGTTCAGGTTGTGATCGACCGGTATGTAAGTTTTCGGGACAGTGTGCAGCAGCTGGCAGATTCCTTTCCAATCGCATCCGATCTGCTTCAGCCGATCATCGGCAGTCTGAATGAATCCATCGCACATCAGGAAGCCGTGCGGGACAAATTAAACGAAGCAGCAGCGAAGATCACCGAGACAGTGGGGGAGGCGGGCAATTATCAGGCACAGTTGGATCAGCTGGTACAACAGAGCTCCCAGGAGATCGCAGGGATCCGTTCGGATTATGAGAACAATGTAAAGACGCAGTTAAATACCATGTTCGGTACATTAGGAGATACAAGCAGCGCAGTGCAGGCCTTGTTTGGAAGTATGGACAAAGGTATGAAAAATATGGAAACCTTGTCCAAAGATGCTGGATCCGGTCTGGGAACATTAAAAACAACACTGGATGATTCAGCGGTGCTGCTTTCTGAAACGGCAGGCAAAGTGAATCAGGCGGCAGAGAAGCTGGCAGCGGCAGCCCAGGATGGAAATATGGAAAGCTTAAAGACTATCCTTGGAAGCGGTCCGGATGTGATCAGCAGTTTTGTGTCAGCTCCGGTGCGGATGCAGACAAAGAAACTGTATCCGGTAGAGAATTATGGTTCTGCCATGGCGCCGTTCTATTCGACCCTTTCGATCTGGGTAGGCGGGATCATTCTGGTAGCGATGATGAAGGTGACTGCATCGAAAAACTTAAAAAGAGAACTGCATCCGCTCAAACCGTATCAGATGTATCTGGGAAGATATCTTCTGTTTCTTGTGATGGGACTGTTTCAAAGCGGACTGATTTGCCTGGGAGATTTGTATTTTCTCGGGATTCAGTGTGAACACCCATTTTTATTTCTTCTGGCAGGCTGGGTGAGCAGTATTGTGTATGTAAATATGATTTATACGTTTACGGTTTCTTTTGGAGATGTGGGGAAGGCAATATGTGTTGTTCTTTTGGTTATGCAGGTGGCAGGCTCAGGTGGAACCTTTCCGATTGAAGTGGCGCCGGAGATTTTCAGAAAGATTTATCCGTTTTTACCATTTGCACACAGCATGACGGCTATGAGAGAATGCGTAGCAGGATTTTATCAGTACACGTACTGGAAAGAACTGGGAATCATGTGTCTGTTCCTTGCAGCTTCTCTGTTTTTGGGACTGGTGCTTCGAAAGCCAGTCATACGGCTGAATGAATTGTTTATGGAAAAACTCGAAGACACAAAACTGATGTGACAGATTTGAGCGGGCTCTGCGGAGTCCGCTTTTGTAGATTGTAAGGTGCCAAATTCAGAAATATATGCTATAATGGAGCGAATAAACAAGAGGCAGGAGAAGACTGTGGAAAACTTTTATTTTGCACCGCTGGAAGGAATCAGTGGATATGTATATCGAAAAGCGTACGAGCATTATTTTGGTGGAATTGACAAGTATTTTATTCCGTTTATCAAGCCGAATCAGAAAGGAAAATTAAGTGCACGTGAAAAGAGTGATATCTTACCGGAAAATAACCGGGGGATGCGCGCGATTCCCCAGATTTTGACCAATTCGGCAGAGGATTTTATAAAGACAGCAAAAAAGCTGAAAGAATATGGATACGATGAGATCAACCTGAATTTGGGATGTCCGTCTAAAACCGTGGTGAGCAAGGGGCGGGGATCCGGTTTTTTGGCAGAGCCGGACAGATTGCGGGCGTTTTTGGAAGAAATTTTTGAAAAGACGCAGAGCCGTATTTCTATTAAGACACGGATTGGAAAGGAAAGTCCGGAAGAGTTTTTCGAACTTTTGGAAATTTATAATCAGTATCCGATGGAAGAACTGATCATTCACCCCAGAATTCAGACGGATTTTTACAAACATACGCCCAATTTGGAAGTGTTTGAGTATGCGGTGAAACACAGTAGGAACAGACTCTGCTATAATGGTGATATTTGTACGAAAGAGGAGTATGAACAAATCCGACATCGGTTTCCGGAAATAACGACAGTGATGATCGGCAGAGGAATTTTGAAAAATCCGGGACTGGTGATGCAGATCAGACAGGACGTACCGGTTCAAAAAGACAGGGTCCGTGCCTTTCACGATGAGCTATATGAGGAATATCAGGAGGTTCTCTTTGGGGAGAAAACCGTGCTTTTTAAGATGAAAGAGCTGTGGTTTTATATGGCTCCGCTGTTCACACAGTATGAGAAATACGCAAAGAAGATCAAAAAAGCGGAGAAACTCAAAGTGTACGAAGAGATTGTAGGCGCATTGTTTGAGGAACAGGATGTAAGGTAGAAGGAGAGGAAAATGGAAGCAGCTTTACAGTGGGATGGGCAGGCTCTTTTGTTCATTCAGGAATATATCAGACAAGATTGGATGGATGGAATCTGGAAAACAATCACGCACCTGGGAGATGCAGGATGGTTCTGGATTTTGTTGGGGCTCCTGCTTTTGATTCCTAAAAAGACGAGAAAAGCAGGAATCGCAGCGTTGATGGCGCTGGCAATCGGGGCTTTGATCACGAATGTGGCGCTTAAAAATATCGTTGCCAGAATCCGTCCCTATGAGGTGGTCGGGGGATTGAAATTGTTGATCGAGCCACAGCCGGATTTTTCGTTTCCTTCCGGGCATACCTGTGCTTCTTTTGGGGCAGCATTGGCTATGTATCCATTTCTGGAGAGAAAATGGGGGATTTCGCTTGTGATACTGGCAGTTTTGATCTCCCTTTCCAGGTTGTATGTGGGAGTGCATTATCCGACCGATGTGATTGGCGGAGCGGTTGTAGGAGTGCTGGCTGCATGGGGAGCAGTGAAAATGGTGAAATCTGGGATAATGTTTAGAAAAGCTTAAGAATCTTTTTTTCGGATCTTTAAATTTATCTGTCAGACTATCAATAAGGTTTCCGGTTGGAAAACATATTGATAGTGAAAGGAGTATTTCCCTTATGAAAAACATGATTTTTACCCTGTATCCGCTATTTTGTATTTTGCTGCCATGTGTGATTTATATCTTGCTTCAAATCCTACTTGCTCATAAAAAAACAAATATGGTTCATATAGTCTGGGTTGGTATTTTTTTGGTTTATGTGTATCTGGTTTTGGAGACAACCGGAATTGGAACAATCTGGGAAGTCGGGCAATACCCGGGGATGGAGCTTCAAAAAGAAATTAATTTAGTTCCCTTTCATAATGGGATTCATCTCAGTATGATTTTAAATATCGTGATGTTTATGCCGCTTGGATTTTTATTGCCTTTGATCTGGAAAAATTATCAAAGCCTGTTTCGAACTGCTCTGACCGGACTCGGGTTTTCATTTGGAATCGAATTCTGTCAGCTTTTCAACAGACGTGTCTCAGATGTAGAAGATCTGCTTATGAATATGCTGGGAACCATGCTCGGATGGGGAATCTGGCGTTGTTTTTCCTACATTGTACGGTTGAAATATGGCCGCAGAAATGAAGGGCTTGGAAGAAAAGAACCGTGGGTTTATCTGGTTCTTTCTTTATCTGGACAGTTTTTCTTGTTTAACTGGCGATGGATGGTCTGAATGGAATAGAATTATGCTTTTGCATAAAAAATGAAAGAGACGCGAAATCAGAATTACAATTTCGCGTCCTTTTCATACTGCGGGAGTGGAAGCGCTATTTAGAAAGTGTACGTTGCTTCGACAATTCTGCTGCTGCCTCTACAAATCCTTTGAACAGCGGATGTGGTTTATTCGGCCGCGATTTCAATTCCGGATGTGCCTGTGTGGCAATAAACCATGGATGCTCCTTGAGTTCGATCATTTCAACAATCTTGCCGTCAGGAGAGAGCCCGCAAAGGTTCATGCCACTTTTGGTAAGAATGTCGCGATAGTCATTGTTGACTTCATAGCGATGTCTGTGTCGCTCCTGAATTTCTTCTTTCTGATAGACTTCATATGCTTTGGATGTTTTGTCCAGAATGCATGGATAAGCCCCCAGGCGAAGTGTTCCACCGATATCTTCGATACCGATTTGATCCTGCATGATGTGGATCACGGGATGTGTTGTAGAAGGATTCAATTCCAGACTGTGTGCATCGTGATAGCCGATCACATTGCGGGAAAATTCTACGATTGCAAGCTGCATGCCGAGACAGATACCGAGGAACGGGATTTTATGTGTGCGGGCGTAGCGGATGGCTTCGATCTTGCCTTCCACACCGCGGTGACCAAATCCGCCGGGAACCAGGATTCCGGTCACATCTTTAAAAATCTCATCGGCGGTTTCAGGAGTCACTGTCTCGGCGTCTATCCATTTGATCTCCACAGTTGTATGGCTGTAGATTCCTCCATGCTTTAATGCTTCTACAACACTGATATAAGCATCGTGAAGCTGCACGTATTTTCCGACCAGTGCGATACGAACCCTGGATACAGGATGCCTTAAATTGTCAACCATGGTTTCCCAGTCACTTAAATCTGGATTTGGGCAGTCCAGATGCAAACATTCGCATACAACCTGTGCGAGACGTTCCTTTTCCATGGCAAGAGGTGCTTCATATAAATAGTCTACATCCAGATTTTGAAGAACATGGTTTGCCGGAAGATTACAGAACAGGGAAATTTTATCTTTGATCCCCTGATCCAGAGGATGTTCAGAACGGCATACGATGATATCCGGCTGAATGCCCATTCCCTGCAGTTCTTTGACACTGGCCTGTGTAGGTTTTGTCTTCATTTCCTGAGAAGCCTTTAAATATGGAATTAAAGTGACATGGATCAAAATCACATTTTCATGTCCTTTTTCATGCTGGAACTGACGGATAGATTCGAGAAAAGGCTGACTCTCAATGTCTCCAACGGTTCCGCCGACTTCAATGATCGCGATTTCTGTATGTTCTGCAGAAGGATTGCGGTAAAATCTGCTTTTGATCTCATTGGTGATGTGAGGAATGACCTGAACAGTTCCGCCGCCGAAATCACCTCTTCGTTCTTTCTGCAAAACGGACCAGTAGATTTTTCCGGTCGTGACATTGGAATTTTTTGTCAGACTTTCATCAATAAAACGTTCATAATGTCCAAGATCCAGATCAGTTTCAGCTCCGTCATCCGTTACGAATACTTCTCCATGCTGTACTGGATTCATCGTTCCTGGATCGATATTGATATAAGGGTCAAATTTCTGCATGGTTACCGTATATCCGCGGGCTTTTAAAAGTCTGCCCAGAGATGCGGCGGTAATTCCTTTCCCAAGTCCTGAAACAACTCCACCAGTCACAAATACATATTTTACTGCCATAGTGATCCTCCTTTTTTGATATGAATAAAAATATTAAAAAAAGAGTATACTCTCTTTTTCGAAAAAAATACAAGTATTTTTTTCGAAACAATAAAGATTTCCTCTTATCTGAAAAAAATCCTCTCCGGTGTGGAGAGGACTTTCAGAAGCATATATTCTAGTGATAATTATATCCGGTTTCATAAACAGCTTCGCATGTCAGCTGAACCCCAAGACGTTTGAAGGTTCGGATGTCTACATCAGATAACATGACAGAAGTATGTGCCTGACATCCGTCCAACTTAGAAAGCTGCTGCAGTGCCAGTCGGGCATCCGGATTAGAAGCAGCACTTGCAGAGAGGGCAATCAGAACTTCATCTGTGTGAAGTCGAGGATTTTTGCTCTTCAAATATTCTACTTTTAGTTTCTGGATCGGTTCGATCGATTCTGGTGAGATAATATGCTGCTCATGCTTTAATCCGGCCAGCTCTTTGATCACATTTAGAAGAAGGGCAGCAGAGGCACCAAGAAGGTTGGAAGTCTTTCCGGTGATAATGCGTCCATCATCCAGTTCCAGGGCGGCGGCCGGTGTATGGGTTTCTTCTGCACGCTTTAACGCAGCAGCTACGACGCGGCGGTCTTCGATGGTCACATTGGCCTGATTCATCAGTAGTTCGATCTTCTGCGCCTCTTCTTCCGGACTGTTTCCTTTCAGAAGAGCGTTGAGAGAATCATAGTAACGGCGTACGATCTCCTGACGGGATGCTTCACAGCAGACGGCATCGTCACAGATACAATTTCCAGCCATATTAACCCCCATATCTGTTGGGGATTTGTAAGGGCTCTTACCATAAATTTTCTCGAATATTGTATTTAGAACCGGGAAAATCTCAACGTCACGGTTGTAGTTGACTGTTGTTTTTCCGTAGGCTTCCAGATGGAACGGATCGATCATGTTTACATCATTGAGGTCAGCCGTGGCAGCTTCGTATGCCAGGTTTACAGGGTGCTTCAGAGGCAGGTTCCAGATTGGGAATGTCTCAAATTTTGCATATCCTGCATGAATTCCCCGTTTGTGTTCATGATATAACTGGGACAGGCAGGTGGCCATCTTTCCGCTGCCTGGTCCCGGTGCTGTGATGATCACAAGAGGACGAGTGGTTTCAATATAATCATTTTTTCCGTAGCCTTCATCACTGACGATCAGTGGAATGTTAGACGGGTAACCATTGATACAGTAGTGCTGGTATACACGGATTCCCATGTTCTCCAGTCTGTTGCGGAATAAAGAGGCACTTTCCTGACCGGAGTATTGTGTGATCACAACGCTGCCGACATAAAGACCGTTGTCCCGATAAGAATCCATCAGGCGGAGTACGTCAGAGTCATAAGTGATGCCAAGGTCACCACGTACTTTGTTCTTTTCAATATCTTTTGCACTGATGACAATGATGATCTCTGCCTGATCACTGAGCTGTTTTAACAGGCGGAGCTTGCTGTCTGGCTCAAATCCGGGAAGTACACGGGCTGCGTGATAGTCATCAAATAACTTTCCGCCAAACTCAAGATATAGTTTGTTGTCAAACTGATTGATGCGTTCCCGGATATGTTCGGACTGCATCTTTAAATACTTTTCGTTATCAAATCCAATTTTCATGATTTCAATCCTCTGTCAATTTATTATTCGTATTACGTGTAACGGAAGGAAAAATAAAAATTTTCCCCTTTTCTGATACAGTATACTATAAATAGGGAGGAGTTTACAATATTTTCACGGTCTAATTATTGATTTTGGATGCTTTGTATAATTATAGTGCAAAAAGTGTGGAAAATACGCTATATTTCAACTATCTTCCTGAAATCAGGAATTTGCTTAATGGGATGCATTCGCATCAGGGAATTGAAATACCGTTAAGAGGCATTTGGAATGTTCATTCTTGCATTGCTGACATTCGTATTTACGTTTATCAGATAATGTTTTAAGGTATAGAAAAACCACCCTTTGAACTTTGGCGAGTTAGGGTGGTATTCTATAATTACTTTCTAGCGAGGTCAACCCCTTGTGGGCGGTTGTTCCTTTTGTATTTTCAATATAGCACATCTGTATCAATTCTGCAAGGTTACTTTTTACAGTACCTAAAAAGACCATTCATTGAAATCGATAGACAATTCTGGATAAATACCGGATGCTACAATATCTGAAAATTTTTTTCTGTGAGCTTGTTCAAATTCTGGTTGCACTGATAATTGGATTTGTTCTTGCAATGATATTGATGAGTGTTGCAATTTATTTTGGATTTACTAATGCATATAGTACAAATGTAAATGCACTGACGGTCAAAATACTCGGAATACCTATTTACGAACTTACAAAGTCTGGAACGGAATATATTGGAAAATCAATAGGAATTTATATGGGAGCAGTATGTGGCATTTGTATGGCACTTAGTGTTATTGCTGAAGAATTTATCAGCTGTGCCCACCGTATCAGAATGAAGCTGATAGAAAGTCTGTTTAAGTTTTAACTTGTCCGTTGAGTTTGGATTGATTATAATATAAAAAGTAAAGATAAAAACGCAACGCATATAGCCATATATGTCAGAGCCGGTAGGTAGCCCGGCCGTCCTGTTTATCAGGGTAAGTAACCTGCCCCTCCGGGTTGTCCATTCTTTACTCATCACAATTATTAAGGAGGGATTGTTATGAGTACAAGTATAGGAAAACTGACAGTGTTTTTTGAAAATCCGTTTTGGGCAGGTGTTTTTGAGCGGATTGAAAATGGTAAGCTTTCAGTTTACAAAGTAACATTTGGAGCAGAGCCGAAGGAGTATGAGATTTATGAGTTCATTTTGAAGTGTTACAACGGTTTACAGTTTAGTCCGGCGATAGAAACTGTCGTAAAAGAACAAACTAAAAATCCAAAGAAACTTCAGCGTGAAATTCATAAGTCAATATCTGCCAAAGGAATTGGAACAAAATCTCAGCAGGCTCTGCAACTACAACATGAACAGTGCAAACAGCAGCGAAAAACGAAAAGCAGAGAAGCAAAAGTGGCAGAAGAAAAGAGGCTGTTTGAATTGAAACAGCACAAGAAAAAGGAAAAACATCGAGGGCATTAAGCTCTTGGTGTTTTTTGTTTCTTTTCCTTCTTTCTCTCACATGAGTAAATGAAAACGGCAGAAAACAGGGTGTTTTCAAGGGAAAGTGGTGTTTATCCAATCATAATAAAATTACATGAAATTTTCACAATCTTTTTATTGATTTATGGGAAAGCTGTACTTATAATGGGGATAGTGGACTTGAGGAGGATGAGAATGGATAATCAGAACAATCGAAATAATAAAAATAATCCCAAAAACAACCGCCAGGGCTGGGGCGTCATTCTTGTGACGACACTTCTGACGGCATTTCTCGTTATGGGACTTTTTTCCATGATGCAGGGAAAAGACCCGGAAGAGATCAGTTATGATAAGTTTTTGAAAATGGTGGATGAAAAAAAGGTAGAGAAAGTGACCATAGATTCCACGAAGATCTATATTACATTGACAGAGAAAGCAAGAACAGAAGCGATTGAAAAAAATGCGGAGGGCAATGCGGCTGCTGCTGATCTTTTGGAACAGCTGGAGGAAAAAAGCGCAGGAAAAGAGAGACAGCCGGATTATTTTACCGGTGTTGTCAGAGATGAGAATCTTTCCGATCGTTTATACAAAGCCGGAGTGGAATATTCCCAGCATATTCCGGATACGATGTCATCACTGATCTTTGAGATCTTTCTGACAGCCATCCTTCCACTGCTGCTGATCTTCCTTTTGATGAATTTCGTGATGAAGCGGATGTCAAAAGGCAGTGGTATGATGGGAATCGGCAAGAGTAATGCAAAAGTATATGTAGAAAAGCAGACAGGCGTGACATTCCAGGATGTTGCGGGAGAAGATGAAGCGAAAGAGTCTTTGCAGGAAGTGGTAGATTTTCTGCATAATCCAGGAAAGTATACCGGAATCGGTGCAAAACTTCCAAAAGGAGCGTTGCTTGTAGGACCTCCGGGAACCGGTAAGACATTGCTGGCAAAAGCAGTTGCAGGAGAGGCGAAAGTGCCGTTCTTCTCCCTTTCCGGTTCCGCATTTGTGGAGATGTATGTGGGAGTCGGAGCTTCCCGTGTACGTGATCTGTTTAAACAGGCACAGCAGATGGCTCCGTGTATTGTATTTATCGATGAGATCGATGCCATTGGTAAGAGCCGTGACAATGCGATGGGAAGCAATGACGAGCGGGAGCAGACTTTGAACCAGCTGCTGGCGGAGATGGACGGATTCGACACCAATAAGGGACTGTTGCTCTTAGCGGCAACGAACCGACCGGAAGTTCTGGATCCTGCTTTGCTTCGACCAGGACGTTTTGACCGTCGGATCATTGTAGACAAACCGGATTTAAAAGGGCGTGTGGATATTTTAAAAGTACATTCCAAAGATGTGAAGATGGATGAGACGGTTGATCTCGAGGCAATCGCACTTGCGACATCCGGTGCAGTTGGCTCTGATCTGGCAAATATGATCAACGAAGCGGCGATCACCGCAGTAAAACATGGAAGACAGGTTGTCAGCCAGAAGGATCTGTTTGAAGCGGTAGAAGTAGTTCTTGTAGGAAAAGAAAAGAAAGACCGTATCATGAATGAAGAAGAGCGTCGGATCGTCTCCTATCATGAAGTAGGGCATGCACTGGTAAGTGCTCTGCAGAAAGATGCAGAGCCGGTACAGAAGATCACCATTGTGCCGAGAACAATGGGAGCTCTTGGATATGTGATGCAGACACCGGAAGAAGAAAAATTCCTGAATACCAAGAAAGAACTGGAGGCCATGCTGGTCGGACTTCTGGCTGGTCGTGCGGCAGAAGAGGTGGTATTTGATACTGTTACAACAGGGGCTTCCAATGATATCGAGAAGGCTACGAAAGTAGCCAGAGCAATGATCACACAGTATGGTATGTCAGAAAAGTTCGGACTGATCGGACTGGAGTCTGTGCAGAGCCGTTATCTGGATGGGCGTGCTGTGATGAATTGCGGAGAAGCGACAGCTGCTGAGATCGATGCAGAAGTAATGGAGATGCTCAAAGCAGCATATGAGGAAGCAAAACGCCTGCTTCGGGAAAACCGAGAAGCTTTGGATAAGATTTCAGAGTTCCTGATCGAGAAAGAAACCATCACCGGAAAAGAATTTATGAAGATTTTGCGGAAAGTCCAGGGAATTGAAGAGCCGGAAGAAGCAGAAGCCAAAAAAGAAGCGCGGATCGCTATGAAACCGGTAGAAGAACTGTCAGCTGTGCCTGAGACAGCAGAAGATACAGAGGCAGTTCCTGTTTCAGAAGAGGAGAAAGAAGAAATTCCTGTTTCCGAGGAAGAAGTGCAGGATACAGAAGAATAGAACGAAAGCAAGGATTTTGCTTTTTATAACAGGCAGCTGGAGAGAAAAAATCAGCTGTCTGTTTTTAGTTTATATTGACTTTTAAGATGCAAATAGGTATCATGGTTTACGATTGTATCGTGTGCCGAAATGACATGGTATGTTAACTTGATGCGGAGGTAAGAACATGAAGAATAACAAGAATGAAAATCTGCTGAGAATCTGGTATGAGAAACCGGCAGCAGACTGGCAGACAGAAGCGCTGGCGATTGGAAATGGCTATATGGGGGGACTGGTTTTTGGCGGAGTCAAAAAAGACAAGATCCACATCAATGAGAAAACAGTCTGGAATGGAGGACCGGATGCAAAGCAGGAGTATCGATATGGAAATACCAATCCGGTTGATACGAAAGAGGCATTGCAGAAGATCCGGGGAGATCTCAAGGCAATCCGTGAGAAATTAGATGACAAGTCAGAGTATGTGTTTGGTTTTGATGAAAATTCTTATCAGGCATGTGGAACAGACACGCAAGGGGAAGCGATGGACTGGCTCAATCGGCTGATGGGAGATTTAAAAGGATATGAGGCTCCGGAAGATTATATCAATCTCTATTTGACAGATGACCGGGCAGAGGAGAGCCAGGTGAGCGGTTATGTAAGGAATTTAGATTTGCGGACAGCTGTTGCAGAAGTCAATTATGAGTTTGAGGGAGTGCATTATACAAGAGAGTACTTTAACAGTTACCCGGCGAATGTGCTGGTTGTTCATCTGACAGCAGACCAGAAAGGAAAGCTTTGCTTCACTGTTCATCTGGAAAGCTGCATGACAGGAACAGCGGAATCTTATATTGTAGATGGAGATACGATCACGCTGCGGGATGCTCTGGCAAACAATGGGCTCTGGACAGAAGCGCAGGTCAAAGTTCTTTCTAAAGGCGGCGAGATCCAGACAGAGGATCGGAAAATCCATGTACTTCATGCGGACGAGGTTACATTGCTTCTGGCATGCGGAACAGATTATAAAATGGAACTGCCTGCTTTCCGCGGAGCAGATCCGCATGATGCAGTTACACAGCGTATTAAGGATGCGGTAAAAAAGATTGCAGATCAGGGATACGAGGCTTTGAAAAAAGAACATGTGGAAGATCATGCAGCATTATTTTCCAGAATGGAACTGGGATTTTGTGAGAAAATCCCACAGATCCCAACGGATGAACTGATCCAGAAGTATCGGAATATGGTAGAGAAAAATGGCGGTGAAATCCCAACACAGGCACAGCAGCGAGCTCTGGAAGTGATCTGTTATCAATTTGGAAGGTATCTGACCATTGCGGGCTCCAGACAAGGAAGTCTTCCGACGAATCTGCAGGGAGTCTGGGGGGAAGGATCCTTTATGTGGTATGGGGACTATCACTTCAATATCAATATCCAGATGAACTACTGGCCGACTATGGCAAGTAATCTGGGAGAATGTCTGCTTCCATACCATGAGTATCTGCAAGTACTTCGGCAGGCAGGACGGGAAGCGGCCGCCGCATCCTACGGGATCGAAAGCAAACAAGACGAGGAGAATGGCTGGCTGGTGGGATGTTTCAGTACCCCGTATATGTTTGCAAGTATGGGGCAGAAGAACAATGCGGCAGGATGGAATCCCATCGGATCAGCCTGGGCATTGCTCAATTCCTATGAATATTATCTCTATACAAAAGATCATGAATTTTTAAAAGAACTGTATCCTTCTATGAAAGAAGTGGCAAACTTCTGGAATGAGGCTTTGTATTGGAGTGAATACCAGAAGCGATATGTTTCTGCACCGTCGTATTCCCCGGAGAATGGTCCGATCGTAAATGGGGCAGCATATGATCAGCAGTTTATCTGGCAGCATTTTGAAAATACGATCCAGGCAGCGGAAATTCTCGGCGTAGATCAGGAACTGATCGGACAGTGGAGAGAAAAGCAGGCAACCTTGGATCCTGTGTTAGTTGGAGCGGACGGTCAGGTCAAAGAGTGGTTCGAAGAAACGCATATTGGAAAAGCGCAGGCCGGAAGTCTGCCGGAGATCGGGATCCCGCAGTGGAGACAGAGCCTTGGAGCAGAAAGTGACGGGGTACAGCCGCCTCATCGTCATTTGTCACATTTGATGGCGTTGTACCCATGTAATCTGATTAATAAAGACAACCCGGAATTTATGGATGCTGCGATTGTTTCCTTAAATGAGCGCGGACTGGATGCAACCGGCTGGTCCAAGGCACACAAATTAAATCTCTGGGCGCGTACCGGACATGCGAAAGAAGCATTTCAGATCGTGCAGTCTGCAGTCGGAGGAGGAAATTCCGGATTTCTGACCAATTTACTTTCTTCTCATGGCGCAGGACAGGATTATAAAGAGACGACGATCTTCCAGATTGACGGAAACTTTGGATATACAGCGGGAGTCAATGAAATGCTGCTACAAAGTCAGCTGGATTATGTACAGTTTTTGCCGGCATTGCCGGAAGAATGGGCAACTGGATTTGTAAAAGGAATCGTAGCCAGGGGAAATTTTGTGATCAATATGAAATGGAGAGACGGACAGGCAGAATGCTTTGAAGTGACTTCCCGTAATGGCGGATCATTTGTATGTGAATATGAGAACCTGTCACAGTTTGAGGTGTCAGATTCCAAAGGAAATGCAGTAGCCACAGAAACACTGACGAAGGATAAGATTTCCTTCCAGACACAGAAAGCAGAATCCTATACGATTCGCAGATCGTATCATAAAAATTAGTTTAGAAGAAAAATTATGGAACAATATCATTTTGACATACAGGAAGAATTGAAGAAACTTCCGGCAAAGCCCGGTGTGTATCTGATGCATGATGAACGGGATCACATCATTTATGTAGGAAAAGCAATCAGTCTGAAAAACAGGGTACGTCAGTATTTTCAGAGCAGCAGGAACAAAGGCGTGAAGATCGAACAGATGGTGACGCATATCCGAAGATTTGAATATATCGTGACAGATTCTGAACTGGAAGCGCTGGTGCTGGAGTGCAATCTGATCAAAGAACATCATCCAAAGTATAATACCATGCTGATGGATGACAAGACCTATCCGTTTATCAAGGTGACGGTCAATGAAGAATTTCCGCGGGTGATGCTGGCAAGAAAAATGCTGAAAGACAAAGCAAAATATTTTGGACCGTATACCAGTGGACAGGCAGTGCGGGATACGATCGATCTGCTTCATAAGCTGTATCATATCAGAAGCTGCAATCGGAATCTTCCAAAAGACATCGGAAAAGAGCGTCCTTGTCTGAATTATCACATCAAACAATGTGATGCGCCCTGTCGGGGGTATATTTCCAAAGAAGATTACGGAAAAGCAGTGACCGAAGTGCTGCGTTTTCTGGGAGGAAATTTTGACGGGATTTTGCAGGAACTGGAACAGAAGATGCAGGCAGCATCAGAGGAACTGCAGTTTGAAAAGGCGATTGAGTATCGAGAACTGTTAGGCAGTGTCAAAAAAATCGCGCAGAAACAGAAGATTACAGACAGCAGCGGGGAAGACCGGGATATTCTGGCAGTGGCATCCCAGGAAGAAGATGCGGTGGTACAGGTGTTTTTTATCCGGGGCGGCCGTCTGATTGGAAGAGACCATTTTTATCTGAGGATTTCACCGGGAGAATCAAAAGGCGAAATACTGGACAGTTTTATCAAGCAGTACTATGCGGGTACTCCGTTTATTCCAGGAGAACTCATGCTCCAGGAGGAAGTGGAGGATATCCATCTTCTGGAAGAGTGGCTGGGAAGCAAACGCGGAGGAAAAGTGCATATCCATGTTCCGAAGAAAGGAACCAAAGAAAAGTTGGTGGAACTGGCAGCAAATAATGCAGCGCTGGTTTTGAGCAAAGATAAAGAGCGGTTAAAACGGGAAGAAGGGCGTACGATCGGTGCAGTGAAAGAGATTGAAAAGCTGTTGGAAATCCAGGATATCGTGCGTATGGAAGCCTATGATATCTCAAATACAAACGGATTCGAATCGGTGGGGTCCATGGTTGTGTATGAACGCGGAAAGCCGAAGCGAAACGATTACCGGAAATTTAAGATCAAGGGAATCGAAGGGGCAGATGATTATGGAAGTATGCGGGAAGTTTTGACCAGAAGATTTACCCATGGACTGCGGGAACGAGAAGAGAGTAAAGAAATCGGCGGATTTACCAGCTTTCCGGATCTGATTCTGATGGATGGAGGAAAAGGTCAGGTCAATGTGGCTTTGCAGGTGTTGGAAGATCTGAGGCTTTCCATCCCTGTATGCGGAATGGTAAAAGATGATTTTCACAGAACAAGAGGACTGTATTATAACAACATAGAAATTGAAATCGACAGGAATTCAGAAGCGTTTCGACTGATCACCCGGATCCAGGATGAGGCACATCGGTTTGCAATCGAGTATCATCGTTCGCTAAGAAGCAAGGGACAGGTTCATTCAATTCTGGATGACATTGAAGGAATCGGACCGGCCAGGCGAAAAGCTCTGATGCGTAATTTTGTGAGTTTGGATGCGATCAAAGCAGCATCGGTAGAAGAACTGGCAAAGATTCCGTCTATGAATGAAAAAGCGGCAGAATCGGTGTACAAGTTTTTTCACAAGTGATATAATTGGTTCAGAAGTGTTTAGAAAAGGAGAACATTATGGGACAAGGCGTAAGTTTAAAAGAAATTGTAGAAAAGATGAATCTGAAAAATCTGACACCGAATGTAGATCTGATCGACAAATTTGTTCAGGTACCAGATATCAACCGGCCGGCATTGCAGTTGTCCGGATATTTTGATCATTTTGATTCCGATCGTGTACAGGTGATCGGATATGTAGAGTACACCTATCTTCAGACTCTGGAAGAAGAGAAGAAAATGAAGATGTATGACGAATTGCTGTCACACAAAATCCCGTGTCTGATTTTCAGCAGAGCTTTGGATCCGGATCCGGAGCTTTTGGAGAAGGCTACCGCATCGGATACGCCGGTTCTGGTGACTGACAAACCGACCTCTTCTTTTATGGCAGAGCTGATCCGCTGGATGAATGTGAAACTAGCACTATGTATTTCCATCCACGGAGTACTGGTCGATGTTTATGGTGTGGGTGTTCTGATCATGGGAGAGAGCGGTATTGGTAAGAGTGAGGCGGCACTGGAGCTGATCAAGAGAGGACACCGTCTGGTAACGGATGATGTCGTTGAGATACGGAAAGTCAGTGACGATACTCTGGTTGGTTCGGCGCCAGATATCACCAGACATTTTATCGAGCTTCGGGGCATTGGTATTGTAGATGTGAAGTCTATGTTTGGTGTACAGAGTGTCCGAGAGACGCAGAATATCGATCTGGTTATTACATTAGAAGACTGGAGCCGAGAGAAAGAATATGACCGTCTTGGTCTGGAAGAGACTTATACAGAGTTCCTTGGAAATAAAGTGGTGTGTCATAATATTCCAATCCGTCCGGGGCGGAATCTGGCAATCATCGTGGAATCTGCGGCGGTCAACCACAGACAGAAACAGATGGGTTATAATGCAGCACAGGAATTATACAAACGAGTTCAGAATAGTCTGGCAAAAGGAAGATAGGAGCATAAGAAATGAAATATTGTTTTGGAGTAGACATCGGTGGAACAACCGTAAAAATGGGATTGTTTGAGAAGACAGGAGCAATACTGGAAAAGTGGGAGATCAAGACGCACACAGAAGAAGAAGGAAAAGCAATCCTTCCGGATGTTGCGGCATCGATCAAAGAAAAAATGAACGAGCATCAGCTGGCTTCAGAAGATATCATTGGAATCGGAGCAGGCGTTCCGGCGCCGGTTACAGAAGAAGGTGTTGTATTTGGAAGTGCAAATCTTGGCTGGAAATATAAAGAAGTAAAAAAAGAACTGGAAGAGCTGACCGGCTTGAGTGCAGAAGTTGGAAATGATGCCAATGTAGCTGCATTGGGAGAAATGTGGAAAGGCGGCGGAGCCGGATATAAGAATCTGATCATGGTAACACTGGGAACCGGTGTTGGCGGCGGAATCATCGTTGGCGGCAAAATCCTGACAGGCAGTCATGGAGCAGGAGGAGAGATTGGGCATGTGCGCGTGAATCCACATGAGACAGAACTTTGTGGATGCGGTGGAAAAGGTTGTCTGGAGCAGTATGCATCTGCAACAGGAATCGTGCGTCTGGCAAAGAGAAAACTGGCCGGTGAGACAAGAGAGACCATTCTGAACGGAGAAGAGTTGTCTGCAAAGGCTGTGTTTGATGCGGTGAAAGCAGGGGATGTTGTAGCAAAAGAAATCGCAGAAACATTTGGTAATTATCTGGGACGGGCTCTTGCGAATCTTGCAATTGTGATCGATCCGTCTGTTTTCGTAATCGGAGGCGGGGTGTCAAAAGCCGGAGAGATTCTTCTGAACTATATAGAAACACCATTTCAGGAGCATGCATTCTTTGCAAATAAGGATGTGAAGTTTTCACTTGCAACACTTGGCAATGATGCCGGAATCTGCGGAGCGGCAAAACTGATATTGGATGATTATGCAGAGTAAAACGAAAAAGAAGAGCAATTGATAAAAAGTGCAGATCACAGGGGAGGAGATTCTTGTGGTCTGCACTTTCTGTATACAGGGAAGTGGGATGAAATAAAAAATGGACTGAAATCAAAATGACTTCAATCCATGTTTAAAAGCTGGAAATCGGACTTGAACCGACGACCCCTTCATTACGAGTGAAGTGCTCTACCGACTGAGCTATTCCAGCAAATTCATTTTGCTAAATGAACCTTATTTATTATATCGCTTTTGAAAGAAAAATTCAACTGTTTTTTGAAAAAGTTTTACATGGTTTGGCGTCTGATTTTTGAGTTTTTTGACAGTGTGTCTTGAAAAACTTGCTATTCCATCGTATTTGATTTAAAATAAATTTCATATGAGAGTAACATGGGAAAAGAAAGGGGAGCGTATATGGCAGTAGATCTGACGGAAGGATCTGTGACAAAAAAGATGATGTTGTTTTCCCTTCCTCTGATCGCGGGAAATCTTTTGCAGCAGACATATAATATTGCGGATACACTGATCGTTGGGAAGTTTCTGGGAGCAGATGCACTGGCAGCAGTAGGGTCTTCTTATACATTGATGACATTCCTGACTTCGATTCTTTTGGGACTATGTATGGGCAGCGGAGCTTTGTTTTCCATTCGCTGTGGAGAAAGGAATCAGAAGAAATTAAAAGAAAGCATAGCGGTCTCATTTGCGATGATTGGGATCGTTGCAGTTTTACTTAATATACTGGTATACTGGAAGACAAAATGGATTCTGGAATTTCTGCAGGTTCCAGAGCCAGTATATGAGTTGATGCGGACCTATCTGATTATTATTTTCAGTGGGATCATTGCTACTTTTCTTTATAATTATTTTGCATCGCTGCTGCGGGCAGCAGGGGAATCTATGATCCCATTGATCTTTTTGGCAGTCTGTGCCGGATTGAATATTGTTCTGGATCTGTGGTTTGTATTAGGATTGGATGCAGGAGTCGGTGGAGCGGCAAAGGCAACGGTGATCTCACAGTGGATTTCCGGGATCGGAATTGCAGGATATACCTGGTGGAGATGTCCACAGTTTCGAGTTCGATTATCAGAGTTTCGATGGAAGGCGGATACTGCAGGCGAGATTTTTCAGTTTTCGTTTTTGACCTGTGTGCAGCAGTCGGTAATGAATCTGGGAATTTTGATGGTACAGGGACTGGTCAACAGTTTTGGACCAGCAGTCATGGCGGCATTTGCGGCAGCGGTGAAGATTGATTCCTTTGCCTATATGCCGGTGCAGGATTTTGGAAATGCATTTTCTACTTTTGTCGCTCAAAATTACGGAGCGGCAAAAAAGGAACGGATTCAGGAAGGATGCAAAAAAGCAGTGATTCTGGTTCTGGGCTTTTGTCTTGTAATTTCAGCAGCAGTTTTTCTGTTTGCAAAACCGTTGCTGCTGATTTTTATACAGCCTCAGGAGACAGAAATTTTGGGGATTGGAATCGAATATTTGCGTATTGAGGGTGCTTTTTACTGTGGCATTGGATTTTTGTTTTTGTTTTACGGATATTACCGCGCAGTGCGAAAACCGGGGATGTCGGTGGTATTAACCGTGATTTCATTAGGGACAAGAGTACTGTTGGCCTATGTGTTGTCGGCAGTGCCGGCGATCGGAGTGACCGGAATCTGGTGGTCCGTTCCGATTGGATGGATCCTGGCAGATGTAACAGGGTGGATTTATTATAAAAAGTTACAAAAAAGATAATGATATGAATAGAAATGAGGGAAGTTACATGGAGAAAAAGGTAGACCGCAGGGTGATCAAAACAAGGAAACAGTTGAAAAATGGACTTGCAAAATTGATGCAGGAGAAAAGTGTCAATCAGATCACGGTAAAGGAACTGGTGGAGGAAGTACATATCAACCGTTCCACATTTTATCTGCATTTTAAGGATATTCAGGATTTGCTTTGGGAGATTGAAGATACGATGGAGCATGAGATCCAACGGGCGATCGAGGAGCATCCGATCGAACCTCATAATGAAAATACCTTTTATTTTATTGAAGATATTTTCCGGGTATTGAATGAAGAACGGGAGATCGGAAGCGCGTTGATCGGGCCCAATGGTGATATGGGATTCATCCATAGGATTGAGCGTATCATCAAAGAAAACAGCAGAACAGCATTGGAAGAGATGTTCCCGGGGAAAAAGGAAGATCTGAAATATTTTTATGCGTTTTGTTTAAGCGGATGTCTGGGGCTGGTGAAGATCTGGCTTCAGGAAGGGGAAGAAAAGTCACCGGAAGAGATTGCGCAGATGACGTTCAATATGGTGGTCAATGCAAAGGATGCTTTTTGTCAGACAGCCTCAGATTTTCTTGACAAATAAAACAGGAATGTCGTAAGATAAAATGCAAAAAACAAGAGAGGATGAGGGAAATGAAACGAGAAAAATTTGGTTCCAGGCTGGGATTCATTCTGATTTCAGCAGGGTGCGCGATCGGCTTGGGCAATGTATGGAGATTTCCGTATATTACAGGAGAGTATGGTGGAGCGGCATTTGTGCTGATCTATTTGTTTTTCCTGCTGGTGCTTGGTTTGCCGATCATGGTTATGGAGTTTTCAGTGGGAAGAGCAAGTCAGTCAAGTATTGCGCTTTCTTTTGATAAACTGGAGCCGAAAGGAACAAAGTGGCACTGGTATAAGTATTTTGGAATGGCGGGAAATTATCTGCTCATGATGTTTTATACAACCATCGGTGGATGGATGATCTTGTATTTTATTAAGATGGCAGCCGGAGAATTTGAAGGTCTTGATGCGAAGGGAATAGAAGCAGAGTTTGCAAATCTGACCGCAAGACCGGGGCTGATGTTTGTGTGTATGGTGATCGTTGTAGTTCTGTGTTTTGCGATTTGCAGTATGGGATTGCAAAAAGGAGTGGAGAAGATTACAAAAGTCATGATGCTTTTGCTCCTCGGTCTGATGATCATTCTGGCAGTACGCTCTGCAACATTGCCAAATGCGGGAGAAGGAATCCGTTTTTATCTGCTTCCGGATTTTGAAAAAGTAAAAGAAGCAGGCGTGTTTGAGGTGGTGTATGCTGCTATGGGACAGTCCTTCTTTACATTGAGTCTGGGAATCGGAGCTATTGCAATTTTTGGAAGCTATATTGATAAGAAACGTGCCCTGACAGGAGAGGCAGTCTGTGTGACGATCTTGGATACTTGTGTGGCGTTGATCGCGGGTATGATTATTTTTCCGGCATGTTTTGCGTTCGGTGTGAATCCGGGGCAGGGTCCGAGTCTAATCTTTATTACTCTTCCGAATATTTTTAATGCGATGAGCGGTGGAAGAATCTGGGGCACTTTATTCTTCTTGTGTATGTTCTTTGCGGCGGCATCTACGATCATTGCTGTGTTTGAAAATATTATTACATTTGCTATGGAGCTGACGGGATGCAGCCGGATCAAATCGGTACTTTGCAATCTGGTTGTGATTGTGGTACTTTCTGTTCCATGTATTCTCGGATTCAATGTATGGAGCGGGTTTTCGCCGCTTGGTGCAGGAAAAAATATCCTGGATTTTGAAGATTTCCTGGTAAGCAACAACTTACTGCCAATCGGCAGTTTGATCTACTTGTTATTTTGCACCAGCCGATATGGATGGGGATGGAAGAATTTTACAAAAGAGGCAAACAGTGGAAAGGGAATTCAATTCCCAAAATGGGCGAGGGTATATGTATCTTATATTCTGCCGCTGATCGTGCTGTTTATTTTTATACAGGGTTATATTACAATGTTTTAGGAGAGCGGGAAGATGAGAGATCGAATTTCATTTATGAATGACTATAGTGAAAGTGCTTGTTATGAAATTTTGAAACTGTTGCTGGAGACAAACCACAGACAGTATGATGGATATGGAACGGATGAGATCTGTGAAGCTGCAAAAGAGTGTATTTATAGAGAGATTGGAACGAAAGATGCAGAAATTCATTTTCTGATGGGCGGTACCCAAACGAATAAGACGGTGATCGCAGCATCGTTGCGATCGTATGAAGCAGTGATCGCAGTGGATACGGGGCATATCAATGTTCATGAGACAGGTGCCATTGAGAACAGTGGCCATAAGGTGGTGGCAGTTCCCGGAAAAGATGGGAAAATCACACCAGACGAGATTGAAAAAGCAGTGCTTCTGCATACAGATGAACACATGGTAAAGCCTGCTATGGTTTACATTTCTGATGCCACCGAATTGGGAACGGTATATTCAAAAGCAGAACTGACTGCGATTTCTTCTGTATGTAAGAAATACGGACTGAAATTGTTTCTGGATGGAGCAAGGCTAGGAAGTGCACTGACAAGCCGCGGAAATGATTGTACCATGAAAGATCTGACAGAATTTTGTGATGTGTTCTATATCGGAGGAACGAAAAATGGTGCGTTGTTTGGGGAAGCAGTGGTAATCTCCAATCCGGAGATCAGCAGAGAATTTCGGTATCAGATCAAACAAAACGGAGCTATGCTTGCAAAAGGCTGGGTGCTGGGAATTCAATTTCTGGGACTGTTCAGGGATCAGACTTTTTACCGGTTGGCGGAACATGCAAATCAGATGGCGGACAGGATCCGTCAATGTCTGAAAAGACAGAACATGGATCTCCTGGTGGAGACAGAGACAAATCAGATTTTTGTTATCCTTGAAGATGAGAGACTCAAATGTCTGGAAGAAGAATTTGCCTTTACATTTTGGGAAAAGACAGATGATACGCACACCGCAGTGCGCATTGTGACTTCGTGGGATACGAAAGAAGAACATGTGGAAAAACTGATACAGGCATTGGAACGATGAAAATATCCGAAAAATATGTGTGAATGAGAGATAAAGATTGTAACAAAAGTACAGAACAAACATTCGATTTTGTTCTGTACTTTTATTTTATATTCTGATATAATAGCGGGAGAGAATAAGGAGCGTAATGTTGGTGAGGTTTCAGTTATTCGAAAAATTTGAATAACTGTTAGAAGATAAAGGAGAACTGAATTTATGGATTATTTTGAATTAGTGTCAGAATACGCTCCAACCGGAGGCCAGCCACACGCTATTGAACAGCTTGTCAAAGGCGTTCAGGAAGGAAACCAATGTCAGACACTTCTTGGAGTGACCGGTTCGGGTAAAACATTTACAATGGCGAATGTCATCGCACAATTGAATAAACCAACATTGATAATCGCGCACAACAAGACTCTGGTGGCTCAATTATATGGAGAATTTAAAGAATTCTTCCCCAATAATGCCGTGGAATATTTTGTGAGCTAGTCCATCGGAGCCTTAAAAAGCGTGATATTTGGCAGGATTTAGTACTGGTTTGTACGGAATTTGCGGATAGAAAAGAAGTAAATGGACGGGATGATACAAGGTGGATGAATGGAATTTGTGACTTTTTGTGGGGAAATTCGCAATGGAGAAGGATAGCGATGATTTGATTTATTTTACAAGTGATTTGCATTTGGGGCATCGTGGAATTATAGAGATGCAAAAACACCCTTTTGAAAATGTGGAAGAAATGAATTGAATTTTGATTGAGAATTATAACAGTGTTGTTCATAAAAATGATACTAAAGACGATTATCGCTGTTGAAAATAAGAAAGATTCTCCGAGAACAGTTGATTTCGAAAAAAGGGTGAATGGAATTACAGAAGAGTAATCAAGGGCTATATTATGAATGATGAACGGCTAAAAAACTTTGGAACTGTACTGACAAAGAACTATTAGAAGAGGTGTTAGATGAAAAAAAAGAATAATAAAATATATTATCATTATTGCTCTGTGGATACATTTTATAATATTTTGCAGACAGGTACCATCAGATTTGGAAATCCATTAAATATGAATGACTCGGCTGAAATTATTTGGCTCTTGGAAATGGTAAAAGATTTCGTTTTAAAAAGAGGGGGATATAATTCGATACTAGAGGATTGGAACTTGATAGAAAATATCTCAAAAACTCTATTGCAAGAAATGGACTGTCCCTATATTTTTTGCTTATCGAAGGAAAAGGATGTCTTGAGTCAATGGCGATCATATGCAAATGATGGGAAAGGTGTTGCAATTGGATTTAATGTTGATTTTATCGAAACATACTATTCATTATATGGAGCTGAAGTTATATATGACAGAGAAAAGCAATATGACATATTGAGTCGAAAAATCAGTGATAATATTTTAAGAAATTTAAATGCTGCAGTCAAAGATGGAAATAGAGATGAAATATATCGTAAAAGCAAAATTTTAGTCTCATATATCCTGCAAGATGCAATAATGTGTAAAAATCCAGCGTTTCGGGAAGAAAAGGAATATAGGTTGTATTGCGGATATAGAAAAAACAAGGAAAAAGATGTTAGTGATATAAAATTTAGGCTGAATGATTGTTCGATAATTCCATTTAGAGAACTATACTTCAAAAATAATGAGTATAGACTGATTGAAAATATAGTTGTTGGTCCTAAATCGTCTATTAATAATAGAAATTTGTGGCTTTTCTTAGAAAGTAAAGGGTTTAAATGGATTGATATTGATAGTAAGGAATGGCATATGAATGATAGCAAGTGGAAAGAGCATGTAATAGTTTCGCAGGCGACTTATCGCTAACATATAGATTTTATCGTATCTATTCCAAAGACCAGAACTGATTTTGAAAGACAGAGAAAAGCCGAAACTAAGGTCGATTATTATGTGGAGAAAGCATCATGGAGAATGAATTAGTTAAGATTTTTGAAAGGGCAAATAAAAGGTTTTTAAAGGAAAATACAGCATTTATTTTGAGTAATGTAGCGGAAAGAAGTTTATATAGCACATTGGCTCAATGCCTTTATTTGGAAATTAGACATAGCAAATACTCTAGGTATTATGTTGATGTTGAATACAATAGAAATAATGGTCGAGTAAAGACTATTTGTAATGATGATTTAAAGGTAGTAACTATTATGTGTGATCTTATTGTACATAGTCGAGGAGAAATTGTTGAAAAAGATAACCTTATTGCATTAGAAATGAAAAAATCATATCGACCAATGAAGGAAAAGGAGAATGACAAAGCTAGGCTGGTTGCATTGACAAAAGATTCGTATGATGGAGTGTGGTCATTTGATGGAAAAACATTGCCAGAACATGTTTGCGGATACGATTTGGGGGGTTATTATGAAATAGATTCAAAGAATTGTCTTATTGATATAGAATACTATGTGAAAGGGAAAAAAGTAAGAACTTATGAAGAGAAAATATTGACGTAAAAGACAATTAAATTTGAAAAACTAAATGAAATATGTAATGAGAGAAAAGCTAAGTTGCTACAACTAAACAAAACGAATGCTAAAATTATGAACAGTTACTATATAAAGTCAGAAATATGAAAGGTTGTATTATATGGATAATATTCAAAATGAAAATTTTTATAATAAAGTAATAGAGTTATTCCAAAATGCAAAGAAAAATTTGGCGGCAGCAGTGAATATGACAATGGTATATTCCTATTATGAAGCAGGAAGGATGATTGTCGAAGAAGAACAAGGTGGAAAAGAACGTGCGACATATGGAAAGTACATTTTAAAAGAATTGTCTCAGAGACTGACACAGAAATTTGGAAGAGGATATTCATACGATAATTTAAAACTTATGCGTAAATTTTATCTGGTTTATTCCAAGGATTCAATTGGGGAAACGCCGTTTCCCCAATCTGAAAAACTTCCAGTTACACAGGAAGGGAGAAAATTTTATCTGAGTTGGTCTCATTATCTTATTCTTATGCGAATAAACAATATTGAAGAACGCCATTTTTATGAGATAGAAGCATATAGAAATGGGTGGAGTAAAGATGAATTGGCTCGACAGTATGGAAGTTCGCTCTATGAACGACTTGCGTTAAGCAGAAATAAAGAAGAAGTAATGCGTCTTGCAACAGAAGGACAAATGCTTGAAAAGCCAGAAGATATATTCAAAGATCCGTATATTTTAGAGTTTACAGGACTTCCAGAAATGGTTACTTATTCTGAAACGGAATTGGAAAATCGAATTATAGATAATTTGCAGAAGTTCCTATTAGAATTAGGGAGAGGATTTGCATTTGTAGGTAGGCAGGTTAGATTTACATTTGAAGAAGAGCATTTTAGAGTTGATTTGGTGTTTTATAATCGTTTGCTGCGTTGTTTTGTATTGTTTGATTTGAAAATCGGTCAGTTAAAGCATCAAGATATAGGACAGATGCAGATGTATGTCAATTATTATGATCGAAAAGTTAAATTGGACGATGAAAATTCAACAATAGGCATTATAATTTGCAAAGATAAGAAGGATGCTATTGTAGAAATGACATTGCCTAAGGACAATAATCAGATATTTGCGAGTAAATATGAGACAGTACTTCCTAGTAAAGAGGAACTACAAACATTATTAGAAGATAAGAATTTGGAATAAATGAGGGATGATTTAAACAGAGGAGAACTATATGGATCATTTTGAATTAGTATCAGAATACGCACCAACCGGTGATCAGCCACAAGCCATTGACCAGCTTGTAAAGGGCTTCCAAGAAGGCAACCAGTGCCAGACACTTCTTGGCGTTACCGGTTCGGGCAAGACGTTTACGATGGCGAATGTCATCGCACAATTAAATAAACCAACATTGATCATCGCGCACAACAAGACTCTGGCGGCTCAGTTATATGGAGAATTCAAAGAATTCTTTCCCAATAATGCAGTGGAATATTTTGTGAGCTACTACGATTACTATCAGCCTGAAGCTTACGTCCCTTCTTCGGACACTTACATTGCGAAAGATTCCGCAATCAATGATGAAATTGACAAGCTGCGTTTATCCGCGACAATGGCGCTGGCAGAGAGGCGCGACGTGATCATTGTAGCGAGTGTTTCCTGTATTTATGGGCTGGGAAGTCCTGTAGATTACCAGAATATGGTGATTTCTTTGAGGCCGGGAATGATCAAAGACCGGGATGAAGTGGTTGCAAAGTTGATTGAGATCCAATATAACAGAAATGATATGGACTTTCACAGAGGAACGTTCCGGGTTCGAGGGGACGTGCTGGAGGTGATTCCTGCATATGAGTCAGATGTTGCGGTTCGAATTGAATTTTTTGGCGATGAAGTGGACAGAATCACAGAAGTAGACATTTTAACTGGTGAAATCAGGGATGAATTGAAGCATGTAGCAATTTTCCCGGCATCTCACTATGTTGTGGATAAAGAAAATATCAATCGTGCAGTGAAGGCGATTGAGGAAGAATTAGAAGAACGTGTCAGAGAGTTTAAGAAACAGGACAAGCTTTTGGAGGCACAGAGGATTGCTGAGCGGACGAATTTTGACATTGAGATGATGAAAGAAACCGGATTTTGTTCCGGGATTGAAAACTATTCCCGTCATCTGGCAGGATTGGAACCGGGACAGGCGCCATACACTCTGATTGATTATTTTCCGGATGATTTCATTATGATGATCGATGAATCTCACAAGACAGTCCCACAAATCGGAGGTATGTATTCCGGGGATCAGTCGAGAAAGTCTACCTTGGTGGATTATGGATTTCGACTGCCGTCTGCAAAGGATAACCGTCCCTTGAATTTTGAAGAATTTGAAAGTAAGATCAATCAGGTTCTGTTTGTATCTGCAACGCCTGGAGTGTATGAGGAAGAGCATGAATTGCTGAGAGCAGAGCAGGTGATCCGTCCGACGGGACTTTTGGATCCGGAAGTAGAAGTGCGTCCTGTAGAGGGACAGATTGATGATCTGATCGGAAAAATCAAGACGGAGATTTCCAAGAAAAATAAAGTGTTGGTGACAACATTGACAAAACGTATGGCAGAAGATCTGACAGACTATATGAGGGAAATCGGAATCCGCGTAAAATATCTACATTCCGATATTGATACATTGGAACGAACGGAGATCATTCGTGATATGCGTCTAGATGTTTTTGATGTACTTGTAGGAATCAACCTGCTAAGAGAAGGTTTGGATATTCCGGAGATCACATTGGTGGCAATTTTGGATGCGGATAAAGAAGGTTTCCTTCGTTCAGAGACATCTCTGATCCAGACAATCGGACGCGCCGCGCGAAATGCCGAAGGGCATGTGATCATGTATGCAGACAAAGTGACGGATTCTATGCGTCTGGCTATTGATGAGACAGAACGGCGCCGTAAGATCCAGATGGCATATAATGAAGAACATGGTATAACGCCGAAGACGATCCAGAAAGCAGTGCGCGACCAGATCCGGATTTCCAAGAAAGTAGCTGCAGAAGAACTGAAACTGGAGAAAGATCCGGAATCTATGAGTAAAAAGGAACTGGAAAAACTAATCGCAGATGTGACAAAACGAATGAAAAAAGCAGCAGCAGAACTGGATTTCGAATCAGCAGCAGAATTAAGAGATAAATTGATCGAGTTGAAACAGGTTTTGCATGAGATTGATTGAGGTTGATATATAATAGGAAGGGATAGTTACATGGGAAAAAAGATGGACGCCAGACAGTATATTAAGATACGAGGCGCAAATGAAAACAATTTGAAAAATATAGATGTGGACATTCCGCGAAATGAACTGGTTGTACTGACTGGACTGAGTGGATCTGGAAAATCTTCACTGGCATTTGATACGATCTATGCAGAAGGACAGAGAAGATATATGGAATCACTGTCATCTTATGCCAGACAGTTTCTTGGACAGATGGAAAAGCCGGATGTTGAAAGCATTGAAGGATTGTCACCGGCGATTTCCATTGACCAAAAATCAACCAATCACAATCCCCGTTCTACCGTTGGAACGGTGACAGAGATTTATGATTATTTTCGTTTGTTGTATGCGAGGATTGGGATTCCACATTGTCCGAAATGTGGAAAGGAGATCAAAAAGCAGACGGTAGACCAGATGGTAGATCAGATCATGGGACTTCCAGAGGGAAGTAAAATACAGTTGCTTGCCCCGGTTGTCAGAGGCCGGAAAGGAACGCATGCCAAATTGTTTGAGCAGGCGAAGAAATCGGGATATGTGCGTGTTCGTGTGGATGGAAATCTGTATGAGTTGTCAGAAGAGATTGCGCTGGACAAAAATATCAAGCACAATATCGAGATCATCGTGGATCGTCTGGTGGTAAAACCGGGCATCGAAAAGCGAATGACAGATTCCGTAGAGAGTGTGCTTGCATTGGCGGAAGGACTTTTGATCGTGGATATTATCGGAGGAGAACCCATGAATTTCAGTCAGAGTTTTTCCTGTCCGGACTGCGGAATCAGCATCGAAGAAATTGAGCCGAGAAGTTTTTCGTTCAATAATCCGTTTGGAGCCTGCCCGACCTGTTTTGGACTTGGATACAAGATGGAGTTTGATGAGGATCTGATGATACCGGATCCGTCGCTGAGCATCCAGCAGGGAGCGATCGCAGTGATGGGATGGCAGTCCTGTACAGAAAAATCTAGTTTTACAAGAGCGATTCTGGATGCGTTGTGTGAGGAGTATCAGTTTGATTTGGAGACTCCATTTCAGGAGTATCCGAAAGAAATCCATGATCTTCTGATCTATGGGACAAATGGAAAAACAGTAAAAGTACATTACAAAGGACAACGGGGAGAAGGTGTTTACGATGTGGCGTTTGAAGGGCTGATCAAAAATGTAGAGCGTCGTTATCGGGAGACAGGCTCTGAGACAATGAAAGCAGAATATGAGACGTTCATGCGGATCACCCCTTGTTCAGAATGTAACGGACAGAGATTGAAAAAGAGTTCTCTTGCAGTCACAGTAGGAGGCAAAAACATTGCAGAACTGACAGCGGTTTCCATCGATAAGCTGAAGCAGTTTTTACAGGGGCTGACATTGACGGAGACTCAGCAGCTGATTGGAGAACAGATCTTAAAAGAGATCAAGGCAAGGATCCAGTTTTTATTGGATGTAGGTCTGGATTATCTGACATTGGCCAGAGCAACAGGCACGCTGTCCGGCGGAGAAGCACAGCGGATTCGTCTGGCCACACAGATTGGTTCCGGTCTGGTGGGAGTTGCCTACATTCTGGATGAACCAAGTATCGGTCTTCACCAGCGAGACAATGATAAACTGCTGGCAACATTAAAGCACCTTCGAGATCTGGGCAATTCGCTGATCGTGGTAGAGCACGACGAAGATACGATGCTGGCAGCTGACTGTATTGTAGACATCGGTCCCGGGGCAGGCGAGCATGGCGGTCAGGTAGTGGCAGTGGGAACGGCCGAGGAGCTGATGGCAAATGAAAATTCAGTGACAGGAGCGTATCTGAGCGGGCGGATGAAGATTCCGGTTCCTGAAAAAAGGGAAAAACCAACCGGATACTTAAAAGTAGTTGGAGCAAAAGAAAATAACCTGAAAAATATCGATGTGAAATTTCCACTTGGAATCATGACCTGTGTAACAGGAGTGTCTGGTTCTGGAAAGAGTTCTTTGGTCAATGAGATTTTATATAAGACGCTGGCAAAGAAGTTGAATCATGCAAGGACCATTCCGGGAAAACATACAAGGATCGAAGGTCTGGATCAGGTAGATAAGGTGATCGATATTGATCAGTCGCCAATTGGAAGAACTCCGAGATCGAATCCGGCAACCTATACAGGGGTATTTGATCTGATCCGGGATCTGTTCGCAGCGACACCGGATGCAAAAGCAAGAGGATATAAAAAGGGGCGGTTTAGTTTCAATGTAAAGGGCGGACGATGTGAAGCCTGCAGCGGAGATGGAATCATTAAGATTGAGATGCATTTCCTGCCAGATGTCTATGTGCCATGTGAAGTATGTGGAGGAAAACGTTATAACAGAGAAACTCTGGAAGTGAAATATAAAGGGAAGACCATTTATGATGTTTTAAATATGACAGTAGAAGAAGCTCTCACCTTTTTTGAACATGTTCCGAGTATTCGAAGAAAGATGGAGACGCTCAATGATGTGGGACTGTCCTATATTCGACTGGGACAGCCGTCTACGACATTATCCGGAGGAGAAGCACAGAGGATCAAACTGGCAACCGAACTGAGCAAGAGAAGTACCGGAAAGACAGTTTATATTCTGGATGAGCCGACTACGGGACTGCATTTTGCAGATGTGCACAAGCTCACAGAGATTTTAAGAAGACTGTCCGGAGATGGAAATACGGTGATCGTGATCGAGCACAATCTGGATGTGATCAAGACTGCAGATTACATCATTGATATTGGTCCGGAAGGCGGAGATAAGGGCGGAACAGTTGTAGCAGCGGGTACACCGGAAGAAATCGCACAAAATCCAAATTCTTATACTGGAAAATACATTGCATCAATCCTTAAGAAAAAGTAAAAATACAGAAAAAGGGTTTTCAATTCAAAAAAAGTTTATTATACTTATTTATGCGAGTATCTGAGGCCGAAAGAGAAAACAGGGCACCAGCAGTGAACTGTGACAATGCAAAAGAGGGGAAATAGAATCAATAAGGCTGGAGGAGAAAAAATGGCTGTAGATATCGGGATAGATCTGGGAACCGCAAGTGTTCTGGTGTACGTAAAAGGGAAAGGTGTTGTGCTGAAAGAACCGTCAGTGGTGGCATTTGACAGAGACACGAATGTGATCAAAGCCATCGGGGAGGAAGCACGTCTGATGCTGGGGCGGACACCGGGGAATATTGTAGCTGTGCGCCCATTAAAGCAGGGTGTGATCTCAGATTATACAGTGACAGAGAAAATGATACAATACTTTGTGCGAAAAGCAGTTGGAAAGCGCACCTTCAAAAAACCGAGGATCAGCGTTTGCGTGCCAAGCGGTGTTACCGAAGTGGAGAAAAAAGCAGTGGAGGAAGCTGCATTCGCAGCTGGCGCCAGAGAAGTTCATCTGATTGAAGAACCTGTGGCAGCAGCCATTGGGGCAGGGATTGATATTGCAAGACCCTGCGGAAATATGATCGTAGACGTGGGAGGCGGTACATCGGATATTGCTGTGATCTCACTGGGAGGAGCTGTGGTACACTCTTCTGTGAAAGTGGCCGGTGATGATTTTGATGATGCGATCGTAAGATATATGCGAAAGAAGCATAATCTGCTGATCGGAGAGCGGACAGCAGAGGATATTAAAATAAAGATCGGAACAGTGTATCCTCTGGTAGAGGAAGAAGTCATGGAAGTCAGAGGAAGGAATTTGATCACCGGACTTCCCAAAACTGTGACAGTGACATCTTCCGAGGCAGAAGAGGCGCTTCAGGAGGTGGCAGGTCAGATTGTGGAGGAAGTGGTATCTGTTTTGGAGCAGACACCGCCGGAACTTTCCGCAGATATTCTGGACAGAGGAATTGTCCTGACAGGAGGCGGGGCAATGCTGCGCGGATTGGAAGAACTGATCGAAGAAAAGACAGGGATCAATACGATGACAGCGGAAGACCCCATGAAAGCAGTTGCAATCGGGACAGGACAGTTTGTGGAATTTATGAGTGGCAGAAAGGATTTTTGATTGAAAATTCAAAGGGACAGGCTGCTTTGGAAACAGGATTTGAATTCTGTTTACCAGAGAAGTCTGTCTTCTGTTATATAGAATGAAATATAAAATACAGTTATACATGTATACAATCAGAGAAACTGTAAGATCAGCAGGAGGAAAAGGTGGAAAATGTGACAGGATATGTGGAGCACATAGTGTTTCGCAATGAAGAGAACGGATACACAGTGTTTCAGCTGGAAAATGAGGATGGCGAGATTACCTGTGTCGGAACATTTAATTTTATCAGTGAAGGGGAACATCTGGAAGTTGCGGGGGAGTATGTCAATCATGCAGTATATGGGACACAGTTGAAAGTCGGTTCTTACGCGGTGAAAGAACCGGAAGATCTGATTTCAATCGAGCGTTATCTTGGATCGGGGGCGATCAAAGGGGTAGGCGCTGCATTGGCCGGGCGGATCGTAAGAAAATTTAAGAAAGATACTTTTCGGATCATAGAAGAAGAGCCGGAGCGTTTGGCAGAGATCAATGGGATTAGTGAGAGAAAAGCACGTGAGATCGCGATACAGGTGGAAGAGAAAAAAGGGATGCGTAAGGTGATGATCTATCTGCAGAAATATGGGATCACCACGGCGCTGTCTGCAAAAATCTATCAGAAATATGGAAATAAGGTATATGAAATCCTGGAGGAGAATCCCTACAAACTGGCAGATGATATCGAGGGAATCGGCTTTAAAACTGCGGACGAGATCGCGGCGAGGATCGGGATCCATACAGATTCGGATTTTCGGATTCAAAGCGGGATTTTCTATGTATTGCAGCAGGCCATGTCCGAAGGGCATATCTATCTTCCAAAAGAAGTGCTTCAGGCAAGAGCGGTAAAGCTGCTTGGAGTTCCTCTGGATGGGATTGAAAAATATATTATGGATCTTTGTATGGAACGAAAAACCGTGATGAAGGAGGTTGAAGGAGAAATCAGAGTGTATCCCTCCAGATTTTATTATATGGAACTAAACACAGCGCGCATGTGCCACGATCTGGATATTGACTGTGAGATGCCTCAGGATCTGATGGAAAGACGGCTGCGTACCGTGGAGGAAAAAGAACAAATTTCGCTGGACGTGATGCAGCATGAGGCTGTGATCGAATCGATCAAACACGGGCTTTTGATTTTAACCGGAGGTCCTGGTACAGGGAAGACCACAACGATCAATACCATGATCCAGTTTTTCGAAAGTGAGGGAATGAGCATTCTGCTGGCAGCGCCTACAGGAAGGGCAGCGAAGAGGATGACAGAAGCAACAGGGTACGAGGCTCAGACGATCCACCGGTTGCTGGAGGTGAGCGGCAATCCAGAAGATGAGGGAAGTGTCAACGGCTTTTTGCGAAACAGAGATAATCCACTGGAGACAGATGTTCTGATCATTGATGAGATGTCCATGGTGGATCTGACACTGATGCATGCACTTTTGACGGCTGTTGTGCCGGGGACCAGACTGATTCTTGTGGGGGATGTGAATCAGCTTCCTTCGGTGGGACCTGGAAGTGTATTAAAAGATCTGATCGCATCCCAGCGGTTTCACGTCGTAACGTTGACGAAGATCTTCCGGCAGGCGGGGGAAAGCGATATTGTAACGAATGCCCATCGGATCAATGCAGGAGAACGGGTTGTCCTGAATAATAAAAGCCGGGATTTCTTTTTCCTGAAACGTCAGGAGGCAAATGTGATCATTGGGGTGGTGATCACTCTGATCCAGAAAAAACTGCCCAAATATGTAGATGCCGCTCCATTTGATATCCAGGTCATGACTCCTACCAGAAAGGGATTGCTGGGAGTAGAGCGGCTGAATGTGATATTACAGAGATATCTGAATCCGCCGGATACCAAAAAGGAAGAGAAAGAGATCAATGGAAGAATTTTCAGGACAGGGGATAAGGTGATGCAGATTAAGAACAATTATCAGCTGGAATGGGAAATTTGTACCAGGTATGGTCTTACCGTAGATAAGGGAATGGGCGTCTTTAACGGCGATATGGGAATCATCAGAGAAATCAGCGAGTATAAAGAGACGCTGACTGTAGAATACGATGAAAAAAAACAGGTAGAATATCCGTTTGAATTATTAGATGAACTGGAACTGGCATATGCGATCACGGTACATAAATCTCAGGGAAGTGAATATCCGGCTGTGGTGATCCCGTTGCTTCCGGGACCGAAATTGCTGTATAATCGGAATTTATTGTATACAGCTGTAACAAGAGCAAAAAAATGTTTGACAATTGTAGGGAGTGAAGATACATTTCAGGAAATGATCAGAAACAAAAACGAACAGGAGCGTTATACCAGCTTAGACGAGCGTATACGCGAATTTTAGAATTGCTGTATCCACCGGTATGTCCTTTTTGCGAAGAAATTTATCCGGATGGGATTTGTCCGTTGTGCAAAAAGAAAATTACATACATCAGACAGCCCCGCTGTATGAAATGCGGGAAGCCATTAAAGGCAGAAGAACAGGAATATTGCAGGGACTGCACAAAGTATCCATACGCATACGAACAGGGGAGAAGTCTCTGGGTGCATAAGGCGTCGGTATCTGTGGGGATTTACAAATTTAAATATAAAAACAGAAGATGCTATAGTGAAGTGTTCGGCGCAGAGATGGCGGAGACTTTTCTGGATCAGGTCAGAAGATGGGAAATCGAGGAAATCATACCGGTTCCGCTGCACAGTTCCAGGAGGAGAGCGCGGGGGTATAATCAGGCAGAGTTGCTTGCAGACGAACTGGGAAAAAGGTGGGGAATTCCGGTCAATAAGAAAGCAGTCATCCGAATTCAGAAGACTATACCGCAAAAAGAGCTTGGAAATCGTGCAAGAATAGAAAATCTGAAGGCAGCATTCGGTGTTTCGAAAACGTGGATCCCGAAACAGAAGGTGCTGATCATTGATGATATTTATACAACAGGAAATACCATACACAGAGTTGCGAAGGTGTTGAAAAAGGCAGGAGCACAAAAAGTCTATTTTTTGACTATAAGCATTGGACAAGGACTCTGACAGTATGATATACTAAAAATGATGTTTAAACGGCAAAAGATAGAGGTGGAGACATGTTAGATAAAAGAAAGATACGTCTGATGATCAGAATGGCTTCTTATGAAAAGCAGGGAGCAGAAGAAGATTTGAAGATCAGCAGCTATTACAAAAAAGATTATGTCAGTATGAATGTATGGGCAACAGCAATCTGGTTTACCATCGGATATGGGATTGTGGCTGCTTTGATCGCGTTTTGTCTGATGGAACAAATTTTGAAAAATCTGACGATCTTAAAGCTTGTGATTCTGACAGGGACAGTCGTTGGAATCTACCTGGTTCTGTTGATCATTTATTGCTCTTGTGCGAGACGGTTTTATAAGAAAAAGCATAATCTGGCAAAACAGCATGCGAAAAAATATTATCGGGATTTATCCCGTTTGGAAAAGATAAATATGAAGGAGAAAAAATAATTATGAGTACATTACTTGTCTGGAAAGACCAGATAGAAAAAATTTATGCAAAGTATTCTTTTTACATCCTTAAAGTACTGCAGTTTGCATTGGGATTATGTGTGTTTGGTATGATCAATTCGAATATCGGATTTATGAAGTCTTTGTCTTCTACAGTCTGTACTGTGGGTCTGGCGGCAGTGAGTGCATTTCTTCCGCTTGGACTGCTGGCGTTGCTGGCAGCAGTTTTCGTACTGATCCAGTTGTATGCACTGTCACTTCCGGTGGCGGGATTATGTCTGGTAATCTTTCTGGTGATGTATATCCTGTATATCCGCTTCACACCAAAAAGATCCTGGCTGATCGTTGTGGCTGCGCTGGCAGCAGCATGGAAAGTACCGTATCTGATCCCGGTTGCATTTGGACTGCTGGGCACACCGATCCTGGCGCTTCCGGCAATGTGTGGGGTGATCGTCTATTATATGCTTCATACAGTGAAGCTGACAGCGTCTGCGTTTCAGAGCGGTGGTATGAAAGAGATGCTGGATGGAATTATGGTGTTTACGAAGCAGACACTGTCTAATAAAGAAATGTGGATGATGGCAGCTGTTTTGTTTTTTGCACTTCTGATCGTCTATGGGCTGCGGACACGCGGAATCAGTCATGCGTGGAAGACGGCTGCGGTTACAGGGGCGATCGCAGCAGCGGCTTTGCAGGTGATCGGCAGCATGCTTCTGGATCTTCCGATTGGGATCGGAGTGATCGTGTTGGATCTGGTCCTTGCGATCGCAGCAGGATTTGTTCTGGAGTTTTTCTTCCTGGCAGTGGACTATTCAAGAACAGAGACCCTGCAGTTTGAGGATGATGAATATTATTATTATGTAAAAGCAGTTCCGAAAGTAGGTGTGACACTTCCGGAAAAGCAGGTAAAACATATTACGGAGCCGCATGAAAATCAGGGAGAAGCAGTTCTGATGGAAAAGCATGAGCCGGAAGAGCTTCCGAAAGTGCAGATTCAGGAAACCATAGCTCTGGATCCACAGCAGATTCAGGAAGCAGATCTGGAGAAGAATGTAGATGAGCTGCTGCTGACACAGAGTTTGAATGAAGAATTAAGACAGAATCAGCAGGAACCGGAGGATGATTTGAGTCTGACAAAAAGTTTGGGAGAACTTTGGACGAAGACACCAGGGGCAGATGAATAATTAGAGAAGACAGGAGGTGACTGGATGGGAGAATGGATCCGAAATTTTTTTAACAATTACATAAATGGGCTATATTTTCCAACGGTACATTTGACAGATATTCTGGAAATTCTGATCATCACGGTCATCGTTTATGAGATTATGCTCTGGATCAAGAACACAAAAGCATGGATGCTGTTAAAAGGGATGATCATGCTCGGTGCGTTCTTTCTCCTGGCAGCGATTTTCAAGATGCATACCATTTTGTTTGTAGCAAAAGAGTCTATCAGCGTCCTTGCCATTGCGGCAGTTGTTGTATTCCAGCCAGAGCTCAGACGTGCACTGGAAAAGCTGGGAGAAAAGAATTTTCTTTCCAGCGTCAGTCTGTTTGACAGAGGAAAAGAAAATCAGAGGTTTTCGGATGATACAGTGGACGGAATTGTGAAGGCGTGCTTTGAAATGGGAAGTGTCTGCACAGGAGCTCTGATCGTAGTAGAGCAGGCGATCCATTTGACAGAGTATGAGGTGACGGGAATTGAACTGGATTGTAAAGTATCACCTCAGGTTTTGATCAACATCTTTGAACACAATACACCTCTTCATGATGGTGCAATCATCATCCGGGGGAATCGGATCACCTCAGCAACCTGTTATCTTCCTCTTTCGGATAATATGCAGATCAGCAAAGAGTTAGGAACAAGACATAGAGCTGCACTTGGGATGAGTGAGGTCAGTGATGCGCTGGTGATCGCAGTTTCGGAAGAAACAGGACAGGTATCTGTTGCAATGGGAGGAAGACTGGAGAGAGGAGTGACCCCGGAACGGCTGCAGGAGAGACTGAAGAAAATTCAGTATAGAACATCGGACGTGAAAAAATTCACCATACGGAAAGGGCGGCGAAAGAATGAAGAAGCATAGGATCATGGAAAATCTTGGATTGAAAATCATTGCGCTGTTCTTTGCGATTTTTCTGTGGCTGATCGTGATCAATATTGATGACCCTGTTGACACCCAGACATTTGATAATATTCCGGTGGAGGTTACCAATGAACAGATCGTGAAAAGCAAAGGGAAAACATATCGGATCTTAGATGGAACGGAGAACGTAAGTGTGAAGGTGACTGCCAAACGGGAAATCCTGGAAAATCTGACTTCTTCCGATTTCCGGGCAGTAGCTGATATGCAGGAAATGCAGATCAATAGTCTGATCCCGATCAAAGTTTCTGTAAAAAGATACAGTAGTGAGTGTAAGGCAGAAGCTTCTCCAAATAATCTGGTGATTGAGATCAGTGATGTAAAGAGCAAGGTGTTCCCGCTGACAGTCAGTGTTTCCGGTACTCCGCAAAATGGCTGCATGATCGGTAATATGACGGTCAATCCGGAGAAGATTACGATCACTGGTTCTCAGCCTATGGTAGAGAGTATTGAGAAAGCAATTGTAAAAGTAGATGTAACCGGACGGTCGGAGTCAGGGACTGTGCAGGGAAATCTGGTATTGTATGACAGTCAGGGAAATGTAGTAGATCAGAATAAATTAAGCAATAACCTGAATACGGAGACCGGAATTCAGGTAGAGATCCAGGTGTTGAATACAAAAGATATTCCGATCATTTATGAAACACCGACAATTTTGAAGGAGAATTATATTTGTACGGGCTGGACTTGTGAGCCACAGTCCATACAGGTATGGGGAACAGAGGAAGATCTGGAAGATCTGACCGAGATTACAATTCCGGCATCGGAGATCGATGTCAGTGATGCGACCAAAAAAGTAGAAAAAACAGTAGAAATCCAGCCATATCTTCCAGAGGGGATTTCTCTGGCAGATGATACCATGAATGCGGTTTTGATCACGGTTCTGATCGAACAGGAAGGTTCCAGAACAATTGAATTTCCAGTAGAAGGAATTCAGATCAATAATTTAAAGGATAAATATGAACTTTCGTTTGAAAATTCAGAAGTAGTAGAACTGAAATTTGTGGGAGAACAGAAAAAGTTGGATCAGCTGGATATTACCAATGCGGTTTCGATCGATCTTCAGTCCTGTAAAGAGGCAGGGGAGTATGAACTCCAGGTATCTGTAGAAATACCAGAAGAAATTCAGCTTGTCCGGCAGCCGAAGGTCAAAGTAAAGCTGACAGAAAAGAAAGAAACATCAGTATCGAATACAGACAGCGAACCGAAAGACGAAAAAGAGATAGAATAAGGGAGGCAGTATAGAGATGGTAAGCGGAAAGACAAAGATAAAAAATCCGACAGGGCTGCATTTACGGCCGGCAGGATTATTCTGTAAAACAGCCATGCAGTTTGGAAGTAAGATCACTGTGAAAAAGCAGGCAAGAAATGAAGAGATCACAGCGAATGCAAAAAGCGTATTAAGTGTTCTTGGAGCCTGCATTAAAAGCGGAGACGAGATTGAATTAATCTGTGAAGGGGCAGATGAGAATGCTGCTCTGGCAGAAATGATCCGGATCATAGAAGACGGACTTGGGGAGTAAAAATAAGAAACACAGTTAAAAAAGAAGGAGCAGGATATGAATCAAGCAACATTAGTCATCATGGCAGCAGGAATCGGAAGTCGGTTTGGCGGCGGGATCAAACAGTTGGAGCCAGTGGGACCAAATGGCGAGATCATCATGGATTATTCGATCTATGATGCCATGGAGGCCGGATTTGATAAAGTAGTATTTGTAATCAGAAAGGATCTGGAAAAAGATTTTAAAGAAGTAATCGGCAACCGGATTGAAAAAGTGATAGATGTTGCCTATGCATATCAGGAGATCGATGATATTCCAGAAGTTTACAAAGAGAGATTTAAAGATCGGACAAAGCCATGGGGGACAGGTCAGGCGATCCTGTGCTGCAAGGAGGTTGTAGACAGTCCGTTCTTAGTGATCAATGCAGATGACTATTATGGAAAGCAGGCTTATGTAGAGGCATATGAATATTTAACAGGAACAAAGAATGATTCCACGACAGAACTGTGTATGGTAAGTTTTGTCCTGAAAAATACATTGAGTGAGAACGGGGCTGTGACACGGGGAATCTGTAAGGTAAATGAAGAAGGATATCTGGCAGACATTGTGGAGACCAGCGGGATCGAGAAGACAGAAGAAGGGGCTGCGGTACATACAGAGAATGAGTATGTTTCGGTAGATGTGGAATCCAGCGTGTCTATGAATATGTGGGGACTTCATCCGGAGTTTTTTGAGATTTTGGAACAGGGATTTGAAGAATTTGTGGCCAATACACCAGAGAATAATCTGAAAGCAGAATATCTCCTCCCAACGATCATAGGAGATCTTTTGAAACAAAAGCTGGCATCAGTTAAAGTGCTGACTTCCAAAGATAAGTGGTTTGGAGTAACTTATAAGGAAGACAAAGAATCTGTGGTTTCGGCACTGCAGGCACTGATCAAAGATGGAGTATATCCAGAAAAATTATTTTAATAGAGCGCAGAAAGAGAGGGGAGAAACGCAACGAATGTAAAGGTTGCGTTTCTTTTGCTGTGATTGAACAGAAAGAGAAACCGGAAGATAGGGCAGGAAAAGGTAGAAATTTGCGCAGGAGTGTGCTATTCTCATAAGGTATTTTGAAAAAGTGTTAAGGAGAGGACATAAGATTGCAGGAAGTTAATAAAAATAGAAGAAAAAGGCATGAAGAGAACAGAAGAGACAGAAAAGCAGCGAGAAGAGAAGAAAGAGTAGAAAAAAGGGAAGATAAAAATCTGGAAGAGATTACAATAAATCAGATGAAAATGAATATTGGTATTGTTATTTTGGGGAAGATGATAAAATTTGTTCAAATTCTTACAAAAATTTTATTGTGTATTTTGGCAGTATTATTATCATTTTTGGCAATTCTTCTTCATGAAGCGGCGAATTGGATGTTAGCAACCTGGACAAATTTATCCATGGAAGAACTTGTGGCACAAATGAAAACTCCAATTCAGGGAACCAGCCATGAAGTACTTTGGGATTTTGTGGAGACATGTGTTCCTGCAGCGGTGATGGCCGTGTTTTTTGTAGTACTTGTGATGGCTCTTGCAAGGAAAACAAAAATTACAAAATGGATTTTGCAGATTGGCGCTGTTGCAGGTTCCATGGCATTGATCGTATCATCTGCACAGATGGTATGGAATGAGTTAGATGTGGGGGAATATCTGGAAAATCAAAAGACAGAATCCCCATTTATTGAAGATCATTATGCAAATCCACATGAAATACCGATCAATTTTCCGGAGCAGAAAAGGAATTTGATCTATATTTTTATGGAATCGATGGAGACAACTTATGCGTCAAAAGATGTTGGCGGCGGTTTGGATTTTAACTGTATTCCGGAATTGACACAGCTGGCAATGGAGAATGTGAATTTTTCAGGGACAGAACAACTAGGGGGGATTTATCCGTCTGATGGCGCCACGTGGACTATGGGGGCTATGGTAGCCCAGACTTCTGGTCTTCCGTTGAAATTAAATCTGAGAGCAGAAAATGTGAGTGAAGATATCGAAGTATTGCCTGGAGTAAAAACATTGGGTGATATATTAAGAGAACAGGGATATCATCAGGAAATTTTATTTGGTTCAGATGGTGAATTTGCTGGAAGACAGCAGTATTTTGAAAAACATGGAGGATATCAGGTCTTAGATTACAAATATGCATCTGAAAATGGGTGGCTTCCAAGTCCGGATTATCGGGTTTGGTGGGGCTATGAAGATGAAAAATTATTTGAATTTGCAAAAGCACGTTTAACGGAGATTGGAAACAGCGCACAGCCGTTTAATTTTACAATGCTGACAGTTGATACACATTTTGAGGATGGTTATCCTTGCAGGTTATGTCAGGATATTTATGGAGAACAGTATGCAAATGTGATGGCATGTTCCAGCAGGCAGCTTGTAGATTTTGTGCGTTGGATTCAGCAGCAGCCATTTTATCAGAATACAACCATTGTTCTGGTAGGGGATCATCTGACAATGGACAGTGATTTTTGTGCAGCAGTACCGGAAGATTATCAGAGAGGCGTTCTGAATATTTTTGTAAATGCTCCGGTAGAAGCAGTTAATACAAAAAACAGAGTGGCTTCCACGATGGATATGTTCCCGACAACAATCGCAGCGCTTGGCGGTGAAATTGCAGGGGACAGGCTGGGACTGGGAACCAATCTGTTTTCAGCAACACCGACTTTGGCAGAGGAATTTGGGATGGAACAGTTAAATGCAGAAGTTCGGAAAAATTCCTTGTTTTATACAGGGCTTGCTGGTGGCATGGAAGTGGATAATTCGGTTATGGATATGGAATAGATGAGAATGAGGGAAATATGGAACATAAAAAAATGAAGAAACAAAAATTAACAATAGCAGAATGGATTTGGATCGTTGGATTGTTTTTGGTAATGTTCTTTCTTAGTACTCAGAAAGGATTAGATTATGCCCCGGATGAACCGATGCGATATGACATTCCGAAGTATATATTTGAACATCATGCGTTGCCGAATGGTAATATGGAAAGTCTGCGAAATGAAATATGGGGATTTTCTTATGCATATTATCCGTTTTTCTTAGGACCGCTTTTGAGTGCAGGGTTTATGAAACTTGTATCTGTTTTTACAATGAATTCCTTTGCATTGCTGGTAGCAGCGAGATTTACAAGCGTATTAAGTGGTGTTTTGGTGGCGTATTTTGTGATTAAAATTGCAAATATATTGTTTGGAACGTATACAAAATGGATTTTGATCGCAGTAACAACATTGATCCCGCAATTTATTTTTTTGTCAACATATGTAAACAATGACATTATAGCAGTGGCAGGAAGCGCGATGATTCTATATGCATGGCTTCTTGGAATGAGTGAAAAATGGAATTTGAGGTCATGTACATTGCTGGCAGTTGGAATCGGAGTATGCGCATTGTCGTATTATAACTCTTATGGATGGATTTTATGTAGTATTTTTATCTTTTTTGCATCGGAATTGTGTCAGAGAAGAAAGAAACTCAGCGATAAAGAATTATGGAAATGGGGAATCTACATTAGTATTGTCGTATTGGTGATCATTTCGTTCTTCTTTATCCGCAATGCCGTACTGTATCATGGAGATTTTCTTGGAATGAGTTCCTTGACAGAATCTTCTGAAATGTTTGCCAGAGAGGATATAAAGCCATCCAATCGTCCGACACCGCAAAATTTAGGGATGGGATTTGGTGAAATGCTCAGGACGACACGGTATATAGGCATTAACTGGGTAGAAGCTACGTTTGAAAGCTTTATTGCAGTGTTTAGTTATATGACGATTTTTGCACCAGATTGGATTTACAATGTGTACAAGTTTGTATTAGTGCTGGGAGTGTTGGGAGTGTTGCTATCTTTCTTGAAAAAAGTACGAAAGAAAGAGGCAGAGTCAGGCACAGTAATCTTAGGAATCAACCTGTTGATCTGTCTTTTGATTCCGATTGGATTGAGTATGTACTATAGTTATGCAACCGATTATCAGCCACAGGGACGATATTGTTATCCTATGCTGTTGGCATTGACTTGCTTTATATCCAAAGGATTAGAATATCTGGTATTATGGATTCCTTCTGAGAAAATTCAAAGAACTATTTGTCATATATTACCAGCAGTCTTTTTAGGAATTACCGGATATGTGTATTTATCGATGTATCTGTGTGTGCTATAATAAAATTTAGAGGAAGAGGTGTTTGGGAAAGTGAAAGAAAAACCGATTTTGTATATTGTCATACCATGCTATAATGAAGAAGAAGTATTGCCGATTACAGCCCCTGAGTTTTCAGCGAAAATAGAAGAACTGATACAGTTGGAAAAAATCAGTACGGAAAGTAAAATCCTGTTTGTGGATGACGGCAGCAAAGACAATACATGGAAATTGATCCAGAAGTTCTCCAGGGAAAATCAAGTGTTCAGAGGAATCCGGCAAAGCAGGAACAGAGGACATCAGAATGCAGTTCTGGCAGGATTAATGGAAGCAAAAGAACTGGCGGATATCACGATCTCCATCGACTGTGACGGACAGGATGATATCAATGCCATGAATCAGATGGTCGAGGAGTACTTAAATGGCTGCGAAGTAGTATATGGGGTCAGAAGTAAAAGGGATACAGATACATTTTTTAAACGATTTACCGCAGAAGGATTTTATAAACTGTTGAACTGGATGGGAGCAGAAGTGGTGTTCAATCATGCAGACTATCGTCTGGTTTCTTCCAAAGTATTACATGCATTTCAGGAATATAAGGAAGTGAATATTTTCTTAAGAGGAATGTTTCCTTTGGTAGGATTTAAAAGTACAAGTGTGTACTATGAGAGACATGAAAGGATTGCCGGAGAGTCCCATTATCCTTTGAAAAAAATGCTGGCGCTGGCATTTGACGGCATCACCAGTTTGAGCGTGAAGCCAATCCGGATCATTACGGGGGTGGGAACACTGACTTCGATTTTAAGTTTGATCGGTGTGATATGGGCGGTGGTAAGAGCACTCTTGGGGTATACAGTAGCCGGATGGGCAAGTATTGTCAGTATTGTATGCTTTATGGGTGGTATACAACTGATCTGCCTTGGAGTGATTGGAGAATATATCGGTAAGATTTATATGGAAACCAAAGCCAGACCAAGATATATCATCAGCGAGCGCACATTTGAAACAGATTTACAAAAATAGATATTCAGCGCATTGCGCTTTTATCATAGATATCATGCGAAAAGAGAAAGGGGTTAAAGGACAAGAATGAAAAAAGTACAGAAAGTACTTGCGTTGCTGTTGGCGTTTGGGATGATATTGACATCACCCGGATTGAGTGCTGCAGCAACCGAATCAGCGCAGCCAGTGGAATCTGTTGTATCGCAAGAGGGGAATGCAGTACAGGAGCAGGGTTCAACGGATATTCTGGAGTATGTATATGTCGATGAGACGATGGTGAATATTCCACAGACACAGAATATTGCTGTTGCATTTACAGATCAGTCATTGATCTTGGAGTCTGCTGTATTGCAATATCGTTCTGTTGTGACAGGTGCCAGTTATGAAATGCAGGCATCTTCCATCATAGACAATACGGTATTATTCACACAGGATTATCCGGAAGGGTCGGCAGAAGATGTGGTTCAGCTGGAAAGCCTGAGTTATCAGAGTGCAGGAGAGACCCATACAGTTCATTTACTGGAAGAACAGATTGATGCAGGATATACGGTGTCTGCACAGCCGGAAAAAGAGAGCGTTCCGCAGGAAGCAATGCCGGATGTTGCAGTTTACTCGCTGAATGAAGAGGGAGATGTGATCGCAGCAGCTTCGGACACAGAAAATATTGAAAATGCTGTGGCGGAAGTCTTAGAGGAAGCAGATCCAATCTCAGAACAGGCGAGAGGAGCCAGAGTAAACAAAACAGTTGTGATTTGTGCAGGACATGATGCGACGCATACAGGTGCACAGGCAAATGGGCTGAAGGAAGAAGAACTTACATTTAAGGTTGCACAGTATTGTAAGCAGGCATTAGAGCAGTATCAGGGAGTTACAGTTCTTATGGATCGGGATTCCCTATCCTGTAAGTATCCGGGTCAGTCAACAAGTTATTGTCTGAATCAGAGGATTAAAGATGCAGCTGCAAACGGCGCTACGGTATTTGTAGATATCCATTTCAATACAGGCGGCGGAACAGGAGCAGAGGTTTATTATCCAAATAAAAGTTATAATGAAGGAATCAGCCAGGAAGGAAAAAAACTGGCAGATGAGATTCTGAAAGAACTGTCTGCACTTGGGTTGAAAAATCGCGGCTCTAAGATTAAAGACGGGACAACCGGCGAGACCGATCAAAACGGAAATAAAGATGACTATTTTACCACCAATTATCTGTCCAAACAGTATGGGATGACAGGAATCATCGTAGAGCATGCGTTTTTGGATCATGCATCCGATGCGGCAAAGTTAAAAGATGAGAGTTTCCTAAAGAAACTGGGAGAAGCAGATGCGGCAGGAATTGCTGCTACATATGGCTTTACAAAAGGTGGAGGAACGACTCCAACCCCGCCTCCGACAGAAAATGCATCTGTCCGGATTGAAAATAAAAATGATTTTGACGGGACAGCACAAATCCGGGTATCCGGAGTTGGAGACGGGGCAAAGGTTGCGGTATGGAGTGAACCAGGTGGACAAGATGATCTTCAGTGGTACACTGTTTCTGGAAACAGTGGTACAGTAGATTTTAAGGTGAAGAACCATAAGAATTCTACAGGAAAATATTTTGTTCATGTATATAATACGTCCACAACAAAGATGTTGTGTGATACAACATTCCGAATTTCAAGCAACACGTCTGCAAAATTGAGTGTTGCTTCGGTAAATGGAAGAGAAGATCTGTATCGGGCGCAGGTGAAATTTGCAGATATGCCGGATGAAGTGACAGGTGTACAGATTCCTGTATGGAGTAAGGCGGATCAGAGCGATATCCGATGGCTGAATGCAACGCAGAAGTCCCGGGGAGTCTGGGAGGCAGAAATCAGCCTTTCTAATTATAAGGTAGGGGATACCTATCAGGTTCATGCTTATGCGGCTCTGTCAAATGGAACACAGCATTTTTTGGATGAGACAACTTTTAAAGTAACCGGACCGAGTGCGGTGATAAAAGTTCAAAATTACAATGCTTCCGCAGGTACATTTGATGTTTTGGTTCAGGATGTGGTAGCTCCGGGAGGAGTAAAAGAAGTGCAGGTTCCGGTGTGGAGCCGGGCGGATCAGAGTGATATTGTCTGGTATTCTGCGAAGAAGCAGTCTGATGGAACATATAAAGTATCCGTAGATATCAAAAACCACAAAAACCATACGGGTACATATAGTATTCATGTGTATGCCGTGAATACAAGCGGAACACAGATTTTCCTGGGAGCAACAACGCAAAAAGTGGAGAACACACAAGTACAGATTGCTGCCAAAGATACGAATGGAAAAGAAATAAAGTTTGAACTTTCGGCAAAGAATGTGGGAGAATCAGGTGTCAAAGGTATAAGTTTTGCAGTATGGAGTGATGAAAAAGGTCAGGATGATATTATCTGGTATGAAGGAAAGAAACAGTCATCCGGAACCTGGAGCGCAGAGGCAGTCATTGCCAATCATAAAACGGCAGGAGTCTATCAGGTACATGTATACAGTACAGATGGAAAGACACAGAAATTTGTAGGAAGTACAACCTTTCAAGTAAGCGCACCGACAGGAAAACTGGAGATTCAGAATTACAGTGCAAAAGAAGGTCGCTTTGAGGTAATCTTGAAAGATGTCACTTCCAAATCCGGGATCAGCGCAGTGCAGATTCCGGTCTGGAGTAAAAGTAATCAAAGTGATATCAAATGGTATCAGGCGAAAAAGCAAAGTGACGGCACCTACAAGATAACAGTAGAAGCGAAGAATCACAGTGACAAAGCGCAGTACAGTATTCATGCATATGTAACCGCAGAAAATGGAATTATGCAGTTTGTAGATTCCAAGACGCAGATGGTGAATACCAGAGAGCCGGAAGTGACAGCTGTAAATCCGGATGGAAAAGAAAAGAAGTATACAGTAACAGTGGAAAATACGGATTTTCTTGGAAATGTGACAGAGGTACAGTTTGCTACATGGAGTGAGGAGAATGGACAGGACGATATTATCTGGTATCAGGACCGGGAAAAAAGCGCGAATGTATGGGCTGCGGAAGTAGATATTGCGAGACATAAGACAGCAGGAACTTATAATGTGCATGCGTATGGTACGATCGCAGGAAAACAGACGTTTTTAGGCGCCACAACATTTAAGGTATCAAATCCAAAAGGAACTCTGGAGGTTCGTGATTATAACCCGCAGCAGGGCAGCGTGGATGTGATCGTGAAAAATGTGGTATCGAAATCCGGTGTACAGGAAGTGCAGGTTCCGGTATGGAGTCAGGCAAACCAGAGTGATATTCGTTGGTATTCTGCGCAGAAACAAGGGAATGGGACTTATAAAGTAACCATCAGACTGTCAGATCACGATAAGAATGCAACAAGATATATGATCCATGGATATATCACAACGGAGAATGGCATCAAGAGTTTTATTGGCAGTACGGAATGGAACGTTTCAAGTTCTGGTGAGTCCACACAGAAAGAACTGACACCAATCATGGGAAGTTCTGAAACAACGGTAGATCAGATGGTCCGTTATTATGAAAGCAGCGGAAACACCTATCCGTCAAAAGATCTTGGAAAAGGTGGAGCATCGACTTTGAGAGAATTCTGTCAGATTTATTATGAAGAAGCGGCAGCGGAAGGTGTCAAGGCAGAGGTAGCATTTGCACAGGCTATGAAAGAAACTGCATGGCTGAAATTTGGCGGAATTGTAAAGATCGAACAGTTTAATTTTGCGGGAATTGGCGCAGAAGATGGAAATGAGAAAGGGCAGGCTGCTACATTTGCAGATGTCAGAACAGGAATTCGGGCGCACGTTCAGCATTTGAAAGCATATGGCTCTACAGAAAAGCTGAAAAATGAATGTGTAGATCCAAGATTTAAATATGTAACCCGTAATTCAGCGCCATATGTAGAATGGCTTGGAATCAAAGAAAACCCAAACGGAATCGGATGGGCGACAGATAAAGATTACGGGTATAAGATTGTAGATATGATGAATGTACTGAAAAGTAAATAGCAAATCAGCGAAAAGCACACGGACTGCGGTTAGTGTGCTTTTCTAATTTTTGACGTGTTCTATTGAAAAATGTTGCATAGATGTTAAAGAAATGTTATAATTTTGAAGAATATATGGGAGGTTAAAATTATGAGAACATATTTAGTAACCGGTGGAGCCGGATTTATTGGATCAAACTACATTCATTATATGTTTAAAAAGTATGATAATGAAATCCGCATCATCAATGTAGACAAGCTGACATATGCAGGAAACCTTGAAAACCTGAAAGATATAGAAGACAGAGAAAATTATACATTTGTAAAGGCAGATATCTGTGATGCAGATGCGATCAATAAGATTTTTGAGGAAAATGATATTGACAGAGTCGTACACTTTGCAGCAGAAAGTCATGTAGACCGAAGCATCAAAAATCCAGATGTATTTGTAAAGACGAATGTACTCGGAACACTTGTGATGCTGAATGCGGCAAAAGCGGCATGGGAGCTTCCGGACGGAACATTCAAAGAAGATAAAAAATTCCTTCATGTTTCTACAGATGAGGTGTATGGTTCTCTGGAAGAAGAGGGAGAATACTTCTATGAGACGACTCCATATGATCCGCACAGTCCATACTCTGCAAGTAAAGCTTCTTCAGATATGCTGGTAAAATCTTATATGGATACGTATAAGTTCCCTGCAAATATCACGAACTGCAGCAATAACTACGGACCATATCAGTTCCCGGAAAAATTGATTCCGCTGATCATCAACAATGCACTGCAAGGAAAAAATCTTCCGGTGTATGGCGATGGAAAAAATGTCAGAGACTGGCTGTACGTAGAAGACCATGCAAAAGGAATCGATATGGTACAGGAAAAAGGAAGACTTTTCGAGACATACAATATTGGCGGTCACAATGAAAAACAGAATATTCAGATCATCCACATCATTCTGGATACATTACAGGAGATGCTGCCGGAAGGAGATCCAAGAAAAGAATTAGTCAGCGAAAAACTGATCACATATGTGGAAGACAGAAAAGGACATGACAGACGTTATGCGATCGCTCCGGACAAGATCAAAGAAGAAGTGGGCTGGTATCCGGAGACAATGTTTGAGGATGGTATCCGCCTGACGATAAAATGGTTCTTTGAAAATGAGGAATGGATGAAAAATGTTACAAGTGGTGACTATCAGAAATATTACGAGGAAATGTATAAATAATATAATCAGACAGGCAGTATCCTAGGATACTGCTGGTTTGCGTTATGAGGTTGAATCTACAACAGGAGGAGATAGAAAGATGAAAGGTATTATTTTAGCAGGCGGTTCCGGAACAAGACTTTATCCGTTGACACAGGTGACAAGTAAGCAGTTGCTGCCAATTTATGACAAGCCGATGATTTATTATCCGCTGAGTATTTTGATGGAAGCAGGAATTCGGGAAATTTTGATCATATCAACACCGGATGACACTCCGAGATTTGAAGAATTATTAGGAGATGGAAGCCAGTTTGGCATTCAACTCAGCTATAAAGTACAGCCGTCACCGGACGGACTGGCGCAGGCGTTTTTATTGGGAGAAGAGTTCATCAATGGTGAGAGTTGTGCAATGATTCTTGGAGACAACATTTTCCATGGACATGGTCTGAGCAAACGCTTGAAAGCGGCAGCATCCAAAGAAGACGGGGCAACGGTATTCGGATATTATGTAGATGATCCGGAGCGTTTTGGTGTGGTTGAATTTGACCAGGATGGAAAAGCGGTTTCTCTGGAAGAAAAACCAGAGCATCCAAAGTCCAATTATGCAGTGACTGGATTGTATTTCTATGACAACCACGTTGTAGAGTATGCAAAGCAGATCAAGCCAAGTGCAAGAGGAGAGCTGGAGATCACGGATCTGAACAGAATCTATCTGGAAAAAGGAAATCTGGATGTGACATTGCTTGGACAGGGATTTACATGGCTGGACACAGGAACTCATGAATCGCTGGTAGATGCAACTAATTTTGTAAAAACAGTAGAGACGCATCAGAACCGCAAGATTGCATGTCTGGAAGAAATTGCATATAATAATGGCTGGATCAATAAAGAAAAACTTGGAAAAGCATATGAACTTTATCAGAAAAATCAGTATGGACGGTATTTGAAAGACGTGCTGGACGGAAAATATATCGATCAGAAATAAAGGAGAACGTAACGATGGGAAAGATTAAAGTAGAGACATGTGAGATTGAAGGATTGAAAGTGATCACTCCAACCGTATTCGGGGATGAAAGAGGATACTTTATGGAGACTTACAATTACAATGACTACAAAGAAGCCGGAATTAATATGGAATTTGTACAGGACAATCAGTCCAGCTCCAAAAAAGGAGTGCTTCGAGGACTGCATTTTCAGATCAATTATCCGCAGGATAAGCTGGTTCGTGTGGTAAGCGGAGAAGTATTTGATGTTGCAGTTGATTTGAGAAAAGACTCGAAAACTTACGGACAGTGGTATGGAGTACTGTTATCAGCAGAAAATAAAAAACAGTTCTTTATTCCGAAAGATTTTGCACATGGGTTTGTAGTGCTGTCTGATTCTGCAGAATTTGCATACAAATGCACAGATTTTTATCATCCAAATGATGAAGGAGGTCTGGCATGGAATGACCCTGAGATCGGAATTGAATGGCCGATTCCGGAGGGAATGGAGCTGACTATTTCTGAAAAAGATCAGAAATGGGGCGGAATCAAGGAACTGCAGAGATAAAAGCCGGAGGATGAACGTGTCAAGTTATATTCAGAACTTTAAAAAATTTCAGCCGCTTTTGGCAGAACTTGTGGCGAGAGATAT
>UQVC01000011.1 GCA_900544395.1 uncultured Ruminococcus sp. | reverse complement strand
ATAGCCGTATTGCTCATGTATGCTGAAAATGCGGAAACGAACATTCGTCATTGCCAGAGCTTATTCCATCATTGCTCCCAGTTTTTCTGTCACTGTGCGCACACAGCCGTCTTCAAACGGAATCTGAAGACCTACTTCTTTTAACATCTCTGTATAGAAATCACTTGCAGACAGTCTGCACAGCTTCAGATAGCTCTGCCATGCTGCTTTGTAATCTTCATCCATCCAGATCTTGTACTGCATTGCACAGGTCTGTGCCAGTACATAATCTATATAATAAAACGGATAGTCATAAATGTGAAGCTGTTTCTGCCAGAAACCACCTTTTTCCATAAATGGATCTCCCTCGTAATCAAGGTGTGGTTTGTATTCTTCTTCCAGTTTTTTCCATGCCGCATGTCTCTCATCCGGCGTCAGATCCGGGTTACTGTAGACAATGTGTTGGAATTCGTCCACCATGCATCCGTACGGAATAAATGCGATCGCATCTTCCAGATGCATCTGTCTGTATGTGTCAGCTTCTTCTTTAAAAAACAAATTCATCCATGGTTCTGTAAAGAATTCCATAGACATAGAATGAATCTCTGCTGTCTCCATCGTGATATCCCAGTGCTCTTCGATCGGATCACTTCCATAAACATATCCCTGGAACGCATGACCGCACTCATGTGTCACAACATCCACATCTCCGCTTGTTCCATTGAAATTGGCAAAAATAAACGGTGCACGGTATTTCGGAAGATATGTCATATATCCACCGGCTTTTTTCGTCTTTCTTCCCAGAACATCAAACAGCTGATTTTCCATCATGAAGTCAAAAAACTCTTTCGTTTCCGGAGAAAGTTCTTCGTACATTTTCTGTCCATTCGCCATGATTTCTTCCGGCGTGCCCTGTGGTTTTGGATTGCCTCCGGCAAAATACATATTCTCATCAATATAAGAAAGCTTTTCCAGACCCAGTCTCTTTCTTCTGTTCTCATGCATCTTCTCTGCCAGCGGAACAAAATACTCTTTGATCTGTCTGCGGAAATTCTCAACTTCTTCTTTTCCATAGGAATTACGGTTCATCCGGTAATATCCAAGTTCTACATAATTGTCATATCCAAGAAGTCTTGCCTGCTCGGTACGATTCTTCACCAGCTTATCGTAAATCTCATCCAGTTCTGCCGCCTTGCTCTGGAAGAATGCACTGTACTTGTCATGTGCTTTTCTTCTGATCTCGCGGTCTTCATGTGTCATATAAGGACGGAGTAAAGACAGATTTAAAGTTTCCCCTTCCCAGTCGATCTTGGCACTTGCGATCAACTTGTCATACTGTGTCGTCAGTGCGTTTTCCTCCTGCATCAGAGGGATCAGCTTTTCATCCATCGCTTTAAACTCAAGCTCCATGCTCTTAAATGCGACTTTTCCAATCTTCTCTTCCAGTTCAGCCCGGTATGGAGAGTAATAAAGCGCTTTTCTGTACTCTGTCTCCTGATTGCCGATTGTCGGAAGTACTTCATTATAATAATCTTTCTCTCCGCTGTAAAATGTATCGGCAGTATCTACATCACTGCGAATCATAGCGATCTGGATCGCTGTGCTGTACTCATCTCGCAGCTGATAGAATTTCTGATGGATCGCGAACTGCTCTTCACCGCTCTTTGCATCTTTCAACTCCTGCGTCAGTTCTTTTAAAGCTGTCACAACAGCATCTGTATCCACTCGCTGATAAGGCATCTCTGCAAACTTCATATTCGTTCCTCCTTACTTAGGATTTTCCTTTTACTCTTTATATAAACACCCTTCTTTTTTAGTGCTAATATATCACCGCATTAAAGTGTCATTATTATAAATTGGCACTCGGATTTAATTATTATACACCTCTATTCTTGTTATTTCAAGTCCTTTTTTATTTATTTTTGCAATTTTCATCTATTATTCTTGCATTTTTTTAATATTTTCCGTTTAATTGATCTTATATAACCCAAAAACTGCAGTGAATCCACTGCAGTTTTTCGTTCTTGAAATTTTATAAACTTTCTTCCATAAGGGATCTTGCTTTTTGAATGACCGCTTCTCCATTCATTCTTCCATAGTCTCTCATGTCAATAACATCTACCGGAACTTCACCGGCAATCTCACAGATATTCTCCTTCTCAAAGCGAATCTGCGGTCCTAACAAAATACAATCCGCATCCGAAACAATGCTTTCTGCCATCGGAATTCCAACTGCCTGAATCTCGCATTCAAAATTTTGCTTTCTCGCAGCCTCTTTCATTTTTTCTACCATCATACTGGTAGATAGCCCGGCGGCACAAATTAAATAAATATGTTTCATTTTTCTATCCTCCTATACATTTCTATCATTTCCTTTGCCAGATCTACAAAAGTAATGCTGTTCATCAAATGATCCTGTGCATGCACAAGTAAAATACTAAATTCTGCCTTTTCTCCATTTGCCTCTTGTACAAGCAGCTGGGTCTGAGCATGATGGGCTTTTAATTGAACCTGTCTGGCCTCTTCCATCTTTAATTTTGCCTCCTCAAACCGTCCTTCTTTCGCTGCTTGTATCGCTTCAAACGACAAGGACTTTGCTTCACCAGAATTCACAATGATTTCTAATAAATTTTGTTCATTCTCATTCATGATTTTTCATACTCCTGTCTGATAAATTCCCTGTACCATTCACCACTTTTTTTCACGGATCGTTCCATTGTATCAAAATCAACCCCTATCAGACCATAACGCTTCTGATATCCATTCGTCCAGGAAAGAAGATCAATCGCAGACCAGACATAATATCCGGTAATATCTATCCCTTTTGCACAGAGCTGCTCGACCATTTCGGTATGCTCTTTTAAATATGAGATTCGTTCATGATCTTCAAACTTACCATTTTCATTCATCTGATCATCAAATCCGATACCGTTTTCAGAAATAATAATCTCTTTCTTTCCATATTCATTATAAATTCGTTCTAAAAGATTTACAATGCCTTCTGGATAAATTTCCCAGCCCCACTTTGTATAATTTCCTCCTGGAACTTTCACATAAGAAAACATATCTTCAATCTTGTCACTGGTCAAATCCCCTGCTTCCACTACTCGTCTCATATAGTAATTGACACCCAGATAATCTCCGATATTTTCTTCCATTACTCGAAGTTCATCCTCTTGAATCACCGGCGCATGATAGATTTTCTGGCAAAACTTCAGCATCTCTTCCGGATAATGTCCTGTCAAAGCCGGGCGAATATACCAGTCAGACAAAAAGCTATACGCAATATCTCTTGCTTTCCTGTTTTTCTCCGTATCCTCCAAAATATCCACCGGCATGGGATTTAACACAATCCCTATCTTTCCTTTCATTTTCATCTCTCGAAACAATTGGATTGCTTTGGCGCTTGCCAGATTATAATGATGCGATACCTGAATCGCATGCGCATAATTTTTTTCCTGCGGAGGATGTGACCCCTGAATATATCCTTCGATCACCTCTGAAGCCGGCTCATTGATCGTTGCCCACAATTTCACGCGTCCCCGAAAATGTTCAAACAAAATTTTACAATATTCCAAAAAATCTTGAATGATTTCCGGATTCATCCAGCCTCCTTTTTCCAGTAATGGCATCGGAAGATCCCAATGATAAATCGTCAGATACGGCTCTATTCCGTACCGATTCAATGTGTCTACGATCCGATCATAAAATTCCAGCCCTTTTTCATTGATTTCTCCTGTTCCTTCTGGTAAAACCCTTGACCAGGAAACAGAAAAACGATAGCTTTGTAACCCAATTTCATGGAATAACCGCAAATCTTCTTCCACATGATGGTAATGGTCTACTGCAAATGAACCATCATATCCCAGATTATTTTTTTCGTAATAATCATCCCATGAATTTTTCCCTTTTCCATCGCAATCAGTCGCTCCTTCTACCTGATATGCGGCAGATGCTGCTCCCCACAAAATTTTTTTATGCGCTTCTTCTTTTGTCATCCTTTAAGCACCCGCCTTCTCTGCTGCCTTTTCTTCCAGCACTAACTGTTTTTCATAAGATTTAAAGAATGGATACCAGATAACCAGATCCACTGCGATCAATAAAAGAATCCAGACAAACGCTTTTACATCCATTGTTGACAATGCAGCACCCAGCGGAGCCGGTGTCGTCCATGGTACATACGTAAATGTTTTTCCAATAATATCCATAGACATCACCAGATATGTCAATAATCCATTCACTGTTTGTGCCAGAATAAATGGAATTGCCAGCGTTGGATTCAATACCAATGGCGTTCCGAAAATCAAAGGCTCATTTATATTGAACATAGACGGAACAATAGCTAATCTTCCAAGTGTTTTTAGCTGTTTTGCTTTGCTTCGAAGCATCAAAATATTTAATGCAATCGTTGCTCCTGCACCTCCAAGAATCATAAAGAACGCTCTGAATGGCTCTGTATAAATAAATTCCGGTACCAGTCCCTGTGTCACCAGTTCTGCATTTGCTGTCAGATTTCCAAGTTCAAATGCGCCAACCACTCCGCTGACAATAGAAGAACCATGCAGTCCTACCAGCCAGAGCACTTGTGTCACTACTGAGATCAAAATGATTCCAAACGGAGAATCCACCGCAACTACCAATGGCTGCAGCACTGCTTTTATCAATTCCGGTATCAGCAATCCCTCACTTAACTTCTGTGCCAGCAGACTCAGCAAAAATACGCCCACCGCATTCACGATCAATGGAATGATCGATGCAAAAGAAGCCTTTACCGCTGCTGGTACAGCATCCGGCATCTTGATCATAATATTTTTTTCTTTCAAAAATCTAGTCACTTCTGTTGTTACGATTGCAAGCAAAATTGCTGTAAAAATACCTTCTGCCCCCAAAAAACCGGTCGGCATCAGTACACTTTGATTTGCCAGCACTTCTTCTCCCGTCATATTCGGAGTGATTTTAGAAGCCATGACACCAAGATCTGATGGCGCTGAAGCAATCAAAAAGCAAACTGCTGAAATAATCATGGAGCCCATCGGATCCATTTTATAAGATTTCGCCAACGAATGTGCGATTGCCATAGCAATAAACAATGCCATCATCCCCATAGATGCTCTCTGCAGCAATTCAATCTGCATTCCATATTCTACCGCCCATTCTTTCCATGCAATTAAGAATTTAAAAATGAAATTAGTCGGCTGCATCGTATTCAAGTCAACCGGCGGCGAGGTTACAATCAATGTCATTCCACCAAGAAGCGCCAACGGCGTTGCCGCTACCATACCGTCACGAATCGCTTTCAAATGTCTCTGCTGGGAAACTTTATTTCCCAACGGAATTAATTTAGAATCTAAAAATTGTTCAAATTTATTTACTTTTGGTGCACTCATCTAAATTTTCCTCCTTCACTCTCTCTTACGTCATGATTTTGATCACATTCATACCAAATCGTTCTGACATCCGAATTGCCTTTTCCATATTCTCTACAGAAATCTGTAACTGCTCCTTCTCATATGAAAAACAACAGTCTTTTTGAACCCCTAAAATTTCTACGTTCCGAATCTGCCATTCTTGTCCCAATATTAATGGAATTTTTTCAAAATCTGTTGACTCCCAAAACAAATATAGTATCTGATCTTTGACAGTAACTGGAATCTCATTTTCCCCCTCAAATGGAGATGTCTCATAAATTGCTTCCCCACATATTTGAAGCCATGCTCCCATTTCCTTTAGCCGTTCCACCTCATGCACTGGAATTGTTCCATCTGCCATAGGACCTATATTTAACAAAAAATTTCCTCCTCTGGAAACGATCGAAACCAGTTCAGCAATCAGCTCTTTTGAGGTACTGTAATCTTCCAGACGCTCTGCACGATTAAATCCATAGGATTTTCCTATTCCTCTGCTTTCTTCCCACGGATGACCTCCAATTTCTTTGTCCTGATATTCTGTTGAATAATAATCCCCATGAGCTCCTGGCATTTCTTTATAAAACCGATCATTTACTACAACCTTATCTTTTACAGGTGATTCTTGATACAGCCAGCTTAAAAACTCTCTGACAGAGCTTTCTTCTTCTGTTAAATCCCATTCTCCTCCGTCTGAAAAAATCAGACTTGGCTCATACGTTTCTACCAGTTCGTATAACTGGGGTTTCAGAATTTCTTTCAAATACGTTTCTTTTGACACTCCATATTTTTCCACATCTTTCCGTGGAATAAAGTATCCGCCATCACACCGGTGAGAAGGAACACTCTCCCAGTCAATGATGGAATAATAGACCCCAAACTCAATCCCTTTCTGCAGCGCTGCATTCCTTAATTCTCCCACCAAATCTCTCTTTGGTCCAACTTCCCCGGAATTCCATCCCTTTTTATACGGATTTGGGGTCGGCCACATGCAGTAACCATCATGATGCTTTGTTGTGAGAACCATATATTTAGCGCCACTTTCCTGAATCAGCCCCGCTAAATATTCCGGGTCAAACAATTCTGCCTGAAACTGTTTTCCAAACTCTCTGTAATCCGAGTCACCATACATCTTTTTATGGTACTCCTGATCCTGATTTCGATAAGTTCCATACACGGAAGCATAATACCACTCTGCGTAAGACCCAAACTGTTCGTTGTTCACAGAACGATAAGCCGGAACGCTATACGGTCCCCAATGAATAAAAATCCCAAATTTTGCTTTCTGAAACCACTCCGGGATTTTTCTCTGATCCAGCTTCTCCCATGACTCTTTCATTCATGAATACCTCCTTCGATTCATTTTTATAAATTCATATTACCCTATCCCCTTTCGTATCTCCAGACAGAAAAACTCCACATTCATTCCGGCAAAAATGAATGTGGAGTTTCTCCCCTGCTTTTATATATAATTTAAAAATGCATCATATGTTTTAGTTTTAATAATGGTCTGAATAGCCTTTTCATCCATAAAAATCCGCATTGTTTCCTGATAAAACTTTTGTAAGTTTTTATCCTCCTGACTTCCAATCAGAAATAAGAATACCGCCTGCACCGCATTGCGTCCCCAATTGATCTGTCTGTCCAAAATTCCCACGATAACCATCGTTTCTGTTACCACTGTTTGATATGGATGTGGAATTGCCACAAGATTTCCATAATCTGTAGAAGATAAACTCTCTCGGTAAAGTACAGATTCCTCTACTCCTTCCGGCAAAGATAACACATTTCTCGCTCTTTTACATAACTCACAAATTATCTGCTCTTTAGATTCCGCATGAACATCTGAAAAAAACAATTCCTTTTTAAAATAATTTTTTAAAAATCCATGATTTCCCTTTTCCAGAATTTTTCGCACAGTCACAATATCTTCACTATTTAAGAAAAGTCCCACTTCATAAACAGGTACCGGAATTGATTCTGTAATAGGAACCGTCGTAAATACATAGTCCACTGCTCCAAAATCTCTGTACTTTAATTCGATCAGATTACAAACCTCGATCTGGTCAATATAGCTTCCAAATTCCTGTCTATATTTATGTACCAGTAATCTGGAGCTTCCTTTTCCCGAATTGCACACGATCAAAATATTGCTTTTCTTTATTTCTGCCTCCTGCTCTTCCAATGCCAGCGCATAAATAACCGCTAAATATCCAATCTCACCTTCCGGGATTTCTTTTCCATAATATTCCTGTAAAATCACAGCTGCTCTTTCTGCAATCGTATAAGCAAGCGAATAATTCTTTTGTATATCTGTCAACAACGGATTTACAAGAGGTATATTGTAACGCAGTCGGATATCCAAAGGTACCATATGTTGCTTCAAAAGCATCATCAGATCAAAATTATTCTTCAGATTCAGATTAAATTCCTCGTAAGAACTTGCAACCATCTGCTCTACCAGCTCATTGAGTTCTTCTTTTACTACCAGATTTGTTTCTCCTGTATTCCCCACGATCCGCTTTCCTGCCAGATGGATTGCCAAATACATTCTCTCTTTTTCCGGTATTTCTACTCCATAGTAAGTTTCTAATTCGTCTCCCAACTTTTCTACAATTTCAAGATGCGAGAATTCAACCTGCACCTGATCCTTGCTGCAAAATGTGATTTCACATTCTTTTTTGATTCTTCTTACAGAAACATAGATATACTTAATGAAATTATAAAATGCAATTTCAGGAATTCGAATCTGATATTGCCCTAGCAATTCCCATACAATCGTCCCTAATTCTTCCAGTTCAGGCTCTGCATTTTCACATTTTTGTTCCATGAACAAATCTACCAGGCAATCTCTGACTGCCGATTCTTCTCCAACCGCACAAATCCCATAACCCGGTCTTCTCAAAATCCGAATCCCATATTGCTGCAATATACTTTCTGTATTTTTCAATGCAGTTTTCACGACACTGTCTGTCACGAACAAACGATCTGCCAGTTCCGAAATCGTTACGTACTCTTTTTGATCCAGCAAAAAAGCCAAGAGCCAATTTGCCCGGTCTCCTGGAGTGGCAGGAATATCTTCTTCTCTGAAATTTTCCCGAAACAACTGATCCAAAATCTGTTGTTTTGTTCCCTCTTGTATGTTCAGTTTGAATCCAAAACGAGGCTTTGCCTGTATTTCCATTGGGCAATCCGACATTTTGCTCAACATCTCATTGATTTCTCTGATCTTTCCACGGATCGTTCTGCTGCTATACCCTGTCTTTTCAGCAAGTTCAGAAGAAGTGATATACATTTCTGTTGAAAGAATTTCTAAAATTAATTTTTCCTCTCTCCCAACCTTCATATAGCTACACTCTCCAATTCGCCATTCTATTGTTCCGCTACATAATGCTCCCGCTGATTCAGCATTGGAAACCTCTGATAATTCTTTCTAAAATACACAAGTAAAATCCCCGTTGTCACTACAAGCACACCTGCCAGAAGCTGGGAAACAGGAAGTCCAATTCCAGGGATCAACAGCTGATCGGTCCGAAGCCCTTCGATCCATGCACGTCCCATCCCATACCCAAACATATAGAGCAGGAACAATTCTCCCTCATACTTTTTATGTTTTCGATATAAAAATAATAAGATCAAAAGCGCACAACACCACAAGGATTCATACAAAAATGTAGGATGTACCTGAATATATTCCACACCGCCAATCGTCTGGATATGCTCTCGCATCTGCTCTGTGACATCAGAACTTCTCACCGCATCCAGTGGAAGTCTCATGGCAAACAAACTGTCTGTATAACCTCCAAACGCTTCTCTGTTAAAAAAATTTCCCCAACGTCCCAACATCTGTCCGTTCAGCAGAGCAAGTGCAATCGTGTCAAATATCTGCGGAGCGCTCAAGTGTTTTACTTTTGCGGCAATGATCACCGTCAATACCGCTGCGATCACGCCGCCGTAAATCGCAAGTCCACCTTCCCGGAGATTGAAAATATCCAGCAGATTGTCTTTGTACATATCCCACGAAAAAATCACATAATACAATCTGGCACCGATAATTCCAAATATCACACCGATCATTCCCATATCCAGATAATTCTCCGGATTCTGTCCGGTACGCTTGGCCTCTGCGGTGGCGATCACAAATCCTAAAAGAATCGCAGTTCCAATAATAATCCCATAGTATGCAACTTCAAATCCAAAGATAGAAATGCTCTTTCCAACATGTTCTAACTCAATGCCCAAGTGGGGAAAACTAATATCATAGTGCATGCTTTCTGCCTCCAATTATTATACGTTAAAGCGAAATACGATGATATCACCGTCCTGAACTACGTATTCTTTTCCTTCCAGTCTTACCAGACCTTTCTCTTTGGCTGCTGCATGTGTTCCGCATGCCATCAGATCGTCATAGCTTACGACTTCTGCACGGATAAATCCACGTTCAAAATCTGTATGGATCTTACCTGCCGCCTGCGGAGCCTTGGTTCCCTTTGTGATCGTCCATGCGCGGCACTCCTGCTCTCCTGATGTCAGATAACTGATCAATCCCAGCAGATGATAACTTGCCTTGATCAATTTTTCCAAACCGGACTCTTCCAGACCAAGATCATCCAGGAATAATTTCTTCTCATCATCATCCAGCTCTGCGATCTCCTGCTCGATCTGTGCACATACGACAAACACTTCACAGTTCTCCTGTGCTGCATATTCCCGTACTTTCTGTACTCCTGCATTGTCTGCGCCATCATTTGCCAGATCATCTTCTGTCACATTGGCTGCAAAAATAACCGGTTTATAAGTCAGCAGATTGTAGCCTGTCAGCCACTCCTGCTCTTCTTCATCATCCGTTGTAAAACTCTTCGCCATCTTGTTCTCTTCCAGATGCTCTTTGATACGTTTTAACAATTCCAATTCTTTCGCTGCTGTCTTGTCATTTCTGGAAAGCTTCACAACTTTTGCGATTCTTCTCTCCAGAATTTCCAAATCGGAAAAGATCAGTTCCAGATTGATCGTCTCAATGTCACGCAATGGATCAATGCTTCCATCCACATGGACAATGTTGCTGTCTTCGAAGCATCTTACGACATGCACGATCGCATCGACCTCCCGGATATTAGCAAGAAACTGATTGCCGAGTCCTTCTCCTTTGGATGCTCCTTTTACCAAACCTGCGATATCCACAAATTCAATTGCCGCCGGTGTGATCTTCTTTGTATTGTACATCTCTCCCAGCACATCCAGTCTGTGATCCGGCACCGTTACCACTCCCACGTTCGGGTCAATGGTACAGAACGGATAGTTTGCAGATTCTGCGCCTGCTTTTGTCAGTGAATTAAATAATGTACTCTTTCCTACGTTTGGTAAACCTACAATTCCTAATTTCATTTTCTATATTTCCTCCTATAAATCCTTTCATTTTGCCTGTTCTTAATCTGTAAAGCAATCTTCTTCTCAGATCGCTTTCTCAAGAAGCCCTAATACAGTAACTTACATTCTACCATACCATAGTATCTTTGTGAATATTCAGTTTCAAATTCATTTTGTTTTATATTACGCAGAAGCACTTTTATTGAAATTCCTCAATCTGTACTTTCCGTTTTTTCCCTTTCTTGTTCCAGATCATCAGACTTACTTTATATTGAATCGAATCTTTTGATGCCACAAATGGTTCCTCTCGGAATACATTTACCTGAAATCCCTGCTCCTCCAGTTCTCTTTTTCGATCAAGCGCTTTTTTATCGATCGCATGATTCCAACATTCTTCTTCGTCCGTAAATTTACGTCTCGGATAACTTGCTGCTGCCATCTTCAGTTCTTCCAATAAAAGATCTGTAACTGCTGCGTGGCACCTGTCCTCCAACATCCGTGCGATCCGTTTCGCAAGCCATTTCCAAGGATGTTTTTGATAAATCCACAGACTTCTCAGTAATTTTTTATCTTCTGCCACAGCAGCCAGTTCCTGTATCGCCCGATGAGCATCTGCAGACGGTACCCACGGATCCTCTCTCGGAACAATATACTGCTTCGAAACTGCCGGATAGCAACAATGATTCAGCGGTGGGAAATCTGCAAGTACTGCAAGCTTCCTCTCGATCTGATTACAGTATTCCTCTCCCAGATAATCCAGCTTATCACGTACGATCGCAATCTTATATTCAATCTGGCGCAGATATTCTGCGCCTTTCACCCAAAAATGCCCAATCTCTCCATAATCATACAAATAAATTTCTTCACTCAAATCCTCAAAAAAGAGTGTCACTACCGTCTCGCCCCGACGAACTACAAGTACATACTCATCGTCCAATTCTTCCGGAATGCTTAACTCTGCCTCCATCTCGCCTTCCCACTCCACTATGTACTCTCCGGTCATTCTTGCATTTTCAAAGACAAGAAAACTCTCCACTGCATCATTCATCAGATAGACAAGACGAATTTTTTCTTCCGTGAACAGCAATTCAAACTGCCCCTGCTCGAGTGCTTCTCCAAGCTTTGAAAATGCTCTTTCCCTTCTTTGATTCGATGTACTGTTGCCTTGCATACCGTTTGGTTGTTCCTTTCTATCTCAAAATAGTATCTGATATCTCCATTTAATCGATCACTTTGTTTTCCAAATAGCATTCCAGAGAAAAAGCCATAAGATTCCATCTCTGAAAATCTTACAGCTTTTATTCTGAATCTATCCAAACCTCTCTCAATCCCTCGTCTCCATCAAAATCACTCTTCCCTCCGGAAAAGAAATCCTGACCTTTGCCTCTGCAAATGCATTGCTCACACAAAGACTGTCATAAGGTGTCAAGGTATGATCCTTTAACGGATATTTTGCACCTTCTATATGGAACTGTTCCACACAACCATCCAACGGAAATACGGAAAAATACGTTCCATATGCTGCCTGCTTTGAAAGAGTAATTCCCTGATCCAACAGGCGGATCTGATTATGACTGTCTAAAATTCGCACATCCGCACCTGCATCCAGTCCGATTTTTAAAATCTGCACATTCGCCCACACATGATCGATACGATTTCCGGTCGCTCCAAGCAGCAAGATCTTCTGCTTTCCAAGCTTCAGACACAATCGCAGCGCGATTTCCGTATCGGAAGCATCCTTGACTGGGTTGAACCTTCGAACCGGCACGTTTGCCTCCTGTTCATAGTATTGCAAAACCGCCGGGGACACACTGTCAAAATCTCCTACGATGTAATCCGGACAGATATTTTCCTGATAAAGGAACTCCAGTCCCCGATCCACCCCGACAATATATTCGATCTCAGGATGCTTTAAAACCTTCTTTGCAAATGCTTCTTCCAGCATTCCTCCGCTTACGATCACCGTCCATTTATTCATCCGCGTTTAAAATCTCCATAAAATTCTTCACATTTTCTGCCGCATCCCCTTTGAATACTGCAGAACCTGCTACGATTACATTGGCTCCTGCATCCAGTACCTCTTTTACATTGCTGTGGTAAATGCCGCCATCTACTTCAATATCTGCCGTAATTTTTCTCTCGTTCAGCAACATTCTCAATTCCCTGATCTTATCCAGCGACTCCGGAATAAATGCCTGTCCTCCAAATCCTGGCTCCACGGACATGATCAGAAACATTTCTGTCTTTTCCAGAACCGGTTCCAGTGCAGATACCGGTGTATTAGGTTTAATGGATACCCCTGCTTTCATTCCACAGGCATGGATCTTGTCCACAGTCTCTTCCAGATCTGTACATGCTTCCGTGTGTACCGTAAGGATATCTGCCCCTGACTTCGCAAAGGCTTCTACATACCGGATCGGCTCGGTAACCATCAGATGTACATCCATCACCTGCTCGGTATGTCCTTTGATCGATGCCAGAACCGGCATTCCAAATGAAATGCTCGGAACAAACATTCCATCCATTACATCAAAATGAATGTATTCTGCTCCTGCTGCTTCTGTCTCTTTCAACTGTTCTCCCAGACATTTAAAATCCGCCGACAAAATCGATGGCGCCAGTTTATTTTTCATAAATCAATACCTCTTCTTTTCTTTCAGTTCTGTATACATTTCCAGATAATTTTTATATCTGACCGGGTGAATTTTCCCCTCTTCCAGTGCTTCCTTGACTGCACATCCTGGTTCGTGCACATGATCGCATCCCTGAAATCTGCAGGTCCCTTCATAAGGTTCAAATTCCCGGAAATAATATTTTAATTCTTCTTTCGGAAAATCATTGACATACAGGGAACTAAATCCCGGCGTATCCATGATATAAGACTCCGAATCCACAGCAATCAATTCAGAATGACGGGTCGTATGTTTTCCCCGTTCGATCTTTTTACTGATGGTTCCGGTCTCCATCTGCACCTGATCCTGCAGCAGATTAATCAGAGATGATTTTCCAACACCGGACGGTCCTGCAATAGCAGTCATCTTTCCCTGAAGCATCTGCCGGAGTACTGCTACATTTTCCTGTTCCTTTGCACTGGTAAACACGATCGGATACCCACATTTTTCATAAATTGCCTCTAATTCTGCAATCTCCGGATCTTCTGCGATATCTTTTTTATTAAAACATAAAATGACCGGAATCTCTTTTCGCTCCATCATTACCAGAAAACGATCCAGCAGATTAAAATGTGGTGTTGGCTTTGTCACTGCAAACACCACCAGCGCCTGATCGATATTGGCCACTGCCGGACGGATCAGTTCATTGTTTCTTGGCTCGATCCGAATGATATTTCCCGTTTTGTTCTCTTCGCTTAATACTTCTATTTCGACGTTATCCCCAACCAGAGGTTTTATCTTCTCTTTGCGGAATACGCCTTTTGCCTTACACTCATAAACACCGGATTCTGCTACGTGAACGTAGTAGAATCCGGCAATCCCTTTGATTATCTTTCCTTGCATAAACTCCTCTGTTACGAATGATCCCATCCTGTTGATCCGCCGCCGGTTCCATTATCCTCTCCACCGGTTCCTCCGTCTACAGGAGGCTCTGGCTCTACACTCTCTGGTCCGAGACTGATCACAATATCAACGGTCATTCCTTTTTCCACCTGACTGCCCGGTGTCACAGACTGACTGATCACATATCCCTTCGTCACAGTAGAGTCATACACTTCTGTTACATTCGGGATCAGTCCCAGTTCCACCAGCTCTGCTTCTGCCTGACTTCTTGTCTTGTTACTCAGCGTTGGCATTTTGACTGTCTCTGTCTTCTTTCCTTTACTTAAGACATAATTGACCGAAGTTCCTTTTTCCACTTCTTTTCCAGCTGCAGGTTCGGTTCGGATGATCATTCCTTCTTCAAACTCATCGCTGTACTCACTGGAAACTTCACTGCCAAGGGTAAGCCCTGCTCCCTGAAGAGTGCCTGCTGCTGCAGATGGATCCTGTCCGGATACATCCGGGACGCTGATCTTCTGCTTTCCTTTGCTCACAACCATGGTCACTGTATCCCCTTCTTTCCACTCCGTTCCACTTACAGGATTCGTGGAAATGACATGTCCCTGCGGCACGCTGTCGCTGTAGTCTGATTCAAATTCTACCAGAAATCCTTTATCTTCCAGTATCTTCTGTGCATCTGCTTCAGACTTTCCGACAACATCCGGCACTTTCACCGTCTTTTCTGTCGGACCGCTGCTGATGTATACTTCAATCGTCGTATGTTTGGCTACCTTTTCGCCAGCCTTATAATTCTGTTTTGCAATTTCTCCCTTATCATACGTATCAGATGGGACGGTTCCTTTTGACTGGAATCCCAGATTCAGTTTTGACAGCTCGTCTCTTGCCTCTTTTTCTGTCATACCTCTGACATCCGGTACTTTTACCTTTTTCTCTTTCTCATCGGTAACTACCTTTTCCGGTTTCAGACTGCCAACTGCTTTGCTGATTCCAAAAATCACGCCGATGGCTACGATCACTGCTACCACGATCATCAGGATCCTGGTCACCTTTTTCATCTGCGGATCGACTTCTTCTTTCTTGCCTCGCCTGGAATCCTCACGTCTTGCCTGCCTTCTGTCCCTTGTATCGTAATCATCCTCGTCATCATCCAGATCATAATCGTCATCCTCATCTGGATCCTCATAGTCGTCATAATTGCGATTCTGAACCCTTGCGATCTCCTGGGAATCCATGACCACTGTCTCATCCGAACTGTTCTTGTGGGCTGCACCTGCAACAAATCCACCCTGCGGATCCACCAGTGCGCGCTTCAAGTCCAGGATCAGTTCCTCACAGTTCTGATATCTCTGCATGGTACTCTTCTGCGTCGCCTTTAAAATGATCTTTTCCAGACTCTTCGGAATGTCCGGCACTTCCACTGCAGGCGAAACAATCTCTTCCTGCAAGTGCTTCAAAGCAACAGAGACTGTGGAATCTCCATCAAACGGCACATGTCCTGTCACCATCTCATACATGGTGATTCCCGCAGAGTAAATATCACTTTTTTCATCCACCACTCCGCCTCTAGCCTGCTCCGGTGATGTATAATGTACAGATCCCATCACGCTCGTACTGATCGTATTGGAAGAAGTTGTTGCTCTTGCAATCCCGAAATCTGTCACTTTCACTTTTCCGTCTTTGGAAATGATAATATTCTGAGGTTTGATATCCCGATGTACGATATGCTGATTATGAGCTGCCTGAATTCCTGTGACCATCTGAATGGAAATACTGATCGTCTCTTTTGCCGAAAGTCTTCCCTTTTTCTCGATATATTCTTTCAGTGTGATGCCTTCTACAAGCTCCATGACCATATAATACAGTCCTCGATCCTGTCCCACATCATATACATTTACCACATTCGGATGCATCAATCCAGCCGCCGCCTGGGCTTCACTTAAAAACTTCTGGATAAACGTCTCATCCGAACGGAAATCACTCTTTAACACTTTGATTGCCACAAACCGGTTCAGCTTATGATCTTTTCCTTTATAGACATCTGCCATCCCACCGGAACCGATGCGATTCAGAATTTCATAGCGCTTTCCTAAAAAAGTCCCTTCTTTTAACATATACTCACCTCATCCGCAAACGGCTCCACCAGTACAATGCCGATGTTGTCTGTTCCGCCGTTTTCCTTTGCCGTTTCTACCAGAGACACTGCAGACTCTACAATATCTCTGCCCCCCTGTACAATATGGAACATCTCTTCATCCTCGACCATATTGCTGAGTCCGTCTGTACACATCAAAATGATGTCTCCCTTTTTCAGACGGTGCTCATAAAAATCCACTTCAACACTGGCTTTCGCTCCGATTGCCCGTGTAATGATATTCTTATCCGGGTGATGTTTTGCCTCCTCCGGCTTGATTCCTCCAAGCCGCACCATCTCTTCCACCAGAGAATGATCTTTGGTCAGCTGGATAATCCCCTGATTGATCAGATAGAGACGACTGTCTCCCACATTGGCAAAATACATCATCTGATCCACGATCGTCGCAACGACAACTGTCGTTCCCATTCCTTTCAAATGAGGATCCTCCGATGCCTTTTTGATGATCTCCCAGTTTGCCGTCTTCACTGCAGAAACAAGCGCTCTCTCCACATCCTGTTCGGCTGTGTTCTCAAGTTCTCTTTTCAGTACTTCCACAGTATACTTGGAAGCATAATCTCCTGCCTGATGACCGCCCATCCCATCTGCCACGACAAACAGATTCGGAAGAGGTCCCAGAGGGGTATCTGTCATATAGACATAATCTTGATTCACTTGTCTTACCATCCCAACATCTGTAATGGAAAATGTCTTCATACGCTTTCTCCTTTACTCTTTCTCTGTTTTTACATAGCGTCTTCTGAGCTGGCCGCAGGCTCCATCAATATCTGCGCCCATTTCTCTTCTTATAGTAACATTTATTCCGCTTTTTTCAAGTTTATTTTTGAAATTCAACGCATTTTTGCGGGACGGCTGCTGAAAATCACGCTCTTTGATCGGATTGACCGGGATCAAGTTCAGATGACAGTTTCTGGATTTTAAAATGCCAGTCAATTCCTGTGCATCCTCTGGTGTATCATTCACTCCATGAACCAGACTATATTCAAACGTTACCCTGCGGCCTGTCTCCTGAAAATAAAAATCACAGGCATCCAGTACTTCCTGCAGTTCATACTTATTTGCCACCGGCATCAGCTGTTTTCTCTTTTCCTGAGTCGAACCATGCAAAGAAAGCGCCAGTGTGATCTGCAGATGTTCCAAGGCCAGTTCCCTGATCTTGGGAACAATGCCACAAGTAGACACTGTCACATTTCTCTGACTGATATGAAGTCCATGATCATCCGTCAACATTCTGACAAATGTCAGGAAATTTTCATAATTGTCCATAGGTTCTCCGGTTCCCATTACTACCACATTGGAAACCCTCTCTTCTGTGATCTTCTGGATCTGATAGATCTGCCCAAGCATCTCGGACGGAGACAGGCTGCGCTCCAGTCCGCCAATGGTAGATGCACAGAACCGACATCCCATACGGCATCCCACCTGAGACGAAATACAGACAGAATTTCCATGTTTGTAGCGCATCAGCACGCTTTCCACTACATTTCCATCTGACAGCTGAAACAAAAATTTATTCGTTCCATCCAGTTTCGACACCTGCCGCTCCAGCATCGTAACCGGAAGGATCACATATTCCGCTTCCAGTTTTTCCCGAAGCGCCTTGGAAAGATTCGTCATCTCGTCAAATCCATCCACAAGTTTTACATGCAGCCATTCATAAATCTGTTTTGCCCGGAACTTTTTCTCTCCGATGCGCTCCATTTCTTCCGTCAATTGTTCATATGTATATGCGCGAATATCTTTTTTCATCTTTTCTATCCTTTATTTTTTTTCAAATCTGGCAATAAAAAATCCGTCACTGTCATGAATTCCCGGAAGCAGCTGCAGACATCCTGTTTCCTGCACGCTCTTCCGAAGTTTCGAACACAGTTTGTCTGCGATCGGCGCCAGGGTAAATTCTGAAAACTCCTTCAAAAACCAATGTACATTTTCCATGTTTTCCGCAGGATTGATGGTACAGGTACTGTAGATCAGCACACCCCCATGCCGGACATACCTTGCAGCATTCTTCAGGATTTCTTTTTGAAGTTCTGCCAGTTCTTTTGTTCCCTGCTCTGTCGCTTTATATTTTAAATCTGTCTTTTTTCCCAGGACTCCCAGCCCGGAGCAGGGAAGATCTGCGATCACCAGATCCGCGGTTTCTTCTGCAGTCGAATCAAACATGGTAGCGTCTTGCCGGACTGCCCGAATATTGGTCAGACCACTTCTTTCAATGTTCTCTTCGATCAGGCCGACTTTATACGGGCTTAGATCCCGCGCCTCTACACTTCCCGTTTCCTGCAGTTTTTCCGCAATATGAAGTGCTTTTCCGCCGGGCGCTGCACAGACATCGATTACCTGATCCCCGGCATTGGGAGCTGCGATCTCGCCTACCAGCATGGAGCTGATATCCTGTACATAAAATTCTCCTTTTTGGAAACTGGACAATTCTGCCAGATGGTCATACCCCCGGATCCAGAATGCATAGGAAAGATACGGATGAGAGATCACCGTTACGCCTTCCTGCTCCAGAGATTGTTTCAGTTCTTCCGGGGTAGTCTTTGCAAGATTGCAGCGGATGGTCACAGGAGTCTCCTTCTGAAATGCCTGAAGCATAGTTTCTATGGCAGAAAGATCATAACTCTTCTCCCACAAAGATAAAATCCACTCCGGCATGGAATAGCATACTGACAATCTCGGAATTCCTTCTTTGGGATACTCTACCTGATCCAGCCCCCTCTCTACATTACGGAGCACACCATTGACGAATCCTCGAAGCGTACCAAATCCTTTTTTTACCGCCAGCTTGACAGCCTCGTTGCATACTGCAGAATCCGGTACACTGTCCATATATTTCAGCTGATAGACCGCACTGCGGAGAATGTTTCGAATCACCGGCTTCATCTTGTTGACTTTCACTTTTGAAAACTGATTCAAAATATAATCCAGTTCGATCATATGCTCCAGCGTACCTTCTGTCACCCGTGTAATGAAAGCACGCTCTTTTTTCTCCAGATACTGATACTTCTCCAGCACACTGTTCAGCGCCAGATGGCTGTAGACATTCTGCTGGGTAACCTCCATTAAAATTGCAAGCACCAGTTCCCGTTCTGTCACCTGTTTAGTCATCTCTTCTTCCTCCGCTTATGATGATCAGACGAAGCAGCTGCAGGATCATGGATGCCGCACTTGCCACATACGTCATGGCCGCTGCCCGAAGCACTGCCTTGGTCTGACTCAGTTCTTCCGGATACAGCACCCCGGAAGTTTCCAGAATCTGGATCGCACGGCTGGATGCATTAAACTCCACCGGCAATGTTACAATCTGAAATAACACGGCTGCTGAAAACAACAAAATACCAAGATTGATCAGCAAAGTTGCCGTATTTCCGTTCATAAATAATCCGATCAGAATCAGCGGCCAGGCTGCCATAGAACCAAAATTGGCAACTGGAACCAAAGCGCCCCGGATCCGAAGCGGCGCATATCCTCTGGCATGCTGGATCGCATGCCCGCACTCATGAGCCGCAACTCCGATTGCCGCAACCGATGCCGAATGATACGTTGCATCCGAAAGCCCCAGAGTCTTCTTTGCCGGATTGTAATGATCCGTCAGATTCCCCGGAATATGATGTACTGTTACATCATAAATCCCGTTCGCCCGAAGGATCCGCTCTGCTGCTTCTTTCCCGGTCATGCCGGATCTGCTGCGCACCTGTGCATATCTGCGGTATGTGCTGTTGACATGGGCAGATGCCGCCATACAGATCAGCGCTCCGATAATGACTAACATATATGTGGGATCATAATAAAAATACATGCTGTTCCTCCATCCTTTTCTTTAGGAATGAAATACTGTTCCTTCTTCCAAACGATATCCTCTTAAAAACGCATCCGTCTGCATCCTTTTTTTACCCGGAATCTGCAGTTCTTTGATGAGCAGTGTTCCTGCTCCTGTCTGAACGGCAATCCGGTCTTTTGTCACCTGGGTCACTGTTCCCGGCTGTGCCTGTGTCTGTTCTTCCGTTGCTTCTGCGCCCCAGATTTTTACCACTTTCTCTTCCCAGTAAGTATAGGCGCTCGGCCAGGAATTCAAGCCCCGGATCAGGCGCTCGATTTCTACTGCTGATGCAGTCCAGTTGATATTGCCCATTTTTTTCGTGAGCATGCTTGCATAATGCGTAGGAGACTCTCCCTGCTTCTTTGCAGCGATCGTTCCCTCTTCCAGTCCTTTTAACGTTTCCACACAAAGCGCGGCTCCTGCTTCGGAAAGCTTGTCATGCAGACTTTCTCCTGTCTCATCTGCCGCAATGACAACTTCTGTCTTCAGCAGCATATCTCCCGTATCCAGTCCTTCATCCATCTGCATGGTGGTGACTCCGGTCACTTCTTCTCCGTCAATGATGGACCACTGGATCGGCGCTGCCCCTCTGTATTTTGGCAGCAATGATGCATGCACATTCACACATCCGTACGGAGTCAGCTCCAGAATCTCTTTTGGCAGGATCTGGCCAAACGCAATGACCACGATCACATCTGCATGATAATTTGCCAGTTCTTCTACGCAGGCAGCTTCTCTGACTTTCACCGGCTGAAAGACCGGAATCCCATGCGCCATCGCCGCTTCTTTTACAGGAGGAAACTGCATCTCTTTTCCTCTTCCCTTTGGCTTATCCGGCTGTGTCACGACCAGACATACTTCATGTCCGGCTTCCACCAGCGCTTCCAATGTCCCCACCGAAAAATCCGGAGTCCCCATAAAAATCACGCGCATCTATTCTTCCTCCTCTTGTGGTGCTTCAACATCATGCAGACCATCCTCTACCCGTTCCACGTACATGTGCCCTGCCAGATGGTCGATCTCATGGCAGAATGCTCTTGCCAGAAGTCCTTCGCCTTCCAGTTCTATCTCTTCCATGTCTTCATTGAGCGCCCGTACTTTCACATAATTCGGTCTTGTCACGATTCCCCATTTTCCCGGAAGACTTAAGCATCCTTCTTCTCCTGTCTGCTCTCCGTCTGTCTCAATGATCTGCGGATTGATCAGAACGATCGGACCTTCTCCTACATCGATCACTACGATCTGTTTTAAGATTCCCACCTGAGGGGCTGCCAGACCGACTCCGTATTTTTCATACATGGTATCCAGCATATCCTCGATCAAAATCTTTGTGCGAAGCGTCATCTTTGTAACCGGTTTGCACTGTTTTCCTAAAATATCGTCTCCCATAACTCTGACTTCTCTAATTGCCATAATCTCACTGTTCCCTTCTGTTTATTCTGTATCATCTATTAAAAAACATGCATCGGATCGAAATCAAATTGAATCCGGATCTTCCGATATCCGGGATTTACCTCAATATATTGTTCCAATCCGTTCTTTACTTTCACAAGTGTATCATAATTTTCATCTTTTATGTAGATTACTTTTCGATACACGTCATTGATCTTTCCAATCCCCGGACTTGCAGGCCCGATGACCTGAGACGTTTCCTTCGGGGCGATGCGCACCGCAAAAGCTTTCAGGTACCCACATCCCATCTCCAGAAGCTGTTCGTCCTCACTGCTTGCCAGCACTGCCAGCAGATGCTCCACCGGAGGATATCCCATCATCTGCCGGTATCGGATTTCTTCTTCATAAAAGGCTTCATAATCCTGTGCCGCCGCAGTCACAATACTGTAATGTTCGGGACTGTAGGTCTGGATCACCGCTTCCCCTTTTTTCTGCCCCCGTCCGGCGCGTCCCACTGCCTGAGTCAACAGCTGAAAGGTCCGCTCGCCGGATCTGTAATCATCCGAATACAGCGACATATCCGCTGCCAGTACCCCGACCAATGTCACATTGGGAAAATCATGACCTTTTACGATCATCTGTGTCCCGATTAAGATCTCCGCTTCCTGGTTTGCAAAGGCTGATAAAATCTTTTCATGTCCGTCTTTTTGTCTGGTCGTATCCATATCCATCCGAAGGACTCTTGCCTGGGGAAATCTTGCCCGGACAAGCTCTTCGATCTGTTGGGTTCCTGCCCGGAATTCCCCGATATGACGGGAGCCGCACTCCGGGCACACCGAAGGTCTTTGTTCCTCATATCCACAATAATGGCAGACCATTTTTCCATTTCTGTGATAGGAAAGAGACACGTCACAATGCGGACATTTGACCACATATCCACATTCTCTGCAGGAGAGAAATCCTGCATAGCCTCTCCGGTTCAGAAATAACATGATCTGCTCCTGATTCAAAAGCCGCTCTTCCATCAGTTCCTGTAATTTGCGGCTCAAGATCGAGCGATTGCCTTCCTTTAATTCCTTTCGCAGGTCTGCCACATGAACCTGTGCCATCTCCTGCATTCCGGAACGGTTCTTTAATTCCAGCAGCCTATATTCTCCCTGCCTGGCCCGATACATAGCTTCCAGAGACGGAGTGGCAGATCCCAGCACCACGCCGGCGTCCTCCAGCTTCGCACGATAAATCGCCGTCTCCCTGGCATGATATCTTGGAATCTGTTCGCTTTTGTAAGTCGTCTCATGTTCCTCATCAATGACCACCAGCCCCAGGTTTGGAAACGGCGTGAACAACGCAGACCTGGGACCGATCATCACATCGATTTTCCCTGCTTTCGCCCGCATCAGCTGGTCATATCGTTCTCCCGCCGACATTCTGGAATTTAAGATGGATACCCGGTCTCCAAAACAGCGGTAAAACCGCATCACCGTCTGATAAGTCAGCGCGATCTCCGGGATCAGCACGATTGCCTGTTTTCCTTCCCGGACCACCCTGCGGATCATTTCAATATAGACTTCCGTCTTTCCGCTTCCGGTTACTCCATAGATCAGATATGTCCTGCGGACACCCTGGCTGTACTCCTGCCAGAATGTCTCAATGGCATCTGTTTGTTCTTCCGTAAAAGCAATCGCTTTTTTCTGCCGCGCCTGCTCTTTCACCGGATTTCGAAACACCTGCTCCGATTCCAGAACTGCTACCTGCTGTTCTTCCAGTGCTTTCACAACGCTTCGGGTCACATTCAGTTTCTTTGTGACTAACTCATACTCGATCACCGGATCTTCCAGAAGCGCTTCCAGAAGCCTGGCCCTTGCATTCTGATGTTTTTTCTGGTACTCCGCAAGTTTTTGTATTGCCTGCTCTTTTTCCAGCAGCAGACGCACATACTTTTTCAGCCTGGCATTCTCTTTCTGTTTAATGGGCAGCACAGTTTTTAACGCCTGTATCATGGTTCCGCCGTACTGCTCTTTCATCCATGCAGCCAAAGCGATCAGTTTTGCCTCGATCTCTACACTGTTTCTGGAAATATCCAGGATTTCCTTGACTTTGGAAAGATCATAGTCGCACGTTTCGGAAATTCCTGTCACATAGCCTTTTGTCTGACGGTTGCCTTTTCCAAACGGAATCAGCACTTCCATTCCCACATTCAGTTCCTCCAGCAGATGCTCCGGGATTTGATATTGAAAGATTTTATCCAGTTTTTCATGTTTTATATCTACAATAATATCTGCAAACAATCTAGTTCCCCTGTTTCATTTTTTCTGTTTCCAGTTCATGCAAAATCTCTGCGATCAGTACGCGCTCATCCATTGGATGCTTCACGCCTTCGATCTCCTGATAATCCTCATGTCCTTTTCCTGCAAGTACAATGACATCCCCGCTTTGTCCGTGGGTGATCGCATAGCGGATCGCCTCTTTTCGGTCTGCAATCTCCACATAGTCGCCTTCCGTCTTTTGGATTCCTACTTTGATATCATCAATGATCGCCTGCGGATCTTCAAATCTCGGATTATCTGAGGTAATGATCGTCAGATCTGCCAGTCTCCCGGAAACTTCTCCCATCTCAAACCGACGGTCTTTGGATCTGTTTCCGCCGCATCCAAAGAGACAGACAAGACGTTTGGGATCATATTCTTTCAGTGTCGTCAAAAGACTTTCCAGACTCATGGCATTGTGTGCATAATCAATCATCAATGTAAATTCATCGGATACTTTCACCATCTCGATCCGTCCCTTTACTTTCGCCTGTTTCAGCGCTGCCTGAATATGCTCTTTTGGCACATCAAAATGTCTGCATACTGCAATGGCAGTCAGCGAATTATACACACTGAAGGTTCCCGGCACATCGATCTCCACATCAAAATCCATCGTTCCCGCTACATGATATGAGACACCAAGATATCCCTGTCTTGACACCAGCTGTACATTTTCTGCCCGCAAATCTGCCGTCTCACAGAATCCAAAGGTCTCCACCTGGCAGGTCGCATTCTGAAACACATCCTGAAAATATCGGTCATCTGCATTAGCAATTCCCAGTTTACACTGCTGGAACAACAGGCCTTTGCATCTCTTATAATCCTCAAAATCTTTGTGCTCATTCGGTCCGATGTGATCCTTTCCAAGATTGGTAAAAATCCCGATCTCAAATGGAATCCCTGCTGTCCGGTGAAGCATCAGCCCCTGAGAAGACACTTCCATGACTACGCTGTCACATCCTGCTTCTACCATTTTTGCAAAATACTGATGAATGGTGTATGATTCCGGTGTGGTATTCGCCGCCGGGATCACCTCATCTCCAATGATAGCTTCAATCGTTCCGATCAGCCCTACTTTATGTCCGACCCCTTCCAAAATCGATTTGATCATATAAGTGGTCGTTGTCTTGCCTTTGGTTCCTGTAATTCCAATAATATGCAGTTTCTCTGCCGGATACCCAAAATATGCAGCAGACGCAAGTGCAAGCGCATATCGGGTATCCTGTACCCGGATCACGGTCAGCTCTTCCGGCGCCTCTACCTCCTGCTGTACGATCACAGCCTTCGCACCTTTCTTCGCCACATCTGCCACGTACTGATGTCCGTCTGAGACCGCTCCGCTGATGCAGACAAAGACAGAACCTTCCTCTACTTTTCGGGAGTCATTGACCAATGTGCTGATCTCGATTTCGTCACTCCCCTGTGTCACTTCATATTCCAATCGTTCTAATAACTCTTTTAAAATCATAACTGTTCCTCCTGGTCACATGGGAATTCAATCCCTACATATATCTTATAGAATACCATAAAACAAGTCCGGTTGCAAAAGTTGAACGCAAAAAGACCCGGATGAAGAATCACATCTGTTTTTCTCCATCCGGGTTCATCTTAAACTTTCACTTCCATATCAGGGATCTGTATCATTCTGATCTGTATTATTCACTAACCAGATAGAATGTGACGGAAGTCGTCTCACCATATGTCAGTGTCCGGGATCCTGTTTCTCCCTCTGCCGGCACATAGCCCTCCAGGTCAAGCCCTGTCATAGACACTTCAAACTCAAACGTTCCTTCTTCTGTTCCGGTGTGTGTCCAGGTTCCCGTACGCACTCCGTTATCCAGGAATACGGTATAGTTTACTGTTGTTGTACGTTCTTCCGGTGTCTCCGCTTCCAGTACTTTCACATACACATCAAATGTGCTGCTGTTTCCTGCGGCATCGTATGCGTAGAAACGGACTTTGTAGGTTCCCGGTGTTTGGGAAGTAAACGGTTTATAACCGTCCAGTCCATGCTCCAGTCCCCATTTGTCTACTTTAAATTCTGCATGTCCGGAATTGTCGGTTACCCATCCCGGTTTTGTAAACATTTCAACCAGTTCTTTTTCTGTGTACTCTTCGCCTTCATTGACCGGGATTTCTCTCTTGTATCCATTTGCTGCTTCGATGGCTTTGTAATCGATCACCGGAGCTGTTTTATCATAGTAGAATGTAATGGATTTCTCATTTCCGGCTTTGTCTACAACCACTGCTGTATTCTCGCCTTCTACTACTCCAAGCGCTTTGATATCTGTGAGCTTTTCGTCCTTGGCATTGACCATTGTTTTCACGCCATTGACCGTCACATAACGAACACCTTTGGCATCCTGTACTGCGATTGCTGTGATCTCACGATAATGTTCCCCGTTTCCTGTTCCTTCCACGCGGATATCCGGAGCCTGCTTGTCAATGTGTTTTACTGTGTATTTTGCCTCTGCCTGCTCTGTTCCATCTTCTGATGTCACAGCCACAGTATAAGTTCCATTTTCTCCATGAACCTTCGTCAGCACAGTCTTTGTTTCGTCCAGATTCCATCCTTCCATCGGCTGTACCGGCTTGTTCACTGTCAGGGTCACTGTTACGTCTTCATTGGTCCATTTTGCACCGCCATGTCCGTCATCATTGGAGCACTCGATTTTTACAATTTCCAGAGGTTTTGCCTCTGCTTCAAAAATTGCATAAACCGTCATATCACCTTCCACGACTGTTTTTGCGGTTACTTCTGTTCCACTGCCATCCTTGGCGGTATTCCAGCCTTTGAATACAAATCCATCCTTCTTTGGTTCTTCCGGAAGTCTCTCTCCGATTTCCTCGCCAACCGGAATTTTCTCTGTAGTCAATGTTCCGTCGATATCAAATGTCACAGTTGCTTCTTCTACTTTCTGGTCAAGCGGAATCTTATGCCATGTTCTTTGTTCCGGGTCACCGCCGTTTAACGGATTCAGGTATGCCTCTTCTGTGCCTTCCGGAACGGTAAGGTAAGATCCATCCGGACAGTTTTTAAATGGAGAACCTTCAGAAGTAGCCGGCGGTTCCACTGCATCGATCACAAAGTGGATCGGCTTCTGCCCTCCGTCTGCCTTGGAATATCCAAATGCATCAAATCCTATTTTTGTGATCGTTGCCGGAATATGGATTTCCTCCATCGCACAATCTTGGAATACCATACTGTCAATAAACTCTACAACCGGCATATCCACCTGTTTCAGTTGTGTTGCTCCATTGAATGCAGAAAGTTTGATCTTCGTCACACTTGGAAGACTCACTTCTGTCAATCCAGAGCATAAATGGAATGCAGTTCCTGCGATTTCTTTTACATCCGGGATAGTAATGGATGTCAGCTGATTTTGTCCGCTGAATGCACTTGCACCGATTGCTGTAAATCCGCCCAGTTCTACCTGCTGCAGTTTTACCTTTCCCTGAAATGCTTTTTGAGGGAATGTTGTGGATCCCTTTCCCGCTCCGTTTTCATAGGTCAGCCCATTGTTTAAGTTCAGTTTGAATGTTTTCAGCCCGAACAGATTCTGATTTGCATATGCGATATCCTGTTCTCTGACTGTTCCGGAAACAAATTCTACATAATCAACTTCAAAAGAAGGGGTCAATCCGGTCTGTTTCACCATATCTTCCAAACTTGCTCCGGAAACCTCTTTTGCATCTGCGCCAGACGCATCACTTCCGATTCTTGCGGTTATATTTACAACCGGTTCCTCGCTCTTTAACGGCAGATTGCACCAGGTACGTTTCTCTGCATCTCCAAATTCAGAATTCAGATAAGCATCTTCGCTGCCTTCCGGCACTTCCAGCGTAGACGTTGGGGCGGCATCTTTAAATGGAGAATTTTCGTTGATTTCCGGTTTTACTGTCGGTGGTGTTGTTCCCTGCATTACAACATGAAATTCTGCTTCTTCACCCGGTTGTCCATAGGACTCAGCAATTCCAAATACTGCACCACTAAGAGTTACTAAACTCTCTGGTAAAGTAATATTCAAATATCCAGAACCAAGAAATGCCGCTTCCCGGATTTTCTTAACCTTCGGCATATTGACTGTTACTAAACTTTTGCATTTGCTAAACGCCCATGTGGAAATCTCTGTTACATTTGGCAGATTAACTTCTGTAAGCTTTTTCGCTCCAGAAAATGCAGAAGATCCGATAATTTTTGCATCATCAATCTTTACAGATGTCAAATTTTCCGCTTTAAAAAATGCATGACCGCTAATCTCCGTAAAACCACCCAGTTCTACGGTTGTCAGGCTTCGTTTTTCTGAAAAGATCCAATGCGGAAATACCTGTGAGTCTGCGCCACTTGCATCAACATAGGTAAGTCCATCTCTCAGATTTAATTTAAAAGTTTCAATCTGATTTACATTTTTCTTAATATATTCCAGATCTGCTTCTGTCACTTTACCGGATACAAACTCCAGTGAAGTTACCTGGTCCGCTGAAATACCTGCTTTTGCGATCGCATCTTCCAGTGTGGCTCCGCCTACTTCTGTTCCGTTGTTTACATTCACTGTTACAGCAGCTGTTGGAGCTGTACTTGTACAGGTGATAACCAGCTGTCCGTCTGTGTTAAATGGATATACTTCTTCAGAATTTTGCTCTGAACTATAGGTAATCTCATATCCTTCGATTGCATCAATACCTTCAATGCTGTAAATCGGTTGATATGGATAGTCCTCTTTTCCAGATTCATACTCTACCATGTCTTTCCATGTGTAAGTATAATTATTTGCAGCATTTAATGTCGCTGTCTCTTGTCCTTTTACCGGGAATACAAAACTGCCATCCCATTGCTGATACATCAGCTGTATCTTAATTTCCGGTCTGTTTTCCTCATCACCGCCAACCCAGTTCACATGGATTGTTTTGTCCTGTTTTCTTGTCGGCAATGTATAGGTTGCTGTAAATTCATAGTCTCCCGTTTTTTCTGTCTTTATCTTATATCCGGTACTGTATTTTCCCGGATTGCATGTCCACTGCGCAGGTTTTCCTACTTTATTATATCGCGGAACCTTTTTAAATGTATACACATACCCGTCCTTGACCGGACCCGGACTTACTGTTACATTTCCAGAGATTGTTTCTGCCCTCTCAAAACTGCTGCCGCTTTCGTCAATTAATGTTGGCGCTACATTATTGGGTCTTACATCTGCCAGATCATTCTCATCTTCCCAATGATAAATCACTGTATATGTATCTGTTGCGGTTAAATCCGGCACTACTTTGTATACATTCAGCTCTCCTGCTGATGCCAGAACACCCTGCTCATTGCTGTTATAAGAACTTTTAATTGTAATCTTCACATCTGTAGCATCCACTGGCGCAAAATCAATATTGCATTTTCCGCCTTGTCCTACATCGGAAAGGGTCTTTGTTGCAACCGTTGTCCACGGTGCATCCTCACCCCCATTTTTGACTTCTACCTGAATGTCTTTGAACCTTCCATTGGCGCCAGTATTCTTCACCTGATACTCGATTCTTCCGATCTGATGACTTCCGCCAAGTGACCATTGGATCCAATGCGGTCCTTCCTTGGATGTATATTCGCTGTGCCATCCATTGCTTGTGTTGCCGTCAAATGCAAGCGCTGCATCCCCATCTCCCCATTGGTTCGATTCCTGATGTGAACTTGCCTTTGCACTCGCTTTCATCGGTCCTTGCGGCAGCTTCTCATATGCTACATCACTTTCCGCAGTCACCGGTTCTGCAGCCCGCACTTCATGCAATCCAACTGCCGGCTGCAGAACGCCAAAGAGCATTGCCAGTGTCATGATCCATGCCAATAACACTCTTTTTCTCTCTTTTTTCATACCTTTCATTTCCTCCTAACTTATTTTTGCCCGTTTTTTCTGACTCCTTTCCCATTTTTTGCAGTCAGACATGACTGCACCCCCTAAGCATTTACTGTTTCAGTATACTCCATATTTCATAATTTTTCTATATTCTATTCACATTTCTTTTACATTTTTTATAATTTTCCACAATCTCCGCATGAATCCAACTCTATTTTCCCCAAAAGAAAAGAGCCTGTCTCCAGGCTCTTTGTATCATTTGCTGTCTTCTGTTTTTTCCGCCATATGCACAGTAAGCTGATTGAACGGAATCTCGATTCCTTCTTCATCAAATTTGAGTTTGATTTCTTCCAGAAGTCTCCATCTGGAGGTCCAGTATTCTTCCGTCTTGACCCAGGCACGCAGTCCCAGAATTACGGCGCTGTCTGCCAGAGAATCCACAAATACCTTGATATCTTCATCCTGAATGACAGAGACATCTGTCTTTAACAATTCCTCGATCAGCCGCTTCGCCTTCTTTAAATCCGCATCATAAGAAATGCCTACTTTCAGATCCAGCTGACGTTCCGGTCTTGCCGTCACATTGGTCAGGCTGCTGTTGGAAAGTGTTCCATTCGGGATCACAATGGTCTTATTATCCACCGTCGTAAGCTTCGTATAGAAAATCTGGATCACCTTCACAGTTCCTTCTGTTCCGTCATTTGCCACAATGATGTAATCTCCTACCACAAATGGCTTCAAAAGCAGGATCAGAACACCGCCTGCAAAATTGGAAAGACTTCCCTGCAATGCCAGACCGATTGCCACACCACCGGAAGCAATCAACGCTGCCACAGAGGAGGATTCCACTCCAAATTTCGTTGCGATCGTAAACAACAACAGGGCATATAAGCCAAATTTCAGAAAAGAATCCACAAACTGGATGACTCCGGTATCTGCATTGGCTCTCTGCATGGAGTGTTTCACCAGCTTCTGAACCCCATGGATCACAGCTCTTCCAATAAAAAAAAATACAATTGCCAATACTACCTTGATCCCAAATGACATCATCGCCGGAATCTGGTCTTCAAACCACTGGACAAACTGATTCACATCTTCTGCTACTTCTTCTGGGGACTGTACAATGTCCTGGACTTTTTCTGCTGCTGTTATGATCATACGTCTTTCTCCTTTAACGCCAGAAATGCACAGAGATTTCCTCTGGCATCTCCTGCCTGTCTGTGCGAATACAAAATCTCACTGTTGCAGTGTGTGCACAGATTGCTCACCGCCATATGCTCCGGCAAAATTCCTGCTTCGTAAAAAATCTGTTCATTGGCTTTCCAGAGATCCAACTGATACCTCTGATTTTCTTTCTGATAAAATAAATCTTTCCAGCAAGACGCAGGAAATGCCTGTTGAAACTGTAAGATCACCTCTTCACTGACCTCATAACAGTCCTGACAGATGGAAGGCCCTACTGCTGCCAGAATATCCTCCGGTCGGCTTCCAAACTCCCGGCACATGGTCTCCACAGTCACCTTTCCGATCTTTCCAACGGTTCCCCGCCAGCCGGAATGGCTCAATCCGATCACCTTTCTGACCGGATCCACAAAATACAGCGGAACACAGTCCGCATAAAAAGTCACCAGACAGATTCCCGGAATGTTGGTCACCAGTCCATCCACATTTTCATAGGTTCTTGGCTTCGTGATCCCACAGCCCCGATCCGCTTCTGTCACAACCCGCACATTGGTCGTGTGGGTCTGATGGGTCAGCACCATGTCCTCACACCGTACTCCCACGGCTCCTGCAATCCTGCGAAAATTCTCCCGTACTGCCTCTTCTTCATCCCCTCTGGTAAAACTCAGATTCAGAGAAGAAAAGCATCCTTTGCTCACTCCCCCAAGCCTGGTGGAGAATCCATGCTTCACAATCCCCGTTTCTTGAAACAAAGGATACGCCAGATATGGCGGCTCTGTCTCTATTTCCTGAAAAATCTTGTTCTCATCTTTATAACAAAGTCCCAAACTCATCTTCTTTCCCCTTTTCTGCTTCAACTTCCCCAAAATGCATCCTCGATATGTATGATCTCGTTTCCCTGGATTCCGATTACATCAAATCTTGTCGGCTGTTCTTCCATTCCATGAGACGTCAGATACTGTCTTGCACAAAGACACAGCTTTTTTTGCTTTCTCGCATCCACCGCCTCCAGCGCACTGCCCGACTGATCGGAGCGTCTGTATTTCACCTCGCAAAATACCAGATACTTTCCATCCCGTGCGATTAAATCGACTTCTCCGCCCCGGCATCGATAATTATACTCCAGGATCTGAAATCCTTTTTTCTCCAGAAAGGTTCCGGCTATCTGTTCATATACCGTACCGACTGCTCTGTTATTCTGCTTTTTCATTTACACCTTCGCCTGTCAAACACCACATATTCTTACACAAAATTTTTGATAAAAGATCTCCGGTGGATCAGGGTCGGCCCCAGTTCTTTTAACGCGGCAATATGTGCAGCAGAGCCATACCCCTTGTTATCCGCAAATCCATATCCCGGAAATACCTGTTCATACTCTTCCATCAATCGGTCTCTGGTCACTTTTGCAATGACGCTGGCCGCTGCAATAGAAATACTTTTCGCATCTCCCTTGATGATCGGAACCTGCGGGATTGCAATCCCCGGGATCGTCACTGCATCATTCAGAAGGATCTGAGGCTGTACTGCAAGCTCACCTACCGCCTGTCTCATAGCCTCATAAGTCGCCTGTAAAATATTGATCTCATCGATCCTTCCCGGTCCTGCCATTCCAATCCCGATCGCAATGGCTTTGCTCTGAATCTCCCCGTACAGTTCCTCCCGTCTTTTTGCTGACAGCTTTTTGGAATCATTCAGATACAAAATTTCACAATTTTCTGGAAGGATCACGGCAGCGGCTACGACCGGACCGGCCAGCGGTCCTCTTCCCACTTCATCGATCCCGCAGATATATTCATACTGAGGGTAGGATTCCTCATACTGACACATCTGCTGCAGACGCCGGCGCTCCATGTCCAGCTTTTCGTCCTGCTTCTGATATTTCTGGATCAGCTTTTGCACACCCGATCTGGTATCGTAGGCATACATCTCATACAATTCTTCCCTGCCCTCTTCTGCCAGTTCAAACTCTTTCTTGATCTCACTGATACTTTTCATGTCCAGACCTCTTACTTTCTCTGTCCTGTTCTAATCATGCCGGATGAATCCGATCCGGTCAAACGGCCAGATTCTCACCCAGGCTCGCCCGATCAGATCTTCTCTTTGAAGCACTCCCACGCTTGGATCCCGGCTGTCTGCACTGTGATTCCGGTTGTCTCCCAACACAAAATATTCATCTTCTCCCAGCGTGATCGGCTCTCTGGCAATTCCGGGATCTAACATGGCTTCCTTTCCGTAATGTTCATCAGAAAGCAGTTCTCCGTCAATATAGACTGCCCCGTCTGCCACCTGAACCGTTTCCCCCGGCATTCCGATGATCCGTTTGATATAGTACGTATTCTCTTTGTGCTCATAGGGAAATACAATGATCTCATACCGCTCCGGCTCCCGGAACCGGTAACTGATCTTATCCACGATCAGATTGTCATTGTTATATAATGTAGGCTCCATGGACTGTCCGCTGACCTTGGTCCGCTGACCCACAAATGTGATCAGCAGATATACTGCCGCGATCAGGATCACAAAATACACAATCCATCCCAAAAGTTCTCTGAAAATACTTCTCTCCTGATCTTTCATTACTCCATCGCCTCCTGTTTATTCTCCAACTGTCTCTTTTTCCGGAAATTCCAGTGTAATTCTTCCCAGTCGTCCGTTTCTGAAATCGTCCAGAAGCAGTCTGGCAGCCTTTTCCAGATCCAGTTCACTTCCCCGCACCAGACAGTGACGGTTCTTTGCAATCTCTTCCAGACATTCATACAGGTCTTTGGACTCATCCACTTCGTATTTTGCCTGAAGGATTCCCGGATAACTGTCCTTTAAAAAGCGGATCAGTTCTGCTCCCAGTTCTTCTGTATTTAAAATCTCATCTTTGATGGATCCGATCAGCGCCAGACGCAGTCCCACCGTCTGGTCTTCAAACTTTGGCCAGAGGATTCCCGGAGTATCTAACAGCTCTACATTCTTATTCAGACGAATCCACTGTTTGCCCTTGGTTACACCCGGCTTATTTCCGGTCTTTGCACAGGCTTTTCCTGCCAGTGCATTGATAAATGTAGATTTCCCCACATTCGGGATACCCACAACCATGGCTCGGACCGGACGGTTTAAGATTCCCCGTTTTCTGTCCCGTTCTATCTTTTCTTTACAGGCCTCCTGGATCACACCTTGAATGGATTTGATCCCGCCGCCCTTCTTGGAATTGACTTTCACAACAGAATATCCCTTTTGCTTGAAATATTCTGCCCACCTGTCATTGCACGCTTCCTCTGCCAGATCTGATTTATTCAGCAAAATCAACCGTGCTTTATTCTTTCCAAGTTCATCAATGTCCGGATTCCGGCTGCTGACCGGAAGCCTTGCGTCTACCAGTTCAATGACCAGATCGATCAGCTTGATATTTTCCTGCATCATCCGTTTTGCTTTGGTCATATGTCCCGGATACCACTGAAAATGCATCTTCCTCTCCTCCTATTTTACAAATCCAAATTCACTTCCCACACTGGTGTTAAACCAGACTTCTCCGTAAATCTCGGAGCGTTTTACATTGCCGATCTCCGCCATCCGACTGTCATTACTGCCCGATGGCTGATCTCCCAGCACAAAATATTCATTCTCACCCAGTGTGATCTCCTCTGCCGCAACTCCCGGCTTTTCGATCTCCGGGGCAAAAATATCTGATTTCTGCTCTTTGCCATTGATATACACACTGCCATCTTTGATCTGAACGGTTTCTCCCGGAAGACCCACGATCCGCTTGATATAATAATGCGCATTCTCGTTCCCGTTCGGCTTAAATGCAATGACATCGCCTCGTTTTGGCATGACCGCATTATAGATCAGCCGGTTTACCAGCACCACATCTCCGTTCTTTAATTCCGGCCGCATGGAGTCTCCGGCAATACTCACCCGTTGTCCAAAATAAAAGACAAGTGCAAATGCCAGGATGCTCACCGCTGTAATCTCGATGCACCATCGTGACACCGCCCTTTTATTCCAGTGCAGTTTTCCTTTTGCAAAATGCAGCAGCTTCCCGCCGGATGATTTTTTGCGCTTCTTTCGAAATGTTAAATGCCGCATCGCTTTTTTCCTCTCTCACTTACTCTCGTTGGCTCTCCAACGGAATCAGATAACAGAAAAGGGACAAACTACAAATCTGTAATTGTCCCTCTCATCAATCCTGTTATTTTACTAATTCTTTCACCTTAGCCGCTTTACCAACGCGTGTTCTTAAGTAGTTCAGTTTTGCTCTTCTTACTTTACCTCTGCGAACAACTTCCACTTTCTCTACGTGTGGAGAGTGGATTGGCCATGTCTTCTCAACGCCGATTCCGTTAGAGAATTTTCTTACTGTGAAAGTAGCTCTGACTCCGCCACCCTGTTTTTTCAGGACTGTTCCTTCAAAAACCTGGATTCTTTCACGGTTACCCTCTTTGATCTTTGCGTATACTTTTACAGTATCACCAACGTTGAATTCAGGTGCGTTTTCTTTCATCTGCTCTGCTTCGATTTTTCTGATAATCTCGTTCATTGTGTTCCTCCTTCATCTTGGACGTTCTTAATACCACTTCGGTACCAGAGGACCATCTCTTCTTTTCACAACTGTTGTATTCTATCATATTTTGTAAATAGTTTCAAGTGTTTTCCTCATCTTTTGCCAGAAGTTCTCTCAAAAACTTCATTTCTTTTTTATCCAGAACTCCACTTTCCATGCACTTTTTCAACAAATCTGGTCTTTTTTCTTTTGTTCGGATCATGGACTGTTCTCTTCGCCACTTTTCAATATTGGCGTGATGCCCGGACAGCAAGACCGGCGGTACTTTTTTGCCATGCCACTCTTCCGGTCTGGAGTACTGCGGATATTCCAGAAGGTGATCCTGAAAAGATTCAAATTCTGCTGACACATCATTGTGCAGCACTCCCGGGATCAGACGGGAGATCGCATCTACCATCACCATTGCCGGAAGCTCGCCCCCGGTCAGCACATAGTCCCCAATGGACACATAATCCGTTACGATCTCTTCCAGAACCCGCTCATCGATTCCTTCGTAATGCCCGCAAAGCAACACCAGTTCTTCTTCCTTTGCCAGATCTTCTGCCATAGTCTGGGAAAATGTCTCTCCCTGAGGGGAAAGGTACACCACCCTCGGTCTTTTTCCCATCTTTTCCGTAATCGCTGCATATGCCTGATACACCGGTTCTGCCTGCATCAGCATTCCGGCTCCTCCGCCATATGGATAATCATCCACGCTCTGATGCTTGTTAAACGCATAATCCCGGATATTCACCGCTTCAATCGAAAGCAGCCCATTGTTCACTGCGCGCCCGATGATACTGGTCCCCAGGCCGCTCATGACCATCTCGGGAAATAATGTCAAAATATGAAAATTCATCGCACTGTCCTGCACTTTCTCTCGTTATTTCTGTTCCAGTAACCCATTCAGCAAATGTACGCGCATCTCCTGTTTTTCCACATCCACGGAAAGGATACACTGCCGGATCGCCGGGATCAGCACTTCTCCGTATTCTTCGGAATCTACGATGTACACTTCATTTGCGCCGGTTTCCATCACATCTTTCAACACGCCAAATACCTGCTCCGGCTGCTCATCTGTATAAACCTGCATTCCGATCAGATCTGCAATGTAATACTCATCTTCTTCCAGCCTTACCGCATTCTCACGGCTGACATATAAAGAACACCCTTTATACGCTTCAATATCATTGATGTTATCGATTCCTTTAAATTTTACGATGACAAACTGTTTAAAAAACTTCACGCCCTGTACTTCCAGAGACAATCGTTCTTTCCCTGTCTCCAGAAATACCTGTTTCAGCTTTTTAAACCGTGCCGGATCGTCTGTTGTCGGAAATACCTTCACTTCACCACGGATCCCATGGGTCGATGAGATCACTCCAACCTGCAAAAACTGTTCCATAGTTCTCTCCTGTTTCTTATATGAAAAAGAAAAGGGGCAGTTACTTTGATCCAAAGCCTGTCCCTTTTGTTAAGTTACTGTATAATATCAACAACAACTTTCTTATCTTCCTTTGCCGCTGCTGCTTTTACAACAGAACGGATCGACTTCGCGATGCGACCCTGTTTTCCGATCACTTTTCCCATGTCACTTTCTGCGACACGTATTTCGATGACCGTTGTTCTGCCGTCCTGTCTCTCAGAAACTGCAACGCTGTCCGGATCGTCTACTAATGCTTTCGCAATTACTTCAACTAATTCTTTCATTTACGCGCACCTCCGCGAAACAGCTTATTTTTCGATTCCAGCTGCCTTAAAGATCTTTCCTACAACTTCTGTAGGCTGAGCTCCGTTGTTCAGCCATTTTTTAGCTGCTTCTTCATCTACTTTGAATACGCTTGGGTTCTGGTTCGGATCGTATGTTCCGATCTCTTCGATGAATTTTCCATCTCTTGGTGCTCTCGCATCTGCTACTACGATTCTATAGAAAGGAGCTTTCTTCTGTCCCATTCTTTTTAATCTGATTTTTACTGCCATTTTTTCCACCTCTTCTTAATATTTTTCTTTTTTGTTATCTATGTGCTAAAAAGGAAGTTTAAATCTACCTTTTTTACCACCTTTTCCCATCATTCCCGGAAGCCGCTTCATCAGTTTTCTGGATTCATTGAACTGTTTTACCATACGGTTGACTTCGGAAATATCCACACCTGCGCCTTTTGCGATCCGGTGTTTTCTGGATGGATTCAAAAGATCCGGATTCTGCCGTTCTTCTACGGTCATGGACTGGATCATGGCCTCCATCCGGGCCATCTTCTTTTCATTCTCCTCGGAATCCAGCTCCGGCATCTTCGCCCCCATGTTTCCGAGTCCCGGCATCATACTGAGGATGCTGGATAAACCGCCCATTTTCTTCATCTGGTTCATACTTTCCAGATAATCTTCAAAATCAAACTGGGCTTTTTTCATCTTCTCCGCCATCTGCTGCGCCTTCTCTTCATCCAGCTCAGCCCCGGCCTTTTCAATCAGTGTCAGCACATCTCCCATTCCAAGGATACGGGATGCCATACGATCCGGATAAAACTGCTCCAGATCCGAGAGCTTCTCACCCATACCTACATAAAGGATCGGACATCCTGTTACCGCCTTGATAGAAAGTGCGGCACCGCCTCTCGTATCACCATCCAGCTTGGTCACGATCACACCGTCAATCCCGATCTTATCATTGAAACTTCCGGCCACATTGACTGCATCCTGTCCGGTCATCGCATCCACCACTAAAATCGTCTGGTGCACTTCCACTGTTGCTTTAATCTCCTGAAGCTCTGCCATCATATCTTCATCTATATGAAGACGGCCGGCAGTATCGAGGATCACAATGTTATTTCCATTCTTGCGCGCATGTTCCAATGCTGCTTTTGCAATATCGGCGGGCTTGTTCTTGTCTCCCATGGAGAAGACTTCTACCCCCTGCTTCTCTCCGTTGATCTGCAGCTGTTTGATTGCTGCCGGACGGTATACATCACATGCCACAAGCAATGGCTTCTTGCCTTTCAGCTTGTACTTCCCTGCAAGTTTTGCGGTAGTTGTCGTCTTACCTGCACCCTGAAGACCTGCCATCATGATCACCGTGATCGCGCTTCCCGGCTGCAGCTTGATCTCGGTCGTCTCCGATCCCATCAGACTGACCAGTTCTTCGTTTACAATCTTGATCACCATCTGTCCCGGATTCAGACCATTCATTACATCCTGGCCAACCGCCCGCTCCTGCACATCTTTTACAAACTTCTTTACGACTTTAAAGTTTACATCCGCCTCCAGAAGTGCCATCTTTACTTCCTTGAGCGCGGCCTTTACATCATCTTCCGTCAGACGACCTTTGCTTCGGAGATTCTTAAATACGTTTTGAAGTTTTTCTGTTAAACTGTCAAATGCCATGTTATAACTCCTCTATAATTGTATCCGATATCTTCCGGATCTTTTCTATCATCTCGTTCGGTTTCTGATTCCCGCTCATGGACTCATAGGAATCCAATACCCGGTCAATCTCGTGAACTTTCTCTTTGATCGAAAGAAATTTTTCTACCAGATGAAGCTTCGTTTCATATCCTTCCAGAGTCTTCTGACACCTCTTGATCAGATCATGAACACCCTGTCGGCTGATTCCGGCTTCCGCTGCAATTTCACTCAAAGATAAATCTTCCAGCACAAACTGTTCATAAATCTCTTTCTGGTGACTGGTTAAAAGTTCACCGTAAAAGTCGTATAACAATGCCTGTTCTAAAATATCATTCACTCAAATCACCTTTGCTATCATAACGCAAAAAAAGTTGGGTGTCAAGTAGAAAATCTTGACACCCAACTTTTCTTTATAAAAGCCGGCTCACATTCAAAAGTCCCCATCCTGTTCCCTCCTCTTCCAGAGGTGTACAAGACTCTCGCAACCTCAGCTTCACTTCTACATTGCTCATATCAGGGTATTCTGACAACAGACATGCCGCCGCCCCTGCAACCATGGGCGCCGCCATGGACGTACCGCTTTTTTCAACATATGCCTGTTTCTCCTGTTCCATTCTCCCACAGCTGACAATGCCAAGCCCCGGCGCCACCAGATCCGGCTTTATCACACAAAGTTCAGAAGGACCTCTGCCCGAATATTTCCAGCGTCCCCCGACTGCACGTTCTCTCCATCGGATTTCCTCATAAGCGCCCACTGTAATAATCTTTCTGCTGTCCCCCGGCGACGCAACGCTCCCTCGTTTCGGTCCGTCATTCCCTGCAGATGCCACAACGGTGATCCCCGCATCCCACAGAGATTCTGCTCCACGGACCAGCTGCTTTTTCTGGCACGCTTCCAGATCCGGCTTTGCTCCCACGGAAATATTCACAACTACAATGGGATACTTCTTGCGTATGGACAGCACCCACCGCATTCCTTCCAGAACCGTCTCCACACTTCCGTTCCCATCCTGATCCAGCACTTTTCCGATCAAAAGAGAAGCTTGGGGAGCCATTCCTGCATATCTGCCCTTGGAAAGCCGTCCGTCTCCTGCCAGGATCCCCGCCACATGCGTTCCATGTCCACTGTCATCATATGGATCCTCTTTTCCATGTACAAAATCACGAAATCCTGCGATCCGATTTCCAAAATCCGGATGCACACAGATTCCGGTGTCTAAAACGGCAACGGTTATCCCCTGCCCCAGAGCCTCTCCTCTTTGTATCTTGTCACACCAGTATCCAATGATCTGTTTTGCCTGTTTCATGTATGAACATTCCTTTTTTATTAGAATATTCAGATTCTCTTTTTAAGGTGTTTCCATGATTCCATCTATGTTCACTTCTGTACTCTTCCCATCCATACATCGGCTCTATCGCACACTTTCTTCGCAAAGAACTGTATTGTTCCATATTATAGCTCGCCGGAAGAAACTCTGCATCCAAAGCTGCTGCCGCCCGAAAATGTTTCATAGCTTCCACATGTCTTCCCTGCTTTTCCAGAACAATCCCCAAAAGATTATGTGGGATCGCGCTGTCCGGATATTTTTGCATATACTGTGGGATCATCTGCTCACACTCCCCCAGTTTTCCTTTCTCTACATGTTCTTTTATCTGTTTACAAAACTGATCCAGTTCTTGATTTTCTTCTTTTTTCATCCTCAGATTCCGAATTTCTGTCATCCTCATACTTCCTCGTCTCCTTCCTTTATCTAAAAATTAGCATAGATCGAGTAAAATAGGTGTTAAGACCTGTTCCTCCATTATAAAGAATTTGTTAACATATTTTCTGCACACATTCCCTGCATCCACATATTATAGAACTGTAAACAACATTATTGGAGGATTTCAAATGAGTGAATTAAGTGCAACAAACTGTGGATGTGGATGCGAATCAAACTTTGGTGGTAACTCCTGTATCTGGATCATTCTTCTGCTTCTTTGCTGCGGTGGATGCGGCAATGGATGGGGTGGAAACAACGGATGCGGAAATGACAGCTGTCTGTGGATCATCCTTCTTCTGATCTTCTGTGGCGGATGCGGAAACGGATTCAGCGGCGGTTGTGGCGGTGGATGTGGAAACAACGGATGTGGATGCTAATCTCCCCATAAAACAAAGGATCCCCGGCGAAATGCCGGGGACTTTTTATTTTGCTTCTTTATTTGCGTTCGGGTGTGCTTTTTCCTTTTGTCTGTTTTGTTCATCTTTCTCAATTCTTCTCTGTAACATACAGTTTTCATCGATCTCGTATACTGCATTTCCATCAATGATCAGTCTGCGTTTCATAAAATCCCTCTTTCCTTTCCATTCCCTATTATAGTATGTAGGAATTCTGTTTTTAGTTTTCCCTGCTGTCGGATTTTTATTCATTTCTTTCCTGTTTTCTTCATATATATTTACAACGTAATCATCCGGGAGGCTTTATGGAAACGAATCATACACACCCAATGACACCTTTTGATGAATTCACTTCTTCCAGACAACTACAGACATTAAAGCTGCTTTTGCCCTATTTTCCTGCTCATGGGCAGCGCATGCTCGGAATCCTGGTCCGCTTTATGGAACTTCAAAACGCCATTCTCCGTTTTCAGGGATTTCCAAAATCCAGTCTGTCTGCCACAGATTCTCCTGCCCGGTTTTTAGAAGATCTTTCTACATATCTTTCTCCGAAAGAACTTCAAAAACTGGAACAAATGCAGGGATTGTTCCAGATGCTGGAGCTGATCCAGAATCTTCCGGACTCCTCCGGCACTGAAAACCCGTTAGACATGATCCTGGGAATGCTGAATCCGGAACAAAAAGAAATGTTTGAGACATACAACGCGATGTTTTCCGATACAATGAATCAAATGGACTTTTCAAACCCACAGGGAGGTACTACGTATGAACGAATGGATGAATCACCCCAAACTAAAGGCCATGGATCCAGCCAAGCTGGAACTGATCAAACTGGCTGCCGCACAGACACAAGGTAAAACGGGAAAAGAACTGGCTCCCATCATGTTTGCACTGATCACCAATGCCGGAAAACACCATATTCAGTTTTCTCCAGATGAAATCTCACTGATCCTGGAGCTTTTAAAAGATGGAAAATCAGATGCTGAAAAAGCACAGATCGACCACACAGTCAACATGGCTGCATCCATGTTAAAAAAGAAGAAGGTGTAAAATCCTTCTTCTGTGATTGCATTCTCCCCTGGCTTCCTGTACAATGGAACAATACCTATTAACATGACCAGAGAGGAGAATTTCTATGCGTACCATCCAGCTTACTGCAGAATATGACGGCACCCGATATACCGGGTGGAGCACTCCCCCGACCAGGAAGGGCGGTGTCTCTGTTTCAGAAAAACTGTCCGCCGCACTGTGCCGCCTTCTTGCAGAATCTGTCTCACTGTCCTGCGCAGCCAGAACAGACCCCGGCGTGCATGCCAAAAGACAATCCGTCAGTTTTCAGACCGGTTCTGATCTTTCCCTCAGTCAGCTTCAAGCTGCATTAAATGAAGTTCTCCCCCAGGACATCGCAATTTTAAATGCCACGGACATGCCTGCCCGTTTTCAGGCCGATTTGTCCCCACACCGCTGTATCTGGCAGCTTCGCCTGCAAAAGATGGGAGCTACAGACTTATTTGCTCAAAATTATGTCTGGTCGGTTCCCTGCTTTCCAAAAACAGCAGATATGCAGGAAGCATTTTTACAGCTAAAGGACCGACATGATTTCCGTTGTTTCTCTCCTGCGAAAAAGAAAAAGGCTGCCATGAAAGAACTATACGCTTTTCATGTGTCCGAATCCCCCCGGGAAATGGTGCTCACTTTAGAAGGAAATGATTTTCTGCCTTATATGGCAGCTACTGTCTTCCAACTCCTGGTGGACATCGGACTTGGCGTAGTTTCTCCTTTGTGCATCCCACAGATTTTTTCCGGAGAATCCACGTTTTCACGCCGGGTTCCTTCCCGCGGACTTTACCTTGCTGATATCATATATACAAAGAACGAAAAGGAGGACCACAATGCCTGTTTACTATAGTTTGCTGTACTTTTTTGTTTATGGTTTTCTGGGATGGTGTACAGAAGTCGCATTTGCTGCCATCAAACAACGCCGCTTTGTCAACCGGGGATTCCTAAACGGACCAATCTGCCCGATTTATGGAGTTGGCGTCACACTGGTAGTCGCCTGTCTGGATTCGTTCCAGTCCAATCTGCTTCTTCTCTATCTGTCTTCTGTGGTGTTAGTTACACTTCTGGAGGGTGTGACCGGATGGGCAATGGACAAGATTTTCCATAGTAAATGGTGGGATTACTCCAAGCTGCCTTTCAATATCGGAGGATATGTGTGCCTGCTGTTCTCCCTGATCTGGGGAGCCGCCTGTGTGGTCATTGTATATTTTATCCATCCTCTGATCCACAAGGTATTATCCTGGATCCCGCATTCTGTAGGAATTGTCTGCCTTGTGATCCTGGTAGCTGTTTTGCTTGCAGATGTGATCGTCACTTCCTCTGCAATTTTAAAATTCAATCAGTTTTTGCATCGTTTACAGAAGATCACAGACGAACTGCATGATATTTCCGATCAGATTGGAGAGGATATCTACCAGAATGTGATGCATGCACTGGAAGTTCAGGAAGAATCCCGTCAAAAACTGGATGATGTCAAACTGGAAGTTTCCGAAGAAATCCGGATGCAGATCGTTGAATTAAAAACACGTGCACAAAATATGAGCAATAAAATTCCAAAATCTGCTCCCCGCCTGGTCAAAGCTTTTCCAAAGCTGGAGTCCAGAAATTACAAAGTACCATTGGAATTATTCCGTAAGAAACTGGAAGATCGCCGAAACAAGCGATAAGAAATGCATTAAGAAAACAGCCATGCTGCCATCTGTTCTCCAAACAGCAGCGCTGCAGTCATTCCCATACAGAGGAAAGGACCAAAGGCAAAAACTGCCTTTCTCCCTTCCTTTTTCCATACCAGAAGATAGAGGCAATATACTCCGGCAAACAACACCGCTGCCATACTCCCCAGAAGTACCTTTCTGGTCCCAAGGACCAGGCCTGCCGCTGCCGTAAATTTAATATCCCCGCCGCCAAAACTTCCTGGAATGAAAAACAGCAGCAGCGCCATCGGGATACTGACTGCAAATGCTCCCGGCAGGTATTCGGTCAAAAATCCCCGGGGATCTGCCAGACAGATTGGAACTGCAAGCATACAGATCCAAATCAGATCTCGATTCAAAATCCTGTGCATCTTCCAGTCAGAAATGGAAATCTTTAGAAAAATCAACAACAAAACCGCATAAATCATCATACGCATCATACTTTTCCTGTATAATAAAGTTCGATCGGATCGATCGGATCGATCGGATTCTCTTCTTCCATCTTGACTTTACGGCCTCTGCGCTTGATCAATTCCCCGCCTTTATTATAAAACCAGAACGAGTATACCAGTACCTTGTTAACTTTACCAATGCGGTCTTTGGTTGTCTTCTCATATTGTACACCGCCAACTTCAAAAGGAACTTTTTTATGGATCATGGAGATCAGTTCTGTCTCGCAGGTAACCGGCTCCGGCAGGATCGTATAGGCACGTCCCACACATCCTGTTTTGTGGGAATCACTTCCCCCAGTCGTCACCTTCTTATATTTGGATGCCAGTTTTGCAGCGCCTGTATTGGATGCCACGGATTCACAGCAATTATACGCTTCAATAAAATCAAATCGTTTCATAATCTCCGGAGACTGATAAAACTTCTTTGTATTGGCAATGCTCATGTACTTCTCCCCACATGGATGTGCCGGTCCCAACACACCTCCATTTCGGTGTACCAGATCGATCAAAACAGAAACCGGCATTCCACGCATCTCCAAAAGCCGCATCTTGACTCCCTCCGGCATGATCACCAGAATGTGCCCAGCATCCCTGGTATCATATTCAATTCCTTTTAATACCACAAAATCCTGATGTTTCTTCCCTTTCATATGGTTCTTCCAGTAACGGTATCCGTTGTATGTGTTATGATCCGTGATCACCATTCCCTGAAAACCTTTCTGCTTCAGAATGGTAATATAATCATCCAGACTCACTTTACTGTCAATAGAACCTTCTTTTACATGACAATGCATATCAATCTTCATAGATACGCCTCCTTTTCATCTGTGCTCTGATGGAAATGCACAGACTTCCGCTTTTTTTCATTATACCCCTTTGACAGGTCTGTTACAAGAAAGTCACGAAAAAAACACACTCTTTTGTATGCTTCTTTCCATACAAAAGAGTGTGCCTTCTATTCCTCTTCCTCAAATTCATCATCCAGATCTATTTCGACAACTTGAATATCATCGTCTTCCTCATCCCAGAACTCGCTCTCTTCCTCGTCGTCATCCAGAAAGTCATCCTCTTCTTCCTCTAAGATCACAACCTCTTCCGAAGCTTCTTCCAACTCCTCGTCTTCCTCATCCAGAAACTCTTCGCTTTGCTCTTGGGACTCTTCTTCCTCAATCTCTTCTTCCAAAAGCGCTCTTGCTTTATCTACCTCATTTTCTGTAGAATTCTGCTCCCGGATCTCAGCCGCTTTTTTCAAATGCAATTTCTTGCGCTTTCCAGATTCCATCAAAAACTGCACCAAAATACCCAGGACTGCCAACACGACGATCGACAGCATCAGCATCCAATTTTCCAGTTTCACCCCTGCATTTCCAAGCAGGACAGCTCCGCCCCTGCTAATGCATACCGCACCAAATACACTGGTCAAAAGGATCAGGATCGGAAGGTACCACTTGATGGTAAAAAGCGCAAATACCAGGCCAATTCCTGCACAGACTAACAGCCACATCAGCTCTTTAGGCTGTATCCAATAGATACTCAAAAAGCTTCCCATAACCCAGGCAGTCAAAAACATCCCTGCCCGCTTTAACACCGCAAACAGAATTGCCAGAACAATACCTGCGCCCAGACCGATTATTCCGCTCAGTCTGATATCTGCTGTGATCTGCATCGATATCGCAAACGCCGCACCTGCTCCTACTGCAAATGCAGAAAGAAATGCCCAGAATCTGGCCAGTTTCAACCCAAAGAAACATCCTAAGATCCCCAGCAATACTACGATTCCAAACGAAATCCCAATCACTTCTGCCAGCTTATCTGCAATTCCAAGCCGTTCCATTGCCGCAGGCAAGATCTCACTCTCCTGCAGCCACTTTCCAATTTCACTGATTACGTCCATTGTACCTCTCCCTTATTATCTGAATCTGTTCATAGTTACTGCAGCCAACTCCCCTGGCTGCTCTGTTTATCAGTTACTGGTTACAGCCCCTATATTTTACCAATATTTTCAGAAAGATACAACAGAAAGATGGATGCAAATCTTTTTATTTTGATTCACATCCATCTTTACATTGTTGGTTCAATCACCTTTTCTACCTCTCTTTACCGATTGATAAATTCTGATTTTTCATTTACTGTCCTGGTGGTCTGTACCTTCCTTTCTTAACAATTCTCATTTTCGCTTCCTCGATAACCTCATCCCTCAAATGAATTTTGCTTCTCTCGTAACTTTCTCGTCATTACGATAATTTCTTCATTTCTCCAGGTTATCTTTCCTTGCATGAAATGAGTGTCCACTTCCTGAACCTTTCTTAAATCCAAGAACCGTCTTTTCTGAATTTTATTCCTCCGTACTTTTCTTCTCCTTCCGAGAATCCTTTTCCGGGACATCCGCCTTTGAAAGTTTCTGTCTTTGATAAAACTTCTTTCCAAGACTTTCTTATTGGATTTCAGTTTTGGTTCAATCTGTTTTATTTGTTGACTTTATATTAGCACTCTTTTCTTCTGTTGTCAAGATTATTTTTAGTTTTTTATTTATTTTATTTTATTTTTTCTGTCTTTTTTGACTTTTATTCTATTTTTACAGTTTTATTTGCTCTTGAATAAAAAAGTACCGTATGCCAGTGCTTTGACTGATATACGGTACTTACCATTTCTTAAAAATTTTTCATTACATTTTGGATCACAGTTTCCCTGAGTTTTCCGGCTTCTGTGTTTCCGGCCTGATAGTCTGCATATCTTGCTTCGATATACAGATAGTCTGCCAATCTGTTCATATACTGCATGGAATGGGCATCTGCACCATAATTCTGTGCCACTTTTCGAAATCTTCGCTCTGCCCTTCTGGTCACCGCCCGTGCAATGTCCAATCTCGCAGAAAGTTCACACCCTCCATACAATACAAAATCCTTCACCCTTGGGAACGAAGCCTCCAGTTCGTCGATCTTCTCTTCCAAAGCACTTGTTTCCTGCGCTGTCATCCGGTAATCCAAATTTCTCGGATCAGCCACCCCTGCCATGATCTTCATTAAGATTCTCTGAATCTCTGTCAGAGAACTTTTTAACCGGGTTTCCGAAATTACTTTGGCATGACCGATATAACTGTTTAACTCATCGATCGTTCCAACCAGTTCAATCCGGTCATCTGACTTTGAAACGCTCATCCCATTTGCCAAAGAGGTATTTCCACGGTCTCCTTTTTTTGTATATACTTTCATGTGTATCGTTCCTTTCATGGAGCGTCCTACTTAAAGGGCTGCTTTTTAATCGCTCTGGCACTGTTTGCCCCGACTTTTCTGCACTGCTGCTGTGTAGGGGACAAATATGCCTCAATATTTCTTCCTTTTTCCAGTCCGCGCATTTTTAGACAGACTGCAGTCCCAAAAATCCCGATTCCGGAGCCAAGCATAGAATCTCTTGCCGCTTTATATGCAAGTTTTTCCATACATTCATCCGGAAACTCCTGGATCTCATAAAACACACCTTCTTCTTCCACACCCGCACAGACTTCTCTTAAAACAGACTCCTCTGCCAGGTGTGTGTAAATAAAAATCGATGGTTTCTTAACGATCATGACTGTTCTCCTATATATGAAAGCACCAGCCCCGTAGCCACTGCATTTCGGGGACCTTCTTCTCCACGGATATTCCCCCGTCCGCACACAATCCTGTATTCAGAAAGTTCTTCCATCAGCATTTCCGGGATTTCAAAATCCTCTGCAGATCCACCTACAAGTACAACATTGGAAATCTGTTTTAAATCCTGATCTGGTGCTACTTTCTTCAGTGCACGAAATGCATTGGTCACAAAGACTTTGCGTTTTGCTTCTCTTCTCACCTGTACGATCTTCTCCATCGGAATATCCTGCTCCAGACGGATCATTCCCTCTTCGGTCAACAGTACGACTCTTCCGTAAAAACGAGGATCAATGGACTGATCCACGAATGTCATCTGTCCATTTTCCATCCGCATATGGAACAAACTTTCCACTTTGGCAAGCGGATATTTCTTAATCTGCTCCGCCATCTGTCTGTCTCCCAGCCCTAGTTCTGTCTCGATCAGCATAGACACCAGTTCTCCTGCTCCTGCCTGATGTGTCATGGTCACCTTTCCATCTTTTGAGATCACTGCGGCATCTGTGGAGCCGCCTCCCATATCCAGGATGGCAAGCGGGAGCGCTGTTCCCGGGGTAGTCAGTGCGCCAAGACTGGCCATCACCGCCTCCACACCTGCCACCGTCACATCTACGCCAAGTTCCATTCGAAGCTGATCTGCAATTCTTTGCATCGGCAGATGCTGGGTCTTGACCATCGCTGCAATCCCCACCGCTTTTTCCAGACAGGTCTCGCCCGCCAGCGCGCCGGAAATCCGGACCGGAGCCATGGTATCCACGGCCAGAATATCCGTGATATGGATATCTGCCTGTGACGTATCGTCCAACTCTCCCATGCCTTTTTTAATTCTTGCGAACATATTGCCCACATTGGTATCCGGCTGTCCTTCCATATCGTAGATCGTTCCTGCCGCTGAGACGATCTGCATAATCTTTTCTGCACCTTCATCCAAATTGACAGACGTATTCTGCTCTGCACGAAGATAAATCTCACCCGCCGGAAGCAGATTTTCCCGCACATTGCCGCCCGGTGTCTTTAATACCACTGCACTTCTCTTTCCGATCAGACTCTTTGCGATTGGTGTGATCATCCGGGTCTGCTCTGCATCCAGGCCAAGCAGCGTGGCAATCCCATATGGATTAGACAACATTCGGATGGTCTGTCCTGCAAGCGCAACTTCAATCGCTGCCATCACGCCTTCCGGAAGTCTCTGGATCCCTGCCACTTCATCAATGATCGGCACTTTTGTTTCCAGACGGTTTTCCACCAGAACCGCTTCGTCTGCCTGCAGAATGATTCCCGTAATCTGCAGGCGCTTCATTTCCCGATTTAAGATCTGTGCGATCTCTTCGTAGGAATATCCTGCCTCTGCAAATACGATATATGGCTTTCCGGGCATCCCTTCCCGGATATTTCCAAATGCCAGCGTCTCTCCCACTGCCTGTCCTGCCCCTGCCGGCGTCGAAGGATTGTGACCGATCATAGACGAATCGGTAATGATCGTCTCTGTGAGAGTCTCCATCGCTGTATCCCCGATCACAGGCGCAGCCTCATTCAGCCGAATCAGAGAAAGATCTCCGGTATCCCGCCCGATCTTTCCCATGGCTTCCTTTAATGCCGCACGGATCCCGTGTACATTGGCCAGTGTTCCTTTGGTTCCGGTTGTCTTACAGGCAGCGCTGCTCAAAAAATGAATCTGCGCTCCCTGTACTTCTCCAATACAGACTTCTGTTGTAGAATTTCCAATATCAACTCCTGCAAGATATGTCAAAGCAGAATCCCTCTTTTCTCATAAACCTCTGCCGCTTCCATCACAAGACGGGCACAGTTTCTGGCATTATATTTTTCCAGAAGTTCCTGTGCCATCAAAACCAGTTCCAGCTTTGTGGAACGGTTCGGACGGAGCTTGTCATACATCTTTAAGATCACATCATCCGGTACATCCACCAGTTCTGCAGCACGCTCAAAGTTCTTTTCCATAGGATCATTTCCATTTTCTTTTGCCACCTGTCCCTGTGCGTGGAGCATCTCTTTTGAAATCTTAATATCATCCGGTGCGATCTGATTCTTCATCACTGCATCCAGTGTGATCTCGTCCAGTCTTTTGCCGGTTTTAGATGCAATCTGCTCTCTTTCGTGTTCCCCTAATGGATACTGCATTTATCTTTCCTCCCATTCAACAATTCCAACTTCTGGATCCAGCTGCTCTGTTTCTGCAATATGCATCAGTGCTGCTTTCACCTGATACTTTGGTCTGGACATCGGATCATTGGTACACGGGATTGGTACCACCTGTTCCCCTTTTACATATTTTGCCGCATTCTGTCCGATCTTGCGGTACGTCTCCAGATCCATAAGCGGTGCCTGGGGGAACAGTTCCAAATTGGACAGTGGATAAAGATCTCTCTGATGGATCACCGTCGTTCCCTTGGACTGGATCCCGATCCCGATCCCGGAACCGGAAAGCTTGGCAGCCTCCAGCGCCATAAAACATACATCCGAAGTATCCAGAATCTTTACAACTCTTGGGATCATGCCTTCTTCTTCAATCCCCGCTTTTACATTCTTTAATACCTCTTCCAGTGGAATTCCACAGATGGTTCTTTTGATCTCTTTCTGGAACGCTGCGCCCACTCCGATCACCACTTCTTTTGGATCCGTGCCCTGTTTTGCTTTCGGATAGTCTTTGTATGATGTCTTCACTTCATTGATCCGGTCCCGTCCTGCCATAGAAGGCGCTTCTGTAGCAGTATGGGATGCATTCTCCTGTCCCATCTCCGAAAGAACGGCATTGGTTATCTGTTTAATTAACTCTTCACTAATCTGCATGTTCCTGCCTCCTATATATCCTGCGGGTTGATAATGTGCGGAATCTTTTTAATCTCTTCCCAGCGTTCTCCCTGTACCCGGTATCCGGTTCCAGGTCCCATATAATCATTCGGCGTATTAATCCCGGATAATACATGGAACTCCCGATCCAGAATCGCCGCTGTCTGCATATAATCTCCAACGACCCGCTGTTTTAACATACTCAAAACGCTCTCTGCCACATCCACAAATCCGGTCTCTGCCAACGCTTTTACCACGTCAATTCCCGTGATTCCCCTCTTCAACACATCCTCTGCTGCCATCAGGTCTGCGGTCACATCCCGCTCCAGTGTGTCTTTGCTTCCATGTGCGTAAGTCACGGCTTCCACCTGGGCATCGGTCACAGGAGAAAGTCCAAGCTGTGTAAAGACTGCCTGCACGGCTCTGGCCGCCTTATTTCTGACATGGATCACTTCTTCCTCTGTCACCGGACGGAGACCGCCGTCTACCTGCATATCTCTCTGCAGCACATTATAATCATCAAAATCTTCTGCATCAAAATTCGAACCTGCAAACATATTATCGTAGTTCGGCTCAGCCGCATATCCGGAGAAAATAAAGTCTGTTCCCGGTAAGAACTGCAGCATCGTTCTTGCAGTGCGGCGCATGTCTGAGTTGGAAAAACTCTGGTCATTGGACGATGCACATTCCAGCCCCAGAAGCGCTGCTACCAGATTTTCTGCAATGACTTCGCGGATACCGGACGGCACAGAACCTGTCACACCAATGCAGCTGACCGATCCGTTCTGGATTCCCTGACTTCCTGCACCTTTTGTCGCGTACAGACAACGGCACTCCAGATACAGCATGGACTTCTTCTCGCTGCTTCCCATCAGCACTTCCGATCCGGAACCGGATGTAAAACGCACTTTCAAACCTCGGGATGCATATGCAGAATTTAAAAATGCTTTGGAATACGGAGTGTCATCCCCATCAATGAATACCTTCTCCGTTCCATAGACAGACAATGTCTCTGCATACGTTGTCAGTCCGCGGATTCCAAGCTCCAGCTCCGTAGCCTCCTCGGCAGAACACTGTGTCAGTACTCCCGGGCGTCCCACCTGGGAACCGATCAGGAGAGCCATGGCACTCAGTGGCGCATATCTTGCCACTCCCATAGTCGTCTCTTCTTCTGCAAATCCCCGAAGCGCCCCTTCTGCTGCATCTGCCGCGATCTGCACCGGATCATCCTTCAGATTGGTGATATGAGCCTGGTTTCCCGGAGTTCTTCTTGCCCGAATCTTCTGCATTCCCATCATCAGTTCCACTACGTTCAGATGATTCATCACTTCTGTCATCTTTGCAGGTGTGATCCCGGACACCAGCTGCAAAATCTCTTTTCTGGAAACATGAATATCCACGATCATACGTGCAATATCCAGTGAAGAGACTGCCATAGATGCTTCGGCACGTTCCACATTGATCGCATAGTCTGCAATAAACTGATCGATAAAGTCAAAATCCTCTCTTGTTTTCCCATCCAGTTCTACAATTTTTCCGTCTTCCACTTTTACTGACGGTTTTGGGTCATATGGACTCTGCATTGCCACAAACCCCATCTCCGGCCATTCATTGATATATCCGTCAAGATTTACCGGACGCTGATCCAAAGTTTCAATTCGTTTTGATCTTCTCATTTTTTCTTTCTCCTAAATCCATGATATCTCCTGCACATTGATAGAAGTATTATACCTCAATTTTCCGGGAATCGCAATCAAACTTTTTCATATTTCTGCACAAAACCACACATTTCGTTTTTAAACTCAACACAAATCCACAGATTTTTTCTTGTTTTTCCTGTGATTTTTGTTTTTTACCGCTTTCCTCTCATTCTCCCATTGACTTCCATTTTTTCGGACTGTAAAATAGACCTATCTTTTTATCCAAAACTGGAACACTTGCTTATGAAAGGAGTTTGGCATATGGAACATTTAACCATCCCACAGGGGTATACTTCCCCTTTGACAATCCGCGAGACCGAAGTTGCGATCAAAGAGATCAAAGATCACTTTGAACGCTCTCTCGCCAAATCACTGCATCTGACCCGTGTCTCTGCGCCACTGTTTGTAAAACCGGAGTCCGGGCTGAATGACAACTTAAACGGCGTGGAGCGTCCGGTTTCCTTTGGGATCAAAGAACAAGAAGATACCCCCGCAGAAATCGTACACTCCCTGGCAAAATGGAAACGTTATGCACTCAAACATTACGGATTTCATTCTGGAGAAGGACTCTATACCGATATGAGCGCTATCCGCAGGGATGAAGATACAGATAACATCCATTCTATCTACGTGGATCAGTGGGACTGGGAAAAAGTCATCTCCAAAGAAGAACGCAACATGGAAACCCTGCAGTATACCGTGCGTAAAGTTTACAGCGCACTCAAAGAAACCGAGGATTACATTTCCAGGCGATACAATTATATCGAAGCGCTGCTTCCGGACGATATTTTCTTTATCACATCTCAGGAACTGGAAGATCTGTATCCGGGATGTGATGCCAAGGAGCGGGAATACCGCCTTGCCAGAGAAAAAGGAGCGATCTTTATCTCACAGATCGGCAAAACACTGGCTTCCGGAAAGAAACATGACGGCCGTGCCCCTGACTATGATGACTGGGAATTGAACGGAGATATCATTGTCTACTATCCGGTTCTGGATATCGCTCTGGAACTCTCCTCTATGGGAATCCGTGTCGACGAAGAAGCGCTTGCCAGACAGCTCAAGCTCTCCGGATGTGAAGACCGCGCCAGTCTTCCTTTCCAGAAGTCCCTGCTGAACAAAGAACTGCCTTATACCATCGGCGGCGGGATCGGACAGTCCCGTATCTGTATGTACTATCTGCGCAAAGCCCATATCGGAGAAGTCCAGTCCTCCCTCTGGCCGGACGATATTTTTTCCTGTGCACTGGAACACGGGATTCAATTACTGTAGTCAAAAACAGGAGCTGCCTGATCAAAGCAGCTCCTGTTTTTTATCCGTTTTTTTCACACCCACAGCCTGCATATGCTGCGCTTGATATCGGTCTTTTACCACATCTTTTGGATAACGGATCACTCCGTTATTGTCATAAGGATCATTAAAATAGTATCCTTCCTCATCATAACCCACCAGCAGCATACAGTGCTCGTTTGAAATCCAGGTGAAGGTTTCTCCGGTTTCTTTTAATTTCCACTGAGGACCGGTGATCGGCTCCCGCATATTGATACATGCCCAGAAGACCACCGGCATCTCCCGGTCGATGTACTCCCGAATCAGGATATCGATCTCTGTCCCGGTCCTGTCTGATACTTCATAGGCATCCCCCAGGATCTTTTCCAACGCCTTGCAGATTACCGGTGCATAACATCCGAAGGAATCTTCATCATATGGGCTCCCGCAAAAATGTGTTCTTGGATCCGGGCCATACCATACTCCCTCCCGCTCTTCAAAGTCCTCTTTTTCCAGATACTGTTCAATAAAGGTATCTACCGAAATATCATAACCAAGATACTGAAGCAGCATCACCGCAGAGACACTTTCGCATCCGGTCGGATACGCCCCGCTTTGATCCAGATATGGAACCTCGATCCGTTTATGCATGTTCTGCCTCTCTTTCTTTTTTCTGTTCCCGCTTTTTCAAAAATGTCAATACTCCAAGCAGGAGCAGCAGACTGACTCCCAGTGCCACCCACCAGAGTTTCACGATTCCTGCGATCAGATATCCGATGATACACACTCCAGCCACGATCAGAGCATACTGCATCTGTGTAGACACATGATTGATGTGATTACTCTGCGCCCCTGCCGAAGACATCACTGTGGTATCGGAAATCGGAGAAATATGATCGCCGCATACAGCCCCTGCCAGAACCGCTGCCACAGAAATGATCATCATTTCCAGATTTTTGCTTCCCGGGAACATCGCTACTACGATCGGTACTAAAATAGCAAACGTTCCCCAGGATGTGCCCGTTGAAAATGCCAGGAAAATGGCGATCATAAACATCACTGCCGGCACGATCACGCTGGCTGACGCATTGGTTCCCACCAGATTCTCTACAAACGTCGCGATTCCCAGCGCATCTCCCATTCCTTTTAATGACCATGCAAAGATCAAAATCGCCACCGCTGGGATCATCAGCTTAAATCCCTCTACAAAACTGTCCATAAATCCTTTGAACGTAATCACCTTTCTCGGCAGATATAACAGCAGCATAAATAAGATCGTTACCGATGTTGCAAAAATCAGACTGGTCTCTGCATCACAGCCGGAAAATGCGGTAAACACATCCGTCGCCCCGCCTAAATATCCGGTATAGATCATGGCTCCGATGGCAGAAACGATCAGCACCGCAACCGGAAGGATCAAATCCATAACCTTTCCTTTGTGAGATGCATTCTCTTCCTCTACGGTTTCAAATTCTTCTGCCCCGCTGGTAAAGAGATCTCCTTTCGCCGCATTTCTTTCATGGCGCTTCATCTGTCCGAAATCAAATCCTGTCACGATCACAAACAGAACCATTACCAGAGTCAGAATGGCATACAGGTTATAGGGAATTGTTCTTAAAAATAACTGAAATCCTGTGATACCCGCATCATCCGGCACATAGGAATTGACTGCCGCTGCCCAGCTTGAGATCGGCGCGATGATGCACACCGGAGCTGCCGTAGAATCAATAATATACGCCAATTTTGCTCTGGATACCTTGTAGCGGTCTGTCACCGGCCGCATCACAGAACCGACTGTCAGACAGTTAAAATAATCATCTACAAAAATCAGACATCCCAGACCGGTCGTTGCCAGAAGCGCGCTTTTTTTCGTTTTGATCTTGCTGCCCGCCCAGTTTCCATAAGCAGCCGAACCTCCAGACTTTGCCATCAATACAATGATCATTCCTAACAATACATCAAAGATCAAAATATTCAGATTCATACTTTCTTTCATAATCTCAAAAAACGACACAAAAGAATCCCATGGGGAAAATCCAGTATACAAAAGCGCTCCTACTGCAACTCCCACAAAGAGAGAACTGTATACTTCTTTTGTGATAAATGCCAGCACGATCGCAAGCAGTGGTGGCACAAGAGACCACCAAGTTCCGATAAACATAGAACCATCCATCTTTTCTTTCATCCTCTTTTCTAATTACTCTCCACATTCGAATACCCTGTCCTGGCTCCGGCTTTTGCCTGGTCATAACAGGGTATCTGGTTCTATTTTAATGGATGATGCATAAATATGCAATTATAATTTTTAATTCTGCCTCAATGCCGTGTTGACCGTACTGCATTTCTCCTGCTTTTCCTAAAGTCGGATCCGGATCTGATAGTGTTCCATCCAGTAATTGACCTGCATCATATACGCAATCATCTGCGGACCCGCCATCAGCTGACCGTACCACGGTTTTCCGTAATCTTTCGGGGAATTTAGGAAACGCTCTGCCTTTTTCCGATCCAGAAATTCCCGGATCGGCGCATTTTTATCCTCCAGCACTTCTCTTTGAAATCGCTCCGCCAGCAGTGATTCATACTGCGGATGATAAGTTTTCGGATACGGACTTTTCTTTCTCCATAGAACCTCATCCGGTACCTTCCCTTTGCCGGCACATCGAAGCAGCGCTTTTGGGATTCCGTCTTTGCATTTCATGTCCCACGGGACATTCCACACATATTCGATGATCCTGTAATCTGCAATGGGCACTCTGGCTGACAGATTCCAGTAAAAACTGGTCCGCTCCATCCGATCCAGCAATGTTGCCATAAACCATTTCAAATTCAGATAGGCAATTTCTCTTCGCCGCTTTTCCTGTGCAGAATCTTCCGGACATACCGGCGTCTCCCTCACTGACTGTTCATAGGCCGACTGTGCATACTCCTGCATCTGCAGTTTCTTCACCCATTTGTCCGAAAGCAGGCTCTGTCTGACTGTCTGATCGGATGACCATGGAAATCCATTTGTCTCAAACGCTTCTTTTTTATGAAACCAGGGATATCCGCCAAAAATCTCATCCGCACATTCTCCGGTCAGAACAACTTGCGCATGTTCTGCTACCCTGGAACAAAAATACAGCATGGAAGACTCCACATCTGCCATACACGGCAGGCATCGGGCCTCCACTGCCTGATCCAGATACTGCACCAGCTGTTCATTACTGCACTCCAGATATCGATGATTGCTTCCGCAGGATGCCGTCATCTTCTCCACCCAGGGGCGATCCTGGCTCGGCTGGAATGCATTTGCCTGAAAATACTGGTTATTCCCTTCAAAATCAAAGGAAAACGTCTGTAATACTTTTCCTCTTTTCTGCAAATTCTCTCCACAGATTGCCGTCACCAGGCTGCTGTCCACCCCACCTGACAAAAGAGCTGCAATCTGTTCATTTTCTTTGCATCGCATCTGTCTGGTCACTGCATCTTCCAGCAGCCACGCCGTTTTCTCTACGGTTTCCTCAAAGGAATCCTCATGTGAATGACTCTCCAGTTTCCAGTAACAATGTTCTGTTCTGACTCCATCACAAAATGAGAGATAATGTCCGGGAAGAACTTCCGAAATACCTGCAAACACTCCGTTTCCCGGTGTTCTTGCCGGCCCCAGTGCGAAAACTTCACACAGCCCATTCTCATCAAGTACTGGTTCTACCCCCGGATACTGAAACAGACTTGCGATCGAAGACGCAAAAAACAGGGTTTCTTTTTTCTGGGTATAAAACATAGGTTTTGCACCGATTCTGTCTCGGAATAAAAACAAGGTCTGTTTTGTCTCATCCCAGATTGCCGCTCCAAAAATTCCATTGACCTTCTGAACAAACTCCGGTCCATCCTGCATATAAGAGAGCAGCAGACATTCTTCGTCATACTGTGTCTTTGGCTGGATCTTCAACTGTGCTTTCAGCTCTTTTGCATTGTATAATTCTCCATTAAATACCAGGGTGCACGTATGCCCCTGCCGGGTTAATGTAACAGGCGCTGCAATCCGTCTTTTCACCTCACAGCGTCCGATCGCAAATCCCAGATTCCGACTGCAAAATCCTGTAAATGCTCCCATCTTCTTCCCCTCTTCTACTGAATGATCGGTTGATATTGTGTGCCATCCAATGCTGCTTCTGCCGCAGGTATCACATATTCCAGGCTGGCGATCATGGAATTTGGCTTCTTTTGCGGATTATCCTGCTTAAAGGGCACAAAATAAATATGTTTGGTGTTCAATAACAGTCCGATATTTTTCATATTCATTCCCAGCGCATCATTGGTGGAGATTGCAACCAGCAATGGTTTCTCATTGCGAAGATGTGCTTTTGCCGCCATCAGAGCCGGTGTATCTGTGATCCCATTTGCCAGTTTCGCAATGCTGTTTCCCGTGCAGGGCATCAGGATCAAAAGATCCATCAGACTTTTCGGACCAATGGGTTCTGCCTGCGCAATCGACAACATGGGCTCTCTTCCTGTGATTTTACGTGCCCGTTCTACAAATTGTCCGGCCTTTCCAAAACGGCTGTCTATGGTCTGTGCCGCATCGGAAAAAATCGTCTGAAGCTCTGCCCCTTCTTCCTGCAGCGCCTCCAGTGCCCGAAACACTTTCTCATACGTACAAAATGAACCTGTGACTGCAACTGCGATTTTCTTTCCTTTCAGCTTCACTCATTTCACTTCCTTTTCTCTCTTTTTTCAATTTCCCGCAGCAGTTCTTCTCCGAGGACTCTTCCGGCAGTGCAGGGCGCTGTTTTTCCAGGAAGTCCTGGAAGTTTCTGTATCCGTACCTCCTGCCTTTCTGCCGCTTCCAGATCCACTCCTCCAGGTGCAGACGCAAGCTCCAGAAAACAGGCATCTGGTGATATCCGCTGCAGCAGTTCGTCTGTCCACACCAGAGAGGGGGCAGTGTTGAAAATAAACGCTGCTTTTTCTGCCGCCTTCACAAGCATTTCCCGGCTGCAGACAACCGCCCCTGCCTTTTTCGCCCTCTCGCAGGCATTTTTTTCGCAGTCATACACCATCAGACGGCATCCCCAGTTTTTCAGGCTCCGATGCAGAGCACTTCCGCATCGTCCATATCCCGTCAATATGCAGACACTGCCTCTGAATGCAGCAGAACTTCTCATCACAGCCTCTGCGATTGCTCCTTCTGCAGTCACAGCCGCATTTTCTGTTATCACATGTTCACAGCGCATCAAATCATATGCACTGCCTCCCCGTTCCTCCAGCTGCTTTTGAAATTCTTTGGAAAAACATCCGCCAAACAGACACTGCCCTGGTTTCATATGCCTGACAATCTGTCCTTCTTCTATCCGATGTCCGGTCTGCAGATTCAAAATCCCGCTTCGAAATGCCGGCACAGGAAGCAGAAGATACTGACACGCATCCCAAACCTCCCATAGCTGTTCTTCTGTTTCTTCTCTGACACTGCCCGGCAAAAATATATCGGCCGTCTTCCGCCCCTGTTCTCTTAAAAACCGGCAGACATATACCTGGCGCTGGTCACCGCCAATAATTCCGATCATTTCCACTTTCTAACATCCTTTTTCTTCCATCATATGCACGGATCCCGATTGGGTGTCTGGACGCAACATACCAAAAAAGAGTCCGCTTCTCATTCATTGAGAAACGAACTCTTGCTCTTTCGTATTTTTATGTTAAGAAATTTTCGATAACCACTGCTTCTGCCTCTTCTTCACTGAGACCAAATGTCTGCAATTTGACAAGCTGCTCATCGTTGATCCGGCCGATCGCTGCTTCATGTACAATCTGTGCATCCACATGTTTTGCCGTGATCTCCGGAATGGAACTGATCTTTGCCGTATCCATGATGATCGAATCACACTGTACATGGGCATGACAGCTGGCATTTCCAATGGCTTTTGGATGGAACACCTGGGCAGACGTCCCTTTGGCAACCGAACGGGAAACAATCCGGGCAGAACTGTTCTCTCCATTTAACTCCACATCCATATTCGAAATGGCGCTCTGATCCTCATGTGTCATCAGCTTTTCTGTCACATATAACTTTGCACCTTCCGCAAGTTCCACATGGGTCTCACGCTTTGTGGAATCCACCCCTTTGATCTGCGTGGTTTCCAGCGTAAATACCGAATTTTCTCCCACAAAAATTTTCGTCACAGGATTGAGAATCTTTTTTCCACTTCCATTTCCCTGTGCATAATGATTTTCAACATAGGTTACATTCGCATTCTTTCCAATGTGAAATGCATGAATGCCGTCATGACGGGTCTCGCTGCATCCCTCTCCGTGAATCCCACATCCTGCAACAATCGTCACATCTGCACCATCTTCCACATAAAAATCATTGTAGACCACATCCACGCCTTCCTGCGTCATCACCACCGGAATGTGGACCTGTTCTTTTTGCGCTTCTCCACTGATGTGAATGTCAATTCCCGGTCTGTCCTCTTTCTTTACAATATGGATATGCCGACTGTCCCCATGACAGACAGCCATTCCGTTCAGCCGCAGATTATAGGCTCCCTCCTGTTTGAAGCCATAGGAATCAATCACATCCAAAATCTCCTGCGTTACCTTATTAGGCTCCATAGAGTTGTCCTCCTTTCTGCATCCTGCAGGCGCATGCCTGTTCTTCTTCCCCGAAGAGCTGCGGGATCATCTCTCTGGCAGTTCCAATGGACTGCACTTTTCCATCTGCGATCACCATGATCCGGTCTGCCATTTCAATGATTCGCTCCTGATGAGAGATCAGGATCAGACTTTCCTTTTTCTCTTGATGGATCTGTTCAAATCGTTTAACCAGCATCGAAAAACTCCATAGATCGATTCCCGCTTCCGGCTCATCAAAAATACAGATATCATGTGATTTCGCCAGTACTGTGGCAATCTCGATGCGTTTCATCTCTCCTCCTGAAAGCGTGGCATCTGCTTCTCTGTCAATGTATTCTCTGGCACAAAGCCCAACACTGCTTAAAAGATCGCAGCATGTGGTTTCATCCAGTGTCTTTCCTGCTGCCAGTGACAGCAGTCTTCTCACTGTCATCCCTTTAAACCGCGGAGGCTGCTGAAATGCAAATCCAATCCCTGCTCTGGCACGTTCATGGATCTTCAAATTTGTAATCTCGGTTCCATTCAAAAGAATCCTTCCCGATGTCGCCTGATGGATCCCCATTAAAACCTTCACCAGTGTAGATTTTCCGCCCCCATTTGGACCTGTGATCACCAGCATTTCGCCATCTTCTACTGTAAAACTCACATCAGAGAGGATCTCGGACTGCCTGCCATCTTCTGCCACATCAAAAGATAAATGTTCTACCTGCAGCATCTATCTGTCACTTCCTTTTCCTATATTCAAGTCTGCATCTGCCATAAGTGCTTTGGACAGACAAAAAACTCTTCCTAAACTGTAATCCCAGGATCGGATTTTGTCAACTTTGGAATCATATTATTTTACATCTGCCAAAATCCAGTTTACAATAGACACAAGGAGGAGCAACCTATGAATTCGAAAAAACATCTGCTATGCAAATTATTTCTATCAACGCTCTATTTAAGCGCTTTTACATTTGGCGGGGGCTATGTGATCGTTACTCTGATGAAAAAGAAATTTGTCGATCAATATCACTGGATCAAGGAAGAAGAAATGCTGGATCTTGTCGCCATTGCCCAGTCCGCTCCGGGACCGATCGCTGTCAACGGCGCGATCGTTGTAGGATTCCAGCTGGCCGGGCTTCCCGGAGCCCTGCTCTGTGTCCTTGCAACGGTCCTGCCTCCATTTGTCATCATCTCCATTCTTTCCGTATTTTACACTGCTTTCCAGGACAACCTCTGGATTCGTCTGCTTCTGGAAGGAATGCAGTCCGGCGTTGCAGCGGTTATCGCTTCTGTTGTATATGATATGGGACGCGGGATCGTACAGGAAAAACGCCTTTCTTCCCTGATGATCATGATTGGTGTTTTTATCGCCAACTGCATCTTTCATATCAATGCGATTTACATGATTTTATTCTGTATCATACTGGGACTCTTGCAGGCCTGGTTTTCCAAAAGGAGGAATGTCAAATGATCTGTCTGCAGCTGTTTTTCAGCTTTCTGAAGATCGGAGCTTTCAGTTTCGGAGGCGGCTATGCAGCTCTCCCGCTGATCCAAAACGAGGTGATCCATATCCATCACTGGCTTAGCATGGCAGAATTTACAGATCTTGTCACCATTTCCCAGATGACTCCAGGACCGATTGCCATCAATGCTGCCACTTTTGTAGGGATTAAGATTGCCGGGGGCGTTGGCGCGCTTTTTGCCACACTTGGCTGTATTCTGCCTTCCTGTATCCTTGTCACTTTGATCGCAGGGCTTTATCTGAAATATAAAAATCTGGACACTCTGCAATGTGTGCTGCATACCCTGCGTCCTGCGGTTGTTGCCCTGATTGCTGCAGCCGGAATTTACATCCTGATCACTGCCCTCTGGGGAAATGCACCGATCCGTATTTCTTCTGTCAATTTCAAAGCTGCGGGAATCTTCCTTGGATGCATCCTGCTCCTTCGGAAAAAGGTAAACCCGATCCTGGTAATGGTTCTGGCCGGAGTATGCAATATGGGGTTTGAGATATTATTCTGACTTTTATTATTCTTGCTTTTTTTATGAATTTTGTTTATGATAAAGACAACTAAAATTCGAAACGTTACTCTAAAACTTTATTTTCACAAAGGAGAGATGTATGAGTAATCGACACTATCTGATCAACTCCGAAGATCTGCAGAATCTGAATGCCAAGCTGCTTTCCATCGCCTTCTCCAAAGATGAAGGAGACTGGAAAAGTATTATGCATACCCATCATTTTACGGAACTGCTGTTTGTAGTGAATGGAGAGGGCAGCTTTTCTTTTAATCAGCAGCATTCCTCACTGCGTCCGGGAGACTTAGTCATCATTCCCCCTTATACAGAACACACCGAACGTTCTTCCAAAGACTGTCCGCTGGAATACTATGTTCTGGGAATCGATGGGATTTCTTTTCTCTCGCAAAAAGATCAGGAATGTGCACAGGTCTTCTGTAATTTTGAACATGACTCCAGTATCCACGAATTATTTCGGCAAATGCTTTATGAGATTCGCACCGCACAGTATGGATCTCAGACCATCTGTCAGCATCTTCTGGAGATCCTGATTTTAAAGATCATCCGGGCACAACAACTGATCCCGGTATCGATCAATTCCATCCGGATGACCAAAGAATGCGCACAAATCAAAGAATATCTGGACTCCAATTATGCAGAACATATTACACTGGATACCCTGACGTCCCTGACCCACATGAACAAATACTATATGGTTCATTCTTTTACCAAATATGCCGGACTTTCTCCGATCCAATATTTAAACCAGACCCGTCTGAAACGTGCACAATATCTTCTGGAGACAACCAATTACTCCATTTCGGATATCGCGTCTTCCACAGGATTTTCTTCCCAGTCTTATTTCACACAGATCTTTCGGAAGAACTTTCAGATGACTCCTGTCAAGTACCGCCAGGAGCATACTTCCAATTAACAGACTATTTCACAAAAAAAGACACTGCCGCCGGAGGAATTGGGTCGCATATCAAACCTCAATCCCTGCCAGAGGCAGTGCCTTTCTTTTATTCTTTTATTTCTTCTTAGATCTCATACCATCTGATCTCATTTGCATCCATATCCAGGTCAAAACTGCTTCCGTCTCCACGGTATACTGTTGTGCTCTGTGGCTCGTATGTATTATTGACTACACAGTATTTTCCATTCTTCACATAAGCATGTACTTCTACGTTATAGTTTGTACTGAACCATTTGTGCAGATCGTCTTCATCATGAGAAGACCAGATGATCGAACGGTATAACAGTCTGCTGTTCTCAAAGCTGTATGGAAGTCCGCTGATATAGACACAGCGTCCTTTTCCAAATTCATTCACTGCAAGCTGTACTTCTTTGTCATTCTGTTTGATGATCGTTGTTCCATCCAGTGCAAAAATACTCTTCTTGCCTTCTCCGAAATCAATGTCCCCTTTGCAGTCTTCAATGATGAAATGATCGTGCTCTTCCCAGTTGTATTTGTCCATGTTCAGTGTAAAGCCTGTCTCTTTTTCTACGCCCATCATGGTTGCCAGCTGGAAGAAATGTCCTTCATACTGATGTGCTGCCGGCTCTCCGACTCCGATGAAGCCACCACCATTATAGACAAATCTCTTGATTGCTGTCACGATCGTCTCATCCGTCCAGTTCTCTCCGCCTGTATAAGCAGTATCTGCATCTCCAATGTTCAAAACCACATCGATATCATCCAGAATTGTCGGATTTTCGCGAATATCATCAAAGCTGATGAATTTCACATCAAACGGCGCTCCGCTGAGAGCTTCGATCACACCTGCGTAAGAATAGTTCTGTTTGTAGTAAATGGCATGATGTACCATATGATTTCCCCATGCACGCATCTTGCCCCAGCAGTTCAATACTGCGACTTTCTTGATGCAGTATGGTGTGGTTCCTTTGATATTGGTATACAGTGTGCGGAATTCGTTGCAGACACTCTCTACATAATCAATAAATTCCGGGAACTCCATCGCCAGTTTCAGATATCCGCCGTATCCGATCCGGTCGATCGGTTTTCTTAAGATCGCACGTCTCGCTGTCACCCAGTTGACTTTGGCTTCTTTGACCGGATCTCCGCCTTCGTGGAACGTATCCGGGAAGAAGTATGGCAGGAATCTTCCTTCGGTATATTTTACACCTTCGATATCGCTGATCAGACGAAGTGTCGCACCATTGCCCACACTTCCTACCACTGCATCCAAACCGATGGTCTTGAACTCATCCATAAACGGTTCCATTCCGATCCAGTGATCTCCCAAGAACATCATGGCTTCTTTTCCACATTCGTGTGTGATGTCTACCATCTCTTTTGCAAGTTTGGCAACTTCTCTTCTCTGGAATGCCTGGAAATCTTTAAATTCTTTGGACGGGATACGATATGTGTTGTTCATATATCCCTGATCGATGATAAATTCCGGACGGAACTTGTATCCCACTTCCTCTTCAAACTGCTCCAGGATATAGGGGCTTACAGAAGCAGAATATCCATACCAGTCTACATAACGTTCTCTTGCCAGCTCATCAAAGATCAGAGTAAACTGATGGAAGAACGTGGTATAGCGAATCACATCAATATGCGGATTGTCCTGAATATATTTTCTCAGACGCTCCATGGAATATTTGTGTGTCTTTGGCTGACGCACGTCAAATGTGATCTGCTTTTCAAAGTCTGTCCATCCATTGGTCACTGCATTGTACATATGTACCGGATCCCACATAATATAAGCAAGAAAACTTACGGTATAATCATGAAATGCTTTGGCGTTGTGGATCGTCACATCTCCGCTCTCGCTGTCATAACTCCACTGCTCCACCGGTACAACTTCTGCTGTCGTACGGTCGATGACTTCCCACCATCTTGTAATATCATCATGGTCGTTCACCTTCAGCATATCCGGATACAGATGGTTCATCAGATGGATCGACAAACAATCTCCCACTGCTGTATAAAAAGGAGTCATAATATACATCTGCTGAATCTCATCCGGATTCGCCTTTGCCCACTCGTTGTCTTTTCTTGTTGTATAATAAGTCGAATATACTTTTGCATCTACATTTTTTAATTCTTCCGGATAATCCGTTCCGTCACAGTCACGGATGGCATCTGCCCCCCAGCGTTTTACCAGATCCAGTGTTTCCGGCACAACGTCCACATCTGTAGGAATCGTAACTCTTCCGCTCGTACACTCTTTCACAATCATTCTCCTCTCTCTTCTCAATTATAGTCTACTTTGTATAAATTAAGGATAAAAGAAATCCCCGCTTTCGTCAATTTTCTTCTTGCTTTCATTTTTAGTATTCTTGCTGTTGTGATTTTTTTGTTTCCAAACTGATAATTTCACTCACACTCTACCTGTTCCCGCTCCAGATCGATCCAGACCTTTGTTCCTTTTCCTACCTGAGATTGTACCCGAATGCTGTGTCCCAGCTTCTTGAGTATCGTCTGGCACAAATACAGACCGATCCCTGTTGATTTCTGATGCTCCCGACCATTATATCCGGTAAATCCGCGCTCAAAAATACGAGGAAGATCCTCTGCCGCAATTCCGATCCCGGTATCTTCCACTACCAGTTTCTTTCCTTCCATATAGACAGCAATACTGCCTGTCTGCGTATATTTCAGTGCATTGGACAACACCTGCTCGATGACAAACAACAGCCATTTTTCATCGGTCAGCACCATTTCCCGGCTGTCTTTGAAATTCAAATGAATCTGTTTCAGAATGAAAATCTGAGAATACTTTCGGACCGCCTTCCGCATGATATCTCCCACAGGATACCACTGAAACTTCAGATCCGTCCCCATGTCCTCCATTCGCAGATAAGAAAGCACCATTCCCACATATTCTTCCGTCTGAAATACTTTCATCTTCATTTCCCCCAGAAATTCCAGTACTTCTTCTGCATGTTCTTCAAATTCAACTGCTTTCTCTTCCATGGACTGGATCAAAAGATGCATGGCTGAAATCGGGGTTTTAATCTGATGTACCCAAAGACTGTAATAATCCGATGCATCCTTTTTCCCCAGCAACACTTCATTTTCCAACATCTCCCTCCAGGCAAATATATCTTCTGCTATTTCCTGATACGCCAGTTCGATCTTATTTCTGGCATCCGGAAATTCCCGCAGTTCATAAGGAAGCGCCGCCTCTGCATCCTGCAGCTTCTGCCACCTTTTCCGGTAACAATAAAAATCCAGGGCTCCGCACAGAACCAGCCAGACTCCTGTCAGCTCTGCTCCATACCAGATTACATCAACTGGCACTGCTTTCAACCAGAATAAGACCAAAAAGATCACAAACGTCACTGCATACACTCCCAACATAGGAAGCTTCTCTTTTAAATAGGAAATCAACAATCTCATTCGATCACGTACCCGATTCCTTTCTTTGTGCTGATAAACTCGCAGATTCCGATACCCTCCAGCTTCTTCCGAAGTCTTGTCATGTTTACTGTCAGCGTATTATCGTCAATAAACTCATCACTTTCCCACAACCGCTCCATGATTCGGTCACGCTTTACGATCTTTCCTGCATTCTCCATGAGGATCTGCAAAATCTTAAAATCATTTTTCGTCAGTTCCAACCGTTCTCCATGAAACGTCACAGCAGCATCATTCAAATTCAGGATCACATCTTTATATTCCAGTACATTCAGCTGACCTGCAAAGGAATAGGCTCTGCGGAGCAATGCCTGGATCTTTGCTGTCAAAACATTCAGATCAAACGGCTTCTCCACAAAATCATCCCCGCCCATATTCATCGCCATCACAATATTCATATTATCACTTGCCGAGGAAAGAAACAGGATTGGCACACTGGAGATCTGCCGGATCTGGGTACACCAGTGAAATCCATTATAAAACGGCAGAATAATATCCATGATCACAAGATGTGGATCAAATGCCGTATACTCTTCCTGTACCCGCTTAAAATCCCGGATACATGCCACTTCATAATCCCACTTTTCCAGATGCTCTTTCATTTTATCTGCAATCACACAGTCGTCTTCCACAATCAATATTTTATACATGTCCTTCCCCTTTCACGCGTTTCTATCAAAATCATATCCTTGCTTCCTCTCCCTGTCAACGGCAATCGCATGCACCTTTAGAAAGTCTTTAGAATTCTTAAGTTTATATATATTGACCGCGTATATTATATTTTCTATAATATACTCACAAGATAGATATACGGTTTACAAACCTATCAAATACAGGAAAGGAAGGGATGGATTTTATGACATTTACACTCAATACCCCCATGTTTGATTTTCTGGTTCTTTCCATTGTCGCAGAGGGAGATGCCTACGGATACCAGATCAGCCAGATCATCAAAAGGGTGTCAGACACCAAAGATTCTGCGCTGTATCCGATCTTGAAGCGATTACAGGAAAATGGATATGTCATTACTTACGATCAGCAGTTCCAGGGACGCAACCGGAAATATTATCAGATCACAGAAAACGGTATCCTTCACCAGAAACAACTAAAACAAGAATGGAAGGAATACATCACGATCATTGATGACATTGTAAACGGAGGAATGGGAAATGACTAAGAAAGAGTATATGAAAAAACTTGCTTACCAGCTTCGTCGGCTTCCAAAAAAAGATTACGATAAAGCAATGGACTATTTTGAAGAATATTTTGAAGATGCAGGAACCGAACATGAACAAAAAGCAATCCAGGATCTGGGAACACCGGAAGAAGCTGCTTCTGCACTGATCCTGGATCTGGCACAGGAAAATGCCGCCAAACCGCCCAAAACCATGAAACGCCGCTTTTCTGCACTGTGGATTGCAGTCCTGGCATTGTTTGCAGCCCCGATCGCACTGCCTCTGGCACTTGGGATTTTGGCCGTGATCGGAGCTGTCATTCTGGGAATCCTGGCTGTTGTTGGCGGTATCTTAATTTCCGCACTTGCCGCAGTCGCAGGAAGCATACTCGGCATTATCGGAGGGATTGCAATTATTCCTCAGACCTTTGGCGGAGGACTGATCACCATCGGTTTCTCTCTGATGATGATCGGATGCGGCATTCTGGTCACATATTTTACCATATTACTTGCCCGCTGGTTGATCGTCAAACTTGCCGGACTGCTCGGCAGACTTGTGAGAAGAGGAGGAAGAAGACATGAAGAAAAGTAAAAAAATCATTCTGACAATTTCCGCAGTCACACTAACTGCCGGAGTCCTTTTAACTGGAGTCGGATACATGATGGGCGGTCGGTTTGGATTTGTCTTTTCTGACGGCAAATTTATCTCTGCTGACAGTATGGAAGAGGAGAAACAACCATTTATTCTGAAAAAAAAGAAACTGGACTCTGTAAAAGACATTGACATTAAAATTTTATCCTATGCCAACATCCGGATTCTGCCGTCTGCAGACAACTCCTTTTACCTGGAGTATAATCTGCCCGGTGAATACCCAAAGCCGGCTTTCTCCTGTACAGACGGCAAGCTCACCCTGACTCAGGAGAACCGGGAGCCCATTGCCATCATAGGATTTGGTTTTCACGATTCCCAAAGCTCCGAACGCGAAGTGACACTGTACGTTCCCCAAAAAGCAGAATTAAACAGCTGCAAGCTCTACAGTGACTCCGGAAATATCCACGCATCGGATCTTACTGCCTCCGATTTTGGCATCGGATGTGACTATGGAGATGTCACACTTAAGAATATCAAAAGCAAGGAATCGCTTGCTCTGAATTTAGGTGCCGGACAGCTAAATGCTGATACACTCTCTGGAAAGACAGTCACGATTTACAATGACAGCGGGAACATTTCTCTGGATTCCTGCACTTCAGATGATCTTCATCTCGAAACGGACTACGGGGATATCCAGCTTGATAACGCTGCTGTGAAAAATGCATCCGACATGACTTTAAACTCCGGAACCCTCACAATCAAAAACAGCGCTCTGGGCGCTGCCAGGATCACCAATGATAGTGGCACTATTTCTCTGGCTCAAGTAACCGGAAAATCCCTGGAGGCAACTTCAGAATATGGGGATATTTCCCTGACAGATACCCAGCTTTCTGATAACGCTGTTTTAACTCTGGATTCCGGTGATCTTTCGGCGGATACCAGCAGCGTAAAAAGGATTTCTGTAAAAAATGACAGCGGCAGTATTTCTCTGAATCAATTTTCCAGTGAAAATGCGGACTTTACGTTATCCTATGGTGATCTGAATCTGATTGCCGCAAAACTTGGCTCTCTTAGCTGCAAGAGCGAAGACGGAGATATCGCCATACAACTGCCGGACAAATTTGATTCCTACGGATTCAATCTTCTTACAGAATACGGAGATATCTCGCTCCCTTCCGGCAAGGCTGACGGCATTGTCTCCGATGAAGACGACTCCTCTGAGGTTTCCTACAGCACAAATCCAGAGGCAAAAAATAAAATTCAGATAGAATGTGAAAGCGGAAATATCCAAATCCGTTAGCAAAAAGGACGACTGACTCCACTTTCTGAAAAAGTGGAGCCGCCGTCTTTTTATTCCTTTGAAACCACATATAATGAATAGAAAAAGCCTTTCTTTTGCATTAACTCCTGAAATGTTCCCTTTTCGACAATTTTTCCTGCATGCATAACCAAAATCTCATCATACTGATACAACAGCTTTTCCTCTAGCCGGTGCGTTACAATAATCTCCGTCATTTCTTTCATTGATAAAACAGCATCAATCACGGCGTACGATGTTTGATTGTCCAATGCTGCGGTTGCTTCATCCAGTAATAACACCTGACTTCCTCTCAGCAATGCCCTTGCTATTGCAATGCGCTGTCTTTCCCCACCTGACAGCTTGTTTCCATTTTCTCCACAACTGTCATTTAACCCGCGTTTGTCTATCAATTCTCGCAAACCAGCCTGATCTGCTGCTTTTTTCAATTTTTCCTCATTAAATTCTTTGAATAATGTGATATTATTTCGGATCGTATCACGGAATACAAATACCGATTGCTGCACCAGTGCCATTACCTGAAACAAAGATTCCGGCTGAATCTCTCTGCTGTCTATTCCATCAAATAAAACTGCTCCCTGCACTGGTGAAAATCCACCCATGATTGTATTGATCAGTGTTGATTTTCCTGCTCCGGAACTTCCCACAACTGCATACTTTTTTCCAATTTCAAACTCAAAGTTTAAATGCTGAAGAACATTCTTGTTGCCGATACTGACACTGACATCCTTCAACGAAATTCCTTTTTTCAGCATTCCTATTTTGTTTTCCTTTCTTTTCTCCTGATTGATCTGCACACTTACCAGCATTTTTTCAATCAGCCCAATCGCGGCTTTTCGCTTTGCCAAAATAGAAGGTATCCTCTCGATCGGAGAAATCACATAATTCATTAATTGAAGAAATACCAACACAATCCCCGGTGTAACACCATATCCTGAAATCGACATCCAGGCTCCAATCAGAAAAATTCCTAATCGCATCATTACACTTGCTGCTGTTCCCCACAAATTGATGCTTTCTTCTATGTAACGACTTTGATACTTCAGATGTTCCATTCTTTCATTTTCCCTGAAAAAATTCTTCTTCATTTCTTTTTCTGCCTGAAAGCTTTTGATAACAGGAAATCCCTGAAGAATGTCCCTTACAATACTCATAAACTCACCGTTTCCATCAGAAACTTTTCTTTCAGACTCCGACATTTTATTTGCAATCGGCAATGATGCTGCCATCGGCAAAACAGACAGTATCACCCCCAATACTGTCAGTATCGGACTATACCATAGCATCAGCAACAATGCTCCCACAAAACTGACCGTCAGATCAATCATTTCCAGAACGCTGTCAAAATAATACATTTCTATCATTTTTGCATCATTTGTATACATGGAAAGATACTGGCTGGTATTTTCTTTACGGAAGGATGAAAGATTTTTATCAATCATTTTACAAAATATCTTTTGTTTATAACACAACATCGCCTGATATAAATATTTTGGTCGTGCCACTCGATAAATCATGTACGCCGCTATAAATATCAAAAATGTTATCATTGCAATTATACCAACCTGCAAAATCGTCATTGAGCTGTCTCCTGATACAATGTCAATAATCGTCTGCAGCAGCCATGAAATCACAATATTATAAATACTTAAAATCAACATCGCAATCCCTGCCATCACAAGCCATTTTCTGCTTTGACAAACAATTTCTTTCAAATACTGTTTCCGTATGCTCTGAATCTCAGTTTCTTTTTTCATTCTCTGCTCCTTCTATTTGCACTGTCTTTGTTGCCACAGCTTCCCGAA
>UQVC01000010.1 GCA_900544395.1 uncultured Ruminococcus sp. | reverse complement strand
GAGGGAAATGCCCGGATCTTAAGCGAAAAAGCAGACACCTATCACAGGGAGCTCTTACAGTTTCAGAAAGCAGAAAAAAGGCAGGTGCCAAAGGAAACGATTCCAACCGTGGAACCGGAAAAAGGGTACTGGAAGAATCGCAGATACCAGAAAATGGCGAAAGAACAAGAGGAGCAGCGAAAAAAAGAGATGGAGACATTTATCAAAGAAGTCATGGACAACTCTGAGTTTACCGAAGAGCAGAGTGATTATCTTTTAACCTGTCTGGAAAGAGGGGACAAGGTGGAGGATGTGCTATATTTGGCAAAACCAAGTCTGTCCGTGGAGCATATGGAACGGATGCGGAAGATGGAACAGAAGCGGCGCATGGAAGCAACCAGCCAGAAAACACAAAAGAAACGGTACTTTTGGGAACGGGAAAAGCACTAAAGCAGGAGCGTTCCGAATTTCGGAACAGAAAGGAGAAAAATGGACGTAGAAGCCAGAATTTATCTGCCAGAAAAACCACTGGAAAACGTATGGGGATACGGGGAAGTCACGGTGGAACGCTTATTTACATTTCAAGTTCGAGTGTTAAAACATCAAAAAGAGAATGGGGAAGAGGTATCCTTTGTCAGCTTTCCCAGGCGAAAAGTGCAAGGCCGGTGGGAAGATGTAGTACACCCCAGTCAAGAACTGCGGGAGAGGATTGCCGAAGTTGTGAATCGGGAAATCCGAAAAGAAATCATAAAAGACTTGGAACTTCCAGAAATCGTAGTTCAGAGTATGAGCCTGTTTCCGGTGCAGCCCAAAAAGACAGTAAGCATCGTAGGGATTGCAACGGTAGAAGTGTGTGGTCTGACAATCAAAGGAGTCACTGTGAAACAGGGACAGGATGGACTTTTTTGTAACCTGCCCCAGTATTACAGTGAGAAAGACGGGTACCGGGATGTAGTACGGCCAACTTCGAAACGGATCCGGGAAGCAATCTCGGAGGCAGTATTGCAGGAATATAAAGTACAGAAGAACAGGAGGTGGAAAACATGACAAAGGTACAACAGCAATTAGCAGAACAATTTTTACACATCTTGGAAGAGGAAAAACTGGACTGGAAAAAAGAATGGAGCGGACTTTCAGGAAGACCTTATAATCCGGTTTCCAAGACGGTTTACCATGGGAGCAATTATTTTTCTTTACTGCTGACATCCATGGCGAAAGGATATCAGGATCCCAGATGGTGTACGTTTGCACAGATCAAAGAGCAGGGATGGACACTAAAAGCAGGAAAGGGACAGAGTGCCAAAATAGAATTCTGGTATCCCTATGATCGGGAGCAGAAAAAGGCAATCAGCTGGCAAGAATTTCGGGAAGCTGGTGGACAGATCAATGATCGGTATCAGCTTTTTAGCCGAGCGTATTCTGTTTACAATGGGGATATGATTGTAGGAATCCCCAAGTTGGAAGTAACACAAAATGAAATACAGCCAGTAGAATTGGTGGATACCATTTCTGGGAGCATGGGAGTTTCGATTTCTTATCACAAAAGTGACCAGGCATTTTACCGTCCGGTAGAAGACCGGATCTATCTTCCGTACCGCCAGCAATTTCATTCCGAGTATGCCTACGCATCCACGTCACTCCATGAGCTGTCCCATGCAACAGGGTCAGAACATCGTCTGAATCGGAAACAGGGTGGGGAATTTGGAACAGAGCCCTATGCTTATGAAGAGTTGGTGGCGGAAATCAGTTCCTGTTTCCTGTCCAGTGAGCTTCCGATAGGACAGACAGAAGAACATCTACAGAACCACAAGGCGTATGTTCAGAGCTGGATCCAGGGAATTAAAGAGCAGCCGGATGCTTTATTTCGTGCCGTGAAAGATGCGGAACAAGCGGCCGTTTATTTGGAATATCACGGTGGACTGATCACATTGGAAGAATATCAGACCTATGGAATCGAAGTAGAACCGGCAGCTCAAACACGTGATCCTGTTCCGAAATTCGGAACGGAAGAGACAAAGAAGGTTGCGATCGAAAGCACCATGGATTATGAGGACTTGGATTTCCATGTAAACCGATATAACGAAAAGGGATATGGAAGAGAAGCGTATTATCGGATTGTTTCTCTAAATGAAGAGGGGATTGTGACTCCGGTAGATCGAACCGTTTATCGGAATCTTGAACAAGTGAGAACTGCGATTTCCCAAAAAACAGAATGGAAAGAAGTCCTATATGAAGACCTGATTCAGGAAGCAATGAAGAATCAGGTGGAACAGGTGTCTTTTCCGAATCTCAAACAATCGGATGGATGGAGGCTTGCAAAAGAAGGAGAGCATTATACTGTGTATCTGGATGGAGAGCGATTTCTGACAGGAACATCAAAGAAGGTTCAGGAATTGAACCGGAGAGCTGGGGAAGGGAAACATCCCATGCTGCAGCGTGCGTTTACAGCATTGCGAGAGCAACAGGGAATGAGTCTGGAAGAAGCGGCTGAAAAAATGTACGTGTCTGTCCCGGAAGTGAAAGCAGTGGAAAAAGGAGTGTTGCAACTGCAGCCGGAATCCTTGCAGCTTTTTTGCAATGCCTGTGGAGTTTCAGTAGATGCATTACGGGAAGGGAAGGTTATAAAACAGGCATCAGCAGATCAGTTAAAAGAAGGAATCAATAAAATGACCCGTCAGATCGATCAGCTGGAGAACAATCAGACATATCTGCAGGAAATTGTAGAACGATATGGATTGGAAGCCTCTCCGGAATTGGAGGAAGCGAAAAGGAAGATCGCAGCGTATGAAAAGAGCATTGGACGGACAGAGAGTATGATAAACCAAGCATCCACGGAACAGATCTTAGCATATGGGAAGAAGTGCGAGTCATATCTCAACTTTGGGAACAGTGTGGATCGGGTACTTCATCCATTGGAAAGAGCGTCTCCAAGACGAGAAGCTGTTTTAGTTTGTACGACACCGGGAATTTTAAGAGAAGTTGGTCTGAAAGATTTGCCCATGCATATCACACAGAAGCATATATTAGATTGTCTGCATGAAAAAACAATAAACAATAATCATTATCATGGATTATCAGTTCAGGAGTTAAAGCGGCTTCCAGAAGCACTGGAATCACCCATTATCTTAGCAGAGTCTCTTACAAAGGAGAATTCTTTAGTAGCTGTACTGAATTATCGAGAACAAGATGGAAATCCAGTAATTGTGGCGGTTCGTCCGAATGGGAATGCAATATATGAATTACGAAGAGTGGATTCCAACTTTATCACAAGTACTTATGGAAAAGATAATTTTTCAGAATTCTATCAGAGGATTTTGGATCAAGGGAAGTTACTTTATGTGAATAGGGAAAATGGGGAAAAGCTGGGATATTATCTGGAGAACCAGAAATCTCAGATACCAGAATATGATAAAATTTTAAAGAAGATGGCATTACCGGAATCGGAACAAATCAAGCCGAAACATATTCGAAGGTTCTAGTGTTCCGAAATCCGGAACAAAAAAATCCTCTCTGGAAGACCAGAGAGGATAAGGGCTTGCGCTAGCGCCGCTCCAATTGCGACGAGGCCACCTTGCCCTTTGTGTCACCTATTGTATAACAATATACATAGAATGTCAAGCAGATTTTTACGAAAAAGGAGAAGTTGTAACGTTCCGGATTTCGGAACAGGGAAGGAGAAAACAGATGGAAAATGAAAGAGACCAACAAGACGTACTTATGGCACTGCAGGGAATGGGGCGGATGAGTTTAATGATGGATCCGGTGTTTAAACTGACCGCAACGGGAACCATTCTATTGATCCAGCATTTCGCACGGATGCATAAAGAAGGACTGCTGAATCGGCGAGAATTCCAAAATTTTCAGGAGTTCGCAAAATTGACCGAAGGAAATTATAAGATTGTAAATGTGCCGGTGGAAAGTTGGAAAGAACTGGAAAAAAGTGGATTTCTCTCACAGATGGAAGAACGGAATGTCCGCTACATTCGGATGCCGGATCTGAATGACAAGGATGGGTTTGTGCAGCTGGCTGTTTATGGGGAAGACCAGCTGAATTTTCAGGGATGGTATGACCGGTTTCTGATGGCAAGAATGCAGGGCGGGGAGCATGAACTGCAGAACTTAAATAACCTTACCAGTGGCAGAACAAGCATTGTTAGTATTCCGATGGAACAGGAAATAGATCTTTTAAAAGCAGATTTCGATACGCTGCAGGTCAATTATTCCATCCTTCCGGATTTGAACATTGGAGATGGGGAAATCCAGGTGGTCGTTGCAAACGCCGATCTTCCCAAGGTAGAGCACTGGTATCGGATGTTACAGGAAAAATGTCTGTCAGAAGGAAAGCTGGTTAAAGACTTCCAGACAATCGACATGGGACAGTATCGGGAAACGGGAACGATGAGTGAAGAATCTTATGTTGATACTGCATCCCAGGAAATGAAAGAAAAACTGGAAAAATATGAAGGGCAGGAACGGGGAGAGCTGGAAGAAAAAGTGTTGGAAACGGAAAATTCCGTTAAATCCATCAGTGACGAACGGTATCAGGAACTCCATAAACATCCGGATTATCAGGAAATCACGATCAATAGGGAAACGCTGATCGATCAATCCAGGATTGCCAGAGAAAAGAATCCGGAAGTAGAGGCAAAAGGGATGTTTGCCAGCCGAGTTCCAGGTACCTGGGGAGAGAATGAGAGAACCCTGGTTTTGCCAACAGACCAGGTGTTTCAAACGGATGGTGGGAAAACCTATCTTGCCTTTTTAGCAAAAAATGAGAAACAGATCCTTTTGGATGCCAATGGAAAACCTGTTTCTGCGGATCATCGGCCAACGGGTTCTGAGCTATATGCTTCGAACTATGACAAAGTGGATCGTATGTTTAAAAAGAAAGAATTGCTACAGACAGAACAAGTACAAAAAGAAGCACTCAAAAAAGTGGCTGGACAAGTCCCACAGAAACTGCCAACTATGCCACGAAAGGGGATGTAATGTATGGTAGAAAAGCGGAAATTGCCATGGGGGATGCTGGCAGCTCTCCTGGTAGGATTGCTTGTCATCTCCTACTTTTTGAGTGGTTTGGCAACATTAGATGGAGTGACACTGGCAAACTGGGAGGAGAAACTGCTGTATGTGATTCTCCACCCACTTCAAAACTGGTGGAACAACCTGACTTTTACATTTATGGGGATTGCGCTGATTGTATGGATTGGCATTGTAACATATCTTATGGACTATTATCGCAACCGACAGATCGGTGTGGAGTATGGATCTGAGCAGTGGGCGGACATCAAACAAATCCAGCGAATCTTAATGAATAAAGATGAAACAAAGAATACGTTGCTCAGTCAAAATGTGGCAGTGGATAATGGAAAATTGTCAAACATGAATATGCTGGTCATCGGGAACTCCGGAAGTTATAAATCGACTTCACTGGTCATTCCCAATGCACTTCTGGCATCGATGACCAATGTATTTTTGGATATCAAAGGAGAACTCCTCAGAAAAACAGGAAGATATTTAGAGAATCAAGGTGTTGCAATCAAAGTGTTTAACCTGATCAATCCGGAAGAATCGGATCGTTGGAATCCCTTTGTTTACATCCGGGATGAAGTGGGATTGGTAAAATTGATCACCAATCTGCAGGAGGCGGTAAAACCGCCGGATGCGATGAAGGGAGATCCTTTCTGGGATCAGGCAGTGAGCTTGTATCTGATGTCTCTTTTCTCCTATGAATGGCTGCGGCAAGAACGGGAGAAAAAAGAGCATCCGGAACAGTATCAGGCAGCCACATTGCCGAGGGTTCTGCAGTTGGCAAATTTAGAAATGCAGCCAGGCTCGGAAGAAAACAGTACCCGATTACAGGAGAAAATGGATGATCTTGCCAGAAAATATGGGGCAGAATATCCGCCGGTTCGTGATTATCGGAAACTCAAAGGCAATATGGATGCCCAGGAAACCGTCAGCTGCGTCATTTTGATGGTAAATGCCATGCTGCGTCTCTGCGAAGTGCCTGCAATCAAAAGAATCCTGGAAGCAGACGATATGGACATCAAAAGCCTGGGAACAGGCGCTGGTGGAATCCCGGGGAAAAAGACGGCGTTGTTTTTGGTTATGCCGGACAATGATCCTTCGTTTAATTTTTTAATCTCCATGTTTTATACGACCATGTTTGATGTACTGATCCATGCAGCCGATCACGAGTATAGAGGGGCACTTCCGATTCATGTCAGACTGTGGGCAGATGAATTCTATGCGGGCCCGAAACCAACCAGGACAGAAGTGTTGATGGGAACGATCCGGGGAAGAAATATGTCCATTGTACCGATTCTGCAGTCGATCGCACAGGCAAAAGCATTATTTCCACAGGATAAATGGGAAATTTTTATAGAAAACTGTGCTGTGCTTATTTATATGGGATCGGGGCCAGCTGCAAAGAGTACCCATAAATTTATTTCAGAACTGATCGGGGAAATGACCATTGATGTACGCAATGATGGCCGTACCTATGGAGCCCATGGAAATGCAAATATACAGAATCAGAAATTAGGAAGAAGTCTGATGACACCGGCGGCTGTGAAAAGAATGAGTCGGAAGGATTGTATTCTTTTCATTGAGGGGCAATATCCGGTTTTTGATCAAAAGGCAATTCCATTCCAGACACCACGGTGGAAGGAAATGGAGAAATTAGCTGGGGAAGACGGATATCATCACTCGGTAAAAGTTATATTTGACGAAGAACAAAGAACCTATTTTACAATTGAAACGAAAAAACAGATCCAATTTTTGAGTAAAGAACAAAGTGAAGCGTACAAAGAGATGGCAAAAAAGGATGACACAATCTATTATCGGGAAATTGATAAAGAGGCATTTCTCTATCTGAATTTCCGGAAGTACCCAAAACCCACCGAAGAAGAGATAACAAAGGCATTTCAAGTAGAATGTCAGGTAAGGAAGGAGCGAGTGGATCTGTTAAAACAGCAGGAACTTCCAGAGGACGTGAAGCTATATCAGGAAATGGAAGGACAGGAATCGACAGAGGAAGAAAAGGACACAAACAAACAGGAGAAAGATCTGTCAGGAAGCATTCTGGATTGTATGGAACGCTATCATACAATTTTAAGCAGAGAACAAAAGGAAATCATTATAGAGAGCCTGGAAAAAGGACTGACAGAAGAGCAGGTGAAACACCTGATGTTTTATCCGGCAGAAAAGATGTATCAGTATCAAAGAGCATTTTTGCTACAGAATAGTAGCCGATAGTTAGAGTGAGTTGTTCCGAATTTCGGAACAACGCAAAAGATGCAGTGTAAAGGGGTAGGCCTTGCTCTGCATCTTTTACTACGTTTTGTGATTGAAAGCCTTAATCGGCTTGTTTCCATTATAAAGCTCCAGATAGAAAAACACAAGAAAAATTTGACGTGAGGAGGATTTTTCACTTATAATAAGTAGAAAAAAATAGAAATATATAGAGAATGTTAAACAGTATAAGCGGATAAAATAAAAGAGTCAGCGGAAACTGACTCTTTTAATCTTCTTTATTCATCATATAATAAATAAAGATGTCGGAAACATCTTTACTATGGCAGATATGGTGAAAAAAGTCAAGGTTTTTCTGATCAAGCTGTATAGTAAAGAGGAAAAAATGGAAACAAGAAAAAAAGGATCACACTTAAATATAGAGGAAAGAAGACAAATAGCAATTCTGGATAAGGAAGGTTGGTCTCCTTATAAAATTGCAAAGAAATTAAAGAGGGCAAGTAATACAATCAGAAACGAGTTGAAAAGAGGAACAGTAAAACAGGTTGTAGGATATCAAGAATTGGAAATCTATTTCCCGGATACCGGGGATATCGTATATAAAAAACACAGGAAGGGATGTGGACGCAAGAAAAAACTCAATTCTTGCGCAGCATTCTTACACTATGTAGAAGAAAAAGTGAAAAAAGGGAAACGCTCTTTTGCTGCAGCTAGAGCAGAGGCATTGGAAACAGGTGCATTTAAACAGGAAGAAGTGGTAAGTGTAGATACTTTATACAGTTATGCAGAGAATGGAGAAATCGAAGTAAAAAATATCGACCTACCAGAAAAAGTGAAACGTAAACAAAAGAGAAAAACCTACTGTAGAAAACATAAACGTTTAACAGGGAAAAGCATAGAGAAGCGTCCAGAGATCATCAATGAAAAAACGGAGTTTGGACATTGGGAAATTGATTGTGTCATTGGAAAAAAGACAAACGATAAAGTGCTTCTTACCCTGACAGAACGGATGACTCGGAAAGAAATCATTCGTAAAATGCCAAAGAAAAATGTAAACAGTGTACATAAAGTGCTGAATCAGCTAAAAAGAGAAGTCCCCAATTTCAGCTTGATCTTTAAAAGTATTACAACAGACAATGGTTCTGAATTTGCAAAATTGCATCGATGGGGAAAGCGTGCAGGGGTTTCTGTATTCTATGCACATCCATATAGTTCCTGGGAAAGAGGGTTGAATGAGAATACCAATAGAATCATTCGAAGATTTATTCAGAAAGGCACAGAAATAAAGGCACAAAGTAAAAAGAGAATTCAATGGATTGAGAACTGGATCAATACTATGTACCGAAAATCGATTGGATGGAAAACAGCAGATCAACGGTATGAGGAAGAAGTAGAAAGGATATTGAAAAGTAGAAAGATAGAGTGTGTGTAAAGAAGCTTAGGATTTGTGAAAGTCTAACAAAAAGAGAAAAAACAATAAAAACGGGTAAAAATAACTACACTTTTTGCTATTTTTATGGTATAATATTAGATGTAAAGAAGAAAAGCAAATCTAATACAAAGCCAGTGTTTTCAAGGGTTTTGTGCACATTTCTAATTAGCTAAAATTAGTTCAAGTTAAATTTTGAATCCCCATGCGAAAAAAAGTATCAATACAAAACGGTTAGTGATTTTGACGATGACAGAAAATGTGGAGGAGATCAAGAAGCGTTTAAGTACAGAGAAGATGTGGAATTATCTGCTGAAGGGGGTAATTCTTCTGGATGCGCCGGATACGGAGATTGGAAAAGAGTATTGTGGAATTCCGATACTTGGAAATTACGGCAATATGTATGATTGTGTGACGCAAAGAGTAGTAGATGAGATTTTTATTCATATTCCATATTCGGAAGGTTTGCATGTTGCCAAAGCAATTGAACAATATGAAGCAATGGGAATCGCCGTGAATCTAAATGTGCAGATTTATGATGTGAATTTAAAATGCAGATCCAAGGAATTGAGAATGCTGGGAGATTATTATGTAATTACCTTTAAGGAAAGCGTTTCCGGTTTAAAGATGAGATTGATCAAGCGGACAATGGATATTGCAGGCGCGGTTGTGGGACTGATCATTACAGGAGCGGTAACCGTTTTTCTGGCGCCCATCCTGCTCATGGAATCACCGGGTCCACTTTTCTTTTCACAGATCCGAGTGGGGCTGAATGGAAGAAAGTTTAAAATGTATAAATTCCGCTCCATGTATAAAGATGCAGAAGAGAGAAAAAAAGAATTGATGGCACAAAATGAAATGACAGGGCTGATGTTTAAGATGGAAAATGATCCACGTATTACAAAGGTGGGGAGATTTATCCGAAAGACAAGCATTGATGAGCTTCCGCAGTTTTGGAATGTACTAAAAGGCGATATGAGTCTGATCGGGACAAGACCGCCAACTTTGGATGAATTTGAACAATATGAAACATTTTATAAAAGAAGATTGAGTATTCGTCCGGGGATCACAGGAATGTGGCAGGCAACAGGAAGAAGTGATATTACAGATTTTGAAGAAGTTTTGGCACTTGACCTGAAATATATTGATAACTGGTCACTGGGATTGGATTTGAAAATTTTAGTAAAGACAGTATTTGGTGTGTTCGGTGGAAAAGGAGCAAAATAAATGAAAAATCAGCTGAATAAATATAGAAGATTGAAAAATCTATTTTTAAGGCAAAGTTATCTGGATGCATGGGAGGATTATCAAAGGAGTCTTCTAAAAGCAAGTTTTCCAAAATGGGATTATATTATCTTAACTGCATCCAATGAAGAGCAGGGAAAATCATTTGAAAAACAGATTGAATATAGAAGAGAGAAAAAAGTACTGCCGGAAACCACAAAATTCCTGGTAATCCCGGATCCGCAGGGGAAGCGAGTGGGGTCAGGGGGAGCAACCTTACACGTACTGAGAACTCTTTCGGAACAAGAAGGATTTTGTGGAAATTTTTACGGAAAACGGATTCTGGTGATACATTCCGGAGGAGACAGTAAACGAGTTCCTCAATATTCGATATGTGGAAAATTGTTTTCTCCGGTTCCAAGAGAACTGCCAGATGGAAGGGGCTCCACTTTATTTGATGAATTTCTGATCGGAATGGCAGGGGTGCCTTCCAGGTTTAAAGAAGGAATGCTGGTGCTGTCAGGAGATGTACTGCTGTTATTTAATCCGCTTCAGATTGATTCCCAGTTTTCAGGCGCTGCTGCAATTTCTATGAAATCACCGCTGGAAATTGGGAAGGATCATGGTGTGTTTTTAAATGATGGGACGGATCATGTGCAAAAGTTTTTACACAAACAGTCCACGCAGACACTGATCGATCTGGGAGCGGTTAATGAGCAGGGAAATGTAGATTTGGATACAGGAGCGGTTTTGTGTGATGCGAAACTGGTGTCAGCCCTGTTTTCTCTGATTTCGGATCATGGGATTGTGAATGAAGAAAAGTATCGGTTGTTTGTAAATGAGAAATCACGGATCAGTTTTTATGGAGATTTTCTCTACCCGCTGGCTTCGGATTCCACATTAGAACAGTATTATAAGGAGCAGCCGGAAGGTGTGTTTTGCGAGGAACTGCGCCAATGCAGGAAAAAGATATGGGAAACGTTGTGTGAATTCCGGATGAAGTTAATCTGCCTTTCTCCGGCAGAATTTATTCACTTTGGGACTACAAGAGAGTTACTGAAATTATTGACAGAAGAAATTCAGGATTATGAATTTCTGGATTGGAGTGCAAATGTATTCACCAACATCGAAATGAAAGGCTGTGCGATCCACGATGGTCTTGTGGAAGCGGACGTGGAGCTGGAAGAAGGTACATATATTGAGGGAAGCTGGCTGTCTGGGAATACGGTGATCAGGAGTGGGGCAATCGTATCACAAATGATAGTAAAGGATGTTACAGTACCTAAAGATACGGTATGGCATGGCGTATTTCTGAGAGAGCAAAATGCTTATATCGTACGTACCTATGGAGTGCTGGATAATCCGAAAAAGACCCTGGAAGAGAATGGAAGCTTTCTGGGTGGAACGTTACAGTCATTTTTGCAGGACAATCAGCTATCAACAGAAGATCTGTGGGAAACAACAGACCATTCTCTGTGGAATGCGAAATTATATTCTGCACATTTGACACAGCAGGAAGCAGCAGAAGAAGCGTTGCTTTTGTGGAAAATGAGCTGTAAAAAAGCGGATAAAAAAGAAGTGCATAAATGGCAGAAAAGAAAACGATACAGTCTGTGCGAATCTTTTGCCAAAGGGGATACGACTCAATTTGTAGAGTGGAAAGAGGAATTGGAAAACAGAGTACTGGTTGAGCGCTTTTTAAAAGCATTGAAGAAACGCGAGGATTATATTTCCGCTCTTAAAATTTTTGGGGAAGGCGAGATCAGCGAGAAGCAATATGAAATTTTAATGGAACGGGTAGAGGAAATGGAGTTTTCGGAAAAAATCCGAGTACTTTATGCAGTTGCACGTTCTATGAAATATCGCTCCGTTACATTTTCAGGGGTTTCCTATGATTTGATCGAACAAAAATGTTTTGGAGAAATACAGAAGGTGCTGTGTCAGAATCATGTGGCAGGATACCATAAAAAATATCAGATTGCCAAAGAAGCAGTAAAAGTAAAACTTCCGGTGCGTGTCAACTGGGGCGGCGGATGGACAGATACACCTCCATATTGTAATGAAAATGGCGGAGTTGTCCTGAATGCTTCGATTGTATTAAAAGGAGAAAAGCCAATCGAGGTAGAAATTAAAAAAATTCCAGAGCATCGAATTGAATTTGCAAGTTTAGATTTTCATGCATATGGGAAAGCAGAAACGGTAGAGGAAATTCAGGACTGCCATAATCCATATGATTCCTTTGCGCTGCACAAAGCAGCATTGATCGCATGTGGAGTGATCCCATTGCATGAAAAAGCAGACTTATCCCAAATTTTAAAAGAGCTTGGAAGTGGATTCTATTTGTCAACGAAAGTTTGCAATGTACCAAAAGGTTCCGGACTTGGGACAAGCAGTATTCTTTCCAGCGGATGTGTGCGAGCAATCGGAGAGTTTCTGGGGCAGCACTGGTCAGAAAGTCAGATTTATGAACTGGTCCTGGATATGGAACAGATTATGAGTACCGGAGGCGGCTGGCAGGATCAGGTAGGAGGATTGACTCCAGGGGTAAAATACATTACTTCCCGTCCGGGGGCAGATCAAAAATTAAAAGTAGAATATCTGGAGCTTGACGAAGCAACCAGACAAGAATTGCAGGAGCGATTTGTCTTAGTTTATACAGGGCAGAGAAGACTGGCAAGAAATCTGCTGCGCGAGGTGGTCGGCAATTATATCGGTGGAAGACGAGAGTCGATTGAGGCACTCAAAGAAATGAAACATCTGGCAGTATTGATGCGGTTTGAATTGGAACAGGGGAATGTAGATGCCTTTGCAGAACTTTTAAACAGGCATTGGGAAGTATCTAAAATGCTGGATGCAGGGTCTACGAATACCTGTATCGATCAGATTTTTGCATCCTGCGAGGACATGATCGACGGAAGGTTTATTTCAGGAGCAGGAGGCGGTGGTTTTTTGCAGATGATCCTGAAAAAGGGAGTAACGAGAGAAGAATTGAGAAAGCGATTAAAACAAGTATTTGAAGATTCCGGAGTCGATGTTTGGGAGACAGAGTTTATCTGGAACTAAAGAACAGAGAGTGTGATAAGGTGAAAGGACAGAAAAATGAATAATATTAGCAAAAAAATAGGATTGTGTATATGTGCAGTACAGCTGATTGCTTCCGTTGTATTTTTTGCTGCACTTGGGATGATGAATATGTTGCCGGCAAAATATATCGGAATGATTGGACTGGTGCTGCTGCTTGTGTTTGTCATTTTAGTGTCCACACAGCTTCTTTCTAAAAAGAAAGGAATTACAGGGAAACTGATCAGCTGTATCTTGAGTATGGTTTTGATTTTTGGATCTTATTATATTTTCAAGACAACAGATGTGATCAAAGATATCAGTGGCGGAAGTACAAAGGTTACCAAAATGGTTGTGGCTGTGAAAGAGTCTGATCCTGCAGAAAAGCTGGAAGATGCAGCAGCTTACCAGTTTGGAGTCCAATATAGTATGCAGCGCTCGGATGTGGAAGCGGCAGTAAATGATATCAATGAAAAACTGGGCGCTTCGATTGCGACCATGGAGTACAGCAGTGTAGCAGAACAGGCAGCAGCTCTGCACAGAGGAGAAGTGCAGGCGATCGTTTACAATGATGCGTATAGTCAGATGTTGGAAGAGGGGCTTGGAGAAGAGCAGGAAACATTCAAAGTGATTTATACTTATGAAGTAACATCCAAAGTTGAAAATAAAGCGGCACAAGTTGAGGTTAAGGATGAGACATTTACCGTTTACATCAGCGGGATCGATGTGTATGGAGCCATTGAAACAAACAGCAGAAGTGATGTGAATATCCTGGCAACAGTAAATCCAAATACACATCAGGTTCTTTTAGTTACAACACCAAGGGATTATTATGTACAGATTCCGGGAATTTCAGGCGAGATCAGAGACAAGTTGACACATGCAGGAATTTACGGAGTGGATGCTTCCATGGCGACATTGGGACAGTTGTACAATACAGGCATTGATTTTTATGCGAGAGTGAATTTTACCTCACTGGTAGAGATGGTAGATGCACTCGGAGGTGTAGATGTTGTTTCAGAACAGGCATTTACAACAAGTGAAGACAGCGGACTGGTATTCAATGTGGTGCAGGGAGAAAATCATCTGAATGGCGAGCAGGCGCTGGCATTTGCAAGAGAAAGACAAAATGTGGATGGCGGTGACTTCCAACGAGGAAGAAATCAGCAGGCGGTGATTACAGCCATGATCAAAAAAGCAATTTCACCGGCAATCCTGACCGGAGCAAACGGTTTACTGAACAGCCTGAGCGGAAATGTGGATACCAATATGTCAACGGAGCAGATTCAGACACTGATCAAGAATCAGCTTGCAGAAGGAGCGGCATGGAATATCAAGTCGATGTCTGCAGAGGGAACAGGAGATACGCAGGAATGTTTTTCTATGCCGGGAACCCCGTTATATGTAACACAGCCGGATCCAAATTCTGTAGCAGCGATCCAGAGTGCGATTGCTGCAGTAAAGGAGGGGCAGACATTTTCTGATTCAGAAATTGCCCGGTAAAGTTAAGAAAAGAAAGGAAAGCGCGGGAAATTATGAGTAAAAGAATGAATGTACCATTTTCGCCGCCGGATATAGAAGAACCGGAAATTCAGGCAGTGACAGAAGCGCTTAGAAGCGGCTGGATCACGACCGGACCGAGAACGAAAGAGTTTGAAAGACAAATTGCAGATTATGTCGGAGCAGTTCGTGCAGTATGTTTGAATTCAGCAACAGCATGTATGGAAATGGTACTGCGTGTCATGGGAATCGGTGAAGGTGATGAAGTGATCACAACTGCTTACACCTATACTGCGACCTGCAGTGCAATCTGCCATACAGGGGCAATACCGGTTCTGGTGGATACACTGCCGAATTCCTATGAGATGGATCCGCAGCAGGTAAGAAATGCAATTACAGAGCGGACGAAGGCGATTATCGGCGTAGATCTTGCGGGAATCGTATACAGTAAATATGAGGAACTTTTTCAAATTGCAGAAGAAAAGCGAATGTTATTTTGTCCGGAAAACAGCCGGCAGAAAAAATTAGGCAGGATTTTGATCATGGCAGATGCAGCCCACGCATTTGGTGCGTCATATCAGGGAAAAATGTGCGGACAGATTGCTGATTTTACATGTTATTCGTTTCACGCAGTAAAAAATCTGACCACAGCGGAAGGCGGAGCGCTTGTGTGGTCAGAAAAAGTAGAACAATCCGGGATTACGGGAGAGGAACTTTATAAAGAATTTATGTTGCTTTCGCTGCATGGACAATCCAAGGATGCATTTGAGAAGACAAAAGCAGGGGCATGGGAATACGATATCATCGCGCCATATTATAAATGTAATATGACAGATATTATGGCAGCAATCGGCCTGTCACAGTTAAAGCGATATCCTGCAATCCTAAGTCGCAGGAGGCAGATCATTGAAGCATATAACAAAGCATTTGCTTCCTTTCCGGTACAAGTGCTGGATCATTACGGTCAGGATCATGTTTCAAATGGACACTTATATTTAACAAGACTGATCGGAAAGACAAGAAAAGAGTGTAATGAGATAATTTTGCGTCTTGCAGAGAATGGGATTACGGCCAATGTACATTATAAACCATTGCCGCTTCTGACGGCTTATAAAAATATGGGATTTAAAATAGAAGATTATCCAAATGCATATCAGATGTTCGAAAATGAAGTCACACTGCCGCTCCATACTTGTTTAAGTGATGAGCAGGTAGAGTACGTGATTGAAAAATTTACAGAGATATTGAGGAAAAGTGAGTCATGATATCATGGGAAAAACTGCCGGATTCGATGAAAAATAATGCCATTTATCCATATTATGAATTATTGGAACATAAAAAAGCGCAGATTTTATGGAAACGGATTTTGGATTTTGCAGGAGCATTTGTTTTAACCGTTCTTTTATCCCCTGTGATGCTGCTGATCGCACTGGGGATTAAATTAGATACAAAAGGGCCTGTATTTTACAGACAGAACCGGGTGACACAATATGGAAAAGTATACCGTATTTTCAAATTCAGAACAATGGTCAAAGGAGCAGATCAGGAGGGTCCATTGGTAACGGTCAGTGAAGACAGACGTGTGACCAGAATGGGGAAGATTTTGAGAAAATGCCGTTTGGATGAGCTGCCGCAGTTATTTAATATTCTGACCGGGGAAATGAGTTTTGTGGGAACGAGGCCGGAGGTAGAAAAATATGTGGCGCAGTATTCAGAAGAAATGCTGGCAACCTTGCTGCTTCCAGCGGGTATTACCTCCTGTGCAAGTATTTTGTTTAAGGATGAGGATGAATTGATCAGTACTTACCAGTGCAAGACGGGAAAAAGTGCGGATGAAATTTATGTAGAGTATATTTTGCCGCAAAAAATGAAATATAACCTGAGATATATCCAGGAATTTGGAATCTGGAGAGATTTGAAACTGATGGTAAGGACAGTGGCAGCGGTCTTAAGATAATGGTACAGATGAGGAATAAAAATGAGTAAAGTAGCAGTGATTACAATGGGAGTAAAACTTGAGGGAGAAAAAGGATATACAAGATTTCGATATCTTTGTGAGTTTCTTGCACAAAAAGGATATGAAGTAGATCTGATCACAACTACCTTTCAGCACTGGGAAAAGAAGCAGCGAAATCTCGAAGCTGTCAAAAGAGAGTGTTATCCCTTTGGAATCAAATTTATTTATGAGCCGGGATACCGGAAAAATGTAGATCTCAGAAGAGTGCGAAGTCACAGGATTGCGGCAAAAAACCTGAAAAAGTTGTTGGAAAAGGAAGGGGATTATGATCTGATCTATGCAGAAATCCCACCAAATGATGTGGCTCTTTCTGCGGCAAAGTATGCAAAAGAGAAAGGAATCCCTTTTGTGGCAGATGTGAATGATCTTTGGCCCGAAGCAATGCGCATGGTTTTGGATCTTCCAGTCGTCAGCAATCTTTTGTTTTATCCACTCAAGAGAGATGCAGAAAAAGTGTATGCTCTTGTATCGGGAGTGATAGGAACTTCCGATGAATACAGGGACAGACCTTTTTTGAATCAGCCGCAGAAAGTTTTAAAAGAAACTGTATATGTAGGAAATGACATTGCACAATTTGACCGGGAAGCCGGTGAAAATGAATCAAAAATCAAAAAAAATCCCGGAGAATTCTGGGTATCTTATGCAGGAACGATAGGAACAAGTTATGATATCAAAACGATGATACTTGCAGCGGAAAAACTGCAAAAAAGAAACAGAGCAGAAATTGTATTTAAGATTTTGGGCGGCGGTCCTGAAAAAGAAGAACTGGAACATCTGGTCAAAGAAAAGCAGATTACAAATGTAGAATTTGTCGGTTATGTCCCTTATGGAGAAATGGCAGCATATCTGGTGAAGTCAGATCTTCTGGTAAATTCTTTTGTACGCAAAGCGCCGCAGAGTATTGTCACCAAGATTGGAGATTATCTGGCAGCAGGGAAGCCCATGATCAATACTTGTATGAGTGCGGAATTTCGCAGCAAGGTAGAGCGGGATGGATTTGGAATCAATATTGAACCAGAGAATGTAAAAGAACTGGCAGATGCGGTTGAACAATTATATCAGGATCATGAAGGCAGAATCAGAATGGGGATCCAGGCAAGAAAAGTTGCGCAGGAGCAGTTTGACCGTCCGGTATCTTATGAAAAGATTGAAACAATGATCCGCAAATTGATTGAAGCAGGAAAATGTCAGAGAAAGCAGGAAAAATAGTGAAACCGGTATTTAGTGTCGTAATGCCGACATATGGGGTGGAAAAATATATAGAGCATGCAATTCAGAGCATTCAGGAACAAACATTTGCAGAATGGGAGTTGATCGTAGTAGATGACTGCACTCCGGACAAGAGCGCTGTGATTGCAGAAAAGATTGCAGAAACGGATTCCAGAATCAAAGTAATCCATCACGAGAAAAACAGAGGACTCAGTGAGGCAAGGAATACCGGAATCCAGAAAGCATGCGGGGAATATATCTGGTTTATGGATCCGGATGACTGGGCAGAATCTCAGTTGATGCAAAAGGTGGCAGAATCGTTGGAAATCAACGCTGCTGAGGTTGTCGTGTTTGGATTGTGGGAAGAATACTATGATCAAAATGGAACGCTGCAGTATACGCATCGGATTTGTCCTCAAAAGAAAATTTTTACCAGAGCAGAAGACATCCGAAAGGAGATGATCCATTTGGAGCAGCAGACATTATATGGATATGCCTGGAACAAATTTTATCGTTTGGATCGGTTGAAATCTCAGAAGTTAAAGTATACGGATGTAAAACTGATTGAAGATATTAAATTCAATGTAGAGTATTGCATGGATATTGAAACCATGAATTTGCTGGATATTACACCGTATCATTATGCAAAGCGAGTGGAATCCAATCTGACCAACAAATTTGTAGAGAATTATTATGAGCTGCATGAGTGGCGGATCGATATGATCTTCAGACAATATCAAAAGTGGCAGATGGACGACCAGGAAGTGAGGGCGGCACTTGGCGGGCTGTATGGCCGATATATTCTTTCAGCGCTGGTGAGAAACTGCAGTAAAGAGGCAAATTTGTCATTGTCAGAACGGAAGCAATGGTGCAGAGAGTTGTTTTTCCGACCATTATTTCAGGAACTGATCCCAGATGCCAAAGCGTTTGACAGTATTAGTCTGAAAATTGCTTTAAAGATACTTCAATGGAAGAGTGTTTGGGGATGTCTGATGATGGGGAGGGGGATTTATCTTGTGAGAGAACAAATGCCCGTCATATATTCAAAAGTCAAAGCAAAGAGGTAATGCACAATGGAAGTCTTACGACGATATGAAATAAAAATAGAATTACTGTTCAAAATTGTGTACTTTTTATTTGCGGCAGGTTCATTTTGTCCGTTTATTTACGCGTCTTCTGTGCAGTCCGTTTTTGTAAAACTGGTTTTGATCGTTGGCGTTGTGCTGCTTTTTTTCAGGCTGGCAGATTGGAAAAGTTACATTCATATGCCGGGATTGTTTTGGTTGGGACTGTTTGTGCTGAGTTTTCTGTTTTCTGCAGTTATGAATCGAAAATATGGGATTTCTGAAAATTTTAAGTGGGCAGTCTGGCTGGCGTTCCAGATTGGATGTTTATATACTTGTAATTTGAATAGAAGTAAAGCATCCTATGAAAAAGAATTTGGAATTTTGTCGCATATCGCACTGGGATATGGGATGATTGCAGCAGTACTGTCTTTGTATCAGCTTGTGCAGGGAATTTCTCTGAAATGGACGACAGCAGATGGAGAGGTCATGTTATCCGGATATCATTGGGGAAGATTATGGGGAATCTATACGGATCCCAATTATGGAGCTGTATTTTATGCTGTTTGCGTATGGATCGCAGGATATTATTTTTGGAAGGTAAAAAAATGGTGGAGATATAGTTATCTGGTATCTATTGTACTGTCTCTTTTGTATATTGGTTTTTCTGATTCAAGAACAGGGAAGATCATGCTGTGTGCAGGAATGGGAATGTTTCTGGTACTTGATCAGATGAGCAGAAAAAAGACAAAAAGAAATTGGAGAGCTGTTTTGGCAGGAGGCGGCATTGCGCTTGTTATGGTTCTGATATTTTTTGCAGGGACCAGACAACTGCAAAGTATATTTTACCAGAAGCAAACGGCAGATATGCAAACTGTACAGACGATACAGAAGGAAGAGACGGTGCAGCCAAAACAGACCATACAAAGTGAGAGAGAACAAAATTTAGAGTCAGACCTCAGCAATGGAAGACTTGCACTTTGGAAAAGCGGACTGGAAATCTGGAAGACATCCCCTGTGTACGGAACGGGTTATTCTACAGTGGTTGACTATGCAAAAGAACAGGTAAAAGGCACATATATCATACAGAACTCCCAGGGAGATTACCATAATTTACACAATCAGCTGATCAATGTTCTGGTGTATCAGGGATCCATCGGAGTTGTAATTCTTGTGCTTACATTTGGCTACTTTGTGCGATATCTCCGGAAGGGATTTGGGAAGACAGAACACAGAAGTTATGAATTGCTTTTGTTATGTGGAATCGGGATGATCTGTGTCGCCATGATATTTTTGCTGGAAGGGTTTTATACCAATTCTCCAGGCGCATTTTTATTCTGGACGTTCAGCGGATATCTGATGCATCAGGTTTACCAGAATACAAAGAAGACGGAAGAATAAAGGGTGTGAAAGGATATGAAGAAAATACTGGTCGGCTATATAATGGATGGAAGCAAAGGGGGAATAGACCGCTATCTGCTTCGTTTTGTGGAACAGGTCTGGGAAGAAGGAATGCAGATTGATTTTTTAAGTGACCGGGATTCGGACAAGCTGAAGAAAAAACTGGAGAAATATAAAAGCCGGGTTTTTCCGGTGCCAAGTTTATGGCATCCTCTGGCACAATATCAGCAGACAAGAAAAATCATGGAACAGAACAGATATGATATTGTATATTTGAATATTTCTACCGCCATTGATTTCATCGGGGCAAAAGCAGCCAAAGACAGTGGGGTAAGGGAAGTGATCCTTCACAGTCATTCCGGGGGAAATGATTGCGAAAATGCAAAAAAAAGGATGATTTACGATATGCTGCATCATATTTGTAAGACGTTTTTCTTTCGGTTGGGAACCAGGCATTACGCCTGTTCTAAATCAGCGGGATATTGGATGTATCCGAAAAAGATTGTAGAATCTGAAGCATTTCAGATCATCTATAATGCAGTAGATATGAAGAAATATCAATATAAAGAAGCGGTACGCTGTCAGGTGCGAAAGCAAATGCAGGTTCCAAAAGAGAATACACGGATCATCGGGCACGTAGGAAATTTTTGTTACCAAAAGAACCAGGAGTTTTTGATACAGATCATGGAAGAAATCGTGAAACGGTATCCCGATATACAGATGTGGTTTCTTGGAACGGGGAAAACAGAGAAAAAAGTCCGTGATCTTGCAAGAAAAGCGGGATTAGAAGAACAGATACGATTTCTGGGACAAACAGAAAATCCGGAATATTATTATCAGGGAATGGATGTGTTTGTGCTTCCGTCTCGATTTGAGGGGCTTCCATTGGTAGGTGTCGAGGCACAGTGTATGAAACTTCCCTGTATTTTCAGCGATACGATCACGAAAGAAGTTCAGATCCAGGAGCAGTGCACGTTTATCAGTCTGAAAGAATCTCCCGGAAAATGGGCAGAAACAATCCTGCAGTCTGCACAGTGTGAAAGAGAATGTGTGAGGATGACAGAACAGATGAACTGTTATACATTGGAAAATCAAAGGAGACAAATGAAAACATGGATATGCCTGTAGTAAGTATTATCGTTCCCATCTATAATGTGGAAGCCTATATTGAGAGATGTATCCAGAGTTTACTGGATCAGACAGAATCTGCGATCGAAGTGATTCTGGTAGATGACGGATCTACAGACCGAAGCGGGCAGCTTTGTGATCAGTATGCAGAGACAGATCAAAGAATCCGGGTACTCCATAAGAAAAATGGCGGACTTAGTGATGCAAGAAATGCAGGAATTGCAATCGCCAGAGGAGAGTATCTTTTATTCGTAGACGGAGATGATTATGCAGATAAAGAACTGGCAGAGAAAACAGTTTTCTGTGCAAAACAAAATGATGCAGATATGGTTGTATTTGATTATCAGGAAATAGAAATGTGCAGTGGACGTAAAGACACCAGGTCGTGTTCCCTGCAGGCGGGAAAGAAACTTTCTGCAGGAAAGAACCCGGAACTTCTTCTGATCACACCGTCTGCATGCAATAAACTTTATAGACGGAGTTTCTGGAACGACACAGGAATTTTATATCCGACAGGAAGAAATTTTGAAGATTTATCAGTAATTCCCAGAATGCTGCAGCAAGCAGGATGTGTGGTTTATCTGAAAAGTACCCCGCTGTATTTTTATGTGCTCAGAGACGGCTCCATTATGCGCAGCGGCGCATTTGAAAAGAGTTGGCAGAACAGAAAAGCGGCGCTGAAAGATGTGAGAGACTTTTTGAGACTCCAGGGAGCAGAAAAGCAATATGAAAAAGAACTGGAATATTTGTATTTTGAACATTTATATTTTGTTCCATCAAAAGAAATTGTGCTAAAGGACAGGGCGAATCCTTGTTTAAAAACGTGGAGAGTCTGTCTGGAAGAGGAATTTCCAAACTGGAAGCAGAATCCGTATATTTCTATGAAACTCAGCAGAAAAGATAAAATACTGCTGGCTCTGTTAAATCACAGATGCTATGTGGGAATGTGCGTGCTGTCCAATCTGCGAAAAAAACTGGATCAGATGAGAAACAAAGTGACAGGAGATAAATAATGGAGAAAGTATTAACTGTGGTGGTTCCGTCCTACAATGTGGAAAAATATATAAGACAAACATTAGAATCGTTGAATCACAAAGCGATTTTAGAGGCGATAGAGGTTCTTGTGGTAGATGATGGATCTTCAGATGATACTGCAAAAATCGGAAAAGAGTATGAAGAACAATATCCCCGGACTTACCGGGTTATTTCGAAAAGCAACGGAGGACATGGATCTACGATAAATTGTGGGATTGAACAGGCCAGAGGCACTTTTTTTAAAGTTGTAGACGGAGATGACTGGGTAGACACAGAGGCATTCGTAAATGTGGTAGAGAAACTCAGGCGATGTCAGGCAGATTATGTAATAACAGACTATTGTGAAGTGTATGACAATACGGGAGAACGGGTGAGAAAGTCGTTTCCGGAACTGGATAGTATGGAGCATAGAGAGTGGTCTTTTCAGGAGATTGCAGATCTGGTGCAGATTCCAATGCATGCACTCATTATCCGGACAAGTATTTTAAAAGAGAACAAAATCCGCCTGGATGAACATCGATTTTATGTGGATGTGGAGTATGTATTGTTTCCGGTTCCCTATGTAGAGCGTGTGACCTATTATCCGATGTGTGTATATATGTACCGCCTGGCAAGAATTTCTCAAAGTGTCAGCATTCAGGGATATCAGAAGCATATGCAGGACCATATGGATGTGATCCTGCGACTGATTGAATTTTTTGAATCTTATCGGATGAAATGTGATGACACAAAAAAATGTGCCTATATTGCAAAGCGGATCGCACAGATGATCGGGGATCAGATTACGATTTTTTTGAGTTTTCCTGTAGAAAATACAGAAATACGCTCTATATTTCAGAAGTTTGATCAGCAGGTTCAAGAAAAAAGCAGAAAAATCTATGAACTTTCAGGGGCAGAAAGCGGAACATTGAGAGTTTTGAGAAAAACAGGATTCCGGGGATACAGGATGATCATGAAACTGGGAAAAAGACGAAACCATATGGAGGAATAAATGAAAATACATTCTGTCAAATACAACTTTATTATGAATGCCATTCTGACAGTAGCGGGGATTATTTTCCCATTGATTACGTTTCCTTATATTTCCAGAGTACTTCTGGTAGAAGGCAGTGGGAAAGTCGCATTTGCTACGTCAGTAGTGACGTATTTTACGATGTTTGCAGCATTGGGGATCCCTACCTATGGAGTCCGCGCATGTGCCATTGTGCGGGATCATAAAGAAAAACTCTCCAAAACAGTACAGGAATTGTTAATTATCAGTGGTATCACAACATTGATCACATACGCGGTATTTTTGCTCGCATTATTTGTAATACCGGAATTTGCACAGGAAAGAACATTGCTTCTGATCGTAGGACTTGGGATTGGTTTAAATACCATTGGAGTTCAATGGCTTTACAATGCATTGGAACAATATTCTTATATTACGGTTTGTTCCATTTTATTTAAATTGCTGGGAATGGTTCTGATGTTTTTACTGGTCAGGGATTCCTCAGATTATCAGATCTATGGAGGAGTCTATGTAATTGCATCATTTGGTTCCTACTTATTAAACTTTTTCCGACTGAGAAAGTTCGTTACATTCAGAAAGACGGGAACCTATCAGTTCAAAAAACATTTGAAGCATATTCTGGTATTTTTTGCAATGTCAGCAGGTGCAAGTATTTATTTAAATCTGGATGTTGTGATGCTTCGGTTTTTGCAGGATAATACGGCAGTTGGGTATTACAATGCAGGAATTAAGGTGAAAACGGTTTTGGTGACGTGTGTGACCTCTCTGGGAACGGTACTACTGCCGAGGCTCTCTTATTATATCGAAACAGCAGATCAAAAGGCGTTTCAACTCATGGTAGGAAAAGCATTTCGTTTTGTATTTGTTGCAGCAAGTGCCGTGACGGTTTATTTCAGCATTTTTGCAAGAGAATCGATTCTGTTGCTTTCAGGGGAAGCGTTTCTTCCCTCGGTAGAGCCGATGATGATTTTAATGCCTACAGTATTGCTGATCGGACTTTCGAATGTGACGGGAATTCAGATTTTGACTCCAAATGGAAGAGAACGAGAAGTCATGTATTCTATCTGGGGCGGTGCAATTTTAGATTTTGCTTTGAACCTGATTGTGATTCCTGCGTTGTCTGCAAGTGGGGCAGCTGTGTCCACTTTGCTGGCAGAAGGAATGGTGCTTTTGCTGCAATGCTGGTTTTTGAGAAAGGTACTGTGGGATTATATCAGACAGGTACAGATTTGGAAAATTTTGATCGCACTTTTGATCGCGTCCTTTGTGATGTTCCCGGTGAAAATATGGTGTCATCTAAGTATATTTTTCCTGTTGGCCGTCTCTGCGGTTCTCTTTTTCGGTGTATATACAGCAGTATTGTTTCTGCTAAAAGAACCGTTTGTATCTGAGATCATAAATTCTGGAATCCGTATCGTTACAGGAAAAAATAGATAAGAGAAGAATGTGGGCAGTACGATCAATAGAATGGGGAAAAGGATGAAAAAAGGATTACTTGAAGATAAAAAAATAATATTAGAGAATGTATATCTGGCAGTATTTGCCATGTTTTGTCTTTACTTTTTTATGTGGACAACGACATTTCATATAGTCTGGCCGGAATTTTTCGTGGGCGATATCAGATCGGTGATGATTGCTCTGATCTTGTTGCGGTTCAGTCTGGAACGAAAAAAATATGAGTGGATGGATTTGTTCAGTGTGTTTTTTCTGATTGTTGTGTTTCTGGCAGTAAAAAACAGAAATGGGCAGGAGATTCTTTTGGACACGTTGATTTTGATCATAGGTGCAAAAGGAATTGAGACGGCAAAAATGCTCCGGGTTTATATGGTGACAATCGGAACTGCATTGGTTGTTACAATGGGAGCCTCTCTGGCCGGAGTGATCGAGAATCTGACGTATGAACAGCCCGGAAGAATGGCGAGAATGGCATTTGGAATTGGCTATCCGACAGATTTTGGAGCACATGTATTCTTTCTGTTGCTTTGCTATTTTTATTTAAGAAGGCAGAACATAAAGTATGTGGAACTGGCAGTGGCTGTTTGTATCGGAGGGGCAGTGTATCTCTTTTCCGGAGCAAGGACCAATGCGTTGTGTATCTGGCTGACAGCTGCAGTGCTTGGATATACAAAAATAAGAAAGCAATTTGCAGAAAAAAAAGGAAAAGAGTATCAGATGTTTCCGTGGTTTTCTGCATTGTTGGCATCTGCGGGCACGATCTGTGCAGGAGGAATTTTAATCTTATCCGTGCTCTATACAAAAGGAAGTGCCCTGTTCATGAAATTGGATTCCATTCTAAGTCAAAGACTTTCGTTTTCTAAAAAAGGAATCGAAGTTTATGGCATTTCCATATTTGGACAGTATATTCCGATGCAGGGAAATGGAGGCAGTACACAGACACCTGCGAATTATTTCTTTTTGGATAGTTCTTACATTTCAATCTTACTGCAGTATGGACTGATTATTTTTATTGTGATCCTTATCATATGGGGAATGATCGGATTTCGGGCCAGAAAAGAAAAAGATTGGGTCCTTTTATGGATCCTTGCGATGATTGCGTTTCAGAGTCTTATGGAACAGCATTTGATAGATATATCGTATAATCCGTTTTTATGGATTCTTTTTGCAGAAACCGGAAGAAGGCGTATACAAAAAAGAAGGAATGGAGTAAAAGAGAGGATATGAGAAAAATTTGGAAAAAATGGCCTTTTCTTTTAAACATTGCCGGAATTTTAATTTTGGGGGTGTTGATTTTAGGACTGCGGAGACAGGCAGAAAAAGAAGAAGGGCAGATTTTAAATGAGACACAGAGTTTGAAAAAAGAAAGTAAAATAGATTCTTTTTCTGATGCGCAGGATGCAGCGTTATATGTGTTAAGCGCATTGAAAAAAAACAATATTGATATGGCGCTGCGTGGGTTTGCAATTGACGAAACAGCACTGCAGATGGCTTTTGTAAAAACAGCCAGAGCTGTTCCACAAGCAACGTTGACAGATTTGCCGGCTTTAACATCGGATTATGCCTACTATTTTCCACTGACATCGGCAGAAATGACAGCAGAATATATCCGACAGTTTGAACAGATCTGTGAGGAGCTTCCAGAGGTTGAAACGTTAGAAGTAGTGGATATCACAGAGAAATCCCAGGGAGAACAAGAGGAACAACTTGCAGAATGTCTGGCAGCACAGGAAGCAGAGGAACTGGAAATCCTGGTAATGTCCGGGAATACTCCATTTTTATTGGAATTTACGGCAGTAAGGTATGATGAAAACTGGAAGATACATTCGTTAAAGCCAGGACTTTTATATGAAAACAAGAAACAGGCAGTAAAACCGGCAGAAGGAGCACAAGAGCCCCAAAAAGTGTATAAATTGCCAGATAAGCTGGCAGGAGCAAATTATTTTCAGACCATGCCGGTAACAGAAAAGACGCCGGAAAGAGCAATCGAACAGTTTATCTATGCCATTCAGAAAGGAAATCTTACGAAAGCACTGGCAATGGAAACCGTGAAAAAAAGCGAGGATACGTCAGTGGAAATCTTGAAAAAACAGGGTGAGAATGCGAAAGATCTGAAAAAAATGCTGTATGGTTTTTTAGGGGTAAGAGATGTTCATTTTCAAGATAAAAGTGAAGAGCAGCTGAATCAGTTAAGAGAAAAATTAAATCCTGGAAATATGGTCTATCTGGATCTGATCAAAGTGATTCCGATTGCATCTTTAGAAAATCCGGAGCACATCAGAGAATATGCCGGCTTGTATTCATATAATGGGAAAAATTATCTCACAGGATATACGCTTTGTCAGCAAAACGAGGGGTGGCAGATCCGCTCTCTTGGCGCTCCTGCGCTGTCGTTGGAACCTGGAGAGGTGATGTATCTGTCAAAAGAAGAAAGCCGCAAAACGTCAGAACAAAATGTATTGACACCAGAGGGAAAATAGTACATAAGGGAGAAGAAAATGGGAAAAAGTGAGAAACATTTTGTAGAGTTAAAAAAGATTGATAATAAGAAGGTGATTGATTTTCTGGGAATCCGTTTAAACAACCTGACGGCGGAGGAGATTTTGGATCATGTAGACCAGTGTATTGCACAGAGAAAAATCTGTCAGATCGTCGGAGTGAATGTGGATCAGGCGCTGCGGGTGATCGAAAATCCCGTTTCTAAAAAAATATTTGAGGATGCGGAAATCGTATTTACAGATGGAAAACCGATCATTTGGATGGCAAAATGGTTAAAACGTCCAATCGTTGAAAAAATTTCAGGTCCGGATCTAATGGAATTATTGTGTGAACGGGCTGCGAAAAAAGGATACCGGATATTTTTGCTGGGAGCAGGTCCGGGAGTAGCCGCAAATGCAGCCAAAAATCTGGAACAAAGATATCCGGGATTTCAGTGTGCAGGCACCTATTCCCCACCGATGGGATTTGAAAAAGATCCAAAGGAGATGGAAAAAATCATCTCAATGTTAAAAGAATCTCAGGCAGATCAGCTTTTTGTGGGAATGGGTTCCCCGAAGCAGGATATTTTCATTTATGAAAATATGCAAAAGTATCAGATTCCTGTGTCCTATTCTATGGGAGCGGCATTGGATTTTATCGGAGGAAGTGTAAAACGTGCGCCGAAATGGATGTGTGATCACGGGTTGGAATGGCTGCATCGCTGTATGACAAATCCAAAGCGTTTGGCAAAGCGATATGTGGAAGATCTGCGGATTTTCTCTTATTACAGAAAGTTCCGCAGACAGGAGAAAAAAGCAGGTCGTCTTTAAAAAGTCGTACCTGGGAAAGGAATTTGGCAGATATGATAAAAGTACTGGTGGTCGAAACGACAAAGTGTGGATATGATGGAATCACAAATGTGATCAAAAATTATTTTTTATATCAGGAAGATCCCGAAATCCAGATGGACCTGGTGACGATCAATGAAGCTGTTCCGGAATTGAAAACATTTTTGGAACAAAAAGGCCGGAGAAACTATCAATTGCCTTACCGGAATCGAAATCCGCTGAAATATGTGATGAAGCTGCGAAAAATCCTGAAAGAAGGAGGGTATCAGATTATCCATGTACATGGATGCAGTGGAACGATGGCAGTAGAAATGCTGGCGGCAAAATTAGCAGGAATCAAAGTAAGAGCTGCACATGCACATAATACAGCATGTACACATACAACAAGTGACAAAATACTGCGCCCCTTCTTTTTGAAGTGGTGTAATTGCAGATATGCGTGCAGTGATGCGGCAGGAAAATGGCTGTACAAAGGAATGCCGTTTTCTCTGATTTCAAATGGGATCGATCTGGAAAAATTTCAGTATGATCCGGTTGTCAGAGAAAGGCTAAGAAACGAATATGACTTAGAGGACAAACTGGTTATTGGTCATGTTGGAAGGTTCTGTGAGGAAAAGAATCATAAAAAGATTCTGGAAATTGCAAAAGAGCTTCAAAAGAGGCATCAGAAGATAAAACTGGTGTTTGTAGGGGACGGACCGCTGAAGCAGGAAATCGAGGAGAAGGCCCGAGAGGACAAGCTGGATGTATTATTTGTGGGATTAAGCGATGTGGTAGAACAATGGCTTCAGGCAATGGATGTGTTTGTTTTTCCGTCTTTGTTTGAAGGATTGCCTTTGGGCCTGGTTGAGGCACAGGCAGCCGGACTTCCGTGTATTTTGAGTGACAGAATCGCTTCCATGACAAAGATTATTGATGAAGTTCAATTTTTAAAACTGGAAGCATCGGATCAAGTCTGGGCAGATGCGGTTTTGAAAGAAGCCGCGGAAAATGACAGAATAAAAAATCAGGAGAAGATTAAGCAGCAGTTGAGAGACAGGAATTTTGATATAAGGCTGAATTGTAAACAACTTGCAAAGCGATATCAGGAATTATGGAGAGGTGTGAACAAATGAAGATGAAATATTTGATTCTTGGAGCAGGACCTTCCGGTTTGACGCTCGCAAACAGACTGAAACAGATGGGAGAAACTTCATTTTTCGTATTGGAAAAAGAAAAAGAGGCCGGAGGACTTTGTCGTTCCACCCAGGTAGATGGTTCTCCGTTTGATATTGGAGGCGGACATTTTCTGGATGTGAGACGTCCAAAAGTGAACGAATTCCTGTTTCAATTTATGCCGGAGGAGGAGTGGGACAAATTTGACAGAGACAGCAGGATTGCAGTCAACGGAGATGTGATCAGCCATCCGATCGAAGCAAATATCTGGCAGATGAAACTGGAAAATCAAGTAGAGTATTTAAAATCCATTGCAGTGGCAGGTTGTAACCTGAAAGAGGAAATGCCACAGGAGTTTGTGTCCTGGATCTACTGGAAACTGGGAGATAAGATCGCAGAGAACTATATGATTCCGTATAACCAGAAAATGTTCGGAGAGGATCTGAACCAGCTGGGGACATACTGGCTGGAAAAATTGCCAAATGTCAGCTTTGAAGAGACTCTTTTGAGTTGTCTGACGAAAAAAGCATATGGAGAGCAGCCGGGACATGCTCAGTTCTTTTATCCAAAAAAATATGGATATGGGGAATTATGGCTGAGAATGGCAGAAGAAATCAAAGGACAGATTCAGTACGATGCATCGGTTCACACGATTGATTTTGATACCAATACAGTGACAACAAAAGAGGGGGAAACGTATTCTGCAGATGTGATCATTTCTACGATTCCCTGGATGGAATTTGCAAAGATCACAGGAATGCCGCAGGAGTTGAAGGAAAAAATCGGACGTCTGAAATACAGCTCTGTTCAGACGGCGTATTTCCCGGACAATCTGGACACAGAAGCACAGTGGATCTACTATCCGGATCCGGAACTGTCTTATCATAGAATTCTGGTGCGTCATAATTTCTGTAATGGAAGCAAAGGATATTGGACGGAATGTAACAGTACAAGAGTGGACGAAACAACAGAAAGTACCTTTCAATATATGAACCAGTACGCGTATCCGCTCAATACCATCGGGAAGCCAGAGATCATGAAGGAGTTGCTGGAGTGGGCAAAAACACGCCGCGTGTATGGTCTTGGAAGATGGGGAGAACATCAGCATTACAATTCCGATCTGGTTGTAGAACTTGCCCTGAAGATGGCAGAAGAATTAAACAGTGCACAATAAAACACGGGAGGAGTGTATAACGAAACAGCGTTATACCATCAAAACATGGAAAAAATACCGCATATTATTCATTATTGCTGGTTTGGGAGAAATCCCAAATCAGAATTGGTATTAAACTGTATAGAATCCTGGAAGAAATATCTTCCAGGCTATGAAATACGGGAATGGAACGAAGACAATTATGATGTGACACAAGTAAACTTTGTAAAGGAAGCCTATGAAAATCAAAAGTGGGCATTTGTATCAGATTATGTGAGATTTGATGTATTGTATCAGTTTGGTGGAATTTATTTTGATACCGATGTGGAATTGCTCAAGCCAATTCCGGAAGAAATCCTGGCGAAACGTGCGTTTACCGGATTTGAAAGTACAAAATTGATCAGTCCGGGTCTGGTGATGGGATCGATCAAAGGACTGAATCTGATTTCGGAGATTTTGGAAGAATATCAGAAATCCTCGTTTCTTGTAGACGGCAGACCGTGTTATAAGACTGTCAATGCATATACAAGCGAAGTGATGGGCAGACGAGGATTTCTGACAAATGGTGAATATCAGGAAATTGACGGCATTGCCGTTTATCCTACCGAATATTTTTGCGCTGTGGATCTGGATGTGCATGAAAAGGTAATTACAGATAAGACAATAGCAGTACATCATTATGCAGGATCCTGGCTGCAGCCATCCCTGAAAAGAAAAGTACAGAATGTATTGAAAAAGACAATCGGGGTAGAAAATTACCGGAAGTTGTTGCATTTGAAACGAAAGATCGTAAAAAAGGCAGATGGAGAATCAAAATGAAAGAACAGAAAGTTTATGTTGCAATTGTTACATATAACAGAAAAGAATATCTTTTGAATTTGCTGGAAGCATTGCAGCAGTCAGAGAAAAAGATATCAGGAATTCTGTTGCTGGATAATAAAAGTACAGATGGAACCAATCAGACATTGATGGAAATTGGATTTACAGAAAAGGATGACATAGGAGTTCTTCATGAAAATACATGGAAATCCATGAAAACATATTATTTCCGAAATACGGAAAATGCAGGAGGGGCAGGTGGATTTGCAAAATTGTTTGAACTTTCGATGTCGCTTTCCTGGGACTATCTGTGGGTGATGGATGACGATGTATATCCGGAACCGGACTGTCTGACCAATTTGCTGAAATACATTGGAAAAGATGCAGGGGTCTGTATCCCATCAAGAAGTGACGGCCGATATGAGGATGAAGTGGTAGTTGGAATCAATTTAAAAAGTGCATTCCGATATGCAGAAAAGAGAAAAAATGTGATCCGGGGCGGAAATTTGACACAGGACTATGTAGAAGTGGTAGATATGCCCTTTGAAGGACCTTTGTTTACAAGGGAGATTGTGGAAAAAACAGGAGTTCCAGACAAAAATTATATCATTTTATATGATGATTCCGATTATGCAAGAAGAGCTTTGAACTATACCCAAATACGCTATATCCCGTCTGCAATGCTTCACAAAGCAATCATTCCGGTGAGGGATAAGAAGCAGTGCATGACCTGGAAAGATTACTACAGCTACAGAAATTCCATTCATTTTATTCATTTATACGGAGAAAGCTGGAGAGCAAAACACCTGTGTCCGATTTACATGGCAGCAGAACTGATCCTGCGGGCGCTGGTCCGCAGAAAGTATTCCAATATCAAAGTAATCTTGCGGGCATACCGTGACGGGGTACATGAGAATATGGGGAAAACAGTGGAGCCGGGAGCTTTTTAACAGGAAGAAAGAAGGGATAAAATGTGGAAACAGTGGAAAAAAGCGGCTGTGGTTTTGATGGCATGCACGATGCTTTTGAATATGACTGGCTGTAAAAAGCAGGAAGAGAAACCAAAAGAGCCTCAAACGGAACAGAAAACCAAGCAAAAGGATGAAAAAGAGGCAGAGAGCAAAGAGGAAACGATTCCGGCGAATCAAAATCTGCTGACCGGTCTTGCAGACCTGTCCGAGACAGCCATTGGAAAACGTCCGGTTGCAGTGATGGTGAACAATCATGAAGCGGCACGTCCGCAATATGGAATTGCACAGGCGGACATTCTATATGAGATTCCGGTGGAAGGAGATATTACAAGATTGATGGCTCTCTATGCAGACTATACGAAAGTTCCAAAGATTTGTCCGATTCGAAGCTGCCGCTATTACTTTCCGGCGTTTTCTCAGGGGTACGATGCATTTTATGTAAACTGGGGCATTGATGATGGTATTGCGGATTATCTGGAGGCGCTTCAGCTGGACCAGTATGATGGAATTTATAATGCAGGAGGTCTTTTTGGCCGCGATGAAAACAGACTGGCAGCCGGGTATTCTCTGGAACATACAGGATACTTTGATGGAACAAGATTTGGTGAGGTGGCACAGGCTGAAGGGCGCAGGATGGAGCTTGCGGAGGATATGAGACGCACGGCATTTCAGTTTGGCGGACTCAGTGAACAGATCAAACCGTCTGGAGAGAGGTGCACCAATGTGGAGATCAATTTTGGGGCATCTCATTCATCATTTGAGTATGACGAAACAACAGCAACATATAAAAAAAGTATGAATGGAACACCCCATATAGATGGAAACACAAATCAGCAATTGACATTTAAGAATGTGCTGATCCTTGAAACAGAGATTTCTGTCCGCGATGAAGTAGGACACAAAAATTTGGATTGGGATGGTGGTCCGGAAAGCATCGGATATTATATTTCAAATGGAGCGGTAGAAAAAGTGCAATGGGCAAAAGATCCCAATAATGAAAGATCCAGGATTTTCCTCTATGATGAAACCGGAAATGAAATCAAAGTGAACCGTGGAAAAACTTATATCGCAGTCAATTATGCAAATCAGACGACATTCCAATAAATCATACAAGGAAGTGAAGCGGAAGCCATACTCAGGTTTCCGCTTTTTTTCCTTTGTGAGCAGCGGTTACAAATCCCCAAAAGAGCCGCCGCATCTTTTCGCTGGTTTGAAACATACATTCTGGATGCCACTGGACGCCTATGGCAAAAGGATGAGAAGAAATCTCCAGAGCTTCGATAGTCTGATCCGGAGCCAACGCACTGATTGTCAGATCCGATCCGGGAGTTTCTACTGCCTGGTGATGAAAGCTGTTGACATACACCGAACGCCCGAGATAGGCAGACAGTCTGGAAGATTTTTCAATGCGTACGGGATGGCTGATGTCACTTCTGGAATCCGTATGCTGCATATGATCCAGGCATTCTCCCGGCTGGTAACGGATATCCTGATACATGGTTCCCTGACAGGCAGTATTAAAAATCTGCATTCCACGGCAGATAGAAAAGACTGGTTTGCGGGAAGAGAGCACCTGTTTCATAAGACGGATCTGAAACAAGTCCAGGGTAATATTGGTGCTGCCGATTCCGGGGCGGGGTTCTTGTCCGAAGAGAAGCGGTGTGATATCATTGCCGCCGCAGAACAAAAAGCCATCACAGAGTTTTAAATATTGTTTCAGCATACTGTCAGAACGGATCAACGGAAGTAGGATGGGGATTCCGCCGGAGTACCGGATGGACTGGATATAGGGATTGGATACGAACTGGCGGTTTTCAGAAAATCCGCAGATCACGATGCCGATCAAAGGTTTTTCAGATTCAGATTTCATAATCGGGCCTCCTGTCATATAATAGTCAATGGTGGTGTTTTTAGAATATGTAAAAATATGGAAGCTTATACATAGGAAGAGCAAAAAGGAGAAGAAGAAAATGAGACATTGGATCGATATGCATTGTGATACGTTAAGTGAATTGCTGGTGACAGAGCCAGGAGAAACTGTAGAGAAAAATTATCTTTGTGTCGATGTGGAACGGATGCGGCAGACGAGTATGCTGGCAGAGTTTTTTGCCTGCTTTGTAGAAATACCGGACGGAGAGTGGGATGCAGGATATCAAAAAGTACAGCAAATGATCGCCCGCATGGAAGCAGAACAGTTGCAGATCAGGAAGTTCAGATTGTTAAAAAGTATTCGGGATCTGGAGTGGGCAAAGCGGGAATATGGCGTTCTTGCCATGCTGACTGCAGAGGAAGGAGGGATTTTAAACGGATCCCTGGAACGGCTGGAAGCGCTGTATCAAAAAGGCGTTCGTCTGATCACACTGACCTGGAATTATGAAAACTGTATTGGATATCCAAACAGCAGACAGCCCGAAATTATGCAGAGAGGATTGAAGCCCTTTGGAAAACAGGTGGTCGAAGAGATGAATGCAAAAGGGATGATCGTCGATGTCTCCCATCTGTCAGACGGAGGATTTTGGGATTGTATCCGGCAGAGCAGCAAGCCGATCGTTGCCTCCCATTCGAATGCCCGGGCTCTTTGTCCGCATCCAAGAAATCTTTCGGATGAAATGCTGCATGCACTTGGAGAAAAAGGAGGAGTGGCAGGACTGAACTTTTATCCGCAGTTTCTGAAAAAAGAACGTCCGACAGAAATTGCAGATATTGTCAGACATGGAATGTACATCCTGAGAAAGGCAGGAGAGGATGCCGTTGCTTTGGGAACAGACTTTGACGGATTTGAAGCCGGGCAGGACTGGATCCGTGGAATCGAGGAGATGGAGCAGATTTGGGAGGCGTTTCATCGGGCTGGGATGACGCAGAGGCAGCTGGATAAGCTGCAGTACCAGAATGTGGAGCGTATATTGCGCGAAATACTTTAAATTTTACCAAAGAAAGTCTGGTTATCAGAGGCGGGATTTGTTACAATAGGAAAGATTGAAATTACAAAGGAAAAGAACAGGGAGGATTTTTCAATGGAAAACCAGAAAATTATTCAGGTGGAAGAAAAAGTGCCGTTTCAGCTGCTTGTTCCACTGAGTATTCAGCACATGTTTGCCATGTTTGGCGCATCTGTGCTTGTTCCGTTTGTATTCGGGATCAACCCGGCGGTTGTCTTGTTTATGAATGGAGTCGGAACGTTATTGTTTATCTTGATCACAAAAGGAAAAGCGCCGGCGTATCTGGGCTCCAGTTTCGCATTTTTGGCCCCGGCAGGAATCGTGATCAGCAAATGGGGATATGAATACGCGCTGGGCGGATTCATTGCAGTTGGATTTTTAGGCTGCATTCTGGCGTTTGTCATTTATAAATTTGGATCTGACTGGATCCATGTGGTACTGCCTCCGGCAGCGATGGGACCGGTGGTGGCGCTGATCGGTCTGGAACTGGCAGGAACAGCGGCATCCAATGCAGGGTTAAAAGATGAGGTGATCGATCCGAAAAATGTGATCGTATTTCTGGTGACACTGGGGGTTGCTGTGCTGGGCTCCGTAGTATTTCGTAAATTCTTTGCGGTGATCCCGATCCTGATTGCGATTATTGCGGGGTATGTGGCAGCCATTGCCTGTGGAATTGTAGATTTCTCCAGTGTCAATGAGGCATCCTGGCTGGCAGTTCCGAATTTTTCCACTCCGAAATTTAAGTGGGAAGCGATTGTGATCGTATTGCCGGTACTCCTTGTCATTACTTCTGAGCACATCGGACATCAGATCGTGACAAGTAAGGTAGTAGGGAAAGACTTGTTAAAAGAGCCGGGACTGCACCGTTCCCTGTTTGCAGATAACTTTTCCACAATGGTATCCGGATTTATCGGTTCTGTGCCGACTACAACTTACGGGGAGAACATCGGAGTGATGGCGATGACCAAAGTATATAGTGTATATGTGATCGGAGGAGCTGCGGTGCTTTCAATTATCTGTTCCTTTATCGGAAAACTGACAATGCTGATCAATTCCATTCCGGGACCGGTAATCGGAGGAATTTCGTTCCTGCTGTACGGTATGATCGGAACATCTGGTATCCGGATACTGGTAGAAGAACAGGTGGACTACAGCCGTTCCAGAAATATGGCCATGACTTCTGTGATTTTTGTGACAGGATTATCGGGAATTTCCGTAGAATTTGGAGGAATCCAGCTTTCCGGTATGGTGCTGGCCTGTGTGACAGGGATGCTGATGGGATTGTTATTCTTTGTATTGGATCAATTAAAACTGACCAATGACAGAGAGACAAAGTAAAAGAGTGTGAGAAAAAAGACGATGGAAAAAGTTCCAAAAGGAGCCTTTTCCATCGTTTTTTAATGACTTATTTCTCAAGTTCCTGCATTTTCATTGCGCGTACTTTTAACGGCAGTCCGAACAGATTGATAAATCCTTCTGCATCGTGGTGGTCATACAGTTCTCCTGTAGTGAAACTTGCAAGTGATTCACTGTATAAAGAGTATGGGGAAGTCGTTCCGGCTTTGATGATATTTCCTTTGTAAAGCTTAAACTTTACTTCACCTGTTACATACTGCTGTGTGACGTCCACAAATGCCTGGACTGCTTCACGAAGTGGTGTGAACCATTTTCCTTCGTATACAATCTGTGCCATTTTATTTCCCATGTCTTTTTTCACTTCATAGGTTGCGCGGTCAAGAACCAGTTCTTCCAGCTGATCGTGCGCTTCCATTAAGATCGTTCCGCCTGGAGTTTCATAGACACCGCGGGATTTCATTCCAACCACACGGTTTTCTACGATATCAATGATGCCGATCCCGTGTTTTCCGCCCAGTTTGTTGAGTTCTGTGATGATCTCAGAAACTTTCATCTCTTTTCCGTTCAGGCTCTTTGGTACACCGGCTTCAAATGTCATAGTTACATATTCGCCTTCATCCGGCGCTTTTTCCGGCGAAACTCCGAGAACGAGAAGATCATCGTAGTTTGGCTCACAGGCAGGATCTTCCAGTTCCAGTCCTTCATGGCTGATGTGCCACAGGTTACGGTCGCGGCTGTAGCTGTGTTTTGCATCAAACGGAAGGTCGATACCATGTGCCTTGCAGTATTCGATCTCATCTTCACGAGACTGCATGGTCCAGACATCTGTCATTCGCCATGGAGCGATGATCTTTAAGTCCGGGGCGAGCGCCTTGATTCCGAGTTCAAATCGGATCTGATCGTTTCCTTTTCCTGTTGCACCGTGACAGATTGCAGTTGCCCCCTCTTTTCGTGCAATTTCTACCAGTTTTTTTGCAATCGGCGGACGAGCCATGGAAGTTCCAAGCAGATATTTATTTTCATATACGGCTCCTGCTTTGACACATGGAACGATGTAGTCATCACAGAATTCGTCGATGATATTTTCAATATAGAGTTTGGAAGCGCCGGATAATTTCGCACGTTCTTCCAGACCATCCAGTTCTTCTCCCTGTCCGCAGTCGATGCAGCAGCAGATGACTTCGTAGTCAAAATTTTCTTTCAGCCATGGGATGATCGCCGTGGTATCCAACCCTCCGGAATATGCCAGTACAACTTTTTCTTTACTCATAATAAGAATCCTCCTTTAAATCATTCTATTGTCTGAAGTTTTGCAGATTTCCAGGATCAGCAAAACCAATCATGCTTTAGAAGCTAATCAGTACTATACACCATAATTTATAAATATGCAATAGAAAAGTGGAAAAAAGTAAAAAATATACATTAAAATTCAAAAATAATGCATAAAACAAAGAAAACATACAAGGTGTTGGGAAAGATTTTGTTGGAAAGCGTACCGATATCAGTTATAATGAAAGTATTGTAGACTTTGAAAACAGGAGAAGTGAAAGATGGATATATTAGTTGTAGTAGATATGCAGAATGATTTTATCGACGGATCCCTGGGGAGTAAAGAGGCACAGGCCATTGTTCCGCATGTGATCGAGAAGATCCGCACATTTCAGGGGAAGGTCCTGGCCACAGCGGATACACATGAGGAGACCTATTTGGATACGATGGAAGGAAAAAAACTTCCGGTCAGACATTGTATCCGGGGAACAAAAGGATGGGAGATCGAAGAACGCATCCGTAAGCTTTTGCCCGAGCCTCCGATTGAAAAAGGAACATTTGGAAGCAGGAGTCTGGCAGAAGCACTGACAGAGATCCACAAAGAAACGCCCATAAGCTCGATCACTTTGATTGGTCTGTGTACGGATATCTGTGTGATCTCCAATGCCATGTTGTGCAAAGCCTTTTTGCCGGAAGTGCCGGTTTGTGTCGATGCTTCCTGCTGTGCCGGAGTAACACCAGAAAGCCATGCACAGGCACTGGAAGCGATGAAGATGTGTCACATTGACATATTATAGACAGAAGCAGAAGACAGGAAGGAAAAGAAGAGGAAGAGAAGATGGAAAGAAAAGACATTCTGCAGAATAAGCAGAGGATTGTGATCAAAGTGGGGACTTCCACGATCACCTATGAAGAGACGGGGAATATCAATCTGGAAAAATTGGAAAAATTCGTACGGATCCTGATCAATTTAAGAAACAAAGGCAAAGAAGTCATCGTGGTTTCTTCCGGAGCGGTAGGCGTGGGAAGAAATGCACTGGGGATGAAACAGCGCCCATCCACAGAATCAGAAAAGCAGGCATGCGCGGCTGTGGGACAGGGAAAGCTGATGATGATCTATGAAAAACTGTTCAATGAATATGGACAGCTGACAGCCCAGGTTTTGCTGACCAAAGAATCCATTACCAATGCCAAGTGCCGGAAAAATGCAAAACAGACTTTTGATGAGCTGTTTCGGATGCAGGTGGTTCCCATCGTCAATGAGAATGATGCAATTTCGGTGGATGAGCTTTCTTATGGAAATTTTGGAGATAATGACACTCTGGCAGCTTATGTGTCCAGGCTGGTAGAAGCGGATCTTCTGATTCTGATGTCAGACATTGATGGGTTATATACCGATGATCCGAGACAGAACCCGGATGCCAGATTTATCCATACGGTTGGAAAGATTGACCGTAAGCTGGAGAATATGGCGAAGGATGCATCCAGCGACTGTGGAACTGGAGGAATGGCGACTAAGATTAAAGCTGCGAAGATTGCGACTGCGGCAGGAGCAGATATGATCATTGCAAACGGGGAGAATATCTATTCCATTAATGAAGTGATGAATGGAAAGAAGGTAGGAACGTTATTTTTATCCCAGAAGCATCAGGAAGAGATGCAGGAAGAGCTTTCTCCAAAGAGAGCGCAGTACCGCAGACAGGCAAAACGGGAGAAAAAAGCAGTCAAAGGAGAGGAATAGAAAGGAGTCTGTATGGAAACATATATGGAAACACTGGGCAGCAGAGCAAAAGAAGCGTCAAGAATTGCTGCAAAACTGACAACACAAGATAAAAACAAAGGACTGGAATTTGTAGCAGAAGAGCTGTATCTGCGCAAAGAAGAATTGCTGCAGGAGAATGAAAAGGACATGTCAGAAGCAAAAGCACGCGGCATGTCGGAAGCGCTGCAGGATCGTCTGCGTCTCACGGAGGCAAGGATTGAAGCTATGGCAGAAGGTCTGCGCCAGATTGCGGCGCTGGCAGACCCCATCGGAGAGGTTCTGTCTATGAGAAACCGTCCCAATGGACTGCGTATTGGGAAAAAGAGGGTTCCTATCGGGGTCGTGGGTATTATCTATGAATCCCGCCCGAACGTGACAGCAGATGCGTTCGGATTGTGTTTCAAAACAGGAAATGCTGTGATCCTGCGGGGCGGAAGTGATGCGATTTGTTCCAATAAAGCAATCGTACAGGTGATCAAGGCAGGACTTCGAAAAGCAAAACTGCCGCAGGATCTGATTCTTCTTGTAGAAGATACCAGCAGGGAGACAGTGACAGAAATGATGCGCCTTCATGATTACATTGATGTTTTGATCCCGCGGGGCGGAGCCGGACTGATCGCATCTGTGGTGGAGAACAGCACCGTTCCTGTGATTGAGACCGGAACCGGCAACTGCCATATTTACGTAGATGAGACTGCAGATGTGAATATGGCCGCAGAGATCATTGAGAATGCAAAGACACAGCGATTGGGCGTGTGCAATGCCTGTGAGTCTCTGGTTATTCATGAAGCTGTCTTAAAAGAAGCATTGCCGGTAATTGTGAAGCGCCTGAACAATCATGGCGTGGAGATCCGGGGAGATGAAGCTGCCAGAGAAGTCTGCGGAGAGATCCTTCCGGCAGAAGAAGCAGACTGGGGAACAGAATATCTGGATGCCGTGATCTCTGTCAAAACAGTGCCTTCGATCGAAGCTGCGATCGCACATATCAACCGGTATAATACAGGACATTCTGAATCGATTATTACCAGAGAGTATGCAAATGCCCTGAAGTTTCAGGATGAAGTGGATGCGGCAGCTGTTTATGTGAATGCATCCACCAGATTTACGGATGGATTTGAGTTTGGCTTTGGAGCCGAGATCGGGATCAGTACCCAAAAACTGCATGCCAGAGGACCGATGGGACTGGAAGCGTTAACAACAACAAAATATATTATTTTTGGAAACGGACAGATCCGAAAATAAAAAAATAAAAACCATGCTTGCATATTATACAAAAAAGATGTATACTTATGCAAACGTGGTTTTTGTTTGATACAAATCCTGAATAAAAAGAGAAAAAATACATATTTCATGCAAAAATATGCAGCAAGCTGCGATGCAGATGCTTTGGGAAAGGAGTTTTCGAAATGATAAAAGCAGGAATTATCGGTTCGACCGGATATGCAGGAGGAGAACTGGTTCGGATTTTGACAGCACACAAAGAGGTACAGATCGTATGGTATGGATCCAGAAGTTATATTGATCAGAAATATGCAGATGTATACCGCAATTTTTTTCAGATCGTGGATGCGGCATGTATGGATGACAACATGGAAGAACTGGCAAAACAGGTGGATGTCATTTTTACGGCGACTCCTCAGGGCTTTTGTGCATCGTTGATGACAGAGGAGATTTTATCCAAAACCAGGGTGATCGATCTAAGCGCAGATTTTCGGATCAAAGACGTTAAAACGTATGAAGAATGGTATCACATTTCACATAAAAGTCCCCAGTTTCTGGAAGAAGCGGTGTATGGATTGTGCGAGATCAACCGGGAGAAGATTCAAGATGCAAGACTGGTTGCCAATCCGGGATGTTATACGACCTGTTCCATTCTTGCAGCGTATCCACTTGCCAAAGAAGGGCTGATCGATATGAAAACTCTGATCATCGATGCAAAATCGGGTACCTCCGGTGCAGGCCGTGGGGCAAAGGTTCCGAATCTTTTTTGCGAGGTCAATGAAAATATCAAAGCATATGCGGTGGGAGGACACCGGCACACACCGGAGATCGAAGAACAGCTGGGATATGCGGCAAATGAGACGGTGACTTTGAGTTTTACCCCGCATCTGGTTCCTATGAACCGGGGAATCCTTGTGACAGCATATGCAGAGCTGAAAGAAGGGGTGACAGAAGAACAGGTAAGAGCGGCGTATCACTCCTGTTATGAAGGAGAACCGTTTATCCGGCTGCTGAACCCTGGGGTATATCCGGAAACAAAGTGGGTAGAAGGAAGCAATTATGTAGATTTAGGCATCCAGGTGGATCCAAGAACAAACAGGGTGATCATGATGGGAGCCATTGATAATCTGGTCAAAGGAGCAGCAGGGCAGGCGGTACAGAACATGAACCTGTTATTTGGACTGGATGAAACAGAAGGACTGGAACTGATTCCGATGGTTCCGTAACAGAGGTAAGAGATATGATCCGTACAATGACGATTGAAGATTATGAAGAAGTGTATAAATTGTGGAAAAAAATACAGGGATTTGGAATCCGCAGTATTGACGATTCCCGGGCAGGGGTAGAAAAGTTTTTAAAACGAAATCCGACGACCAGCGTGGTTGCAGAGGAAGAGGGAAAGATCGTAGGAGCGATTTTATGCGGACACGATGGAAGGCGGGGATGTCTGTATCATGTCTGTGTGGAAGAATCCTACAGGAGAAAGGGAATCGGAAAAGCCATGGTGGTGGCGTCCATGCAGGCTCTGAAAGAAGAAGGAATCAGCAATGTGTCGCTGATCGCATTTGCAGAGAATGATATCGGAAATGCATTCTGGAATACCATTGGCTGGAGGGAACGAAGAGATTTGAATTACTATGATTTTTTGTTAAACACAGAAAATATCACAGCATTTAACGAAAGATAGAAAGGAATGGGATGGAAGATGAAAAAGATAACAGGCGGGGTGACCGCGGCAAAAGGATACGAGGCAGCCGCAGCGGCAGCAGGGATCAAATATGAAAACAGGACAGATATGGCGCTGGTATACAGTGTGGTTCCATGTAAAGTGGCAGGAACATTTACAACGAACGTTGTGAAGGCAGCTCCGGTACAGTGGGATCGACAGGTCGTAGAATCGAAGCAGCCGGTACAGGCGGTGGTCGTCAATTCCGGAATTGCCAATGCCTGTACCGGAAAAGCCGGGATGCAGTGCTGTCAGGAGACGGCAGAGGCGGCAGCACAAGCATTACAGATAGATCCCAAAGGAGTGCTGATCGGTTCCACCGGTGTGATTGGAATGCCGCTGCCGATGGAAAAGTTAACAGCAGGGATCCAGACACTGGCAGCACAGAAAAAAGCCGGAGAACAAGCAGCAAAGGAAGCGGCAAAGGCGATCATGACGACAGACACCTGTGAAAAGGAAGTGGCTGTCACCGTGGAGATCGGCGGGAAGAGCGTGACCATCGGAGGAATGGCAAAAGGTTCCGGCATGATCCATCCCAATATGTGTACCATGCTGGCCTTTCTTACTACAGACGCCGTGATCTCCAGAAAGGCATTAAAAGAAGCATTGCGCACAGACGTGGAAGAGACGTATAACATGATTTCTGTAGACGGGGATACCTCCACCAATGATACGGTACTGCTTCTGGCAAATGGAATGGCAGAAAATCCAAAGATCAAGCCGGGAACCAGGGAGTTTGAATTGTTTGCAGAAGCGCTCCATGAAGTGAACGAAACCCTTGCAAAAAAAATGGCAGGGGATGGAGAAGGAGCCACCGCGCTGTTTGAAGTGACTGTGAAAGGTGCGAAAACAAAGGTGCAGGCTAAGACACTGGCAAAATCTGTTGTCTGTTCCAATCTGACCAAGACTGCCATTGCAGGGCATGATGCAAACTGGGGACGGATCTTATGTGCCATGGGATATTCCGGCGCAGAATTTGATCCGGAAAAAGTAGATCTCTATCTGAAAAGCAGTGCAGGAGAACTGCAGCTCATTGAAAATGGAGTTGCCCTCAACTACAGTGAAGAGAAGGCAACCGAGATCTTGTCTCAGCCGGAAGTAACGGCAATCGCGGATATCAAAGAGGGCGATCAGACGGCAACAGCCTGGGGATGCGATCTGACACACGGATATATTGAGATCAATGCAGATTACAGAAGTTAAATAGCAGGAATGCGTGGAAAAAGTGAGAAGGGAAGGAATCATATGAACGAAATCATGAACCAGTATCTGGAAAAGGCAAATGTGCTGATCGAGGCGCTGCCGTATATTCAGCGGTTTAACCGAAAAGTGATTGTTGTAAAATATGGCGGAAGTGCCATGACAGACGAAGCGTTAAAGCAAAAAGTGATCCAGGATGTAACTTTGCTGAAACTGGTCGGCTTTAAGCCAATCATTGTGCATGGCGGCGGAAAGGAGATCAGCAAGTGGGTTGGAAAAATCGGAAAACAGCCGGAATTTATCAACGGACTTCGGGTGACAGATGCAGAGACCATGGAAGTTGCGGAAATGGTGCTGGGAAAAGTAAACAAAAGCCTAGTACAGCTGGTAGAAAGCCTGGGAGTCCGAGCCATTGGAATCAGCGGAAAAGACGGGGGACTTCTGAAAGTGGAAAAGAAGTATTCTCAGGGAGAGGATATTGGATTTGTAGGAGAGATCAAAGAAGTGGATGCCCAGATCTTATACGATCTGCTGGAGAAAGACTTTCTCCCTATTGTGTGTCCGGTAGGCATGGACGAAGAATTTCAGACATATAATATCAATGCAGACGATGCAGCCTGTGCCATTGCAAGAGCCATGAAAGCAGAAAAACTGGCATTTCTGACGGATATTGAAGGGGTGTATAAAGATCCAAAGGATCCGTCCACCTTGATTTCAGAACTTCCGGTAGAAGAAGCAAAGAAGCTCATCGAAGAGGGCTATATTGGCGGAGGGATGCTTCCGAAACTGAATAACTGTATGGACGCGATCGAACATGGAGTTTCCAGAGTCCATATTCTGGATGGAAGGATTCCGCACTGTCTCTTACTGGAGATTTTCACGAATAAAGGAATCGGTACAGCAATTTTACAGAAAGAAGAAAAGAGGTATTATGAGGATGGATCCGAAAATTAAAACAGCAGAAGAGAATCTAATACATGTATACAATCGGTTTCCTGTTGCGCTGGACCATGGAGAAGGTGTATATCTGTACGATACAGAAGGAAAAGAATATCTGGATTTTGCAGCAGGATTTGCAGTCTCTGGTCTGGGGTATGGAAATGAGACGCTGAACCAGGCATTGAAGGCTCAGATCGATCAGCTGTATCATACCTCCAATTTATACTACCACAGAAACTGTGGAGAAGCAGCGGAAAAACTGAATCACATTTCCGGGATGGACAGAGTCTTTTTTACCAACAGTGGTTCGGAAGCAAACGAAGGGGCGCTCAAAGCTGCGAGAAGATATGCGTATAACAAACAATCCGGAAGATACCAGTTCATTGCCATGGAGCATTCGTTCCACGGGCGGAGTTTCGGAGCGGTCTCTGTAACCGGACATGCGGCGTACCGGGAACCGTTTGAACCGATGCTGCCGGGAGTTTCCTTTGCAAAATTTAATGATCTGGACAGCGTCAGGGCGCTTGTGACGGATCAGACCTGTGGGATTATTTTAGAGCCGCTGCAGGGCGAGGGAGGCATCAATCTTGCCACCCGGGAGTTTATGGAAGGAATCCGCAGGATCTGTGATGAAAATGATATCCTGATGATCTGTGATGAAGTACAGTGTGGAATGGGTCGGACAGGTTCGATGTTCGCATGGCAGAAGTATGGAGTGAAGCCGGATATTCTGACCATGGCAAAAGGAATTGGAAACGGGATCCCGGTGGGAGCTTTTGCCATGACAGAAAAGGTGGCAGAGCACTCTCTTCTTCCGGGAGATCACGGAGCTACATATGGAGGAAATCCTCTGGCATGTATGGCAGTGAAAACAGTGATTGAAATTTTTGAGAAAGAACAGATCGTAGATCATGTCAATCAGGTGGCAGCCTATCTGACCAGCCGTCTGGAAGAACTGGTACGGGAAGAAGAGGATGTGCTGGAAAGAAAAGGAATCGGTCTGATGCAGGGAATCGTTCTGAAAAAGCCGGTGGCACAGGTCAATCAAAAAGCCGTGGAAGAAGGACTGCTGGTGATCCAGGCACAGGGCAATGTGCTTCGTCTGGTTCCGCCTTTGGTGATCGAGAGCCGACATGTGGATGAAATGATTGAAAAATTGAAAAAAGCGCTGACAGTGTAAGAAATAAAAAACCAGGATTCGGGATATACTATGGGAAGAAATTTCAGGAGGTAGAAAACGATGATTGGTTTTTTTATTGCATTATTATCCGGTGCACTGATGAGTGTACAGGGGGTGTTTAATACACAGGTCACCAAAACAACCGGGCTGTGGGTCAGTAATCTCTGGGTACAGCTGAGTGCATTTCTGGCCTGTCTTCTGGTCTGGTTTCTGGCAGGAAAGGCAGATGTTGGTGCTTTGGCAAAGGTAGAGCCGAAATATATGCTCCTTGGCGGCGTGATCGGGGCGGGGATTACCTGGACTGTGGTAAAAAGCATGGCGGCATTGGGACCTGCAAAAGCAGCGCTTTTGATCGTGATCTCCCAGCTGACCGTTGCGTATGTGATCGAACTTTTTGGGATGTTTGGAGTAGAAAAATCACCATTTGTGTTCCGCAAGCTGGCAGGACTGGTAGTAGCGTTGATTGGAATTGCTGTTTTTCAGTGGGAATAGAAGCAAATGAAGTTGAAATTGTAATAAATGTGTAACATCATTGTAAAAATGTTATTGTAATTTCAGGTATTTTTCGTTACAATATTACTGTCCGACAAAAAGGGGATTCCTTGCGTCTTGAGATTGTGAGGAAATTATGAAGGACATCATAAAAAAGAAATGTTATCATACGATCATTCTGCTTCTGGCAGCCGGGACCATCCTGACGGGATGCAGACAGGATCCAGAAGAGAAATTGCAGGAAATCCAGCTCGAAGAGACAAAAGAAGAGCCCCATGCAAAAACGGAACCGGATTCCGAAGAGATTCAAAAAGAATCGGTACAGAAAATTTTTGTATATGTGTGTGGGGCAGTCTGTGCACCTGGAGTTTATGAGGCGGACAGCAAGACACGAGTGTATGAGATCATTGCCATGGCAGGCGGCCTGACCGAAGAAGCAGCCGCGGATGCAGTGAATCAGGCAAGAGTGGCAGCAGATGGAGAGCAGATTTACATTCCGACCAAAGAGGAAGCGAAAACGCAGATGCCTGGAGCAGATCCGCAGATGCCCGGGCAGGAATCAGCCGGGAAACAGAAAGTGAACTTAAATACTGCCACAAAAGAAGAACTGATGACTCTGTCCGGAGTGGGGGAGTCCAAGGCGGAAAGTATTCTTGCATACAGGGAAGAAAAGGGCGGATTTCAAAGTACAGAAGAACTGATGCAGATCAGCGGCATCAAAGAAGGATTGTATAATAAGATTAAAGATGATATTACAGTATAAGCAGGAAGTTGAAGGAAGAAGATATGAGCAAGAAGAAAATCTTAGTAGTAGACGATGAAAAGTTAATCGTGAAAGGAATCCGATTCAGTCTGGAGCAGGATGATATGGAAGTAGACTGCGCCTATGACGGTGAGGAAGCGCTGCGGTATGCAAAAAACTGTGAATACGATCTCGTACTGCTGGATGTGATGCTGCCGAAGATGGATGGATTTCAGGTCTGTCAGTCTATTCGGGAATTTTCTGACATGCCGATCGTGATGCTGACTGCAAAAAGCGAAGATATGGACAAGATCCTCGGACTGGAATATGGGGCAGATGATTATATTACAAAGCCGTTTAATATTCTGGAAGTGAAAGCCCGGATCAAGGCGATCATGCGCCGGACTGCCAGAAAAGAGGCGAATTCCCAGACAGCCAGGATCCTGGTGAAAGGAACCATGCGGATCGACTGTGAGAGCAGACGGGTATTTATCGGCGAACGTGAGATCAATCTGACAGCCAAAGAGTACGATGTGCTGGAACTTCTTGCCATGAATCCGAACAAAGTCTACAGCAGGGAAAATCTGCTGGACCTTGTGTGGGGAATCGATTATCCGGGAGATGCCCGAACAGTGGATGTACATATCCGTCGTCTGCGAGAAAAGATCGAGATGAATCCAAGTGAACCAAAATATGTACACACAAAGTGGGGGGTAGGTTATTATTTCCAGGGATAAATTACATATCAAAGTAAAACATAATGTATTCAAAAGTATGCGGTTCTGGCTGATCGCACTGTTTGTTCTGTTTGGGATGGTTCCGTGCCTGATTTCTTATATCTGGACGGCAAAGACCTATGAAAAACGTGCGATTTCTGTCAGGACAGCAGAGATACAGAATCAATGTACAATTCTAAGCAATCAGCTGAACAGCTATCAGTATCTGACAGATCCGTCTTCTGATGTGATCGATGCAAATTTAACCCAATTAACGAACATATATAACGGACGTGTGATGATCATTGATCAGAATCTGCAGGTAATCAAAGATACCTACGGTCTGGACGAAGGAAAGACGATGGTATCAGAAAATGTGATCCGCTGCCTGAAACAGGGGAAAAGCACCAGTCATTATGATCGCAAGAACAGATATGTAGAAGTCACTGCGCCGGTGGTATCCGAAGAAAAAAGTGTCACAGGGGTGATGCTGGCAAGTGTATCGATGGATACAGTTTTGGACAGTGTGGGGATTTTAAAGACAAGAGGCGGGGCGATCCTGGGCGTTTTGTTTTTACTGATCCTGGCGTTGGGACTTTTGGCTGCGGGGGTGTTTGTGCGGCCTCTTGGGAAGATCACGGAGTCCATTGAGAATGTAACAGAAGGCTATGAAAGTGAATGGCTACATGTGGGAACTTTTTCAGAGACCGGACAGTTGTCGGATGCTTTTAACAAAATGCTGGGAAGGCTCAAGCAGCTGAATGATTCCAGGGAAGAGTTTGTATCCAATGTGTCTCATGAATTAAAAACACCGATGACATCTATGAAGGTACTGGCAGATTCGCTGCTTGCACAGGAGAATGTGCCGGTTGAGCTGTATCAGGAGTTTATGGGAGATATTGCCCGGGAGATCGACCGGGAGAATGACATCATCAGTGATCTTCTGACGTTGGTAAAGATGGATAAGACGGTCCAGAGCCTTACGATCAAACAGGTTCATATCAATGAATTGCTGGAGACCATTTTAAAGCGATTAAAACCCATTGCAGAGACGAAAAAAATCGAGATGATCCTGGAAAGTTTTCGTCCGGTTTCCGCAGAGATCGACGAGATGAAACTGACACTGGCAATCTCCAATCTGGTAGAAAATGCGATCAAGTATAATCGGGAGGAAGGATGGGTTCGGGTATCCTTAAATGCCGACCATAAGTATTTTTATATCAAGGTTATGGATTCCGGGATCGGAATCCCAAAAGAAGATCAAGATCATATTTTTGAACGGTTTTATCGGGTGGACAAGTCCCATTCCAGAGAAATTGGCGGAACTGGTCTTGGACTTGCCATTGCCCGTAATGCAGTGATCATGCACAGAGGTTCTATCAAAGTCTACAGCAGTCAGGGAGAAGGAACCACATTTACGGTTCGGATTCCTTTGATCTATGCAGTGTAAGGGGAAGAAACATATGAAACAAATCAGAAAAACCCTTCTGATCGTTCTGGGAATCTGTCTGGGATGCCTGAGTGTTTCCTGTGGAAAACGCACGGAAATAGAACAGGGTGAGTCTTATATTTATTGTCTGAACAGTGACAGAACCGGTCTGCAGAAGGTATCTTATGAAATTGGAGAGAAGGATGTGCTCAAAGAAGCAGAGGAAATGCTGGAAGAACTGAGCAGACCTTCGGAAGAAATTGAATATACGCCGCCGCTTCCAAAAGAAGTGAAAGTCAGACAATGTGAATTGGAAGGCGGAATTTTATATGTGGATTTTACGGCACAATATAAGCAGATGGATGCAGTGGAGGAGACGTTAGTGAGAGCGGCGGTCGTGGAATCGCTGATTCGGATCGATGGCATCGACAGTGTCTGGATCCGGGTAGAGGGAGAAGATCTGGCAGACAGATCCGGTCAGGTATTGGGATATCTGAATGAGGATGACTTTGTGCAGAGCGAGGGGGCTTCGCCGAGTTCCTATCAGACGGAGAGTCTGACCTTGTATTTTGCAAATCCTCAGGGAGATGGACTGGTAGAGCAGACCATGGAAGTCCGGTATAACAGCAATGTTTCCAAAGAAAAACTAATCGTGGAAAAATTGATGAAAGGCCCGCGGAAATCTTCGGCAAAAGCGACCATCAACCCGGACACCAATCTGCTGAGTGTGACGACCAAAGATGGAATCTGCTATGTGAACTTTGATAAGACATTCTTAAAAGGGGCATATGAAGTAAAACCGCAGGTGACCATTTATTCGCTGGTCAATTCTCTGGTGCAGGGAACGGGAGCAGGAAAAGTCCAGATTTCGATCAATGGGGAAAATGACAACAAATATATGCAGACAGTAGATCTCAGTCAGCCTTTGACGGCAGATCTCAGCTGGAATGAGGAGAACAAAAAATCTTGAAAAAACGACCGCTTTGTATGGCGGCAGCTGTAGTTTTGATCTTGCTGGCAGTAAGAAATCTCTGGTTTGGAGCGGAGTGTTCCAACCAGAGTGTGCTGCAGGAGCAGATCCCGGATCAGGCAGAAGTTCTGGTAACAGGACAGGTAAAGCGCCGGGAAGAAAGGAAAGACTATGAACTTTTGTATCTTCAAAATTGTCAGGTGCTGCAAAAAGAAAAGAACAGCAAATCTCAATCAGTCAAAACACAATTCAAAAAACCGATCAAAGCAATGGTGATGCAAGAACCAGAGCTTCTAATTTATCTCAAACAAGATCAATCAACCAATCAAACCATAAAATCAGGAAATCAAATACAGGTACAGGGAGAGCTTTCTTATTTTAAAGAAGCCAGAAATCCGGGGAATTTCGATCAGAAATTTTACTATGAAAAACAAGGCATCCATGCAAGTGTATGGGCAGACAGGTATCAGATCACAGATTCAAAAACATGGAAAATCCGGGAGTGTCTGGCAGATATCAGGAGAGGGTGGAAACAGCTTCTGATCGCACAGATGGGAGAACGTCATGGAAACAGTATGAGCGCAATCCTGCTGGGAGAAAAAAGTGAACTGGATGTACAGATGAAGGCGCTGTACCAAAAAAGCGGGATTGGGCATATATTGGCAGTATCAGGACTTCATATGTCGTTTATCGGGATGGGATTCTATGGAATTCTGCGCAAAATGGGATGTCCGATCCGAGTGGCAGGCATGCTTGGAATTTTGTTTTTGCTCGGATATACGATTATGATCGGCGGGAGCGTATCTGCGATGCGGGCATTTCTGATGTTTGCAATCCGGGTAGGAGCAGATCTTTGCGGCAGAGTGTATGATATGCCAACCGGTCTGTCTGTGGCAGGAGTATGGATTGCTTTGGAGAGTCCGTTATATCTTCAGGATGCAGGGTATCTTCTGTCATTTGGCGCAGTGCTTGGAATGGCAGCTGTCTATCCGGTTTTGGCAGAGAGCCAAAAGCAGGCAACAAAACTGATGCAAAGCTTTCAGGCAAGTCTGGCAGTCAATCTGGTACTGCTTCCCGTGATGCTTTCTTTTTATTATGAATTTCCACCGTATTCTTTGTTTTTAAATCTGGTGATCATTCCACTGATGTCGGTTGTTCTCGGGGCAGGACTTTTGGGTTCGGTTCTAAGTCTGCTGTTCCGACCTGTTGGGAGACTTGTCTTGCTGCTGTGTAAAGGAGTTTTGGAGTTATACGAATTGTGCAGCAGCCTTACCATGAAACTTCCCTGTTCCAGAATTGTCACGGGAAAGCCGGAAGCTGTGTGGATCATACTGTATTATGCGATTCTTTTGCTGGTGTGTCTGTATTTGTCCGGACCAAAGAAGATACGGCGAAAAAGGGCCTGTCTGGCATGGGGGATGCTGGCAATAGCCGTAGTCTGTCTGGCAGGCAGCTGTCACATGAGAAGCCGAGGAGTCTTTCAGGTTACGATGCTGGATGTCGGACAGGGAGATGGGATATTTTTCAGAAGTCCGGGTGGTGCCGCCTGTTTTGTAGATGGAGGCAGCAGTGACGTGTCAAAAGTCGGGGAATACAGGATCGTGCCATTTTTGGAATCACAGGGAGTCAAAGAGCTGGATTATGTGTTTATTTCGCATGGAGATGCAGATCATATGAGTGGGATCGAAGAAATCCTGCAGAATCAGCCTCTTGGGATCCGGATCAGACATCTGGTGCTGCCGCCTGTCAGACTTCATGATGATGGGCTGGCGAAGCTGGGAAAAACCGCGGTACAGCATGGGACAAAAGTACTGGGAATGGAAGCAGGAGAAAAACTGTGTCTGGATGAGATGTCTCTGACTTGCATGGCGCCATCCCAGGAATATAACGGAGAAACTGGAAATGCAGCGTCCATGGTACTGTGGCTGGAATGCAGGAATCTGGAAATGCTTCTGACCGGAGATGTGGAAGGTGAAGGGGAAGTACAGCTGACAGACTGGATGCGAGAGCATGGAAAAACAGAATGTGACATTTTAAAAGCCGCCCATCATGGGTCTAAAAATTCGACACTGCCGGAATTTTTGCAGCAGCTGACTCCGAAATATGCATGGATTTCATCCGGGATCGGAAACCGGTATGGGCATCCGGCAGAAGAAACGCTGTCCAGGCTGAAAGAAAAGGGATGCCTTTTATATGGAACCCAGGAATATGGGGCAGTCACTTTAAAAATAAAAGGAGAGAAAGCGACCATAGAAATATTTTGCAAAACGTAAGACTTTCCGATATAATAGAAAATATGAAAAGTTTGAATGAAGATTTAAAAACAGGACAATTTAAACAGATCTATCTTCTGTATGGAGAAGAAAATTATCTGAAGAAACAATACAAAGAACGATTTGTCAAAGCCATGCTTCCAGATGGAGATACCATGAATTATGCCTATTATGAAGGGAAAGGCGTAGACAGTAAAGAAGTGATCGACCTGGCAGAGACACTGCCGTTTTTTGCAGAACGTCGTCTGATCGTATTTGAGAACACCGGATTTTTTAAAAGCGGGGGGACGGATCTTGCGGATTATATCAAGGAGATGCCGGAAACCACATATTTCATCTTTGTGGAGACAGAGGTGGACAAGCGCAGCAAGCTATATAAAGCGGTAAAAGCGAAAGGGCACATTGTGGAACTTCCATTTCAGGACGAAGCTACATTAAAGCGTTGGATCCTGGGAAAGGTAAAGCAGGAAGGGAAGCAGATGTCGGAGGCATCGGCTGCTTATTTTCTGGAAAAAGTCGGGACAGATATGCAGAATATCCAGGGAGAACTGGAAAAGCTGTTCTGTTATACGCTGCATCGTGAGGTGATCACACCGGAGGATATCAACGCAGTCTGCATCAGCCAGATTGGAAATCACATTTTCGAGATGGTCAATGCAGCGGCAGAAAAGAAACAGAGAAAAGCCCTGGATCTGTATTATGAACTGCTTGCTTTAAAAGAGCCGCCGATGCGGATTTTGTTTTTGCTGGTGCGTCAGTACCGGATTTTGTTCCATGTACAGTCTCTGCAGAAAAAAGGGTATGGAAGGAAAGAAATTGCAGCCAAAGCCGGAATTCACCCGTTTGCAGCCGGGAAATACATGGAGCAGACCCGATATTTTAAAACAGAAGAGCTGCGGGCGATTTTGGAGGACAGTGCAGATCTGGAAGAGCGGGTCAAGACAGGCCGGCTGACAGATACGCTGGCAGTGGAGCTGTTTCTGGTAAAATACTCTTCTTAAATGTCAGATATTCTTGTCAAAAGCCAAAAGGCATGATAGTATATCTTTGCACAAAAAACAGAAATAGAAAAAAGACAGAAAAAATAGAAAGACAAAGGTTTTGGAGGAATGAAAGTGTCATCAATTGATCAGAATAAAATACGAAATTTTTGTATTATTGCACATATCGACCATGGAAAATCTACGCTGGCAGACCGGATCATCGAAAAGACCGGACTTTTGACCAGCCGTGAGATGCAGTCTCAGGTTCTGGATAATATGGAACTGGAGAGAGAAAGAGGGATTACCATCAAGGCACAGACCGTTCGTACGGTATACAAGGCGAAAGATGGAGAAGAGTATATTTTCAACCTGATCGACACCCCGGGGCATGTGGATTTTAACTATGAGGTGTCCAGAAGTCTTGCAGCCTGTGACGGTGCGATCTTGGTCGTGGATGCGGCACAGGGGGTGGAAGCACAGACACTGGCCAATGTGTATCTGGCGCTGGATCACGATCTGGATGTGTTCCCGGTGATCAATAAGATCGATCTGCCAAGTGCAGAGCCGGATCGTGTCAAAGAAGAGATTGAGGATGTGATCGGGATCGAGGCGGACGATGCGCCTCTGATCTCGGCCAAGACCGGCCTGAATATCGAAGAAGTTCTGGAACAGATCGTCAGGAAGATTCCGGCTCCGGAAGGGGATCCGAATGAGCCATTAAAAGCGCTGATCTTTGATTCGGTTTACGATGCATATAAAGGAGTCATCGTATTCTGCAGGATCAAAGAAGGCAGTGTGAAAAAAGGAACAACGATCAAAATGATGGCTACAGGAGCGCAGGCAGATGTTGTCGAGGTTGGCTATTTTGGAGCAGGACAGTTCATTCCATGTGAAGAATTAAGCGCCGGAATGGTTGGATATATCACTGCCAGTCTGAAAAATGTAAAAGATACTCGTGTGGGTGATACCATCACAGATGCAGCGCGTCCTTGTGCAGAGCCGCTGCCGGGATATAAAAAAGTAAATCCCATGGTATACTGTGGACTGTATCCGGCAGATGGAGCAAAATATCCGGATTTGAGAGATGCGTTGGAAAAGCTGCAGCTGAATGATGCGGCACTGCAGTTTGAAGCGGAGACTTCTGTAGCGCTGGGATTTGGATTCCGCTGTGGATTCCTGGGACTTCTGCACCTGGAGATCGTGCAGGAACGTCTGGAGAGAGAGTACAATCTGGATCTGGTGACGACTGCACCAAGTGTTATTTATAAGATCCACAAGACCAATGGAGAAGTGATCGATCTGACAAATCCGACCAATATGCCGGATCCTGCGGAGATTGAATATATGGAAGAGCCGATGGTCAAAGCAGAGATCATGGTGACATCGGAGTTTATCGGAGCCATTATGGATCTGTGTCAGGAACGTCGTGGTGTGTATCAGGGAATGGAATATATTGAGGAAAAACGAGCAGTGATCCACTATCATCTGCCGCTCAATGAGATTATTTACGATTTCTTCGATGCGTTGAAATCCCGTTCCAGAGGCTATGCTTCTTTTGATTATGAGATGCTTGGATATGAGCAGTCAGAACTGGTCAAACTGGATATTCTGATCAACAAAGAAGAAGTGGACGCCCTTTCCTTTATCGTACACAGTGCGACAGCCTATGAGCGTGGAAGAAAGATGTGTGAAAAACTCAAAGAAGAGATTCCAAGACAGCTCTTTGAGATCCCGATCCAGGCGGCAGTGGGAAGTAAGATCATTGCCAGAGAGACTGTCAGAGCCATGCGCAAAGACGTGCTTGCCAAATGTTATGGCGGTGATATTTCCCGTAAGAAAAAGCTGTTGGAAAAACAGAAAGAAGGAAAGAAGAGAATGCGTCAGGTTGGAAACGTAGAGATTCCACAGAAAGCGTTTATGAGTGTGTTAAAACTGGACGAAAATTAAAAAAAGAGAACCTCGCCAAAGAGAAAGAGTCAAGTCTCTGCGGCGAGGTTTTTTCATGTTTCAGATGTTTATCTGGAAGCGTTTACCAGCTGTTTCATCAGTTCATAGCATCCGTTTTCTTCGATGACAGTAAAGTCATGAAGTACGGTTTCTTCCAGTCCGGTAAGCGTAGTCAGATCTTTTCCCCAGAAAGAAGTTTCGCTTAAGACAGCATGCACATAATCTGCGGCAGGATCTTCTTTGTGGGCATCATAAAATGCCAGGATTTTTGGATCGTCAGAAATCGGATATTGATTTTTACCGTTTCGATCTCCCATAAATGTACCGTCTACAAAGCCGATTCCTTTATAAAATGCCAGATAAAACGCAAGGGAAGCGCTCAGGCAAGGAGGAACCTGCCCTGTTTTTTCCAGGTATCCTTCCAGAGAAGGCAGTACCCGGGCTTTCCACTTCGCAGTTGAGTTCAGGGAAATGGAGAGCAGGGCATGGTCAATGAACGGATTCTGGAACCGGTCTGTCATAGAAGCAGCAAAGCTCATCAATTCTTCCTCCGGCAGAGTCAGTGTGGGAATGATTTCTTCATAGATCGCCTGATTCATGTAACCGCGGATGACGTCGTCTTTCATACAGTCCCTTACAATCTCCTGTCCCGCAAGATAAGCGCCAAGTACCATGGAAGTGTGAGCGCCATTTAAGATGCGCACTTTTCGCTGTTTGTATGGTTTGTGGTCATCGGTGATCAAAATTGGCAGATTTGCAGCATCACATGGGAATTCTTCTTTGATAGACTGAGGACCTTCGATGACCCAGAATCCAAAAATTTCTCCGGTATCTAACACCTTGTCAACATAACCGTTTTCCTCGTTTAAGGCATCTGCATCAGAGCGTGGATATCCGGTTACGATCCGATCCACCAAAGTGGAGCAGAACAGATTTGCATCTTTGATCCAGGAGATGAAATCTTCTCCTAAATTCCAGTCATCAGCGTGTTTTAAGACGCATTTTTCCAGTTCTTTTCCGTTGTTGTCGATCAGTTCACAGGAGAGAATGATAAATCCCTTTTTAGCATCTCCCTGGAATGCTTCAAAGCGTTTGTACAAGAACTGTGTCAGTTTTGCCGGAAAACTGTTTGCCGGTGTATCGGCAAACTGGCAGGACGGATCGTATACGATTCCGGCTTCTGTGGTATTGCATGTGATGAAACGCAGTTCTGGATTTTTTGCACATTCCATGACAGCTTCATAGTCACTGTATGCATTCAGACAGCGGCTGATACAGGAGATCACGCGTTTGGAAGCGACTTCTTGTCCGTTTTCGGAACCACGTAAATACAGTGTGTAGAGACCTTCCTGTTCATTGAGAAAATCTCCCACATCCGGAGTTGTGAATTTTGGAATTGGCTGTATCAGTACAACTTTGGAATTAAAATTCGCAGTTTCGTTCATTTTATCGATAAAGAAATCGACAAATGCGCGCATAAAGTTTCCTTCTCCGAACTGTAAAACGCGTTCCGGAGCTTCTTTTAAAAGATAACCTGGATAGTTTTGGTCTTGTAAGGTCTGATAATTTAACTGTTTCATAGTAAATAGATCCTTTCTGAAAATTCTGCTGATAGAGCGTCAGAGTGTGACGCCCTGTTTAAAAATAGCCATATCGTGGAAACCGGCTTCTTCGGATTTAACCAGGCGGCCGGAAGCAACTTCCAGAACATAATCAAAAAGAGCTGTCCCCATTTCTGAAACAGAACCGCCGTCTGTCAGTGCACCGCAGTTGAAGTCGATCCAGTTTTTCTTGGTTTCGTAAAGTCTGGAATTGCTGGAGATCTTTACAGTTGGAACCGGAGATGCAAAGGGCGTTCCACGTCCGGTTGTAAAAAGTACGATCTGAGCGCCGGAAGCGGCCAATGCAGTGGAAGCCACCAGATCATTTCCGGGAGCGCTTAAAAGATTCAGCCCCGGAGTCTGTACCATTTCCCCATAAGAGAGGACGTCCATGACCGGAGCAGAACCGGATTTCTGAGTACATCCAAGGGACTTGTCTTCCAACGTGGAGATGCCTCCTTTTTTATTTCCCGGAGAAGGATTTTCGTAGATGGTCTGATCATGTTTTTTAAAGTATGTTTTAAAAGAATTGATCAGGTCTACGGTTTTCTCAAACGTTGCCTCATCCTGGCAGCGGTTCATCAGCAATGTCTCCGCGCCGAACATTTCCGGGACTTCTGTCAGGATAGTCGTACCGCCGCGGGCAATGAGCTGGTCGGAAAAAGCACCTACAGTCGGATTGGCGGTGATTCCGGAGAGACCATCGGAACCGCCGCATTTCATTCCAATGATCAGTTCTTTGCAGGAAATTTTTTCCCGATGGAACGTGGAAGCGTAATCACAGAGCTGTCGGATATAGGAAAGAGCTGTCTCGACCTCATCCTCTGCCTCCTGTGCGACCAGGAATCTGACCCGGTTTTCATCGTAAGTGCCGATGTATTTTTTTAATTCGTCAATATTACTGTTTTCGCAGCCAAGTCCGAGAACCAGAACACCGGCTGCATTTGGGTGCTGAATCAGATCAGCCAGGATCTGACGGGTATGTTCCTGATCATCCCCCATCTGGGAACACCCGTAAGGATGTGGAAATGCAACGATCGCATCCACGCTTTCCGGCTGAAATGCTTTGGCTTTGTCAGCAATCAGGGTTGCCACACTGTTTACACAGCCAACAGTTGGGATGATCCAGATCTCATTGCGGACTCCGGCTTTTCCATCCATTCTCCGATACCCCTCAAAAAAACGCTCTTCCAGAGAAGGAAGAGAAGAGGACTCTTTCTGATAGGAATACTCCAGAAGATCTCCAAGACCGGTCTTCATGTTATGCGTGTGAATCCAGCATCCTGCAGGAATTTCCTGAGTAGCAGATCCGATCGGAGAACCATATTTGATCACAGGTTCTCCCGGATGGATGGGGGCAAGTGCAAATTTGTGCCCCTGTGGAATGTCTTCCAATAAAGTATACATACGTCCATCCAGAGTTATGACACTGTCCTTTTTCAAGGGGGTGAGTGCAACTGCGGTATTATCGTTGGGATGGATTTGAATCACTGTGTGTTTTGAATCCATAAAAACCTCCATAAATATAATAAAAAGAAAATAGAATGTAAGTGTTTACAATTAAAATACAACCTTTTACATTTCAAGTCAATGGAAAAATCTACGAAAAATAAATGAAAATATTGTGAAAAATGCTAATAAAAGAATGATTGACTTTTTGATAACGAAGAAATATAATTTACAAATGTAAGAGCTTACAAAGAAAAAGGGAAATAAAATAGGAGGATAAAGAAATGAAACCTTTTATGGATGAACAATTTCTGCTGAGTACTCCTACAGCGCAAAAGCTGTATCATAATTTTGCAGAAACAATGCCGATTTTGGATTATCACTGTCATATCAATCCAGAAGAGATTGCGAAAGATGTCTGTTTTGAAAATATCACACAGGTTTGGCTTGGCGGTGATCATTACAAGTGGAGACAGATGCGCTCCAACGGAGTAGAGGAATATTACATCACAGGCGATGCCCCAGCGAGAGAAAAATTTCAGAAATGGGCGGAGACATTAGAAAAAGCAGTCGGAAATCCATTGTTCCACTGGAGTCATCTGGAATTAAAACGATATTTTGATTACCACGGTGTATTAAATGGAGAGACGGCGGAAGAAGTATGGAACCTTTGTAATCAGAAACTGCAGGATTCATCCATGAGTGTTCGGAATCTGATCCGAAAATCCGGTGTTACGTTAATCTGCACCACAGATGATCCGGCAGACAGTCTTTGCTGGCACAAAGAACTGGCAGCAGATGACAGCTTTGAAGTGCAGGTGCTTCCGGCATGGAGGCCGGACAAGGCGATGAATCTTGAAAAGCCGGATTACTTGGAGTATCTGGCAAAGTTATCACAGGCGGCGGAATGTCCGATCGAGACGTTTGCGGATTTAAAGACAGCTCTTAAAAAGAGAATGGATGCATTTGAAGAAATGGGATGTCGTGCCAGTGATCATGCACTGGAATATGTGATGTATGTGCCGGAGACAGAAGAAAATCTGGAGAAGATTTTTGCAAAACGCAGACAGGGAGAATGTCTGACCAGAGAAGAAGAACTGAAATTCAAAACTGCATTTATGCAGTTTGTGACAGGAGAATATACAAAGAGAAACTGGGCAATGCAGCTGCATTATGGATGCAAAAGAGATAATAATACAACTCGTTATGCACAGCTTGGGCCAGATACCGGATATGACTGCATCAATAATTACGCACCATCTGCACAGATGGCAGATTTTCTCAATGCATTAAATGAAAAGAGCAATCTTCCAAAGACCATCATTTACAGTTTAAATCCAAATGATGACGAAGCCATTGGCACGATTCTTGGATGTTTCCAGGATGCAGGTGTGGCAGGAAAGATACAGCAGGGATCTGCCTGGTGGTTCAACGATCATAAGACAGGAATGATCAAACAGATGACATCACTGGCAAACCTGGGGCTTCTTGGAAACTTTCTGGGAATGCTGACAGATTCCAGAAGTTTTTTGTCCTATTCCAGACATGAGTATTTCAGAAGAATTCTTTGTGAGCTGATCGGAGGATGGGTAGAAAATGGAGAATACCCGGATGATGACCGGATGCTGGAAAGGATCATCAAAGATATTTCCTATAATAATGCAGTGCGTTACTTTGGATTTGACTTAAAAGAGGTATACTAAAGGAGGCTGCTATGGAATTAAAAGTGATTTGGAAACATGCACGGGCGGCGGCGCTGGAATGTTGCGATGGAAGTATTTATGAAACGAAAGAAGCATACAGGATCTATCTGAACGGAGAATTTTACAGAGAAACCAGACAGGTGGTAACGGTTTTGTATCAACTGGAGCCGGAAAAGGAGTATTGTGTTACGGCAGAGCAGGGGGAGAAAAAAGCAGAGATTTCTTTTTGTACAGAAGCGCAGGATTATACGGTAAATGTCCGTGATTTTGGAGCAAAAGGGGATGGCATACAAGATGATACGCTGTATATTCAGGCAGCGATCATGGCATGTCCGAAAGACAGCCGTGTATTGATCCCGGAAGGTGTATACCGGATCACAAGTTTATTTTTAAAAGATCATCTTGCGTTGGAACTGGCCAAAGGCGCAGTCCTTTCTGCCCATACACAACGCGAAAAATTTCCGGTTTTAAAAGGAACCTGTCAAAACGCAGAAAAAGGAAAAGAGTATATTCTGGGAACCTGGGAAGGGGATGCCTGCGATATGTTCTCCGGAATCATTACAGGAATTGGCGTGAAAGATGTGACGATTTACGGGGAAGGCGTCATAGATGGCAATGCATCCTGGGAAAACTGGTGGTTTGAAGCCAAAAAGATCCGGATTGCCGCAAGACCACGGATGATCTTTTTGAATCGGTGTGAAAATGTGCAGATTGTGGGAATCACTGTACAGAACAGTCCGAGCTGGAATATTCATCCGTATTTTTCCAATCACTTAAAATTTATCGGAGTGACGGTGCTTGGGCCGAAAGATTCTCCCAATACAGATGGATTGAATCCGGAATCCTGCGATGATGTGGAAATTACAGGATGCCTGTTTTCCGTAGGGGATGACTGCATCGCGGTAAAATCCGGGAAGATTTCTGTAGGAGTAAAGTACAAGGTTCCATCTTCGAATTTATGCATCCGGCAGTGCTGCATGCGGGATGGACATGGTTCGATCACACTGGGAAGCGAGATGGCTGCGGGGATTCAAAATCTGCAGGCAAGACAATGTGTGTTCTTGAATACAGATCGTGGACTTCGGATCAAGACAAGAAGAGGACGTGGAAAAGATGCTGTGATCGACGGGATTTTATTTGAAAACATCAAAATGGATTCGGTTTTAACTCCCTTTGTGATCAATTGTTTTTATTTCTGCGATCCGGACGGCCACAGCGAATATGTACAATGTAAAGAACCGCTTGTGGTGGATGAAAGAACTCCAGAGATCAAAGAACTTTGTTTTCGAGATATCCAGGCAGAAAACTGTCACGTGGCGGCAGCGTTTTTCTATGGACTTCCGGAACAGAAAATCGAACGGGTAGAAATGAAACGAGTGCGTGTAAGTTATGCCGAAAATGCCATGGCAGGGCAGCCGGCCATGATGGATGGAATAGAAGAAAATATCTGCAAAATGGGGATTTTTGCAAGGAATATCAAAACCCTTGTTTTGGAGGACATTCAGATAACCGGGCAGGCTGGAGAAGCAGTTTCCATAGATGGAATTGACAGATATGAGTATTTTGAAAAGTAAGGAATGAAATACAGACAGCGAACGAAAAGACGTTTCCTTTGGGAGGCGTCTTTTTGTAATGAAAAAAGATAAAAAAAGAGATACAGAAAATACTTGACAAACCAAGGTAATTAGAATAAACTAACTATAATAAGTTTTACAAAACTTAAAAAACAGGTATTATGGAGATGAAAAATGGAAAATAAAAGGAATGGAGTGTATCGGAGGCTTATGAACCTATCGGAAGCGAAAGAAGGGGAAGAGTATATTGTAAAGGGCATTGCGACAGATGACGAAGAATTGAATGCATTTTTATTTTCCCTGGGATGTTATAGTGGAGAACCGATTACTGTAATTGCACATCGAAAAGGAGGGTGCGTGGTATCGATTAAGGATGGCAGATATAATATGGATACGGATTTAGCGCAAGCTATTTCCATATAAAATAGTGGTTTCGATCGCTATTTTTTTAAGAAAGATGGTTAGAAACGACTAACTGCATGAGATGAAGGAGGAGACAGAACATGAGGATTGCGTTGGCAGGAAATCCAAACAGTGGAAAAACGACCATGTACAATGCGCTCACAGGAAGAAATGAACGTGTGGGGAATTGGGCCGGTGTGACGGTAGAAAAAAAGGAAAGTCCGATTAGAAAAGGGTATTTTGAAGGAACAGAGGAATTGATGGCAGTAGATTTGCCGGGAGCTTATTCCATGTCTCCGTTTACATCAGAGGAGAGCATTACCAGCAGCTATGTAAAAAATGAAAATCCAGATGTCATTATCAATATTGTGGATGCGACAAACTTAAGCAGAAGTTTGTTTTTTACAACACAGCTTCTGGAACTGGGAATTCCGGTGGTAGTTGCTCTGAATAAAAGCGACATTACAGAAAAGAAAAAAACAGAAATTGATGGAAAGCAATTAGCAGAAAAGTTAGGGTGTCCGGTCATTCAGACGGTGTCTGTAACTTCTGACCATAAAGGATTGAGGGAAGTTGTAAATCAGGCGGCTGCATTGAAGGAATACAGACAGAAGGCACCTTATGTACAGGCAGAGATTGATCTGCAGGACAAAGCACAGGTTGAGGCAGCAGATAGAAAACGGTTTGAATTTGTAAATGGACTTGTAAAAGCAGTTGAAAAGAGAAAGGTGTTCACAAAGGATAAAAATAAGCAGGACAGCATTGACAGGGTGCTCACCAACAAATTGGTTGGAATCCCTATCTTCGCAGTGGTTATGTTTGGCGTATTTTACATCTCCCAGTCGACGATCGGAACCTGGATCGCAGACTGGCTGGTCGGCTGGATCGAAACTTTCCAGGTCTGGATTGCAGGCTTAGTGGAAGAGGCAAGTCCGTTTCTCCAGGCACTTCTCGTAGATGGGATCATTGGAGGGGTAGGCGCGGTAGTCGGTTTCCTGCCGCTGGTCATGGTGATGTATTTTCTGATCGCTCTGTTAGAGGACTGCGGATATATGGCACGCGCTGCGGTAGTGTTAGACCCGATCTTTAAGAGAGTCGGTCTCTCCGGAAAGTCGGTAATCCCGATGGTGATCGGAACTGGATGTGCCATTCCGGGGATTATGGCCTGCCGTACCATTCGCAATGAAAGAGAAAGAAGAGCAACGGCTATGCTGACACCGTTTATGCCATGTGGAGCAAAGCTTCCTGTCATTGCGTTGTTCGCAGGCGCATTTTTTGCAGATGCTTCCTGGGTTGGTCCGACGATGTATCTGGTTGGACTTGTATTAATTTTTCTGGGAGCATTATTGGTGAAAAAGATTACAGGATATAAATTCCGTAAATCGTTCTTTATTATGGAACTTCCGGAATACAAACTTCCAAGTCTGAAACGTGCGGCATTTTCTATGCTTTCCCGTGGCAAGGCATATATTGTAAAGGCAGGAACGATCATTTTGGTATGCAATACGGTTGTACAGATTATGCAGAGTTTTAACTGGCAGTTCCAGGTCGTGGAAGAAGGAATGGAAAGTACGTCCATTCTGGCATCCATTGCATCTCCGTTTGCGGTGCTTTTGATTCCTCTTGGATTTGGCGCCTGGCAGCTTGCAGCGGCAGCAATCACCGGTTTCATTGCAAAAGAGAATGTGGTCGGCACACTGGCAGTTGTCTATGGACTGACAAATTTTATCGATACAGAGGAACTGGCATTGGTTGGCGGAGCCAATGAAGTGGCAATGGTTATGGGACTTACAAAAGCAGCGGCACTGGCATATCTGATGTTCAATCTTTTTACACCGCCGTGTTTTGCCGCTCTTGGTGCGATGAATTCCGAGATGCAGGATAAAAAGTGGCTGTGGGGCGGCATTGCGCTGCAGGTGGGCACTGGCTATACAGTTGCATTCTTTGTATATCAGATCGGTACATTTGCAGCAACCGGAGCTTTTGGAAGCGGTTTTGTCCCAGGATTGATCGCGGTGGCTGTATTTGCAGCAATATTGGCTGTGCTGATCTTGAGAAAAGAGAAAACGTTCAGTGCAGAGTACCGTTTGCACGCATAGACAAGAAAGGAGAATGACATATGGCAGATTTTCTGGTTATTGGGATCATATTGTTCCTTGTTGGGAGTGCAAGTGTTTCGATATGGAAGGCGAAAAAGAGTGGAATAAAGTGTATCGGTTGTCCGTCCGCAGGAAAATGTTCCGGACACACAGAAAATACAGTGTGCAGCTGCGGATGCGACAGTGCAGTAAAATGAGAAATGGTGAAAAGAAGCTGACCAAATAAACGGAGGTGCAGGTATGAGTATTGTAATAATCGGAGGACATGATCGAATGGTGGCACAATATAAGGAGGTCTGTAAGGGATATCGGTGCAAGGCGAAAGTGTTTACACAGATGAGGGCCGGACTTCATAAACAGATTGGCTCTCCGGATGTGCTGGTCTTGTTTACAAATACGGTATCCCATAAGATGGTAAAGATTGCATTGGATGAGGTGGATTCCAGCCGGACGAATGTGATTCGATGTCATACCAGCAGTAAAAATGCCTTAACAGAGATTCTGGAAAGCTGTTGTGGATAAAGAAAAAATAGACATAAAGAACGGTGGTTTTGAACAGGAGATCAAAGCCATCGTTTTTTTGAAAGAATCAACTTGACTTTTAATTCTTACAGATGTAATATTTATACAAATCAAACGGATTAAGGAAAATTAATTTTTTTTTGATTTTAAATCTTACAAATGTAATAAAAAGGAGGAAAAGTGAAGAAAACAGGACACCCGGTTTCAGTAACCATACCCTATTGTGATATGGAGAACTATGAAAAGTCAGATCGATTTCTGAAGGATTGTGAAAATGGAAGAAGTGGTTCTGCAGTGATATATGAGATACGCCGAGATGGCGGCATTAACAGAAAAAAGTTTCTTTTCGATGGGGAAGAGATGTATGTAGTCAGTACAAGCGGGGATTGGCTGGAAAATGATACACCGGGGATTGCGTATACGACCTGCATGCAGATTAAAGAATGGGAATACACAGAAAACGGGTGGTTTTGCTATGAACTGTGTGTGCCAGAACCGCCGGAAGTTACAGAAATCATAGATGGAAGCTGTTTGATCCGAATTGTACCCATGCCGGAAAAGGAGAGAGAACTGACAAAACGATGTGTTCAGGAAATCGGGTATCATGGAAATAATCTGTTATGTTCCGATTGGGATTTAAACAATTTGGATGCATTAGATTATAATGGATTGTATGAATACTTGTATGAAATGAAATATGGAGAGCGGTTTCAAGCAGAAAGCAATACGGGCGGGATTCCAAAAGCTGAGTTTGAAAGTCTGATAATGGAATATCTTCCAATATCAGAGGAAGAGCTGCAGGAATATGCGGAATTTGATGAAAGAACAAACATGTACGCATGGGTGCCATTAGGATGTGGAAATTATTCCCCTAACTTTTTTGGAACCTCTGTGCCGGAGGTAGTTGAAATAAAAGAAAATCCGAATGATACGGTTACATTAACAGTAAATGCAGTCTGTGACATGGTGATCTGTGATGATGCTCTTATTACACATGAATTAACAGTCAAATTCAAAGAAGATGGGAGTTTTCAATATTTAGGGAATGAAATCCGAAAAGAAGACAGAAACAATGTCCCGGAATATCAGTATCGCGTGAAGGGAGAAATTAAGAATGGCAGTTGAAGAGAAAGAATTTTGTGATAATAAAGTTATATATTACTTAAATATAGACGAAGAAGCAAAGGATATTTTGATGCATCTTAGTTCATTAAAAACTAGAAAGACCAATAGAGTAATCAAAGGTACAACTTTGGTGAGTGCTTTTTATCTTTTTTCTTTAGCAATTTGTTTATACTTGTTTCATATGTCATTTGCATGGATATGTCTATTGTTAAGCAGTGGATTTGCTGCATTAGGTCTAAATGTAGAAAAAATCCAAAAGGCATTTATGAAAGCAGTCATAAATAAAGAAGAACAAAATATGAATAGCGAACGAAAATATTTATTTTCAAAAGAGGGTGTGGAGATAGTTTCAGAGATTGGAGTTACACATAATTATTGGAGTTCATTTGTTAGCAAGGGAGAGATTGAAAATTATATTTTTCTGATTCGTAAAGACAATAAAGTTATATTGATCAATAAAACTGTTCTATCTGAAAATGAGCTAATGATGCTCAGAAATTTTATTCAAGATATAGAAACAGAACCTATAGAACCGGGAAAGAAAATGTCTTTTATAATAAAGATATTAGTGGCGGCTACGATGATTACCGTTATGGTATCATTGGTGTATGTTGGCATTAAAATAGGATATCCTTTATCAGATGGAGAAATTTTTCGTTTATGGTTTCTAAGAACAGTTCCAATCATACTGCTTTTGATTCTACAAGGTTTGAATGTTATATGGACTTGTGTTTTATCTAGGATCATAAAAACGAATAAAAAGAAATCTTTATTGAAAAGAATTCTTTTATGGGTAGTCGGAATAATCGTAGTGCTTATAATGGCATTGGGGATATTTGTGAACATGTTAAATGAAGATTCAGAACATTATAATAATAATGGAACAGTGATAGTTAAAACTCCTGTGTGGTTAGATAAACCATCATATAGGCTGTACAAAGAAGAAAATATTTTGGTTCTTCAGTTCTTAAGAAATGCAGACGGAATAGAAGATATAGATGCTTCAATTACACAACAGGAGTATTTTGATAAAAAGTATGGGGATTTGGAGAAAGAATTAGAATATCAAGATGAAAATAAAAAAATCAAGAAAATTGACGAAGGTTATTTGAAAATATATCAAACCTACATAAAGGATACTGATGCAGAATATAGAAAAGATTATAATGCAAAGGGAGATAGCTATATCGTTACCTTCGAGGATGAAACGGAGATCAGATATCTAATGTATGATCGTGATGTTCAAGAAGGAACAAAGGCACAATATGTGTATTATAAGAATATAAAAAGTACAGATGGATCATGGAGCTTGCTGGATGCTGAGATTTTAGATATGTACCAGTATGATTACGAATCGAAAGAGGTAAAGGATTTAGAATAGACTTCATGGTAAATTATAGGTTTCAAGTATGAAGTGAGAGAACCCGAGCGCTTTGGCTAAGGTTCTCTATTTTGACTATTTCCATATGTTCAGATCAGACAAGATGGATAAAGTGATATCTGACGCTTTACTGCCAGTCGCAAGTTGTTCATTTTGGATATTGGTGGCAAAAAAGTAGGTATTATCTGTATTTTCTATGAAGCCGATAAACCATCCGTTGATATCCTGTCCGTTTACCCGTCCAGTTCCGGTTTTTCCATAGAGGTCCCCAAAAGAAGAGGTAGAGATATGAATGGCATCTTTTACTGTGTCCACATGTTCTGGTGCAAATCCTAAGTTATGATTCTGCAATTGGATGAGAAGTTTCACCTGTTCGATAGGAGAAATTTTCAGGGAAGATTCCATCCAGTAGGAAGAAAAATCACCGCTTAAATCCTCATTTCCGTATTCGATTTTGTGAAGATACTCTTGAACGGAAGTTTCTCCCAGTTGTTCGTCAAGGTATTCAAAATACCAGTTGACGGAAGCGCTCATTGCTGACGGTAACGTCTGATCTGCGTTCCATGCTTCAAAGGGATAAGAGATTCCATTCCATTTGATGAAAGAGTTTTCCGGTGTGATGATGCCATCTTCCAATCCAAACAAAGCGCTGTATATTTTATAGGTGGAGTTTGGTGCAACCCGTAAGGTGGCACGTTTCCTATTATGGATATTCCATACATCGTTTTCCAAATCGTATAACACAAAACTGCCTTCATATTTGCCGAAATAGTTACTCAGATCTATCTGGGAGCAGTTTTTGGAAGAAGTATTCCACTGATAGTGATTTTTGTCTGCAGCATAAGTAGAAACAAACGGTGCAAGTCCGACGAGAAGAAGGAATACCAGCACAAAAGCTGTCATACTTTTTAGTTTTTTCTGGAAGTTCGGTCTTTCATAAGATGCAATGTTTTGGATTCTTCGCTTCATCTGTTTCATAGTTCCACTGATTCCTGAGGCAAAAGGAAAAGGAGTCAGAGAAATTTTTTCGGCAAAGTTAATCAGCGTATTTCCATAAGATACATAGTCTTCAGATTCCAACAGCTTTAAAACGGAAGTATCACAGGCGATTTCCCGGTCACCACGCATTTCTTTCAGCGCATACCAGACAAGTGGATGGAACCAGTAAATGATTCCGGCAAGGCTTATGAAATAATTTGCAATTCCGTCGTTATGTTTGTGGTGCTGCAGTTCATGTAACAGCATATAGCGGATCTCTGTCTCATTACCCTCTGATATCAGATGAATGGGAAGATAGATACACGGTTTCCAAACTCCCACAATCACGGGTGATTTGAGGTAAGCAGTGCTGTATATCGGAATATATTTTGTAATACCACAATCACTCAGGCAACGTTGATATAGTCGTTGAACTTTTTGATTTTGAAGCGGCAATGCAGAGTTTTTCAAAGCACGCAGAGATAGCGCAGAACGGATTACGAATATCAGCATGGTGATGATACCCGATATCCAGATCACAAACAACAGATAGCCAATGACAGAAGGCACTTCTCTGTTTACGGAAAGGGTGAAATCTTCCATCCAGTTTTGGGAGTCGGCAATATTCGTGTGAGAGGCTTGGACTGTGGCGGTTTCAATTCCGGCAGTTGGAATGAAGTTCCGATTTTTCAACCATACGAACAGTTCGGATAACTTAAAAAAACGGAACGGCAAAAACGGAACAGCTAAAAGTCCGAGCAGCAGGAACCATATGTTATACTGCATCCGGCTGGATAAACTGTTTTTTAAAATACGCTTCAGGAGCAAAAGAATCCCGATGATACCGCACAATAGTGTATTGCAGATTAGAAAGCGGATCATGAAATCAGCCATTTTATTTTCCTCCTTTTTCCGAAAGAAGAGTACGGAGCGTATCCAGTTCCGATTCTGATAATTTATCATTTTCGATAAAGGCAGATACCATAGCTGTAATATCTCCATCATAATATCGGTTCAGAAAAGAAGAACTTTCCTGTCCAATATATTCGCTTTCTTTTACCATCGGAGTATATACAAACATACGGCTTTGCTTTTCATAAGTGAGAGCGCCTTTGGTTACAAGACGTTTGATCAGAGTCTGGATCGTTTTGGGGCTCCAGTTTGTTGTCTGTAATAGCTTTTCTGTAATTTCATTTGTGCTGATGGGCGCATATTTCCATACAATTTTCATGACCTCAAATTCAGCTTCAGAAATTTGGGGAAGTGCTTTCATAATAGATCTCCTTTAAATCTTACGATTGTAATAGAAATAGTATAGATGTGAATGAGGGGATTGTCAATTTTTATAAATATTTATCTGCAGAATATCTGGAAGTATTTCTTAGAAACCTACTTTTGAATGAGAAAAGTGGACATTCAAGATACAAAAGTGGATATTGAAAGTGTGCTTTCAGAAAAGGGCAGTGATTTCTCAGTTTGTTTATGAAGAAAGTTATCACTTTTTGAAAACCTCCTATTGACTCTAGGGCTACCCTATACTTTAGGATAACATAGAAGCCGGTTGTTATCATGATTAAATTTGGAGGAATCAGAATGAATTTAACAGTACAAAAAATAAATTCAAGTTTTAAGGACTTAGAAAAATTAGAAGTTTTAAATCAAGAAGCATTTCCAGACGAAGAGCGTATGACAATACAGGAAATGATTGATTTAGCCGAAAAGAAAGAATTAGATCTATGGGCTTTATATGATAACCAACAGTTTATTGGTTTTTATGCTTTAGTAATGAAAAAGCCTGTCGGATATATTTTATTTTTTGCAATTTCTCCAGACCATCGTTCGAAAGGATATGGAGGAGAGGCGTTAGCTCTTATGAAAAAACAGTATTCGGATTGTCAAATCGTGCTTGATATGGAACCTGTTGAAAATGCAGCTACTAATTTACAACAACGAGTTTCCACAAAAAAATTCTATCTACGCAATGGTTTTTATGAAACGGGATATTTTATGGGGTATAAAGGATTAAAAATGGAAGTCCTCTGCAATCAGAGTTCTTTTCGCAAAACAGAATTTGAAGCATTGTTAAAAAATCTTAAAATTAGAGAAATTCCATTTCAATTATGGAAGAAATAGAGGCAATCCCGTTGCTGTTTGGGCTGACTCCGAAGCGCTGTTTTGGAAGCTGGCAGTGTCTTTATACGGTGGTTTATCCCTACCCGATCAGAATCACAACTTTAAACCATTCTTTGTCATAAGAAATGTCCAGTGTTCCCTCATATTTATCCACAATTTCTTTTACAGAGGCGATGCCGATCCCATGGGCGTTTTGATCTTCCTTATCGGAGAGAAAACGTCCTTTTTTCTTATGGATTTCGTTGACTTTGCTGTTGGTAAGCTCAAAGCTGAAGTACCCGTTTTCGGTGTAGCGGCATCGAAGTTCCAGTTTTCTTTTTGCAGGATCGTCTATTTTTTTGCAGGCTTCAATGGCATTGTCCAATGTATTTGCAAAAATCGTACAAAGGCTCACATCATCGATCGACAGCATTTTGTCAATATCGATATTGAGAAAGGTGGCAATGGAAGCGTTTGTCATCATCTGATATTTTGCATTGATGACGGCATTTACTACACTGTTCTGACAGAATTTCCGGTTGGCAGTCTGCATATATCCGGAGATATTGCTGAAATATTCTTTTGCTTCGGAAAGATTTCCTTTATCCAGGAGAGTTCCTACAACAGAAAGGTGATTGTTCATATCGTGGCGAAATTTACGGATCTGATTTTGATTGTGCTCCAGTTCTTCATAATAGTTTTTCTGAAGCTGAAGGTTTTTCCGTTCCAGGTCTGCATAAAGGCCGTCAGCCAGATAAGCGGCAAGGCGTACACTGCCGATATTGGTGATCAGACAGGCAAGAATACAAGGCCAGATAAGATATGTTTTATCTTCCGGAGCAAGATAGATGCAGCTGAATAATGCTAAAAAAGAGGCAAGACTGATCACATCGATGATGGTCCATGCTTTGTCTGTAAATATGTTCTGGATTTTTTTCAAAGCAGGACTGAAAAATCGGTAAAAGAGCATCCAGAAAACAGGGATCACCACAAAAGCAACGGAGGAAAAAACAGCATTTTCAAGCAAGTCTTCTTCCGTGAAAAACTGCATAAAAATGTGTCCTCCAATATCAATATGAAGGAGGTTGACAGAAGCAGCAATGGGGAGAAAAACAAGAACCATGGAAAGCTTTACCAGCCATTTTCCACGGTATAATGTAAAATTTGTCAGAAGAAATAAAAGCAGAGCCATGGAAATATTGGTCATGTCTTTTGGAAATACGACCAGAGTGGATACAATGGTGTAAAGTAAAAGGCTCAGGAAAAAGGCAAATTTTCCGTTTCGTCTCTTCATTGTACAGTCCATACATTTCATAAAGAAATATCCGGTCATAAATTCCATCACATTTGCCAGTCTGCCAAAAAGAAAAATAATAACAGATGAACTCATAAAGATACTTCTTTTTTTAATTTAACATTGTTTTTGCAAAGGCGACTGCAAGAGCCTGTTTGTAAGCGCGGCTTACGGGAAGTTCTTCTCCATTGCAGATGCAGGAAGCGCTTTCGATTTTGGAAATACAATTCATATTGACAAGGTAACGGTTGTGGATGCGCTGGAAAAATTCAGGAAGTTTTGCTTCCACCTCATCTAATTTTTCATAAAAAGAAATTTGTTCTCCATTTTTTTGTACGGCGCATACATTGCGCCTGTCACTCTTAAAATAAGAAATTTCCCGGATGCTGAGGCGGAGTGTTCCTGATTTCTGCTGCACAAGATAGAATTGCTCTTCCAGTGTGGAAAGTTCTTTGACAGCACTTTCCAGCACCTCTTTCAATTTCGCTTTTTCGTATGGTTTTAAAATATAATGGAAGGCATGTACTTCATATCCTTGAAATACGTAATCGGGATATGCAGTAATAAAGATGATTAACATCTTTTTTTCCAGATTGCGAAGTGCTCGGGCTGTATCCATTCCTCCCATTCCCGGCATTTCAATATCAAGAAAAAGGATGTCAGGTTCTTTTTGATCCATGTGATCCAGAAGAGAAGTTCCGGATCCGTATTCCTCGATTTCATAAGTAAGCGCCATAAGATTGCAGTGGGATGCTTTGTGTTTACGGTATATGCATCCGGGTTGTTCTTCCGGTTTAAGGCGAGAGAGTATGGGATTTTAATGGCTCTTGGAACGGAAAAGAGACAGCTGAAAAAACTTCTTTTCAGGGAACTTTCCATTGTGACAGCAGTATCTTCTTTTCTGGGACTTCTGTGTGCGGTTCCGGCATCGTTTCTGATCTGGAAACTGTTTGAGCTGTTCATCATTTCCAACGAGCAGATGACCTACCGGTTTGGAGTGATTGGATTTCTTCCGGGGCTTCTTTTTGCAGGTGTTCTTGCATGTGTTCTGGGCATGGCAGGCAGGCGGTTTGTCAATCGTTCGGATATTATGGAAATCCTCCGCACCCAGCAGAAAACAGAAATGGTAAAAGAGATCAAACGATGGACGTTTCCGGCGGGCGTGGCGCTGACTGTTCTTGGGATCCTTCTGGGGGCAGGCCTTCCACAGGCAGCGGCAAGAGTGTGGGGAATCGGACTTCCGGGCATTGTAAATCTTTGTTATCTGTTGTCTCTTGTGGGGATTTATTGGATCCTTTTGTCGGCAGTTGCGCAGAGCCGTGCCAAGAAGAACAGAAAAAAATATTATGAAAATCTGGTATCCATCAGTCTGATGCGATTTACTGCCAAAGCAACGACAAAAAATATGTGCGTGATGACGCTTCTGATCTTTGTGTGCGGGTTTTCGGCTTTTTACGGAATGCAGTATGTGCTTGCAGGCGGTATGGTACAGACAGAAAACAGTAAGGATTTTTCCCTGCATTATCCGGTTCTGGAAGATCAGATCGGAAAAGAGGAAATTTATGATACAGCTTCTTCTTATGGAATAGAAGTGACGGATTTTACAGAAAATACAGCTACAAATCTGGTTGTTTCTTATCATGCGAAAGATTTTGATGAAGAGACAAGCCGGTATATTGAGGTTTGCCGGGACAAAGAAATGGCAGCTCTTTTTGTTTCAGAAAGTGATTTTGAAAGATTGTCCGGGAAGGAACTCACAGTGGCGCCCGGAACTTATCAGACCGTTACGACAACCGATTACACTGGATTTTTTGAATATGAAGACGGATTACAGGAAGTGATGAATCCAGATACCGGGAAAACGTATCCCCTTACTTACGGAGGAACGGTAGAAAGTGATGTTCTGGCGCCGATCAGTGAACCATTTGCCTATGTTGTGGGAGATGAAACATATCGGGAAATGACAGAAGGGGTAACAGAGGAATATCGGGAAACGATCCTGTCCTTTAATGCGGAAAATGTAGAGGATTCTTATGATTTTGCAAAAGATCTTCTTGCACAGTACGTAGAACGTGCCACTGACCGCTCTAATCATATGGGATACTGGAATATCTGGGCGCAAAAAGTGGCGGATGAGGCAGGAGAAGCGTATGTGTATGGAAACAAGATCCATATGACCACAGACAATAATATGCTTCTCGGGGACTGGAAATATGCGCCTGCGTTCCGGATTATTACGGCTCAGGACAGAATGCAGATGATCAGTGTCTATGTCATGTTATGTCTTTATATCTTTATTATTTCTCTGGCAGCAGTCAGCGTTATGGCGTATGTCAGAAGCATTTCGGTGGCAACAGACAATAAAGGACTTTTTGAAAGTCTTACAAAGCTTGGAGCAGATACGCGCTATAAGAAAAATGTTCTGAAAAAACAAATTGCCCGTATTGTGCAGTATCCTGGGATCATTGGCTGTGTGCTTGGATTTGGATTCGCCTTTGTCATGAATGTTATGAATGATGGAAGGATCAGCGGATTAGAGGTAGAAGCGCTGGCCATTCTGGCAGTGTTGTTAGTAGGAATCGGGATGATCTTATATGCAGTTTATCAATACGCAATGCATCAGGCGGAAAAGATTGTCATGTGAAAAATGTTCACAAATGTAATGGGGGAAGAGTTTTGTGCTCTTACCCCTGTTTTGTCGTCTGTTTTTCGACGATACTTCCGGAAAACATGGTTCTGGAAGGTAAACTTTCTTTTTGGAATACCTGCATCATCTGGGATACGGCTGTGACACACATGTATTCTACCCGATTGTCTACGGTTGTAATCTCAGGGGTACTGCAGACGGACAATACAGAATTGTTGTATCCGGTGACCTGAAAGTCTTCGGGTATCCTCAGATGTTTTTTAAACGCATATTTGACAGCGCCGGCAGCCAGTTCGTCATCTGCAGTGAGAACGCAGTCAAAAGAGATCTGGGTTTGACTTAGGTGCTCCAGCAGGTCACAGGACTTGTGCAGCCCGACGGGAGCACAAAACACCCGTGATTCAGGAGCAGAAATCCCGTGTTCCAGACAGGAATCCAGAAATCCCTGTCTCTTTTTCTGACCGCTGTAATTGAGTGTGCGGTACAGATAGATGGGAGACTGACAGCCCTTGGAGAAAACAAGATCTGTCATTTCTTTTAATGCCATATAGTCGTCACACAGAATGGAATAGAGATTTTCTCCTTTGAGTTCTCCGTTTAAAATAAAAACCGGAATTTTGGCTGCGGCATCCAGAATGTATCGGTTTTCTTCCGGAGAATTTTCGATGAAATGTGACCCGATCAGCAGAACGGCATCTACGTTGCGTGACAAAAGCAAATTCAGATAGCTCTGCTTTTCCTGCAGTTCATATCCGGTACAGCAAAGCATGGACGCGTAGGAGTTTTTGCGAAGCTCCCGCTCCAGATAGTAAATGGCCTGTGCCTGGTAGACATCCGAAGAATCTGAACAGAGGATTCCCACGGTATGCATGGAATTTAAGCCGAGACTTCTGGCAAACGCATTTGGAGTATAGCTGTTTTCCTCCATAACCGCCAGTACTTTCTGTCGCGTTTTTTCGCTGACTTTATCACTGCCGTTTAAAACCCGCGAAACGGTAGCGATGGAAACCCCTGCCTTTTGGGATATATCATAAATATTCATGGTGATGGAACCTCCTAAATGTAAGTGCTATCATTAGCTGAAATAAAAGAAAAATTGAGAAAAATTTAATTTTCTATCATCATAACATACTGTGAAAAGAAATGATATTGTATATTTTTTATAAATATTTTGCTGAAAATTATAAGTAATATACGATTGACAATACGAAAATGCAATGATACGATACGTGTGAAACAGAAAACGAGAAGATAAACAGGTAAAAATAAACAATGTAAGCTATTACAATATATTAAAATTTCACAAAGAAAAAAGTAAGATCAATTTTAAAATGGAGGAAGAACGGCTATGGATTATCAGATTACAGAATATGGAGCAATCGCAGATGGGGTGACCAACAACAGCCAGGCAATACAGAAAGCAGTGGATGCCTGTGCAGCGGCAGGAGGCGGACGGGTGATCGTTCCCACAGGAAAGTTTTTAAGCGGCACGATCCAGCTGAAAAGCCACGTGACATTCTATCTGGAAAAGGGAGCAGAACTGATCAGCAGCCTGCGAAAAGAGGATATTTTGGATTTTTTTGGAGACAGTGAATTTGAAGACCCAAGTGAGGCGACCGGATGGGAAGGCGGATGCTTTTTATATGCGCTGCATGAAAAAGATATCAGTATTCTGGGAGAAGGTACGATTTACGGACAGGGAGACCGGGTATTTTATGATGACGGGGCAGATGGAGGGCTCGGAGAATGTCCGAAAAACGTCCGTATGGAAGACCGGTCGCGGACCACGTATTTTGAGAATGTGGAGAATCTGACAGTCCGGGGCATTACGTTTCGGGATGCCGCATTCTGGACCCTTCATATGGCAGGATGCCGACATGTACTGGTAGACGGGATCCGGATTTTGAATGACCAGAGAGGAGCCAACAATGACGGAATCGATCCGGATACCTGTCAGGATGTTGTGATCAGTAACTGTATCATTAAATCGGGAGATGATGCGATCGTAGTGAAAAATTCCGTGCCGATGGCAAAGAAATACGGAAGCTGTGAGAACATTGTGATCCGGGGCTGCGTGTTGTACTCACACGATTCTGCTTTGAAGATTGGAACAGAGACAGGATGTGCGATTCGTCATGTGATCCTAAGTGACTGCGTGTTCCGGGAATGTTCCCGGGGAGTCGGGATCTGGGTCAGAGACGGCGCTGTCATTGAAGATATCCACGTCCATCATGTCACTGGAAATACCAGAAGGTATGCGGATTGTCCGCAGCGGGAGTTTGCGCCGCGCTGGTGGGGGAAAGGAGAGCCGATCTTTCTCAGTGCGACGCCGAGAAAACAGGGCGGATATCCGGGCGTGATCCGTAATATTACCTTTGATCATATTTTCATGACAGCAGAATCTTCTTTGTTTATTGCAGGAGAGGAGGATTCTGTGATCGAGGATGTGACTGTGGAGCATCTGGATCTGACACTGAGACAGCAGGGAAGCCATAAGCCGGGATTGTTTGATGAACAGCCGTCCGGCAGAGATGTATACCTACATGATATTCCTGGCATCTATGTAAGATCAGCGAAAGGGGTCGCTATCCAGGGGAAAATCCGACGCGAAGGGATCTATAAGGACTATCCATTATGTCAGATGGAACAGGCAGAAGATGTGGAACTTGCAGTAAGGGAGAGATAAAACATGAATCAGATCATTCGGGCACAGTACCGCGCTGTCCTTCGAAAAGAAGCAGCGCCGGAAAGGGTACAGCAGGCATTTGTATTATGGGAAGAGCGGTTAAAAAAAGAACAGGCAAACGGCCAAATCCTGACAGGAACGATGTGTCGTTATGGAGAACAGGTCTTTTTCTATCTGGAATACATTGCAGAGGAAGAAAACACTGTGGATGAAGCAGAATGGAGATCTAAGCTTCCAAGTCTGGCGCAGGAGTTTCTCGGTCATGAGAATGTGCTGGAGAAGTGGCCGTCCTTTGATGCTTCAAAAACACAGAAGGAAGAAAGATATTGGGTATACATGTATCCGGTGTTCTGGTTCGACGAACCAAGATCACTGGATACATGGAAAAGGAAAGAAGAGCCGGATCAGAGATGTGGCCGGATTGCTGTACTTCATTCCGAAAAACTCTTTTCCTACATCTGCCATCATCAGGCAATCGTAGAAGAAGGACTATTAGTGGGGGATCGGCGTCAGATGATCTCGCAGCATGAAAACCTTTTGTTTTCTTATTTTGAAACACCGAGAGACCGGGAACAGGTGAATATCAGCAGAAGACAAGAAGTGTCTAAAGAAATCAAAAGGTGGGAAGAGGTGGATCCAGAGAGTCACTTCTATCATTTCCCAGAAGCACATGGAGAAAACTTTCTGGTAATCCCTACGGTGTTTTCCGTAGGATAGAGGTATACAGCCCGATCAGATTGTATTATACTGTACCTATTAACAGAAGAAAGAGGTCTGTATATGCAAGAATTAGAATTATATCTGCATATTCCGTTTTGCGTACAGAAGTGTGCGTATTGCGATTTTCTGTCTGCACCTGCAGGCGATGCAGCAAAAGAGGAATACGTGGATGCATTAAAACAAGAAATAAAGAGATACCGGAAGATGGCACGATCTTATCGGGTCTCTTCTGTTTTTGTGGGCGGAGGAACTCCGTCCATTTTGTCGTGTGGGCAGATTTTAGAAATTTTTAAAACGTTGCGCCAGGTGTTTGCAATCCAGAGTGATGCGGAGATCACGATTGAGGCAAATCCGGGAACGGTGACAAAAGAAAAACTGGCGGCGTGGAAACAGGCGGGGATCAATCGGATCAGTTTCGGGCTGCAGTCTGTCAAGAATGAAGAACTGAAAATGTTGGGAAGGATTCATACTTATGAAGAATTTCGGGAATCCTATGATCTGGCACGACAGGCAGGGTTTGAGAATCTCAATGTGGATTTAATCTCGGCAATCCCGGGACAGAGTGTACAAAGCTGGGAAGAAACACTTCGTACCGTGGCAGAACTTGGCCCGGAGCACATTTCGGCCTACAGCCTGATCATAGAAGAAGGAACAAAGTTCTATCAGTGGTATCGGGAAGGAAAGCAGTCAGAAGGACATCCTGCACTTCCGGATGAAGAGGTAGAAAGAACGATGTATGAGCAGACACAAGAAATTTTAAACGAGTATGGATTCCATCGCTATGAGATTTCCAATTATGCAAAAGAAGGAAAAGAGTGCAGGCACAATCTTGGCTACTGGAACAGAACGCAGTATTTAGGCATTGGCTTGGGTGCATCTTCTCTGATCGCAGATACCAGATACCATCTTTGTACAGATCTGACATCTTATATAGAAAGAATCGAATCAGGAGAAGACTTGCGGGAAGAGATTGAGGTTCTGACAAAGGAAGAGATGATGGAAGAATTTATGTTTCTGGGACTGCGGAAAATGCAGGGAGTTTCCAGAACTCGATTTGAACATTGCTTTGGGAACCCGATTGAAGAAGTCTATGGAGATGCGCTGAACAAGCTGACAGAAGAGGGACTGTTAGAAATAGAGGGAGATCATATCCGGCTGACAAAAAGAGGAATTGATGTCAGTAATTCTGTATTTTGCGAATTTCTGCTGTAACCTGGGAAGAGCAATTTTCAAAAACGGTAACATATAAAAAATAAAAATATAAAGAATATATAAACATAGTTGACAAATACTGGACGTGGTGCTATCTTAATATACGGAAGGTGTTAGCACTCAAAACAAAGGAGTGCTAAT
>UQVC01000009.1 GCA_900544395.1 uncultured Ruminococcus sp. | reverse complement strand
TAAATTGAATTCCTTGTATCCGACATTTACTACTGCATCTGAATAAGATGCAGTAGTAATGTTAAATATCAACGATACAGCACACTAGTTCCATCAATTTTTTATGTGACAAACTATATACAATTTCAGCTTGTTGATAACGAAGAAATTTTCTTCTAAGTCTGCGTGCTTCTTCTTTTACCTCTGAACGCTTCTGCTGGTTATAATACATATTTTCTGTTTTCAAATCTGTTTCCCCTTTCACCTTTTATTCGACCACAACGAACATTGTTAATGAATAAAAAAAAGACACTCTCTGAAAGATTTTTCTTTCAAAAAGTGCCCTCAACAATTCATATTGTTGGAGTAGTATTACTGACAACTAATCACCATTCTTCATGATGATTCATGTTTGAATACAAATTTGTTGTCAAATTGTTGTCAAAAAGAATTTTTGTTGTCAAATTGTGAAGATTTCTTACTTTCTTAGTACAACTTCGCTCCTGCCGGAATCTTATCATCCAAAATCAGAACATTGAGTCCTTCTCTTCCCTCTACAAGATGTGTAGCAGAGATAATCATACCACATGAATCAATTCCCATCATCTTACGTGGAGGAAGATTTGTGATTGCAAGTAATGTCTTGCCAACCAGTTCTTCCGGCTCGTAATAATCGTGAATACCGCTTAAAATCACGCGATCTTCGCCACTTCCGTCGTCTAATACGAACTTCAGAAGCTTCTTAGATTTCGGAACTGCCTCACATTCTTTTACCTTTACAGCTCGGAAATCTGACTTGCTGAATGTCTCGAAATCAACCATGTCTTTGAATAATGGTTCCACTTCTACGTTGGAGAAATCATATGTTTCTTTCACTTCAGCAATCGCTTTTTCCACTGTTTTTTCAGCCGGAGCGGACTGTGCAGCATTGTTTGCTTCGTTCTTCGCAGCGCCCTGTGACTTCATTGTCGGGAACAACAGCACATCTCTGATCGCTGCACTGTTTGTCAGCAACATACACATTCTGTCGATTCCGAATCCGATACCACCTGTCGGAGGCATACCAATCTCCAGAGCATTCAGGAAGTCTTCGTCTGTTGTGTTTGCTTCATCGTCTCCCTGCGCCAGCAGTTCTTCCTGTGCTTTAAAACGTTCTCTCTGATCGATTGGATCGTTCAGTTCGGAGTACGCATTTGCCATCTCCCATCCGTTCATAAAGAACTCAAAACGTTCTGTATATTCCGGATTCTCTGGCTTTTTCTTCGTCAACGGAGAGATCTCGATTGGATGATCCATTACAAATGTAGGCTGAATCAGATGCTCCTCTGCAAATTCCTCGAAGAAGAGTGCAAGAATGTCACCTTTTTTATGACGTTCTTCAAATTCTACGTGATGCTCTTTTGCAAGTGCTCTTGCCTGCTCCAGTGTCTCCACTTCATTCCAGTCTACACCTGCATATTTCTTCACTGCATCTACCATTGTGATTCTCTCAAATGGTTTTCCCAAATCCATCTGCACACCATTGTACTCGATCACCGTTGTGCCAAGTACTTCCTGTGCAACATGGCGGTACAGATTCTCTGTCAGATCCATCATTCCGTTGTAATCTGTATATGCCTGGTACAGCTCCATCAGCGTAAATTCCGGGTTATGTCTTGTATCAAGTCCTTCGTTACGGAATACACGTCCAATCTCGTATACGCGCTCCATTCCTCCAACAATCAGTCTCTTTAAGTACAGTTCCAGAGAAATACGAAGTTTGAAGTCCTCATCCAGTGCATTGAAGTGTGTCTCGAACGGTCTTGCCGCAGCACCACCGGCATTGGATACCAGCATTGGTGTCTCGACTTCCAGGAATCCCTGTCCATCCAGGTATCTTCTGATCGCACTTAAAATCTTAGAACGATTGATAAATGTCTGCTTTACATCCGGATTCATGATCAGATCCACATATCTCTGACGGTAACGGATATCTGTATTCGTCAGTCCGTGGAATTTCTCCGGCAAAATCTGAAGGCTCTTGGACAACAATGTAACAGAAGACGCATGGATGGATTTTTCTCCTGTCTTTGTCTCAAACACTTCTCCTGTGATTCCGATCACATCGCCGACATCCATCTTTTTGAACTCTTTATAAGACTCTTCTCCAATACTGTCTCTTGCAACGTAAGACTGGATATTCCCCTGTAAATCCTGTACGTTACAGAAAGAAGCTTTTCCCATCACACGTTTAGACATCATACGTCCTGCGATGGAAACTTCTTTTCCTGCAAGTTCTTCAAAATTCTCTTTAATCTCCAGACTATGATGTGTCTGGTCATATTTTGTAATCACAAATGGATCTTTTCCATTTGCCTGCAAATCCGCCAGTTTTTCACGGCGAACTTTTCTCAACTGATTTAAATCTGGTTCCTGCTGTGCTTTTTTCTGCTGTTCGGACACGATATTTTCTCCTTTCTCTTCTGGCATCAGGTACATTTTTTATGTTCCCTAAATGCGAATGAAGACCCCTTGTAAGAAAGGGGTCTGGTTTCTCCTACATAGAACGGCTGATATCAAGTACTTTGTACTGGATCACGCCTGCCTGTGTTTCTACATCTACAGTCTCTCCGACTTTTCTGCCCATCAGAGCCTGACCAACCGGTGACTCATTGGAAATTTTCCCTTCCAGACTGTTGGCTTCTGTAGAACCTACAATGTTGAATTCCATTTCTTCATCAAATGTAATATCAAATACTTTAACTTTACATCCAACATTGATCTTGTCGAAGTCTACTTCATCCTCTACTACAACTTCTGCATTTTTCAAAATGCTTTCCAATTCTTCAATACGTGCTTCGATATCTCTCTGCTCGTCTTTTGCTGCATCATACTCTGCGTTCTCGGAAAGGTCTCCCTGCTCTCTGGCTTCTTTGATCTTTCCTGCCACTTCTTTACGTTTTACAACTTTTAGATTTTCCAGCTCATCTTCCAATGCTTTCAATCCTGCATAAGTAAGTAATTTTTTCTTTGCTTCTGCCATGTCTGTCTGCTTCCTTTCTTTCCTGATCTCACTCTTTTATTTTAAACTTTATCTGCGGCTTCTCCCCTGATTTTACAGGATATTTCAGCCTGTCCATGTATCTATTTCAAGTATATTTCACAATTTCAATATTATACTCAATCGTTATAATGATGTCAAGAGATTTTCCAGTTCTGCGTAGCTCTCCACCTGGTTGATCTGATCCCGCAGACGGGCGGCCCCATGCAGTCCTTTCGTGTACCATGCCACATGTTTTCGCATCTCCCGGATCCCGGTGAAATCACCCTTATATTCAATCTGCAGTTTTGCATGCCGCAGCATGGTTTTTTTAATCTCCTCTACATCTGGTCTGTCCGGAAGTTCCCCTGTTTTTTCGTATTCCAGAAGTTCTGAGAAAATCCACGGATTTCCCTGGGCTCCTCTGGCGATCATCACGCCGTCACATCCGGTCTGCTTTCGCATGGCGATCGCCTGTTCCCCGGAAGTCACATCTCCGTTTCCGATCACCGGGATCGAAACTGCCTCTTTGACCTGACGGATGATCTCCCAGTCCGCCTTTCCAGAATAATACTGTTCTCTTGTTCTTCCATGTACCGCCACTGCTGCCGCCCCTGCTTCCTCAATAATCTTGGCAATTTCCACAGCATTGACATGCTCATCATCAAACCCTTTACGAATCTTAACCGTAACCGGTTTTTTGATTGCTTTTACTGTTGCGCTGACCAGTTCATACACCAGCTTTGGATTTTTCATCAAAGCAGAGCCTTCTCCGTTTCGCACTACCTTCGGCACCGGACATCCCATATTGATATCCAGAATGGAAAATGGGCGTTCTTCGATCCGTTTTGCCATCTCACTGACGATTTTGGGATCCGATCCAAACAACTGCAGTGACACCGGCACTTCCTTCGGATGGATCTGGAGCAAACTTTCCGTATTTTTATTATTGTAGAAAATTCCTTTTGCACTGACCATCTCCATACACAAAAGCCCTGCTCCCTGCTCCTTGCACAGCAAGCGAAATGGCAGGTCTGTTACGCCTGCCATAGGTCCGAGCACATAGGAATTTTCCAGTAATACATTTCCGATTTTTAACTGTTTCATTTCCACACTCTAACTTTCTTTTTTCTCTTTTGAACTATTCTTCGTCCAGTTCCACATCTTCTCCCAGATAAAACACTTTATAGAATAATTCCAGCGACTCGAACAATTCCTGTTTTGTCTGCTGAAGCTGTTTGATCTTCAGAACACTTCCAATCTCATCAAATGCAAAATCATTCTCTTCATGATCAATCCGAAGTTCCAGATTTCCATCCTCATCATAAATGACCATCAGAATGCCGCCCACATCTTCTGTATAGAGCACACACATAATATTTAATTCCTGTTTGATGGTCTCCGGCAGCATCTCAAACTCTGGATTCAGATAATATTTCTGTTCATAAGAATTCGCCGCACAAAGTACAATTTCTTCCATGATCTCTTCCCTTCTATACATATCCGTATACGCCACGCACAGATACTTCCCCGGCATACACGGCAATTTCACTTCCATCTTCTTTTTTTACCAGCAGTTCTCCCTCTGTATTGATGCCCAGAGCTTTTGCCTGCCAGTCTCCGCCCGGTTCCAGGATCCGCACTTCTTTCCCGCAATTGACCAGCAGCTGATTATACGCAGTTTGCATCCTTGACAGATCTTCTGTCTGCAGAAACTGTTCGTACGCCTCTTCAAAATGCTTCATCACAGAAGCAATCAATGTGCTTCGCTTCACTGGACTTCCCAGTTCCATCTGCAGAGAGGATGCAGTCTTTTGAATCTCCTTTGGAAACTCTGTCATATTGGTATTGATCCCGACTCCGATGACTACATAATTGATGTAATCAATCTCTGCGCTCATCTCTGTCAAGATTCCGCAAATCTTCTTTCCGTGGATCACCAGATCGTTGGGCCATTTGATCTGCACATCCAGCCCGGTTTGCTCCCTCAACGCATTTGCTGCTGCATATGCCATAACAAGAGTGAGCATCGGCGCTTTTACAGGCAGGATCTCCGGACGCAGCAGCAAGGACATATAAATATTGCGGTCTTCCGGAGAGTCCCAGGCTCTTCCCCGCCTGCCCTTTCCGGCACTTTGTTTTCCTGCTGCCACAAGAGTTCCATGAGGCGCTCCTGCTTCTCCCAACTGCTTTGCACGAATGTTGGTGGAATCCGTCTCTGTAAAATAGTGTACTTCCTTTCCTGCCCAGGAAGTCTCCAACTGACTGAGGATCTCTTCCCGGGAAAGAATATCCGGCAGGCTCACAAGGTGATACCCTTTATTTCGCACGGCTTCGATCTGGTATCCTTCTTCCTGCAGTTGTTTGATCACCTTCCAGACTGCGGTTCTGGATACCTGGAATTTTTCACAGATCTGCTGCCCGGAAACATAATCCTCACTTTCCCGCAGCATCTTTAAAATTTCTGCCTTCAATTACATCTCTCCCAATGTCGCTGCCATCACAGCTTTGATTGTATGCATTCTGTTTTCTGCTTCATCAAATACCTTAGACTGTGCAGATTCAAAAACTTCATCCGTCACTTCCATATCGGTAATGCCAAACCGTTCTCCCATCTCTTTTCCGATCTTGGTCTTCAGATCATGGAAAGCCGGCAGACAATGTAAGAAGATCGCAGAATCTTTTGCATTTGCCATTACTTCTTTTGTCACTTTATATGGAGATAACTCCCGGATCCTTTCTTCCCAGACTTCATCCGGCTCACCCATGGATACCCATACATCTGTATAGATGATATCTGCATCTTTGGTTCCTTCTTTGACATCTTCTGTCAGAGTAATCGTTGCTCCGGACTCTTTGGCATATTCTCTACAGGTCTCTACTAGTTCTTCATTTGGGAAATAGTTTGCGGTTGTACATGCCACAAAATCCAATCCCAGTTTTGCACAGGCAATCATCAAAGAGTTACCCATATTATATCTGGCATCTCCCATATACACCAGCTTCAGACCTTTTAACGTGCCGAAGTTCTCACGAATCGTCAGCATATCTGCCAGCATTTGTGTCGGATGATATTCATTTGTCAGACCGTTCCATACCGGAACTCCTGCGTATTTTGCAAGCTCTTCCACGATTTCCTGACCAAATCCGCGATATTCGATCCCATCATACATTCTTCCCAGAACTCTTGCCGTGTCTTCAATACTTTCTTTTTTTCCAATCTGAGAACCGGTTGGATCCAGATAAGTAGAACCCATTCCCAGATCATGTGCTGCCACTTCAAAAGCACAGCGTGTTCGTGTACTTGTCTTTTCAAAGATCAGAGCAATATTTTTCCCTTTGTAGAAATCAACCGGCTCGCCATTTTTCTTTTTCGCTTTGAGGTCTGCTGCCAGATCCAAAAGATAGGTGATCTCTTCTGGCGTAAAATCTTTCAGTGTCAAAAAACTTCTTCCTTTTAAGTTCATGGTTCTCTTCCTTTCTATCTGAATCAATGTATGTGTAAATCTTGGAAGATGGATCTGATCTTCCCGCTTTTTATAACGATCCAAAACCAGCTCCTGGAGCTGTTCTACTGTATAAATCTGATATTTTGGAATACGAAGCAGCTTTGCGCTGGCTTCCAGCATGGCCAGGTACAGCTCTTTTGCAGAACATCCCATGGGCAGCTTCAGTACAAATGCCATCTCTGCCTTTTCCAGGTCGGAAACTTCACAGAGCCTCTCTTCATACCAGATATCCTCATGAGTCTGCTCCAGATAATACATAAAGCCTTCCAGACCATACAACATCCGCTTGGCATCGTAATACCCGATTTTTAAATTCTGCCGGCTCCTTCTGCTGTCAAACTCCAAAATACTGCCAAGTCCGACTCTGGGACTGATCTCGTACACCTCTCCATCCTCCGGGATCTTCGCCTTTGGTTCTCTTCCCGGCCCGTGGATACGGATACTGATAATATCTTTATAGCCTCTCTCCAGCAGAGAATTCATCGGAACATTGTTGATCACGCCGCCGTCAATATAACGTTTTCCCTGCAGTTTTTCATTCTTAAAACCAAGCAGATAAGCGCTTGCCAGCAGAAAATCTTCCAGAGCTCCTTCCGGGATATCCTCCAGTGACAGATCCAGCTCCTTCATATCTGTAACCGAAAACGTCAACAGACAGAATTCTTTTCCGGAATGCCGTATTTTCTCTTCGTCTATCATTTCATGGATCAGATTTCGCAGAGGTGTCACATCTACCCCGCCTTCTGAGAGCTTTTTCCACAATTCTGCCAGAAGCTCAGTGAACTTTCCTTCTTTGCTGAACAAATGGCGCATCCACTCATCATCTACATCCATGACTCTGGAAAATTTCATCTCCGCCCAGACTTTCTGTGCATTCTCCACACTGCCCATACAGATCAGAGCACCATTTAAGGCACCTACTGAAGTACCTGCCACCGCCGAAAACTTTACTCCAGCCTCCGCAAGAGCCGTCCAGGCGCCAATCTGATATGCGCCTCTGGCTCCTCCTCCATCCAAAACAAGTCCATATTCTTTTGTCAGATCTAACAATGGCTGCATTCTATCACCCCTGTCAATTTCTGAAAACAGCTGTCATCTACTCCCTCCGCTGTCTGCTGACTTCAAACATCAGAACCGTTGCCGCAACTGCCGCATTTAGCGACTCCACCTGTCCGCACATAGGAATCCGGATCCAGGTATCTGCACACTCTGCAATCTCTTTTCTAAGTCCATTGCCTTCATTTCCGATCAGAAAAGCCGTTCCCTTTCTGTAATCCTCTTTATCATACGTATTCTTTCCATCCAGATGCGCCGCGTAGCTTCGGATTTTCTTTTCTTTCAGATTCAGAATCGTCTCTCCGAGATCCTCCACATACACAAATGGCATACGATAAAGCGCTCCCATCGTAGAGCGGATCGTCTTTGGATTGTAAATATCTACGCAATCCCGACTCATCACAATCCCTGTCACACCTGCCGCCTCTGCCGTCCTGAAAATCGTTCCCAGATTTCCGGGATCCTGCAGATTATCTAAAATCATCAGATGCGGAACCACACCCTCTGTCATCTGCTCCAATGTATATTCCATCTGGCGCACTACTGCCAGAACACCTTGCGGAGTCTTCGTATCAGACACATAAGAAAATACAGGATCTGACAGGATCTCCGTCTTCTTTCGGATCTGCTCCCGGATCTTTGCATCGCCGCCGGAAATCGCATCCAGAACTTCTCTGCCATATTTCTTCTCAAAACTCTCCGAAAAATATAAACTGACCAGACGGTCGTAAGGGGTTTCACGCACCATGCGGATTCCCTCTGCCACAAAAACACCTTCCCGGCTGCGGACTTTGCTTTTCTTCTGTATTTGAGATAATTCCTTGATTCTTTGATTACTTGTACTTGTGATCATCTTTCTTACTTCCATGTATGAAATTTTTCCAGGATCGAAGTCGCTCCGATCAGGATCAGAATGGCTCCTTCCGGAAGCGGTGCGTATGGGTCTAAAGTAACCTCCACCTGTTCTCCCTTTATAATCCCAACTGCGTTGATTCCATATTGCTCACGGATCTTCAGTTCACTGAGGCTTTTTCCGACCCATTTTTCAGGAATCACGACTTCTGCCATACTATATTCAGACGACAGTTCGATCCAGTCTGTAAATGCGGTAGACATCAGACTTTTTGCCACACGCTCTCCCATATCGCGTTCCGGATAGGCAATGGCATCTGCTCCTACTTTTTCCAGGATCGCTCCCTGCAGATTGTCCTTTGCCTTTGCCAACACATAAGGAATCCCCATCTCTTTTGAAATGATGATAGCCATGATGCTTGCCTCAAGGCTCTCTGAAACTGCGACAACCGCTCCGTCCAGATTTCTTCCGCCCAATGCATGAAGGGCATCCGGATCTGATACATCTGCTCTCATTGCATAAGAAACCATATCCGAAATCTCCTGGATCTTTTCATATGATTTATCAACCACCACCACGTCGCATCCCAGATTTTCCAGTGTCAGAGCAACACTTCGTCCGAAACTTCCCAATCCAAATACTGCAAACTGTTTTTTCATGTCATTCTCACTCTTTTATCCTATCATAATCCGTTTTTCCGGCAGATCTCGAAACTTCGCCTGCACATCTTCTCTTCCGGCAAATACCAGAGCCATGGTGATCGGTCCAATCCGGCCTGCATACATCAGAATCATCAAGATCACATGACTGCTCCTTGTCAGCGCAGGCGTCAGATCTGCGGAAAGTCCTACGGTTCCAATGGCTGATGTCGCCTCATACATTAAGTCGATAAACTTCTCATCCGGCTCCAGGATCGCAAGACCAAATAATCCCGTCAGCCAGATTGCAAAGGTAAGAAGCGCAATTGCAATCCCGGAACGTACATTGGATTCTGCCAGCTTTCTTCCAAAACACTCCGTATATTTTCTTCCCCGGATCACTGCTGCACAGGTGAGCAATAAAATGGCCATTGTTGTCGTCTTGATACCGCCTGCCGTACCTCCCGGCGAACCTCCGATAAACATCAGGATACATCCGAACACTTTAGATGCCGATGTCAGGCCTGCCTGCGATACAGTTGCAAATCCGGCTGTTCTCGTTGTCACAGACTGGAATCCGGATGCCAGGATCTTTTCTCCAAAGCTGAGATTTCCAATCGTCGCATCATTGTGATACTCTAACAGGAAATATCCAATGGTTCCCATGACGATCAGTCCTGCTGTCATAACGATTACGATCTTAGACTGCAAATGCAGTCTGGTAAACAACCGTTTTATCGGTCGCTTCTTCCCTGCTACATCCTGCAGGTTCACACGCACATCATGCCATACCGTAAATCCAAGACCTCCTGCAACGATCAAAAACATGGTTGTCAAACTGATCAGAGGAGAGTTGACATATTCCATAAAGCTGGTGGTTCCCAGTATATCGATTCCTGCATTACAAAAAGCAGAAACAGAATGAAATACTCCGTATGCAAGTCCTTTGATAAATCCATATTCAGGAACAAAATGAAACGCAAACAACACGGCTCCGATTCCTTCAACCAGAACAGTTCCACGCAAAATCCGGATAATAAAACGGACCAGCCCACTTAATGTCTCCAGATTATAGGTCTGTTGGATCATGACTCTGCTTTTCATGGTAATTTTTTTACGGATCACCAGAAATACTGCCATTGTACATGCAATGACCCCCAGCCCTCCGATCTGGATCAGTCCCAGCAGCACGACCTTCCCAAATACTGTAAATTGCGTGGCCGAAACGACCGTAACCAGTCCGGTCACACAAACCGCTGACACAGACACAAACAAGGCATCCAGATATGCGATCGGTTCCTGATTGCTGATCGGAAGATATAACAGAAAACTTCCGAGAAAGATCACTCCTAAAAATCCAAATGCGATGATCTGCATGGTATTAAACGTTATTTTTTTTCTCTTTTCCTGAATTTTACTGTACAAATTATGCCAATCTGTTTTCATTTCTTTTTTATACCTTAAATCGGTATCCTACCCCCCATATTGTCTCAATATACTGCGGATGGGATGTATCATATTCGATTTTTTCCCGGATCTTCTTAATATGCACCGTTACAGTCGCAATATCCCCGACAGACTCCATATCCCAGATCTCCCGGAATAATTCTTCCTTTGTATATACATGATTCGGATGTCCTGCAAGAAATGTCAGCAGGTCAAATTCCTTTGTCGTAAAAGAGCGCTCCTCGCCATTGACCCATACCCGTCTTGCTGTGGTATCAATCTTCAGTCCCCGGATCTCGATCACGTCATTCTCCTCAACTGTGCTTCCGATCAGACGCTCATATCTGGACAAATGGGCTTTTACCCTTGCGACCAGCTCACTTGGACTAAATGGCTTTGTCATATAATCATCTGCGCCCAGACCAAGCCCCCGGATTTTATCAATATCATCCTTCTTCGCGGATACCATGATGATCGGCGTATTCTTCTGGCTGCGTACTTCGCGGCAGATTTCAAATCCATCCACACCCGGAAGCATCAGATCCAAAATGATCAGGTCAAACTCTTCTTTCAGCCCCTTGTTCAATCCTGTCTCTCCGTCATTCGCCACTTCTACCTGAAATCCGCTCAGCTCCAGATAATCCCTCTCTAAATCTGCAATACTCTCTTCATCTTCCACGATCAATATTCGTTTACTCATTCATTGGTACCTCCTGATATTTTCTGATTACAAAATACATCGTTGTCCCGACGCCTTCCTCACTGGTTGACCAGATCTTACCTCCATGTTCTTCTACAATCTTCTTGACGATCGACAGCCCGATCCCGCTTCCGCCTTTGGAAGAATTGCGGGAAGCATCCGTCCGGTAAAACCGGTCAAAAATATTCGGCAGATCTTTTGCGGCAATTCCCTTTCCGTTGTCGCCCAGCTCAATCTGCACAAAATCTCCTACATCTTTCAGATCCATGGTGATCACAGGATCCGATTTATCCATATATTTTACGGAATTTCCTACTATATTATTAATCACTCTGCGCAGCTGCTCCGGATCTACGATGACCTTAGAATCCACCTCCAGAAAATTCCGGTATCGGAACTGTACTCCTTTGGCTTCCAGTTCCAAAGACAAATCCTCCGCGCAGTCTCCAAAGTACTGCTTCGCCGAAATCGTAGTAAAATTGTAAGGAATACGATTCGTATCAATCTTAGAATATAACGTCAGTTCATTGATCAACAGATCCATTTCATTTGCCTTATTATAAATCGTCTTGATATATCGATCCATCTTTTCCGGCGTATCGGCAACTCCATCCATGATTCCTTCTACATATCCTTTGATAGCCGTGATCGGTGTTTTCAGATCGTGCGAAATATTACTGATCAGTTCTTTGTTTTCTTTGTCATAGGCCACCTTTTCTTCTGCGTTGGCTTTCAGCCTCAGGCGCATCTCCTCAAAGTCCTGACAAAGCTGTCCGATCTCATCATTGGTCTCGTTTCGGATCTCAAAATCCAGATTCCCTTCTTTGATATTTCTCGCTGCTGCCTGCAGTTTTGCAAGCGGAACCGATACTGTTCTGTAAATCCAGAAGATCAGAGCTGCCGCTGTAAAAAATACGATCAGCAGATACAACTCCTGAATCTCACTGACTGCTCTTGGAGCAAATGCGGTCATTGCCACTGTGGTAAACAAAGTGGGCAGGATCATCACAATCATAAATGCAAGAATCAGTTTTGTCTTTAATTTCATCTCATCGCCTCCCCGACACCGGCTGCCGGATATAGAAAAGAGGACAGTCCCTGGTGCAGGTCCCTGTCCTTCTTTTTATTTTCCGCACCTCTTTGATTCCTTTATACTATAAACCAAAAGAGGCGTTCCGTCTACTATTATAAATATTTTTTCAACACTTCTGTTTTATCCAGTTTTTCCCATGGAAGATCCAGATCATTTCTTCCGAAATGTCCATAAGAAGAAGTCTGTTTGTAAATCGGACGTCTTAAATCCAACATCTTAATGATACCTGCCGGACGAAGGTCAAAATTCTCACGTACGATCTCTACCAGTTTTTCTTCGGATACTTTTCCGGTTCCGAATGTGTCTACCATAATAGAAGTAGGCTGTGCAACACCGATGGCATAAGAAAGCTGGATCTCACATTTGTCAGCCAGTCCTGCTGCTACGATGTTCTTCGCTGCATAACGTGCTGCATATGCTGCGGAACGGTCTACCTTCGTGCAGTCTTTTCCGGAGAACGCACCGCCGCCGTGACGTGCCATTCCGCCGTAAGTATCTACGATGATCTTTCTTCCTGTCAGTCCGCTGTCTCCGTGTGGTCCGCCGATTACAAAACGTCCTGTCGGGTTGATAAAGAATTTGGTCTGCTCATCCACCATCTCTGCCGGAATGATCTCATCAAAAACATATTTTTTAATATCTGCGTGAATCTGCTCCTGTGTCACATCCGGGTCATGCTGTGTGGAAAGTACCACTGCATCCAGACGCTTCGGAGTTCCGTTCTCATCATACTCCACTGTTACCTGTGTCTTTCCATCCGGACGCAGATAAGACAGTGTCCCATCTTTACGGACTTTTGTCAGCTGAAGCGCCAGTTTGTGTGCCATTGCGATCGGATATGGCATGTATTCTTCTGTCTCGTTGGATGCATATCCGAACATCATACCCTGATCTCCTGCACCAATCGCTTCCAGTTCGTCGTCTGACATTTTATTTTCTTTTGCTTCCAATGCTTTGTCCACGCCAAGCGCAATATCTGCCGACTGCTCGTCAATGGTTGTCAGCACGCTGCATGTATCCGCATCAAATCCAAATTTTCCTCTGGTATATCCGATTTCACGCACGGTATCTCTTACGATCTTCGGAATATCCACATATGCCTGTGTTGTGATCTCTCCCATCACCATGACCATACCTGTTGTCACACAGGTCTCACATGCCACACGGCTCATCGGATCCTGCTCCATCAAAGCGTCCAGGATCGCATCTGAGATCGCATCACAAATCTTATCCGGGTGTCCTTCCGTGACAGACTCGGAAGTAAATAATAATTTTTCCATTGTGCTCCTCCTTTTTCATTTCTTTCTCTTTTTCGGACTGTATCTCTAACAAAAACAGCCCACCAAAAAGCGGACTGTTCTTTACCAAAACAATCCTCTTATTGTTCGATTGCTCGCTCAGGTTGGCACCTTCCTTGACGGGGTTGCCGCAGCTTCATAGGTCCTTTGTACCTCCACTGCTCTGAATAAGAGAAAGTTTGCATCATTCATTTGTAACAATAGGACTTTACACCGTATTGCCTGAAATGTCAATATCATTTTTATTTTTTCTCTGTGATCACACCATTTTCATCGATCACTGCATTCGGACAAAGAGCTGCCACTGCGTCATACATCTTTTTCTGCTCTTCTTTGGCATCTAAATACTCAGTCTTTTCTTCGGTCTGAATCGCTGGAACGATTTCCATCTGCTCCAGTCCTTCTGGTTTAATCGTAAGTTTTAGGATTCCTGCATATCTGCTTGTACCGTCTGTCAATACAGATCCCATGCTATATACAACTGGTTTTCCATTGATATATTCCATGCCCTGGAGACGATCAGAATGCCCACCAAGAACAAGATCTGCTCCTGCCTCCAAAAATGCCGCCGCATGTTCTTTCTGGTACGCTTCTACGTTATTTGTATCGCCTTTTCCTTCATGGTCATATACGATCAGATAATCACAGTTCGCTGCAGCTTCCCGGATCACATCTTCATACTGCTTTGTGTCTGTGTACTCCTGGATACCGGCTTTTCCTTCTCCGGCTGCCAGGTCAAATGTATCTTCCACGCCGGATGCCGCTGTAAATCCGATTTTGATTCCATTCACGATTAGATATACCGGCTGTTTTGCCTGATTTGCATCTGCTCCTGCCCCAACAGCCGCTATCTTTGCATTCTTCAAAAGCTCCAGATTTTCTTTCAGCGCATCCTGTCCAAAATCTGCTGCATGTTCATTTCCAAGGGAAACAACATCTGCTCCCAGACCTTCCAGAATCTTCATCCGGTCTGCATTTGCGTGAAGTACACCTTTTCCTTCCAGAGCTTCTCCCTCGCTGCTGATACTGCATTCCTGATTCAGGAAAAAGACGTCTGCCTGTGTCATGGCATTGAGCAGTTCCTCTGAGAGCATCTGCTTTAACTCTCCTGACTGATCATAGATTCCCAAGGTCATACCTTCTTCTGTCAGCGTCAGATTGCCGCCAAGTGCGATCTCGGCCTGTCCCGCTGTATTTCCCTGCTTCTGATAGATCTGATGCTGTGCTGCTGTAGCGTCATCTTTCAGATAGCCCTGATACTCATCGGATAACACATGAAGTGTCTTCTCATAACTTGCATAAAAGTCTGCTTCCTTCAATGCGTCAGATTTTACTTTCTTCTGCAGCTTCTCTGCCGTTTCCTTTGGATACGTCTTTTCCAGCCATTCTGCAAATTTCTTTGCATCCTGTTTGCGGTCTTCTTTGGATGCGTCCGCATCTACATCTGCCAGAAATTCTTCATAACTTGCCGCAATGGCGCTGACTGTACTGCTTATATCTGCTTTGTCTTTTGGCTGACTGTCTTTTTCTTTTTTCTGTCCGCCAATCACCACTGCTGCCACAGCTGCTGCAATCACCAAAAGCACGATCACAAGGATCACGATCTGCTTATGTACTTGTTTTTTACGTTCTGCTTTCTTTTGTTCCCTTACGCCTTCATCATATCGTTCACTGCTCATCTTCTGGACCTCCCTGTTATTTATCAAAAGATGCAGAACTTACTGTCCTGCATCCTGTATCCCCCTTATATTTCCGTCTGAATCTATCCTACTTTCAGTTTGAACTTCTGAATCTCTTTTTCATCAGATACTTTTTCAATGATACCGCCAAGTCCTCTCAGCTTTTCTTCGAAACGCTCATATCCTCGCTGAATGTAGACAATATCATCTACGATCGTAATCCCTTCCGTAGCAAGCCCTGCAATGCAAAGCGCAGCTCCTGCTCTCAGATCTGGTGCGCTCACTCTCGCTCCGGACAGCTTCTCCACGCCTTCGATGGTTGCAGAATTACCTTCCACCTTGATCACAGCACCCATTCTTGCAAGTTCATCCAGATACTTGAACCGATTTTCAAAAATGCTCTCTGTGATCGTACTGGTACCCTGTGCAAGCGCCAGAACAACTCCGATCTGCGGCTGCATATCTGTCGGATATCCCGGATACGGCAAAGTCTTGACCTGTGTGCTTCTCAGGCGGTTCTTTGCCACAACTCTGACCGCATCGTCAAATTCTTCAACTTCACAGCCAATATCCACCAACTTGGAAATGGTCGCATCCAAATGTTTCGGAATCACATTCAGCACGGTAACATCACCTTTGGTAGCTGCTGCTGCAAACATAAACGTTCCCGCTTCAATCTGATCGGGAATGATGGAATATTCTGTCTTATGAAGAGTCTTCACTCCACGGATCTTAATCACATCTGTCCCTGCCCCGCGGATATCGGCTCCCATACTGTTGAGGAAGTTCGCAACGTCTACTACATGAGGCTCCTTCGCAACATTTTCCATGATCGTAAGTCCCTCTGCCATGGCTGCTGCCATCATAACATTGATGGTTGCTCCTACAGAAACTACGTCAAAGTATAAATGTGTTCCCCGAAGCTGCTCTGCTTCTGCTACAATCTTTCCATGTTCAATATCCACATCTGCACCAAGAGCACGGAATCCCTTCAGATGCTGGTCGATCGGTCTGCTTCCGATATTGCAGCCTCCCGGAAGGGCAACTTCTGCCCTCTTGTACTTTCCGAGCATCGCTCCCAACAGGTAATAAGATGCTCTGATCTTTTTGATATAATCATATTCTATGTTAAAATCTGTAATTGCGCTTCCATTAATCTTTACGGTATGTCTGTCAATCCTCTGGACAGTGGCTCCTATCCCCTGGATCGCTTCTAACAACACATTAATATCATTTACATCCGGCAGATTGTCGATCAGAACGGTCTCATCTGTCATAATTGCTGCCGCGAGAATAGCAAGTGCCGCATTTTTTGCTCCGCCGATTTCAACTTCCCCTACCAGCGGATTGCCGCCTTTGATAATATACTGCTCCATATTGCACCTCGATTGTCGATAATTCTATCGTAGTCCCTTGTTAAATTTCATTACCCCCGTCTATAAAGTGAAAAAAATGATAATTCGCCTTTTTACCTTATAATACGATTAGTTATTATACCATAAAATTTCAATTTGTAAAATCATTTTTTCTGCAAGCCCTCGATCTGCTCTAAAACGGCGTCGATTGTTTCCTCGATCCGACACCCGTCTTCACAGATCGTAAGATCTGCATATGCCTCAAAAAGTTTCGTCCGTTCTTCGTACAGATCACGGAATGTCTGCCCTTCTCTGAGCACTACTCCTCGCTTTTTGGGGCTGCGGATCCTTTCTTTTATTGTTTGATAAGAAGCCTTCAAATATACAACTGTCCCGATTTCTTTAAAGTGTCTCATGGCCTCTTCACAATATACTACACTTCCTCCCGGAGAGATTACGGCACGCTCTGCCTGAACCTGACAGTTCACCTGATTCTCGATCTTTAAAAATCCATCTTCCCCTACATCCGCAATAATCTCTCGAAGAAGTCTGCCTTCCTGTTTCTGGATCAACAGATCCGTATCAATGAATTCCATTCCTAACCGTTTGGCGACCACGACTCCAACAGTACTTTTTCCAACTGCCGGCATTCCTATAAAAATCAAATTTTTCATATGTATTTTCATCCTTATTCTTCCATATTATATTCGTATCTGTATTGTCTTCATCATATCACAAAATCTGCAATTAGTAAATTCTGCGCCGACACCTGCGATGATTGCATCTTCTTTGATATAGCTCATGATATAACATCACTTCGATCAGATCCTGTACCCAGTTCGGTGTACGTCTTCCGGACGGCTGCTTTCGATCCTGCTCCTGGATTTGTGTAAACTCCGGCTCCCACTCAGACTCCGGTTCCTGCATTCTCTCCTCTGCCAGGATACCGCTGTTCTTCTCCGCCTGTGCCAACAGATCTTCATATTCTGTACCATAAAAAATCTTTTCGTGTTTCCTTACATTTTCGCAAACCCTTTTACACATCAAATGCAACTGCAGCCGGTCCGGATATTCATCATACATCATGCTGTTGTCATATTCCATCCTGTCACATTCCTCTTCTACATAAGGAAGCAGTCGCTTCGCCACATCCGGATAGAGACTTTTCATATACTCATAATCTCTGCGTTCCTTGCGCTCATCATCATACTGAAGAGGCAGCGGATACGCCATATAATACGGTAATTTTTGGTTCATAGATCTACACTTCCATTTCAGACATTATATGATTACTATATGTGCTTTTGGCAATATCGTGATTTTTCGCGAAATCCGATGGTGTAAATCCGGTTTCTCTCTTAAATGCTTTCGAAAAATAACTTTGACTGGCAAATCCAAGATTTTCGGCAACCATAGATACCTGACTGCCCTCCTGTAATAACTGCTTCGCCATGTTGATCTTTCGCTTTAACAAATATTTGTGGACACCGATTCCTGCGTACTTATCAAATATTCTTTTTAAACTGGCATCACTGACATTGCAGTATTTCGCAATTTCACTGACTGTTGGCTGACAATTCAACTTCTGATTTAAAAAATTGATCGCATTGCGGAAAGTAATCGCATCCGGAGCAAGAGAAACAGAAGATACCGTTCCCTGCTCCGCAAGACTCAAAAATAATTGGTAAAGGCTGCTTACCACCATTTGAGAGTAATATGGATATTTTTCAAAAGGCTGCAGATAGTAATGCTCTATTTTTTCTGTTTCCACAGGAATTGCGTTCGTTTTCTTTTTCATATATATAAGTAAAGAAGCAATCATTTCCTCCTGCTCTATCGACAATTGAAACACTTTATCATGAAGCCAGAGCGTAAGAGGACCCTCTGCTGAAAAAGAGAAAATCAGCAAGCTTGCACCTTCTGCGCTTTTTACTGTGAATTTATGAAATTCTAATGGTTTATGAAAAATAAGTTCTCCCCGTGACATATTATAGATTCGCTCATCCGCTGAAACGCAAAGCTCTCCATCCAAAATATACAGACACTCCCAAAAATCGTGCGTCTCCCCAGAAAATTCAAATCCAAACTCATAATGGCTCTGAAACAGGGAGTGCATACTTGTTATGTAGATTTGCTCCATGATCGGAATTGCCGGAAATTTGTTTTCTGTCAATATATCCCCCTCCATATCTGATCTAAAATTACATATTTTCGGACTTTTATTGCATAGATTTGTTTTTTTGATACCTGTATAATAACATTAACAAAAAGTCATGTAAAGATATGGAGGGAAACACCATGAAAAAACCAGTATTAGTCATTATGGCTGCAGGAATGGGCAGTCGCTATGGGGGCTTAAAACAGATCGATCCGATCGACGATCAGGGACACATCATTATGGATTTTTCCATTTTTGATGCCAAAAGAGCAGGATTTGAAAAAGTGGTTTTCATCATCAAGAAAGAACTGGAAAACGATTTTAAAGAAGTGATCGGAAATCGTCTTGCAAATGTTATGGAAGTAGAATACGTTTTCCAGGAATTGACCAATCTTCCAGAAGGATTCGAGGTTCCAGAAGGAAGAATCAAACCTTGGGGAACTGCTCATGCTGTCCTTAGCTGCATCGATGTCGTAGATGGTCCTTTTGCCGTGATCAACGCGGACGATTATTATGGAAGAGACGCCTTCCAGAAAATTTATCATTTCCTGTCCACGCAAAAAGAAGAGGATACCTATCGTTTTGCAATGGTCGGCTACCATTTAAAAAATACACTGACGGAAAACGGCCATGTAGCACGCGGTATTTGTACAGTAGATGAAAATGGCTGTCTGGTCGAAGTGACCGAACGCACTCGTATTGAAAAGAGAGGGGAACAGGCCGCTTTTACAGAAGATGATGGCGCTTCCTGGACAGAACTGCCAATGGATTCCATTGTCTCTATGAATATGTGGGGATTCTCAGAAGGATTTCTCCAGGAGATCAAAGCCGGATTCTCTGATTTTCTGAAAGAAGGATTGAAAAACAATCCATTAAAATGTGAATACTTCCTCCCAACTGTCGTAAGTAATCTGCTCAAAGAGCATCGCGCAACCGTGTCTGTACTTACTTCAAATGACAAATGGTACGGTGTCACATACAAAGAAGACAAACAAGTCGTTGTCAATGCAATGCAGGTTATGAAAGACGCTGGTATCTATCCGGAAAAAATCTGGTGTGGGGAAACAGAAGCACTCCTGAATTTCCGGCTTGACGGAATTGCGATGAGCGCTGTGCGCTACGGAAGCGGACATATCAATGATACTTTTTTAGTTTCTTTAAAAAAGGAAGATGAAACCGAAGGCCGTGTCATCCTGCAGCGTATGAATAAAAACATTTTCAAAAATCCTGAAGAATTAATGGAAAATATTTTGGGAGTCACATCGTTCCTTCGCAAAAAAATCATCGAAAACGGAGGCGATCCTGAGCGCGAAACGTTAAATGTCATTCCGACCAAAGACGGACATTCTTATTTCATTGATTCAGAAGGGGAATATTGGAGATGCTATAATTTTATCGAAGGAGCTACAAGCTATGATCAGGTGGAAACTCCAGAAGATTTCTATCAGAGCGCTGTTTCCTTTGGTAATTTCCAAAGATTACTGGCCGATTATCCGGCGGAAACCCTTCATGAAACGATTCAAGGATTCCATGACACAAAAGCCCGATTCGAAACATTTAAAAAAGCTGTAAACGAAGATATTTGCGGACGTGCACATTCTGTTCAGGACGAGATTCATTTTGTACTTGCTCATGAAGATCTCGCAAATGCATTCGGCGATATGCTTGAAAGAAAAGAACTGCCGCTTCGTGTCACACATAATGATACAAAATTAAATAACATTATGATCGATAACGAAACTCACAAAGGAATCTGTGTCATCGATCTGGATACCGTTATGCCCGGTCTTGCCATGAATGACTTTGGTGATTCGATCCGTTTTGGTGCAAGCACAGGTGCAGAGGATGAGATTGATCTGGATAAAATCCAGTGCGATATGAATCTGTTTGATATTTATGCAAAGGGATTTATTGAAGGATGCGGCGGAAAATTAACCGAAAAAGAAATCGAACTGCTGCCTCTGGGAGCCAAAGTCATGACCTTCGAATGTGGTATGAGATTTTTGACAGATTATCTGCAGGGAGATACTTACTTTAAGATTCACCGCGAGAATCACAACCTGGACAGATGCCGGACACAGTTTAAACTGGTATCTGACATGGAAGCAAAATGGGATACCATGAATGCCATCATTCAAAAATATAAAGAAACGCACTAATACAAAAGGGGGGCTGGTCACTTGAACCGCCCCTCTTGCTTTCTTACGAATTCTATTCCTGCATCTTCTCTTTATAATGATGCGCATCTTCCAGCATCATATCTTTGACTTTCATCAGCCGGATCTGAGTACTTCGTTCATTTTCATCCAGCTTCATCGTGATATATTTAATATTTGCTTCTGCTTCCGGGATGATCACATGCTCCAGTGCATTGACACGTCTTCTGGTCTTCTCAATTTCTGCAGCCATCAACTGACATGCCTTCTCACATTCTGCCAGACGGATCATATCCGGCAGAATATCTGCCAGAGACTTCACCGCTCCGTCCAGATCACTGGATGTAAACGCAAACCCATATGAGTAAATATCATTTTCATCGGCCGTCCTTGTCTGATATGCAAATGTAGGAATATTGACACTCATGATATTTTTCTCTCCCGGTGTCAGCATAATCCCCTGCTTTGGCGCCATCAGAGCGGTATTCAATGCCTGCTCTGACATCCCTGCCTTCGCGATCACAAAATTTTTATTTGCTGAGAGAATTCCGGCTTCTACACGTTTCCGTACTTCCATATTTTCCCGCACCAGATCCAGATACTGACGCATCAGTTCATCTCGCTTGTCTTTCAAAAGCTTGTGACCGCGAATCGCTGTGATCCGTTTCTTTTTCAAACGAGTAAGCTCCATACGGGTAGGATTTACCTGTTTTGATGCCAACCTTTCTCACCTCTCCTTCCGGGCATACTGATTACATTTATGCCTGATAATACTGATCCAAAAACTTGTCGTCGATACGCTTCAACTCGGTTCTTGGCAGCATGGAAAGAAGTTTCCATCCGATATTCAAGGTCTCTTCGATGCTCCGATCGGTATTATATCCCTGTGAGACATATTCTTTCTCAAATGCATCCGCAAATTTCGCATACATCAGATCAATCTCTGTCAGCGCGGCCTCTCCCAGGATCACCATCAGCTCTTTGGCATCTTTTCCTCTTGCATACGCTGCAAACAACTGATTCATGGTATTGGAATGATCAGCTCTGGTCTTACCCTCTCCGATTCCCTTGTCTTTCAGACGGGAAAGTGATGGCAGTACATCGATCGGCGGAGTCACACCTTTTCGATACAGCTCACGGCTCAAGATAATCTGACCTTCCGTAATATATCCGGTTAAGTCCGGGATTGGATGGGTCTTGTCATCCTCCGGCATGGTCAGGATCGGAATCATGGTGATACTTCCCTTTTTGCCGTTCTGACGTCCTGCACGTTCATACAACGTCGCAAGATCAGTGTACATATAACCAGGATATCCTCGACGTCCCGGCACCTCTTTTCGTGCCGCAGACACTTCACGCAGTGCATCCGCATAGTTAGTGATATCCGTCAGAATAACCAGTACATGCATATCCCGCTCAAACGCCAGATATTCTGCTGCTGTCAGCGCCATCTTCGGTGTCGCAATTCGCTCGATGGCAGGGTCGTTTGCCAAGTTCACAAACAAAACTGTTCTGTCAATGGCTCCGGTCTCTTTGAAACTCTCCACAAAGAAGTTGGACTCTTCGAATGTGATTCCCATAGCCGCAAATACAACCGCAAACTTCTCGTCTGTTCCCAGTACTTTCGCCTGTCTTGCGATCTGCGCTGCCAGTTTTGCGTGAGGCAGTCCGGATGCCGAGAAGATCGGCAGCTTCTGTCCACGTACCAGTGTATTCAGTCCGTCAATGGCAGAAACGCCTGTCTGGATAAACTCTTCCGGATAGCTTCTTGCCGCTGGATTCATAGGCAGTCCGTTGATATCCATACGCGCCTGCGGCAAAATCTCCGGTCCGTCATCGATGGGGCGTCCCAGTCCGTCAAATACACGTCCCAGCATATCCTCTGATACGCCAAGCTCCATACTTCGTCCAAGAAATCGGACTTTACTGTTGGACAGGTTGATTCCTGTAGAACTTTCAAATAACTGTACCAGAGCGTCGCTTCCGTTGATCTCCAGAACTTTGCAGCGTCTTGTCTCGCCGCTTGCCAGCTCGATCTCTCCCAGTTCGTCATAAGTGACATTTTCCACTCCGCGCACCAGCATCAAAGGACCGGCTACTTCCTGTATGGTTCTATACTCTTTTGGCATTTAGAAGCCCTCCTTTCCCTGTGCGGCGGAAATCTCCGCATCCAGTTTCTGATTTACTTTCTCATATTCTGTATCCAGATCGTCTTCATGTACATATTTGAATCGTCCGATCTGTTCTCTGACTGGCATATTGATCAGATCCTGCAAAGACGCACCCTTGGATAATGCCTCCACTGCTTTCTCATAAAATGCCATAACCAGTTTCATCATCATATACTGCTTTTTCAAAGAAGTATAAGTATCAATCTCATGGAATGAGTTCTGGTGCAGGAAGTCCTCACGGATAGATCTGGCTGCCTCCATCTTCAGACGGTCTCCCGGTGACAGCGCATCCATACCTACCATTTTTACGATTTCTTCCAGTTCTGCCTCTTCCTGAAGAAGGGTCATCATCTTCTGACGGCCTTCCATCCAGTCTGACGCCACATTCGCATTGAACCATGTCTCCATATCATCCAGATACAGAGAATAGCTGTTCAGCCAGTTGATCGCCGGGAAATGACGCTTGTAAGCCAACGCGGAATCCAGTCCCCAGAATACTTTTACAATACGAAGGGTTGCCTGAGAAACCGGTTCTGAAATATCTCCACCCGGAGGAGACACTGCGCCGATTACAGAAAGGGCTCCTTCTCTTCCCTCTTTTCCAAGAGAGATCACATGGCCGGCTCTCTCATAGAACTGCGCCAGACGGCTTCCCAGATATGCCGGATATCCTTCTTCACCCGGCATCTCTTCCAGACGTCCGGACATCTCACGGAGCGCCTCAGCCCAGCGGGATGTGGAATCTGCCATCAATGCCACCGAATATCCCATATCCCGGAAATATTCTGCAATCGTGATGCCGGTATAAATCGATGCCTCACGGGCTGCAACCGGCATATCGGATGTGTTTGCGATCAGAACTGTTCTCTGCATCAAGGACTGTCCGGTCTTCGGATCTTTCAATTCCGGAAATTCATTCAGAACGTCCGTCATCTCATTTCCACGCTCTCCGCATCCAATATAGACAACAATATCTGCCTCTGCCCATTTTGCAAGCTGATGCTGGATTACAGTCTTTCCGCTTCCAAACGGTCCCGGTACCGCTGCCACACCACCTTTGGCAATTGGGAAAAACGTATCGATTACACGCTGTCCTGTTACAAGCGGCATCTTCGGAGGAAGTTTTCTCTGATAGGGACGTCCTCTTCGAACCGGCCATTTTTGCATCAATGTCAGCTCCCGTTCTCCCGATTCCATAGTAACGATGGCAACCACTTCCTCTACGGTAAACTCCCCTGCTCGGATCTCTTTGATCGTCCCTTTGACGCCATATGGAACCATGATCTTCTGCTGCACAACAGGCGTCTCCTGTACGGTACCGATCACATCTCCTGCTTCTACTTCATCTCCCACTTTAGCTGTGGGAACAAATTCCCATTTCAGGTTTCGTTTCAAAGACGGAACTTCCACTCCTCGTTTCAGACTGTTTCCTGAAATTTTCATAATATCATCCAGTGGTCTCTGAATTCCGTCATAAATGCTGGTGATCAGCCCAGGCCCCAGTTCTACGGACATCGGAACTTCCATAGATTCCACCGGTTCACCCGGTCCCAGTCCGGAGGTCTCTTCATATACCTGAATGGAAGCCTCATCCCCATGCATCTCTATAATTTCACCGATCAGTCTCTGATTACTGACACGCACGACGTCAAACATATTTGCATCACGCATTCCAGAGGCAATGACCAACGGTCCTGCTACTTTTTTAATTACGCCTTTACTCATTTGCCGAATCTACCTCCCACTACTCCTGTGAAAACAGGATGTCGGAACCGACTGCCTGTTCCACTGTTTTTTTCACACCTTCTACGCCAGCCCCTGTATTGCCGGAAACTCCCGGTATCTGGATGATGGCAGGCATGACCTGTTCTTTATATCGTTCGATCTCTTCCGGCAGTTCTGCCGCCAGAGCTTCTGTAATATAGATGATCCCACACTCCAAAGCCAGCTGGCGCAGCTTTTCTCTGCCCTCCTCGGCATCTTTGACCGGGCAGATGGAAAGACCCAGTGTCTGAAAGCCGTAAATACTGTCATAATCTCCGATTACTGCAATCTTATACATACATCTCCCTGATCCTTTCCCGAATTGCCTCTTCCGGAAATTGATTCTGCTTTCCGGTCAGGATAATCCGAACGGTTTTGATCTCATTTTCCCTTGCCACGATATATGCTACCAGTGGTCCTACGGAAAACGCCTGATATTTCTGCGGTTTCATTGTCTCGATCATACGGTTGTCACACCACCGCTCAAATGCGGACGGTGACTCTTCCAGCGCCTCTGCTCCTGCGGCATACACTGTGCCAAGCAGATAATCCCGGATAGCTTCCATGCCATTTGCCGCTGCCTTTGCCAGCGTTTCCACCCGAATACTGTCACATGGCGCCAGCGCCCGTTTTAAAAATTCCGGACTCTTTCCGGTCTTCTGGGCTCGCACTGCGATTTTGATATCTGCGATCGCCACAGTAGACTCTGCATAATCCCGGATGATCGCATCTTCTGCCTTCTTTCCGGCTTCGTAAATCGCTTCCAGTGCCGCTCTGTCTATGATCACATCACATAACTGCCCGTCGCCGGTATGGAGCAAAGCATCATACGCCTCCTGTGCCGCTCCTGCCATAGTCTCCGGAAGTCTCCCAAATTCTTTATTTTTTATAATCTCCAGCATCTGTGCTCCGGAAATGGAACTGTCCTGATAAAAAATATTTCGTTCCTCGTCTCCTGTACACACAGCTTTGATGGCTGCTTTCAGATTATGAAATACTTTCGTGTAAGACATCACATCAAATACAGAAAGTTCGGGTGCAACATCTGAGATCACTTCCCAGATCTTTTCCTCTTCCCGCCGGAGCATCTGTGCCGGATCCTGCATATCTGCGGGATCTCCCCAGCCTTTTTCACTTAAAAGCTGGAGACACTGTGTCTCATTTTGACATGCCATCAGCTGTTCGATCACATTTTGTGTGAGCAGAGAGCCTTCCAGCGCCCGTATGCGCGCAACCGCGTAGGTGTATTCCAATTCATTCAAGACTTTTCCCTCCTTCTTTCTTCCATTTTCTGAGAAGAACGGTTACGCTCTATACAAATAATACGTTCTGTACAATATCCGACAATTCGTCCCGTTTTGTATGGAACATTGCTTTGATGGTACAGTTCTCTTCAATTCCGCCATAAACCAGCACAAATCCGCCGTCTATCTCTCTCGGCTCTTTTGAAATCTCAAGATGACCGCCCTTTTTCTGTGCTGTCTGACCGATCACATCCTGAAAGCTCTGCGGCATACGCTGCAGATCTGCTGAAGAAAAATAAATCTCCCCCTTCTGCGGCAGCGCATACACTTCCAGCATCTTCTGAAGCATCTCGAAATAATGCTCTGGCTCCAGATGCAGCACCTGCTGATATGCCCGATCCAGAACGTCTTGTATCACGTCCTGTTTTGCCTGCAGAAGAGCCTGTTTTCTCTGCATTTCACTGGAAGACTCCAGGCGCTGTGCGTACGCTTTTGTCTCTGCTTCAGACTTTTGAAGCAGCGCCACGCTCTGAGATTCCATCTCCTTTTTCGCTTCTCTTAAAATCTCTTCCGCCTTTTCCTTTGCTTCTGAAATTTTTTCCTGCGCTGCGTGATTCGCTTCGTCCAGAATCTGGCGTTTCATATTCTCTAATCCACTCATCGTTCACGCTCTCCTTTTTTCTTTTTACTGTCCTGTTTATACCTGAATTCCATTCACAGCCAGGAAAGAAATCAAAAGTGCAAGGATCGCATAAGTCTCTACCATTGCAGGGAACAGCATCGCTTTACCGAACTGCTCCGGTTTTTTCGCAACGATACCGATGGCTGCTGCCGCTGTTTTTCCCTGATATTTTCCGGAAATCAAACCTACGATTCCGATTGGAAGACATGCTGCCAGAATCAGAAGACCTGTTGTCACGTCTACCTCTGCCAGTTCGCCGCCAAGAATTCCAATCTTAGACAATGTGATAAATCCGATCAGCAGGCCGTAAAGTCCCTGTGTACCAGGAAGCAGCTGCATGATCAATACTTTTGCAAATTTACTTGGATCCTCTGATACCACACCGGATGCCGCCTGACCTGCGATTCCTACTCCGATGGCTGAACCAGCTCCTGCCATAAGCACTGCGATTGCTGCACCTAACAGTGCATATACAATTCCTAAATTCTCCATAATACTCATAATTAAGATTCCTCCTTAACATCTACATATTTTGTATCCGGGGCAAACGGATGAAATGCTTTTCCGCCTCCCTCATAAAATTTTCCAAAAAACTCCACAAACTGCAGACGGTTCGTGTGTACATAGGCTCCCAACAGATTGATCGCCAGATTGAGTGTGTGACCGACTATAAAAATAATCACAAAGAAAATCACACCCACGATATTATTCGGAAGCATACTGCCCATCTGATTGATCACAGATGCGATCACACCGGTGGCAAGACCTAATGCCAGCAGACGGGAATAGGACAGCACATCACTGAGCCATCCGGTGATGTTATACAAGTCATATGCTCCAAGCGCGATCCGAAGTCCCGGATTCTTTTTGTCCCTTCCGGACATCAAAAGAATTCCCACAGCTCCGCCGATCGCCAGAACTTTCGCCAGCAGATTCAGGAAATCTGGAAATGCGATCTGAATCTGCGAAATGGATGTGAAAATCTCGCTTGGAAGCAGCATCAGGATCAATCCTGTCAAAAGCATGAACCAAAGCACCACATCACAGAAGAAATCCATGATCCTCTTCTCTTTCAGACACATATATCCTTTGATGCCAAGCCCCACAAATAAATGGATCACACCAAATAACATCGAATAAATCAGAAGCTTCATCGGATCATTCAATGGAATAAACCAGAGCGCCGGGATACTGACTGTTGTCCCGAAAAACTTCTGAGAAACAATGTCTACAATATTTCCAAAATATCCACCAAACAGAATTCCCCAGATCAAGGTAGAAATTCCGCAATAGAAAAACATCTTGATGGACTGATACATTCCCTGGCTCATCCGTGGGAATTTTTTCAAAACAATAAAACATGCCACTGCAATGATCGCACCATATGCAGCATCCGAGAGCATCATTCCGAAGAAAAATACATAGAAAAATGACATGATCGTTGTAGGATCAAATTCCCCTTTCTTCGGAAGTCCGTAAGACTCCACGATTCCCTCCATACTTGCAGAAAACGAATTGTTGCTCAAAAGTGTCGGCACTTCTTCGTCTTCTCCTGCCTCTTCCATGTCAACCACACATGTGAACTGTTTTTCCAGCTCTTCTATACGCCCTGTATCTCTTGCCGGAGCATATCCTTTGATCAAAAATGTACGCTCTGACTGCGGAAGTCTTCCAAGCACCTCATATTTGTCTGCCCGTACCCGGTAGTCATCGGCCAGAATCCGGATTGCCTCCCGTTCTTTCGCCAGAGACTGTACTTCTTTTTCAATTTCCAGAATACGCTTTTTACCTGCCAAAGCGTCCTGCTCCAACTCTTCTTTCACCTGAGCCGGCTCTTTGTCCCAGATCTGGGACGGTCTCGCAAATCCATGACCTCTCAGCGCTTCCTCCAGCTTTCCGGCATCCTGTCTCAGACAGATTGCCGCCAGATAAACTGTATCTCGGTCTGAATGAATCACCGAAATGTCCACGCCTTCCACTTCCGGAGCATCTTGTGCGACCATCTGATACATCTCTTCCAATGTGGCAAGTGGCATGGTTCCGATCAGCAGAGCCGTGCATCTGGTTCCCGCATCATTCATCGGCACATGTAATTTCAGCCACGGCGTCAGACTTTCGATACTGTTTTCCAGTTTTACGATTCCTGCTTTTTGCTCTGCCCTCTCCTTGTCAAGTGCGACGATCTGCCTGACTGTATGGAGCAGTTCCTCCTTTCGTGCCATTACCTTCTGGTAATCTTTGTGTGCGATCAGCGCTTTTCCCTCAAGGGCCGAAAACATGGACTTCTTTTCCGGTGCATAACGATCCAGGATCTCCAACGCCTGATCTGCCACAGAAGCTGTTTTTTCCAGTTCCATTCGCTCCTGTCTGGTGTCCATGACCGTAAACCCTGCGTCTCCTTCCTCCACCTGGCTGATCTCCATCACTTTCATTCGCTGAAGCTTTTCCAGAACTGCTTTTCGATCTTTTTTCAGGGCGCAGATACTGACTTTTTGCATCTGCAGTACCGCCATAGTGTACTCCCTCCTTTTTATTCTTTCTAATCCTTATACCAGCTGAGAAATCACTGCCTTCACCGCTTCTTCTTCCTTCTGTGCAGCCAGCTCTTTTAATGCCTGAACTTCCCGCTCTGTCTTTGCCTGAGCCATCTTTTGAAATTCTTCCCCTGCACTGCGGGCCTGTTCCATCGCATTCTGCATAGAAACTTTACCGGCCGCCTCTGCTTCTGCGCATATCCGTTCTGCCTCTTCCCGCGCTTCTCTTAAAATCATCTGGCTTTTTTCCTCAGCTTCTTTTACAATGGCATCCGCTTCTGCTTCGGTTTTACGGATTGCCTGGATTGTATCTTCCACCATAGATATTTCACCACCTTCCTGCTCTGAAATTATTCATCTGATAATCTGTGAAAATATCCTCCCTGTGCATCACCGTTGCAATACACATATTTTGTGCATTTATCGTGAACTTAATGTCATTATACCGCAAACTTCTATAATGTCAAAATGTAATTCTGTTTTCTTATGATTTTCTGTTAATTTCACACTTTTTTCATAAATGCATGTATTTTTAGACTATCTGTACATTTCCAATTCCACTCCGACATGTTTGTGATTTCGGATGATCGCATCCATTTCTCTCAAACTGCAGGATGGAAGATCTCCTTTAATCGTATTTTTTACCGCTCCTGCAGCATTTCCGTACTCCAATGCCTTCTGACAATCAAAATCATGTGCAAGCAGTCCATACAGAGCGCCGGATACATAGGCATCTCCACTTCCAATACGATCCACAACTTCGATATTTCGATACGGTTCTTCCTCATAATATCGGTCTTCTTTTGTACTGTAGATAACAGATCCAAAGGTATGTTTTTTGGGACTGTGTACAATCCTCTGTGTAGATGCCACCACAGAAATTGGATACTCCTGTGTAAAACTTTTCATAATACTCTTTGCATCACCTTCTTTTAAAAACGTCAGTCTTGCCGTTTCTTCCGAACAGAAAAAGATGTCAACATAGGGCAGAATTTCTTCAATACATGCTTTTGCTTCTGGTCCTGTCCAGAGATTTCCGCGAAAATTCACATCAAATGAGATCAATGCTCCGTTCTCTTTAAATTTTTTGATCATTTCTATCGCAGTATTTCTGATATTCTTTCCCAATGCCAGCGTAATCCCGCTGGTATGAAAGCATCGGGTGCTGGAAAAAATTTCTTCCGGCAGCTCCTCCAGACGGATCTTATCAAATGAAGTATGCCGTCTATCATATACTACTCCCGGTTTTCTCGGAAATGCACCATTTTCATAATAATAAATTCCAAGTCTCGCATCCGGCTCATCATCATATACAAGAAAATCATCACTCACGCCACAAAAACGCACTCTGTTTTTTGCAAACATTCCAAGAGCATTATCCGGCAGTTTGGATACAACACCTGTTCGAAGACCTAAAATAGACACACCTGACACCACATTGAGTTCTGCGCCCCCAACCTGTTTTTGAAACACCTCTCCACTGACAATTCTCTCATTATCCGGTGGCGACAGTCTTAATAAAATTTCACCTAATGACAATAAATCAAACTTGTTGTTCTTCATCTTGATTCCTCCTGACATGAATTTTACCAAAAGTTTCATATTATGGAATATAGTTTTGTATTATGAAATACATCTTCATTATACTATACGAAAAAAAGACTGTCCAGATTTTCTCCTGTAAAAAAATAGCCTTGCTGCATTTTTGCAGACAAGACCATTTTTTCCTGTTTTTCTTTATTTCATTCTTTTCTGATTACCAACTCAATTCATGCAGATGACCTTCCAGGTTCATATGTGCAAAGTTCTGTTGTCTGAGCGCCTCATATAAAATGATGGCAACCGAATTGCCCAGGTTCAGTGAGCGGATGTCTCCTACCATTGGGATCCGGATACAGTCTTCTTTGTGATCCACCAAAATTTCTTCCGGAATACCGGCGCTTTCTTTTCCGAACATGATATAACAGTCCGGCTCATATTCTACTTCTGTGTATACCTTCGGCGCTTTTGTGGTCGCCATGTAAATCTTCGCCCCTGGATTTTTCTCCAGGAAATCCTCAAAATTGATATATGTTCTGACATCCAGATCAGCCCAGTAATCCATCCCTGCCCGCTTTAAGGCTTTCTCATTCAGGCGGAATCCCAGAGGCTCGATCAGATGGAGTCTTGTGTTGGTCGCAACACAGGTTCTTCCGATATTTCCAGTATTTGCAGGGATTTCCGGTTCATGCAGTACAATATTTAACATGATGTATTTCCCTCATTTCTCAGTTTTTCAATAAAGTGTTCCAGCCTTCCCAAAGCGATCTTTAAGTCTTCCAGAGAATATGCATAGGAAATCCGAAGGAATCCTTCTCCGCAATCTCCAAATGCGGTTCCCGGTACCACCGCCACTTTTTCTTCCATCAGGAAGCGGGTTGCAAATTCTTCAGATGTCATCCCAAATTCACTGATATTCGGGAAAACATAAAATGCTCCAAAGGGCTCAAAACATTCCAGTCCCATCCGCTTAAATTCGTGCATCAGGAATCGTCTTCTCTGATTGTAGGACTTTCTCATCTCTTCTACTTCATTCTCGCAGTGGCGCAGCCCTTCAACCGCAGCATACTGGCTGTTTGTCGGCGCACACATGATAGCATATTGATGCAGCTTTACCATCTGCTCGATGATCAGCTTCGGTCCGCAGCAATATCCAAGACGCCATCCTGTCATGGCAAATCCTTTGGAAAATCCATTGATCACGATCGTTCTTTCCCGCATTCCCGGAAGGGATGCAATAGAAACATGATCGCCCTGATAACTCAGCTCGGAATATATCTCATCAGAAAGCACGTACAGGTCATGTTCTTTGACAAATTCTGCTACCGGCTCCAGATCTGCTTTTGTCATGATCGACCCGGTCGGATTGTTCGGGAACGGCATAACCAGAACCTTTGTCTTTGGCGTCACTGCTTTTTCCAGATCTTCCACTGTCAGCTTAAATTCATTTTCATACTGAAGGGGAATGATTACCGGCACACCGTCTGCCATGATCGTACACGGCAGATAGGACACATAACTCGGCTGTGGGATCAGAACTTCATCTCCCGGATCCAGCATACAGCGCAGCGCCACATCGATCGCTTCACTTCCTCCGACTGTCACCATCGTCTCTTTCATCGGATCATACGAAACATGGATCTTTCGCTCCAGATACTTGCAGATTTCTTCTCGAAGTTCTTTCAATCCTGCATTCGACGTATAGAATGTGCGTCCTCTCTCCAAAGAGAAAATTCCTTCTTCACGAATCCTCCATGGTGTGTCAAAATCTGGTTCTCCAACACCCAGGGAAATCGCATCCTTCATTTCATTTGCCACGTCAAAAAATTTACGGATGCCGGAAGGCTGAATCTCTACTATTTTTTTAGATAATGGATTTCTCATTACGGTGTCACCAGCATCCTTTCCGAATCACTTTTAGAAGCCAGGATGGTTCCGTGGTCCTTGTACTTCTTCAAAATGAAATGAGTCGCTGTGCTGATCACCGAATCCAGTGTTGACAGCTTTTCTGAAACAAACTGGGAGACTTCTTTCAAAGTCTTTCCTTCCAGAGAAACCAACAGATCGTAACCGCCGGAGATCAGATAGACTGCATGGACTTCCGGGTAGTTGCAGATGCGCTCTGCGATTTTATCAAATCCCTGGGTTCTCTGGGGAGTCATGCGCACCTCGATCAAAGCAGTTACCAGTTCCACCCCTGCTTTATCCCAGTCGATCAAAGTATGATATCCACAAATCACTTTATCCTTCTCCATCTCTGCGATCTCATTGGCAACGGTCACTTCATCCGTTCCAAGTAAAACTGCCAGCTCTGCCAGATCCGCTCTGCTGTTTTTCTCTATATAATATAAAATTTCTTTTCGGATTAATTCTCGCTTTTCCATCTTTTTATTCTCCTTATTCTGCTCTTGCCTCGTTTTGTGCCTGCTCTTCCCACCAGCGCATCAGTTCATCCGGTGCAGGCCGATCCAGATAACGCACTTCTTCTCCGCTTGTGATTACTTTCGCATGATCTGCTGTCGTAACCCCAAGCACACTGGCTCGTGCACCACTTTCTTCCAGACACCGCACAAGAGCATTTCCATCCCGGGAAGTCATCAGCACAGCACCTGCAGAAGTCATCAGATACGGATTCAAATGATAATACTCGCAGACTTCCACACACTCCTGACGAATCGAAATCCTGGACATCTCAATCTTCATCCCGACTTTTGCTGCCTCTGTCAATTCCCAGAGAGACGCTAAAATCCCCCCGCTTCCAACCTGCTGCATGGCTGTCACAAGAGGTTCTCCTGTCTGCGTCCGCATTTGTGCTGCCTTTCTCACCACTTCCACCGTCTCCATCTCCTGATCCAGACTCTGGATCTGCCGGATAAATGCAGGTACAAACCGTCCGGAAAGTTCTTCTGTTCTTTCATCCAGAATCCGCAGCACGCCTTCTGCTGCAATGGAACCGCAAAGTACCAGATCCTCTCCGGCATCCGCCTGTGCAGGAGAAATATACTGTCCCTTTTTCACTGCTCCCATGGCGGTCACAGATACCACGGCCTGGCTCACAGCCGGACTGACTTCTGCCTTTGCACAAGTCATGGCAATTCCCAAAGCAGCGCACTTTTCTTCCATACAGCGGAACATCTCTTTTAACCGGGACTCATAAGCATAGGTCGGCAGGATCACCTGCACGGAAACACCAACCGCATGCGCGCCTCTTGTCTCCAGATCCAGAACTGCCCGCAGAATCCCATATGCTCCAATCGTCCGGGAGTTGCCGGACACCACAGAAGACGTATAGACCGCGTCTTCATCCGACTCTGTCCGGACGGTTGTGCACATCTCTTCCACAGAAGGCTCTGTCAGAACCTCTTCTCTTTTTGTATGCAGTTGTTTTAACACAGAACGCTTCAAAACGGTCTGTGACACTGTTCCAACTTTCATCTTCCAAGTCTCCCCTAACTCTCTACATCAGATATGGCAAAATCATCGTTGCAAGCATTGCCACGATTAAAACCAATGCTCCGATGGCAACTGCTCTTTTCACTCTTTTATCATTAAAATTCACTGTGTTCACCTCTTTAAATTCCCATACCCAACGGGTATTTTAGGTTACATTTTAAACTCTTTACAGTATTTTTGCAAGAAGCACTGCTCACATTTCGGACTTCTGGCTGTACAAATCGAACGCCCAAAGGTAATGATCTGGATATTATATAAGATCCAGTGATCTCTGGGCAGTTCTTTCATCAGATCCCGCTCCACTTTTTCCGGATCCTCATTTTTTGTCAGGCCCAGTCTCTTTGAAATCCGCTTCACATGGGTATCCACCACAACACTGGGATCGTGATAAATATTTCCCCTGATCACATTGGCTGTCTTTCTTCCTACACCAGCCAAAGAAGTCAGATCCTCCAGACTTCTTGGCACTTCACCGCCAAATTGGTACACCAGATCTCTGGTGCAGGCAATGATATTTTTTGCTTTGTTGTGATAAAAACCTGTTGGTTTGATGTCCTGCTCCAGTTCTTTTAAATCTGCATTTGCAAACTTTTCCAGGGTATCATATTTCCGAAACAAATCTGCCGTCACAATATTCACCCTGGCATCGGTGCACTGTGCGCTCAACATCGTTGCGATCAACAGCTGCCATGGTGTCTCATGATTCAGATAACAGACATATTCTCTTCCATATTGTTCGTCTAAAATCTCTAAAATTTCTTTTGTCCGTTTTTTCATACGTAATCAGAAGAGGGACTCCTCTGCTCCTTTCTCTACCCGGACAACCCGCGCCTGGTTTGTCAGGATATTTCGATTTCGATAATCAAATAACAACAATTTTCCGTCAATCCATTCCAAATGTGTCATTTTCCGAAGCTGCCGCTTATCATATCCTTCATACCCTTTCAGATAGCGGTACTCTTTTTCCTCTTTCTCATAAAATGCCGATGCTTCTCGCTTCTCTATCTGAATCTCGCCTGCAAATTCCGGTCTTTTTTTCACATTTTCTCTTAAGTAAAGGTCTAATATCAACATCTGGCGATAGTTTTCCACATCATTTTCTACATGCGCTTTGATAAATGCAAACAACACTTCGTAACGGGTGATTCTGGAGTGATTCATCATATGCAGGCCATGTTCTTCATAATAGCGGCTCAGGCTCTCATACAAAGCAAACACATCCGGAAATGCCTGCTCCAACAGCCTCAAAGTATTGACAAACTGTCCGCTGTTATAATAAACCTCCACCATCTCTTCCACGCCTTTGAGACGGATCACATCATCATAAGACAGCCACTTTGTAGAGAGCACTTCAAACGGCGGACGATCCTGATATAACAATTCGTATTCTACTGCCTTTTCGTGCATATAAGAACCTTTCAGTACCTTTAAAAATCCCAGCTGAAGCTGCTCCGGATGCAGTGCATACACATCCCGGAAAGACTTGGCAAAAGTATGATAATCTTCATACGGCAATCCGGCGATCAGATCCAGATGCTGGTGCACATTTCCTTTTTCCTGCACCCGCTTCACGATTCGCTTTACTTCTTCAAAATTCATCTTTCGATGGATTTCCGTGATCGTCTCTGGATTGGTAGACTGGATTCCAATCTCCAGCTGGATCAGTCCCGGCCGCATGGATGCGATCAGTTCCAGTTCTTCTTCATTTAACAAATCTGCTGCCACCTCAAAGTGAAAATTCGTCTTTCCTTTGTCATGCTCTTTCAAATATGTCCAGATCGCCATCGAATGGCTGTGCTTACAGTTAAACGTACGGTCTACAAACTTCACCTGCGGCACTTCATGATCGATAAAAAACTGCAGTTCCCGCTTCACCAACTCCAGATCCCGGAAACGGAGACATTTATCAATCGAAGAAAGACAATAGCTGCAGGAAAATGGGCAGCCCCGGCTGGATTCATAATAAATGATCTTATTCTGAAAATCTTCGATGTGATCATACACAAACGGTACTTTACTCAGGTCCATCACCGGACGGGCTTCATTCTGAATGCATGCTCCCTCTTTCCGGTATACAATTCCCCGGATCATACACAGATCGTTTCCTTCTCCCAACCAGTGTTCCATCAGTTCCAGAAACGTCTCTTCCCCTTCTCCGCACATCACGCCCGTCACCTGCGGATACTGCTCCATCACGGAAACTGCGTTGTAAGAAACCTCCGGACCGCCCAGCCAAATCTGCAGATCCGGCAATACTTTCTTGATTTCGGTGATCAGCTGCTCTACATATAAAATATTCCATAAATAGCAGGACAGACATAGCACATCGGGTTTTTTCTTGTAAATATCAGACAAAATATCATCCATGGTCTGATTGATCGTATATTCTGCAATCTCCGTATGCTGCGCATATTTTTCTGCATATGCCCGCAGACTGTATACCGCAAGATTGGAATGTATATATTTTGCATTGATCGCTGTCAGTAAAACTTTCATAAAAACCTCCATATCCGTTGACATTTTAATAAAAACCATGTAAAATTATGAACCGTGCAGCCGGGGTGTTAGCGGTACCTTGTACCTGCAATCCGCTATAGCAGGGGTGATATTGTGCAGAGGGCGACAGCCGGCAGAGCTGCCTTAGGTAAGTGGCGTTGATGTTTGGGTCTTACGCGACGGGAATCTGTGAACCGTGTCAGGTCGGGAACGAAGCAGCACTAAGCAGAACCTCTCGGGTGCCGTAGGGGTGCCTGGGTTGAGTTAACTACCGAGGTAACGTATGGGGTGATGCATTCGAAGCGTAATGCACGAATTATTTTGTCCAAAAACAGGAAGTTTGAGTTATTCAGACTTCTTTTTTTTGTCCTTTTGTTTCTGACGCAGTTCTTTAAAAAACTGTTTCATCATCCCACTGCACTCTTCTTCCAGCACGCCCGTTGTCAATTCCACCTGATGATTGAACTCTTTCATATCAAGAAGATTCAGGATGGAACCTGCACAGCCTGCCTTTGGATTCATACACCCGACTACCACACGTTTGATCCTCGCCTGCACGATTGCTCCGGAACACATCTGACAGGGCTCCAGCGTCACATACATGGTGCAGTCTTCCAGCCTCCAGTCATTCATCTTTTTGCTCGCCTTTCGGATTGCCTGCAGCTCTGCATGCGCCAGTGTATTCTTATCTACTGTTCTCCTGTTGTACCCACGTCCGATAATTTTGTCCTGGTACACAATCACACAGCCAATGGGAACCTCCTCCAATGCATATGCCTTTTTAGCCTGCCGGATCGCTTCCCGCATGTATTTTTCATCTTGATTCATATTGTCTCCTCTTTTCTGCTTCGCTCAGTTACAAGTGGGTTCTTTTTTTACATCCACCGAATACAATTAGAAGAAAGACAAGATCTGAGGTATTGTATGAAACCCGGTATCTATTATTTCTATGAATATCAAATGGATAAAAAAATCCGAACGGTAGGATTTTTAAAGTTGACACAGGCATTTGACTCCTGCCGGCTTCAGATTTCCATCCGACAGATTTCTGCAGCGCCAACAGACAAGATCCTATTGTCCATGCTGTTTCCGGAAAAAGACAGACTGCGAAAAAAAACCGTGACAGAACTTCCCTTCCAGAATTCATGCATTTCCTGCCGAGTCTCCCTCTCAAAAGAAGACTTTCCGACGGCAATGACACCAACAGATCTGCAAGGTTTTCTTCTGGAAACTTCAAATGGGAAGTCTTTTGCCGCCTGCTGCGAAAACTGCCCCTTTTCGCTGTCCCTTCTGACAGACGCAGCCTCTGTAAAACAGGATACAAGCACAGAGTCAGCTCCAAAATCGGAAACAACACCAGAGGATTCCCCTGTCCTTACCAAAGAAAAAGCAGAACTTTCTTCCGAAGCAATTTCCGATACGGACAAACCGGCTGTCTCCATCCGCAAACTCTCGTATCAGGATCTCTCTGCCTTGCCAAAACCACTTTGGCGACTTGCCAACAATAGTTTTCTTCTGCATGGCTGCCACAACTACCACCACCTTCTTCTCCTGGAGGAAAATGGTCATCAATGGTTGGGCATCCCTGGTATCTACTCGCCCCGTGAAGCAAATGCCGCAGAATTATTCGGATTCCCTCAATTTACCAGGGACTATCATCAGAAGCTGACACTCTCGGACGAAGAATGCAGCGAAGATGAGAACTTCGGTTACTGGTGCCGCTGCCTCAAATGATGCCGTTCATGTCCTGATACAGACGCTTTGCATAACTGTCCGTCATCCCACAGACATAATCCGTGACCAGAAGCAGGCGGAGATACAACTTCTCTGCCTCGCTCTTTCCCTTTGCCTGATTGCTGTATGCTTTTTTATAATTATCTGAAATAAATGACAATACCCGTATATCAATGGCATTTGGCTCCTGATCTGTATCATAATACAAAATTGCCTGGATCATACGATCCATCAAAAAATCCAGAATCACAGCTTCCTTAACCTCCATCCGGTAGATCTCCCGGGAAGAAAATACAGAATGATATGCAATTCCACCCAGACATTCCATCAGATTTTCTCCAAAAGTGCCATTGAAAAGATCTTTTCGGAACACTCCGGACATAATCTCCTCATAATGCTCCATAAACCCTCTGGTCGCACATGCAATTAAAAAGCCCTGAGCGCGGATGATCCAGTTCTTGATCGCATAAGCCTCCGGGTTCTGCACTCCCTTCTCCTGACCTCTTTGATATAATTCTTTTAATTTCCCCACTCCGTCAAAACCGGAATCCGGGCACTTCTTTTGCAGATCCAAAAGTTCTTCTTTCAATGTATGGTACGACAGAAAGCCTTTCACAAACGCATCTTCGATATCTGCCGTCTTATAAGCCAGATCGTCTGCCGCTTCCAGAATATACGTCAAAGGATGTCTGCTGTTTCCCGTCCGGGTCTCTTTCGTAATCTCTTCAAAAATCTGCTGATCTGCCAAAAAATATCCCATTTTCTTTTCTTTGATATCCCCGGAGTCCGGATGGACTTCTGTGGATGCAATCGGATATTTGATGATCGTATTCAAAAGGGCATACGTCAGATTCATACCGTATTCATCTACCAGATAATGCAATCTGGTCACAAGACGAAGAGCCTGTGCATTTCCCTCAAAATGATAAAAATCGGCTTTCATCTGTGGGCTTAATATTTCATCCAAAGTCTGTCCTTTATATTCCAGTTCCGGGAGTTTTCGCACAAACCAGTCCCGGATCGCCAGTTCTCCAAAATGGCCGAAGGGCGGATTGCCAATATCATGAATCAGTCCTGCACACTCCAGAATATGGCTGATATCCTCCTTCATCTTCCTTGTAAAAGTAACATCTTTTCTACTCTCCAGGATCGCTTCTCCGATATTCTGTCCCAAAGATTTAGCAAGAGAAGAGACTTCCAGAGAATGCGTCAGTCTTGTCCTGATAAAATCGCTTTGATCCAATGGAAATACCTGGGTCTTATCCTGCAGTCTCCGAAAAGAGGCGCTTCCTATGATCCGATGGTAATCTTTTTCAAATTCACTGCGGAAATCTGACCGTTTCACGGATATAGAATTCGCTCCCCGCATCCGCTTTTCCGATAGTAATGTCTTCCACTCCATAGCCATCCTCCTTCTAATCCAGATAGATCGGCGGTACATACTCCCTTCCAAGCATGGCTTTCTTTCGCTCCTGTTCTCCAAGAAATGCCCACTCTGTCATATCCTTCCACTTATGGATCCTTCGATCATATACCTGAACATATCCGATCCGGCTCGGATGCATCCGCACACTGTTGGACTGATACTCATGTCCTGTATAAGGATTCACATCACCGACAGCCAGATCTTCCCGCTTTGCATCCTCTTCTTCTGCTCTCTTCATCACAGATGAAATAGGAAGATCCTGTGCGATATCATCAAGAGTACGTTCCTGCATTTCTGCTTCTTCATGAGGCTTCAGCTCCTCCAGAGGCAGCTCGATCTGCATCTCTTCCAATGTGGGTTCCCCATCGTCTAATTTGCCTTCTTTTCTGCGCATCTCTTCTACTGTCCGCAAATCTGCCGCTGTCAGCTCTGCCGATTCTCCCCCCAGAATACTCAACTGGAATGGACAATCCAAAATGGATGCAATCATCCGCATATCCTGTTCCTGAAAATTATCTCTTCCCAGCCTTTGTGTCAAATTCTGTCTGGACATCTTCATACCTGTCTTCTCTTCTATGATCTCTGCCAGTTCTTTGATCGTCATGCCTTTCCGGCTCAGCATCACTTTGACCTGTTCTCCAAATGTAAGATCTTCCATATGTTCCTCCTTCTTCTGTCTGTACGCTCTATAAGAAATGTTTTTATTTCTATCATTTCACTTCTCTCATTTTAACAAATCCAATTTTATGCGTCAATCACAAAGCTTATTTTTCCGACCATAGAAAGAAAAGAGTTTCTACCCCAAATGGAATAAAAACTCTTCAGCTCTTATTTTTGTATCTGCGCCAGATATTCTTCTAATGTGATTCCTTTTTCTGTAATCTCTTTCGCTGCCTTTTCTCCGACATAACGATAATGCCATGGCTCATACGCATATTGTGTTACGTCTGTTTTATCTTTCGGATACCGAAGGATAAATCCGTAATTCTGACAGTTTTTCATCAACCACTGCTGCTCCGGAGTCTGTGCCTGAGATTCATCCAAAGTCTGATTTTTTTCTGATACAATATCCAGTGCCAGACCGGTTGCATGTTCACTGGTTCCCGGAACTGCAACTGATTTCTTCGTCTCATCATAAGAATCAACATAGGAATATCCCTGACTGAGCCAGGACTGCATGGTATCATTGAAGACTCCCTTCTGCTCATCATACGTGCGATATCCGGAAATTACTTTCAAATTCATCTTGGCTTTTTTTGCATCCTGAAGCATCTTATTTACCGATTCTGCAATTCTTGCATCAACCTTGTTGCCTTCCTCATCTATCACTGTCAGCTCCGGCGCAAAGTCTGCTGCAAGCGGATAGGAGTTATTTACAAGAAGCAGATTCCACTCTTTTGACTGAAGATTCTGTGTTTTTTCCGCTTTTTTTTCTTCTTCCAACTGTTGTTTCAATGTTGTGATCTGTTTTTCATATTTTGTTTTTACCTGTTTCATCTCATCATTTTTATCATGCATCTTACTGTTGGCTGCCAGAAAAGTAAGTGCGATTCCTGCGGCTGCACCCATGATCATTCCCATGATGAGTATCTTTTTTGCTTTTCGATTTACTCTTGCCATATTTGTGTTAACTCCATTTGTATTTTAGAATCTATATCCGGACAATTTGAACATACCGCGACCCGATATGGAAATCCATCCAGCGGATACTCCCGATAATAATATTGATCCGGAAACTGCTCTGGTTTCCGTTTTAACAGCGGCGGATCCGAAAGCTGTATTTCAAAAGCAGACAAAGGCAATCGCATCCCTTCTCTGGTAGCTTTCATAAAACTTTCTTTCAAAACCCAATATCTGTAAAACTTCTCAATTCTTTCTTCTGTTGTTCTGCTTTTCAAAAGGTCTTCATACTCACTTCGGCAGAAAAAATGTCTCGCCAGATTGAGCCGGTCTTCCCGGATCTTTTCGATATCACAACCGACCTGTATGCCCCTTCTTCCTTCGGTATCTACGGAACACAATACATAGTCCCCGGAATGGGAGAAATTATATACAGCGCTGTCCGATATCTTATGTCTGATGCGGATCTCTTCTAACAGAAGCCATGCCCCTGCGCTCTGCGCCTTACTCTGCTGTTGTCTGAGGCGGTCTGCCTTCTCCTTCCGAAACTTTGGCAGCCTCTCGTAATAATGCCTGTAGCAGGACTCCTTATATAACGGCCTTACATCTGCAAGCCAGGTATCTATCATTACAACTATCCTTTCAGATAACGAACTTCAAATGTATCAATCGTAATCGGCTTATTAAACAGGCTGCCCTGTACACAACTACATCCCAGCTCTTTCAAAACATTCAGCTGGTCTCTTGTCTCAACCCCGCTTGCTGATACAACAACACCCAACTGATGACAGGCATCTGCTACTGACCTTGCTACGATCTGACTTCGGTCGTTTGTCACAATATTCGCTACGATACTCTTATCCAGCTTCAGTCCGTCAAACTCCATAATCGTCAGAATCGCAACGGTAGACTCTTTGGCACCAAAATGATCCAAGATCACCCGTACATTACTTTTCCGGATCTTATTGCTCGTCTCAGCAAGCATTTCCTGGTTCATATCACTGTAAGATTCTGAAACCTCCACTTCCAGATATTCACAGGACACATGATATTTTTCGATCAGCGCCGTCATTTTTTCCGCCACATCTATCTGCCGCAATGTTGCCCCGGCAAAATTCACTGCAATCGGGATCATTGGAAGTTCTTCCCTTTCCCAACGATTCAGCGTCTTACAGACCTGTTCAAAAACATAAAGATCCAGATAATGGGACAATTTGGTCTCTTCCAAAAGAGTCAGATACTTCCCGGGATTCATAATCCCCAGATCTTTATGGTGATAACGCACAACTGCCTCTGCACCTACAACTTCTTCTGTATCTGCGTCCACTTTAGGAACCAGACAGACAATGAAGTTTCCACTTTCAATGTCATTGAGCAGATCCTGCTTGATGATCGGCTCATGATGTCCTTTTTTCAGATTTTTATAGTACTTCTGCTTCTCTTCCCGCATCATCGTCTCCGCACGACCGATGAGCTTCTCTGCATCAATGTCTACCTTTTCCCATGCGTATCCAATGGATACCAGACCCAGACTGATGTTATCCAGCTTATGATGTGCATCATTCACACTCTTGATAAATGTATCATATGTCACATCTTCCGCTGCTACCAGATACTCATCACCTGTCATCCGAAAGACTAAGGAACTGCGAAAATATTCTTCCAAGACTTCCCCGACACGGATCACAACCTCATCGCCATATTCGTGTCCAAACTCCCGGTTGAAATTCTTCAGTCCATTGATATCAACCGAAACTGCCCCCAGAGATTTACATTCTTTCTTATGGATATCCGTCATATATCTGACAAAACTGTTCCTGTTCATCAATCCTGTCAGATCATCATGATAACTCAAATACTCCTGCTGTTTCTGCATCTTCTGCAAGATCACAGACTGGGAAATATAAGGAAGAAGTGATCTCATATAAGAAATCTCACAGCCTCCCCGGTGTACTCCAACAACTGCAAGAACTGCCACTGCACCGTCTTCCAGCGGCTGAAAAACACTATAATCTGCCTCTGTGGTATCTGTGATCTCCTGACACATCCAACGCGGCCACTGCTCCTTATCCAGCATCTTGATCTTGTCCCTCTGCCATGGGATAAACTCGGCACACCACTCATAAATTGTAAGGATCTCTTCTTCATCTCTTTCAATATAATAAACATACTCTGAATCATAATGATCCCGGATTGTACCAAGTACCTCATTCATGATCTCGATGATCGAACGCTGTTTATAATTCTCACTCATAGTTTCTTTCCCCCGATATCATCCCGTCCGGACAAATTGTCAGTCCCGGACTTTCCACTCCGTATAAAAATACGGAAACACATATGGTTATTTTATAATAGTCTCCTTTAAAATGCAAGAAATTGTGAGTTTATGACAAAAATACGTAAAACAGTCCGGGGGATTTTAAGAATACACTGATTATTTCCAATATTTTTCTACTTCCTGTCCTGCTTCTTTTGCAGAAAGCCGAAATTTCTCCTGCATCTTTGCACAAACATCGTGTTTTTTCATTCCCATCTCCTGTAATAATTCTACCGTAGCCTGTCTTCTGCCTTCTTTCAAGCCTTCTTTTAATCCGGTATTTTTATATACTGTGGAAAAATACTGATGATCCCGGATCGCACGTTCTCTCTCCTCATATTCCAGACGTTTCTCCTCATCTGCACTGATTCGGCTCAAATCCTCATAGGCTTTCTTAATATATTCGCTTTTTCCCGCTGCCATTTCGAGTTCCTCCTTCGTCTCTGCATTTTTTGTATTTTTCTTTTCATTTGGGAATCTTTTTTGAATGGCTTTGCTGCCATATGAGATTTTTGAAAGGGATTCCTTTCAAGATTGACTTTATTATACTAGAACTGCAGACCGGACACAATGAAATTTCTATAAATATCCTGTAAACTTTTCTGTCAAAGAAACAAGGAAGCTCACCGGCAGGTAAACTTCCTTGTCCTTTTTCTCTATAAATTCCAGCGTTTTCCCTGAGATACTCTCAATCGGTTCATGGCTCTTGCCAGAGATGCCTGGGAATGGTAATACTCCTGAATGCTCTGTTTCTGGCGGATTCTCTCTTCTGCACGCTCTTTCTGTTCCTGTGCATGACGAATGTCGATCTCTTCCGGTTTCTCCGCGGTATCTACCAACAGTGTCACACGGTTGTTGACTACCTCTGCAAATCCCCGGCCAAACGCAACTTCCATCCATTTTCCTTCCTCGATTTCCATGCGTCCCATTCCGATCTTCACTGCGATTACCATATTCTCATGATTGGGCAGAATTCCCTTTTCTCCATCCGGCGCCGGAATCACAAGCTTTCTGCAGCGTCCTTCGTAAAAAACCCTGTCACTTGCGATGATTTTCAGACCAAATGTATCCATATGCCACGCTCCTATTCTGCAGCCGCCTCAGCATTTGCCTTTGCAATGACATCGTCAATAGTTCCTACATTGAAAAATGCAGATTCCGGATATGCATCCATCTCTCCATCAATGATCATCTTAAATCCACGGATTGTTTCTTTTAACGGAACATATTTTCCCGGAATTCCGGTAAATGTCTCTGCCACAAAGAATGGCTGAGACAGGAATCTCTGAATCTTTCTCGCACGCATTACCGTTGCTTTGTCTTCATCTGACAACTCTTCCATACCTAGAATTGCAATAATATCCTGCAGTTCTTTGTATTTCTGGAGAATTGCGATGACTTTATTGGCCACTTCATAGTGCTCTTCTCCAACCACATCTGCTTCCAGAATACGGGAACTGGATTCCAGAGGATCTACCGCCGGATAGATACCCTGCTCTACAATCTTTCTGGAAAGCACAGTCGTTGCATCCAGATGTGCAAATGTTGTTGCAGGAGCTGGGTCTGTCAAGTCATCTGCCGGTACATATACCGCCTGTACAGAAGTAACAGATCCGCTCTTTGTAGAGGCAATACGCTCCTGTAATTCACCCATCTCCGTTGCCAGCGTCGGCTGATATCCCACTGCGGACGGCATACGTCCAAGCAATGCGGAAACCTCGGATCCTGCCTGTGTAAAACGGAAAATATTATCGATGAAGAGAAGCACATTCTGATGCTGTTCATCACGGAAATATTCGGCCATAGTCAGCCCCGTTTCTGCCACACGCATACGCGCTCCAGGCGGCTCGTTCATCTGTCCGAATACCAAAGCTGTCTTTTCCAAAACTCCGGATGCCTTCATTTCAGACCAGAGGTCATTTCCCTCACGGGAACGCTCTCCGACTCCGGTAAAAATAGAATATCCACCGTGTTCTGTCGCAATGTTGCGGATCAGCTCCTGAATCAATACGGTCTTACCAACTCCGGCACCACCGAACAGTCCGATCTTACCGCCCTTTGCATATGGTGCAAGAAGGTCGATGACCTTGATTCCCGTCTCCAGGATCTCTACTACAGGGCTCTGATCTTCAAATGTAGGCGGTTCTCTGTGGATCACCCATTTTTCTGCATCCTCGATCTGTTCTCCATTATCAATTGTTTCACCTAATACATTAAACAGTCTGCCCAGTGTCTTCTCACCGACAGGAACTTTGATTCCTGCTCCGGTGGCTGTTACTTCCATATCTTTATGCAGTCCTTCACTGGCAGCAAGCATCAGGCAGCGCACCTCATTGTTTCCAAGGTGCTGTGCAACCTCCATGATGCATTTCTTTCCGTTGTTTTCAACTTCCAGAGCATCTTTGATATAAGGAAGATTGCCGTCTTCAAATACTACGTCAACGACAGGTCCCATAACCTGTACAATTCGTCCTTTATTCATATGCTATTCTCACTTCCTTTTCTGCTTCTGCGCCTTCGCACCGCTGCAAACTTCCGTAATTTCCTGGGTAATTGCAGCCTGTCTGGCTCTGTTATATACGATTGACAATTCCCGGATCAGACTTTCTGCACTGTCTGTCGCAGCTTTCATTGCCATCATACGGGCATTGTGTTCACTGGCATATGCCTCTACCAGACATCCGTAGACCATACCAATGACATAGTTCGGAACAATACTGTCCATCACGCTGTCTGCGGAGGGATACAGCTCAATTGCTTCCCGATACATATTCAGAGGCATTTTCATACTTCCGAAGTCTTTGGTCTCCAACGGAAGCAATTTCAATTTTTCCGCATCTGCCTGTACCGAATTCTCCATGCGGGTATATACAACATACACTTCATCCAGTTCCCCTGCCAGAAACTGATCGATCACTGACTGACCGATATCTCTTGCCCGATGCATCGTCGGTTTCTGAACTGTGTACTGGAAATTCGTATCGATTTCTACATCGTGCTTTGCAAAATAATGCCGTCCCAGCTCACCTACAACAAAGAGCTTGTGAATCCCCGGCTGTGCAAGGATTTCTTCTTCCAGTTTGATAATATTGTGATTGTATGCTCCTGCAAGCCCTTTGTCGGCTGTCACTACGATCGAACCAATTTTTTTCTGCTCTGCCGGAATATTCTCTCTGGCATCAAAATACGGATGCCGGATCTCCGGCACATGACGCAGGATACGGGAAATCTCTCCTTGCAACCCATAAAAATATGGTTCGGTATCTGCCAGCTTTTTTCTGGCCTGCGTCATTTTGGAAGAGGAAATCATATACATTGCATTTGTGATCTTCATCGTATCTTTTACGCTGTTGATGCGGCTCTGTATTTCTCTTATATTTGCCATACTAACACCTGCTCTTCTTGAATTCCTTTGCAGTCTTTACAATCTTTTCGATCAGTTCTTCCGGCAGCACCTTCTTTTCTTCGATCTCCTGTCCGATTTCCGGATACTCAGAATCAAAATGTTGAAGCATATCTGCCTGGAACTGTTTGATCTTTGTCTTTTCGATTCCAAGCATCACTTTATGTGTCGCCGCACACAGTGTGATGACTTTTTCATGCAGACTGAGCGGATGATAAAGCGGCTGCTTCAACAATTCCATCAAACCACTTCCATACTCCAGCTGTTCTTTTGTCGCAGCATCCAGATCGGAACTAAACTGCGTGAACACTTCCATCTCGCGGTACTGTGCCAGATCGATACGAATACTTCCGGACGCTTTTTTCATCGCTTTTGTCTGTGCGGCACCACCTACACGAGATACGGAAAGTCCTACGTTGACAGCCGGTCTCATACCTGCCGCAAACAAATCGCTCTCCAGGAAGATCTGTCCGTCTGTAATGGAAATTACGTTGGTCGGAATATATGCGGATACATCTCCTGCCTGCGTCTCAATAATCGGAAGTGCTGTAATAGAACCGCCTCCCAGTTCATCACTTAAACGGCTGGAACGCTCCAACAGTCTGGAATGCAGATAGAATACATCTCCCGGGTATGCCTCACGTCCCGGTGAGCGACCGAGCAGCAGAGACAATGCACGATAGGCAACCGCATGTTTTGACAGATCATCATAGACGATCAGGACATCTTTTCCCTGATACATAAAATGCTCTGCCATTGCTGTTCCGGCATATGGTGCGATATACTGAAGCGGTGCACAATCACTGGCTGTAGACGATACCACGATCGTATAATCCAGTGCACCGTTATTTTTCAATGTATTTACCACTTTTGCAACAGTCGATGCCTTCTGACCGATCGCCACATAAATACAGATTACATCTTTTCCCTTCTGATTCAGAATTGTATCCATCGCAATGGATGTTTTTCCTGTCTGACGGTCCCCGATGATCAACTCTCTTTGCCCACGTCCGATCGGGAACATGGCATCAATGGAAAGGATTCCTGTTTCCATCGGTACGCTGACTGATTTTCTGTCAATAATTCCCGGTGCTTCCTGTTCGATCGGACGATAATCATCTGCTTCGATCTCGCCTTTTCCATCAATCGGAGCTCCCAGTGCATTGACAACTCTTCCTACATATTTATCTCCAACCGGTACGCCGGCCTTTTTCCCTGTACGAGTTACTTTTGTCCCTTCTTTGATCTCTGTATCCCGTCCAAAAAGAATGACTCCGATTTCATTTTTCTGAATATCCTGTACCATTCCTTTCAAACCCGTATCGAAGGTAACAATCTCTCCATACATTGCGTGATCAATCCCATAAATAGTCGCAATCCCGTCACCCACAGCAACAACGGTTCCTATCTCACTGTCTTTGCTCACACTGTCAAAATTTTCTATCTCTTCTTTTAAAATAGAAATAATCTCATCTGAATTGATTGAACTCACCTTGTTCACCTCCAGGTTAATTTTTGTCCGAGCCTGTCCAGACGTCCTTTCAGACTCCAGTCATATTCATCACTTCCTGTGCGCAGAACAAATCCGCCAACCAGCGTACTGTCTGTCTGAATCTCAATCCTGGCTCTGCTCGCTTCATATTTCTTACAAAGGAACGCTTCCATATTTTTGAGCTGCTCGTCACTGGGCAGTTCTACACATGTCAATACGGCACTTAAGATCTGATTCTGTTCGTCACAATATCTGTCATATGCAGCAAATATCTCCGGAAGCAGATCCATTCTTTCATATTTACATGCCACTTTCAGGAAATTTCTTATTTCCTGCGGAAATACCTTGTCAATCACACATTCCTTCTTCTGAGTCGGAATTGTCGGATTCACAAACACATCATGAAGCTGCGGTACCTCCTCAAATATTTCTCTTGCTTTCTGTATGGCTTCCCTCGAAACATTCAGCTCATACAACACCTGTGCATACCGCATTGCTGCAGATGAACAGTACATTTGACTAGTTGTTGTCTGTGTCTTCATGAGCTTCACCTACTTCTTCCAGAAACTTATCATATATCTCCTGATTATTGCCTGCCTGTTCTGCCACGATCTTCGCTGCAGCTGTCATTGCAAGTCCTGCGATTTCAGACTGAAGTGCATTCATTGTCTGCTCACGTTCTACACGGATATCTGCCTTGGCAGACTCGATAATACTGCCCGCTCTGGCATCCGCCTCCTTTACGATCCGGTCATACTCTGACTTGGCGTCCTTACGTGCTTTCTCTACGATCCGCACAGATTCTTCTTTTGCCCCGCCAAGTGCCTGTGCATATTCTTCCTTCATCTTCATCGCATCTTCCTGTGCATTCTGGGCATTTTTCAATCCGTCTTCGATCAGCTGACGGCGCTTTTCCATAATGTCGGTCACAGGCTTGATCAAAAACTTCTTTAATAAGAAAGCCAGGACGATCAGGTTAATCATGGTATATAGAAAGTTCATATCAAATCTCAGCACTTCCCACACCCGCCTTTCCTGTTAATTTCTATTTGCTTATTTTAAGAAGAATACGATCAGGATACCAATGATAAATCCATAAATTGCAGTTGCCTCTGCAAGCGCACAGCCGAGGATCAGGTTCTTGCTAATCTTGCTTTCAGCCTCTGGCTGTCTTGCGATTGCATCTACTGCTTTTCCTGTTGCGATACCAATTCCTACTCCTGCTCCAATACCTGTTAATACTGCGATTCCTGCTCCAATTGCAATCAGTGTTCCCATAATTCTAATCTCCTTTTTTATTCTTTTATTTGTTCAAAAATTCCGTTTCTATTCCTGTTCTTCTGTCATAAACAGTGCGGTCAGAAATACAAATACATATGCCTGAATCAGACCGTCAAAAATATCGAAATAGAAATTCATCGGAAGTGGTATAATCAACGGAACAAATGCTTTTAAAAGTTCCATTACCACAAATCCTGCCAGCATGTTACCAAACAGTCGCATACAGAGCGACAATGGGCGGATAAAAATCTCCAGAATCATAATCGGTGCAACCACCGGCACCGGTTTGGCAAAATGCTTGACCCAATGTTTCATACCGTTTTTATGTATTCCTGAATATTCGATCAGGCACATACTCATCACGGCAAGTGCTGCTGTTACATTCAGATCTTTTGTCGGCGGCTTAAAGCCAAGCAGACCAATCATGTTGGCGCACGCCAGATAAAGAAGAACTGTGATCAGATACGGTATATATCTTTTGTTCCCTTTACCAAGGATACCTTCAAAGAAATCCGTTGCCCAGCCAATTGCAGCTTCCAATGCCAACTGAACTTTTCCCGGGTTTTCTACCTTCAGATTTCTCACCAGAATCAACGATAATCCTACCAGAACTGCCATAATAATCCATGTAACAACCACAGATTCTGAAATTCCGCCGAGAACCGGAAGTTCAAATACTGTTTTGCAGTTCAACTCTTCCATCAATTCTGTTGCTAAATTTTCCGTATCGCTCCCTCCTTTTCCTGTCTATTTTTTCATTCCTGCCCTTTTTCGGGGTCTTCCCTTTTCTCTTTCAGGTGGAGGCCTCTTCTGAGCATAAAATAAAGAAATTTCATGTCCTGAAATCTCCGTACAAAAGTCACCTTTTCAGACAGTGTGCCTAAAAAGTTATCTAAATCCTACTCCCAGCCACCTCGTTTGTCAACAAAAATAATTTTTGCTCTTTTTCGTACAATGTTGCTCTTTTTTTGTCGAAATTTCCAGTCATTCAAAATGCGTTTTTTTCTTTTTTTAGGAATATTTCAGACTTATTTTACTGACTTTTCGTCATCTTTATGTTCTTCCAATTTTTTTCTACTAATTTTCATGTCCTTTTTCCTCATTTTTTCATCAAACTTCCATAATATTGTGAAATACTTATCTTTCTGTTTGTGGAAATACCCCCTTTCGGTAAAGAAAAAGAAGGCTTTCCGCACACAGACGCACAATTCTGTATACAAAAAGCCTTTCTAGTTTTATTCTCTTTTCTCTGACACGCTTTCTTCTTTATGTTCTGACTCTGTTTCAGACTTTTCCTGTGCGATTTTCAAAAAATCCCGATCCCCTCTCTTCTTCCGTGGAATAAATCTTCCGGCAACGCCCTTTCCTCTGCTCCTTACATAGAAAAAGCCAATCACGGAAAATACAGCTGCTCCAATAAAATTGACAAACAGATCTTCCATCGTATCGACCAGTCCAATATCCAGATATCCTCCCAGCCCCAATGCCTGTCCGTTCACCATAACTTCCTGGATCTGATCCATCCCAAATTCAAAGAACTCCCACACAACTCCAATTGTCATAGAAAAACAGAAGGCTACGATTGCTGTAAACAACGGTGACAGATGAAAGACCGTACGCTCACTCCGATTGAGTAAATCGACCAGTGAAAATCCGATCGCTGCCGCCAAAAATCCATTCAGCGTATGTAGTACGGTATCCCAAAAAGGAAACACAAGATAAAACTCTGCAATCTCTCCCAGAATCTCCGCCCCAAATATAAACAGCAGAACAATGATCTCCAGCGTTGTCGGCAGTTCAATCTTAAATGTCACCTGCACAAAACTCGGAATGATCAGCAATAACAATGTAAGAATACACAAAAATGCATTTTCATAGTTCTGATTTAAAATCTGGAGTACCAGCATCACGATCACAAGAATTCGTAAAATAAGATATACCATAAATGAACTTTTATGTTCCCTCAGCTCCATTCGAATTGCCTCCGCCATATGACGGAAATAACCGTTTTGTTTTTTCTCCTTCTTTTTTCCCATTCCCGATTCCTTTCTGATATTCTGTATTCTTTCAAACAGCACTGATCACGAATTGCTCTTTTTCTCGATAAATCTATATTTCCCCGGGCCAGCACCCGTTACTTTTTCAATCACTTTCGCTGCTTTCATAGCATTCATCACATTTGTTGCTTTAGATTTCGAACAATTCAGCCATTCCATAACATTTTTCTGTCCAAAAGAATTGTTTACTCCACTTTGTAAAAATACTTTGTTACTATTTTCAATAAATTTTTCTGTAATCTCTGCTTCTCTAAATAAAGGTAAATATTTTTCAAAATCATTGCTTACTTTTCCGTTATCATTGCTTACTTTTCCGTTATCATTGCTTACTTTTCTAAACATGGTAACCTTAAATCCATTACCAAATTCTTCAAATATCGGCTCTGGCAAATCATATTCTTTGCATCTGTTTATAATTCTTGGTATTCCTGTTCCCCATGCTTCTACGATATGCATATAATGAAATACCTCTGCAATTGCTTCATTTCTGCACGTAGATTTTCCTGATTTTGCGGTTTCAATGTCCAATCCTCCATAAAGCATCCCTGGTGATAGCACCTCGATTCTATCATCAAAAATACTCACTTGTATACAAGACTTATCTACATAGCTCCTGTGTACAACAGCATTTGCAATCATTTCTCTAACAGCAGATATCGGAAGTTCATAAGAATCACTTCTATATATTCCCCCAATTTCCGCCCCCATATTAATATGTCTCAAAACAAATTGATATGCTTCTTCTACCTGTTCATAAATTGGTCCACTAAACTCTTTTTGATCAATGAAAACATCTCTGATTATTCCCTTAAATAACGCACATTGAATTTTTGACGCTTTATTTTTATTATCCGTCATCAAGTCAAATGCATGTGTTGGATAAAGAGTTCTTCCTACTCTGCAAAGAATCCCAAAATCCTCCAGTTTCTCTATCGTAATATCTTTTACTGCATTCTTTTCTTCTGCTTTACAAGATAGAACTGCTATTTTTTTCATCTTTTCACAAAGCTTTAATGCCTGTTCTTCGTCAAATTCTTTCCCTATTTCTTGTAACGAATCATAAGAAATATTTTGGCCTTCCAATTCTAATTCTTTTAATTTTCTTTCATCTGCAGGTCTACTTGTTCCATTAATCCGAATAAAAGCCGTAGTTTCTTTTCCTCTCTTTGCAATATAATATGGTCTGAACTTTCCCGGAACAATATCTATTACAAGTATCGTCTTTTCTTCTATTGTCTGGATCGAAATATCTGGTTCAATCTGCGGTGTACATGCATCTGAAATCATATTAGAAATAGAATCTGACAATTTAAATGGGCTTTGCTCACCAATTCCATAAACATTCCCTGTTTCATCCTCAATTCCTAATATAACTTTTCCACCTGTACTATTCGAAAATGCAATAATATCTTTTAAAAATTTTTCATGATTACCCGGGATTTTTCTTTTAAATTCAATGTTCTTTCCTTCACCAAAATACTTTTTATCAACCATATACCAACCTGCTTTCTACTATAAAATCCATTTTACACTCTTTAACAGGAACAAAGCAATTCCAAAACCATTCTTTTTATGAATTACACCTTGCATTTTTCTTCTATTTTCACTAAACTGAATGAAAATCATGACTACAAAGGAGAATCTCATGCAACACCCATTTCCCTATGAAATCATCTACAGCAACAGGAAATCTATCGCAATCCAGATTACGGCACAAGCCACCGTCCGCGTCCGGGCTCCCAGAAACTGCCCCGGTTCTGCTATTGATGCCTTTCTCTGCGAAAAACAGAACTGGATCTTGAAACATCTGGATTCTGCATCTGCCCGACTCAAAGAAGCCGCCGACAGACCTCAGATCTCTGATGATGATCGAAAACGATATATCGCTCTTGCACGGGACATCTTTACACGCAAAACAGAATATTATGCCCGTATTATGGGCGTCACCTACGGCCGTATCTCGATCCGGGAACAAAAGACCCGCTGGGGAAGCTGCTCCAGCATTGAAAATTTAAACTATAACTGGCACCTGATCTTTGCACCGGAAGAAGTCGTGGACTACATCATCGTACATGAACTGGCTCACCGTCTGGAAATGAACCACTCCAAAGCATTTTACCGTATTGTAGAATCCGTTCTTCCTGATTATCAAAAAGCCCAAAAGTGGCTGAGAGAAAATGGACGAAATTTATGATCTCCCTACATCTGCTTCCTCACCACCCGGTATTCATCTCCCATCTGATAATATGGGCATTCCCGGAAATCTCCCTGCACGAACCTCACCATCTCATCTTCGTCCAGGTCCTGCATGCAAACATAGCACTCATACTCATCATCGTATTCATAATTCATACAGCTTTCGCAATTTGCCGCTGTTTTTCTTCCACGCATCTTATCACTCTCCCAACTCTTTTAACACCTGATATACATAAGAAACCGGAAGGCCCACTACATTAAAATAGTCTCCCTCGATCTTCTCAATAAAAGCAGAAAATTTTCCCTGTATTCCATATGCTCCTGCTTTGTCCATCGGTTCTTTGCTCTCCACATATTTTTCAATTTCTTCTGTACTCATTGGATTGACATACACTTTTGTCTCCACCGCATGACTGATCGCCGATTTCTCTCCGTTTTCATCAAAGTTAAGGAACGCAACACCTGTATATACCTGATGCACATCCCCCTGTAGTGACCGGATCATGTCAAAGGCTTCCTGTTCATCCTTTGGTTTTCCCAGAATTTGTTCTTTATGAACAACGACCGTATCCGCACCGATCACGATCACATTCTCTGCCTGGATCTCGGACGCCACATTTTCCGCTTTCATCAGCGCCAGTTCTTTTACGATCTCCTTTGGAACTGTACTTGTGTAAATCTCTTCCTTCTCGCTGATGCGTACTTCAAACGGGACTCCGATCTGTGATAACAACTCTTTTCGTCTCGGGGAACCGGATCCTAAAATTATTTTTTTCATACTCAAAACTCCTTGTTGTATTTTGTTGTTGATGATAACACTTTTCTGTCTGTTATGGTAGACTTTCCGTAAGAAAATATCGTATGATAAAAACAACTATTTTCGAAAAGGAGAACCACCATTTATGATTCAAATCATCATTTCACCTGCAAAAAAAATGAATATATGCGAAGAATTTCCATGCACTGCCACCACACCGGTTTTTGCAGAACAAACAGCCCTTTTATATCAGTCGCTAAAACAGATGTCATTTGAAGAATTGCAAACACTTTGGAAATGCAGTGAGAAACTGGCTCTTCAAAATGAACAGAGACTGCGTGAATTTACACCGGATGACGCTGTAACTCCCGCCGTTCTCGCCTATGAAGGGATCCAATACCAGTATCTCGCACCGGGAATTTTTTCTGACTCCCAGTGGGACTACGTAAACCGACACCTGAATATTCTCTCTGGGTTTTACGGAATCCTGCGTCCATCCGATGCTGTCATCCCCTATCGCCTGGAAATGCAGACAAAATTACAGACGGATTTCGGCAGCGATCTGTATCAATTCTGGAACGACCGATTATACCAGACCCTGCACAGTCAATTTGAAGACAATACCCCAAAAGAGCTCATCAATCTCGCTTCCGCAGAATACAGCAAAGCAGTACTTCCTTATCTGACAGAAGACGTACACTGCGTCACCTGCGTTTTCGGAGAATTCGTTCAGGGAAAAGTAAAAGTGAAAGCCACGCTTGCAAAAATGGCGCGGGGAGAAATGGTCCGCTGGATGGCCGAACATCAGATTCAGACTGCGAAAGATTTAAAACAATTTACAGGACTCGGATTTGCTTTTGAAGAGTCTCTTTCTTCCGGGACAGAGTATGTGTTCCTGAAAAAGGATGTCTGCCCGGAAGATTAGGCCCTTCCTATTCTGTCTTCATTTCCCGGATCTCTCCGCACGCGATCATAGCGCCGGAGTTTCCGGAAGGCTGGGTTGTCATATCGTCTGGATCAGCATGTATGATAACCGATCTTCCGATCACATCCTCAGGATGAAACCGATCTGTGTAAAAAATCAGAAATGCATTTCCGTCATTTGACAGAAGCGGGGGCATATCCCCTGCATGCCGCGGATGCATGGTATTTGCCGGATTATAGTGTCCGTCCGCCTGCGCAAATGGTTTTGCTTTTGTTCCCTGACAACCTCCCTCATGAATATGAAATCCATGAAAAGCATTTCCACCGGGCAGATTCCTGATATCAGCTGCCACGATCGTTCCATTGTGAACTCCGAAAAAATATACCATTCCCTGAATTTCCGGATATTCAGGACTTCCTTTCATTTGTGCAGCAGCATCCGGAATGGTCTGTATCTCTGCAAACATCTTACCACCTCCCGGATTACCATATGCAGTTTTTCAAAAAGTGTTATTCCTGATGTGCCCTCCAGGCTTCTTTTAAAAGCTCCGGCTCTTCTATCAGACGGAGTGCCCCTTTCGCCATGCATTCTGCCACATACAGCATCCCTTTCTGTCCAATGCTCATTCCGGACTGTGCAGCAGCGCTCCAGTGATGCAGCGGCGTTCCTTTGCACATAGTTGCTGCGCTGAGCATAACTGTCGGAACCGTATGACTGACTTCCGATACATCCGTTCCGATCGCCAGTAAAACAGGTTCATCCTCCAACGGCTCCAGTCCCCCAAAATACGTCCCGTCATTGACCAATCCTGCTTCTTTTGTGATCATTTCCGCAAACTGCAGTTCTTCTTTCGTATATTCAGGAAGTGCAGTCTCTGCCATTGCCTCATAAAAGACTTCTGCCAGCGGACGATTCACCTTCATCTCCTGATTGCTCGTCACAAGCTCGATCTCCACCCTCGTTCCGGTCATCAGCGCCGCCCCCTTCGCACAGTCATCCACTCGATTCGATGCATCCTCTGTTCTGGAACGTTTGGATGAGCGGATGAAATAATTCGTAGATGCAAAATCCGGTACAATGTTGGCTGGTCCGTCTGTATTTGTATAAGTATAATGAATCCGTACATCGTCTGCTACATGCTCTCTCAGGTAATTCACCCCTACATTCATCAGTTCTGCCGCATCCAGCGCACTTCTTCCCAGCTCCGGATGTTTGGAGGCATGGGCTTTGACTCCATAAAACTTATAATTTTTCATATCCTGCGCCTGCCAGATGTCATAACTGACCCGATTCCGGTCAAACGGATGCCAGGTGATCGCCGCATCCAGATCATCAAATACTCCTGCCTCATTCATCTGAATCTTTCCCAGGATGATCTCCTCAGCCGGACAACCATACACCCGGATGGTCCCCGGAAGATCTGATGTTTCCATCGCTTCTTTCAAGGCACAGGCAGCTCCGGCACACGCAGTTCCAAGAAGATTATGTCCACAGCCGTGTCCCGGTGTCTGCAGCGGCTGATGCGTACAGACCGGCTCCTGTCCAAGCCCCGGAAGCGCATCATACTCTGCCAGAAATCCAAGGATCGGTTTTCCGCTTCCCCACTCTGCAGCAAATGCAGTATCAAGGCCTGCTATCCCCTTTGTGACCTGAAACCCGTTCTTCTCCAGATACTCTGCAAGGCAGGCACAGGAGATCACTTCCTCTTTCGAAAGTTCCGGATGCCGGAAAATAAAATCCGCAGTCTCGATCAGTTCCTGTGTATGCGTTTGTATCCATCTGTGAATATGCTCTGTTGTATTCATATGACAGACTCCCTTCCGATGATTTTTATCCATCATACCACATTCCGACAATTTCTACATCTGCAGTTCCCGGATTGGCTCAAACTTTAACACAAACTCCAGCTCTTCTTTCAGGTTCTCCCGCTTTCTCAGAAAATCCATACAGTATGCAGTCTGAGATTCTCCCCGAAAATCAGCATAAGATTCTTCTTGTACCAGAATTTCCACATCCGGTTGCAGACAGGAAATATGAAGACAGGCAGCCCGTCCTTTCAGCAAGATTTCTCCGTCCCGGATCTTTGGGCGCATTTTGCTGATAAATCTCTCCCGGATCTCCCCGGAGGATGTAGCAAACTCAAAATACTCCTGCAGCCGAATCTCTGATCTCCGTTTTAAAACCACAGCCTTTCTTGTGTACTGCTTTAACGAGACACAGTCATATGCATCCGTCAGATCCAGAGAAACCATATCCTGTGTTTCATCCATCTGCACTGTCTGTACTTTCGCCCTTCTGCCCTTTCCTTCTGCCTGCTCTGTTCCATCGATCATAGGAACAGAATGACCTCGTGCTGCATTTACCAGATAAGAATATCTCTGTTCGCCAAAATAGTCTTTTGTATAAAGTCCCCGTCCCAACTCACATAAAAAAGTTTCCTCATTCAACATCAGGATAAAACTTCCCAGGTCATTGTGGTTATGTGGTTCTGCGTTTGTCCCTCCTTTGATCACAAAAGAACGGGAGCCCTCCGTCGTATTCTGGCAGGAAATCAGCCACTGTGTATCCTCAAAAAATTCCGAACGTTCTGCAAATTCCGGCGCATTCCATTCATACGTCCAGAATATATCCCGCAGAGCAGGCAGTTTTTCCATATTTTCCCATTCTGGTACCGAGCATAATGTAGGCGCCGGCATATCGGGATATTGCGCCTTAAGATATGCCAAAAGCGCTCTGTTTATGCTGCAGTGATCCTCGCAGTCTGAGAAATTGATGCAATGATCTTGAAACACGTACGCCCTGGACGGAAAATATGCCATTCTTTTCACTTTTTCATCTGCAAACAGATTGAGCCTTCCGCCGGTTCGTTCTTTCAGAAGATCGGCAAACATACAAAAATTGGAAAATCCAAAATCCCAGTATTCCACTCCCTCTCTTCCGATCCCATCTTCGCCGTAGCTTCCCACGAATACATCCAAATCCGAAATCACCCGCTGTATCACCGGCGCCAGAAGTTCCGGCTCGTCCATCAGATACAAGGCAGCGATTCCAATGGATGCGCCGCACACTGCAGACCAGTTGCTGACATCTGTCTCAAATCCATGGAGACTGTTAAAGGTCAGATACTGGGAAAATACCCGGTCTGCAATCTCCGATACCACTCTGTCCCGTACATTCTCCGCAATGCTCTCCCCCGCAGCTCGCAAAGTCTCTGCCAGTTCTTTTGCGGTCTCACATGCAAAAAGATCCAGCCTGTGACGATGTGGATACGGATATGGCACGATTTTTCCATTTTGAATCGAAACCTGCTCCTGTGACGGAAGATACGTCAGGGAAGTACCTCCCAGATGTGCCGGAAGACACCAGGTATATTCATTACAGATCTCCCAGATCACATCCTGCAGTTCCTCATAATATTTCACATCCTGATAAAAATATCCGCACAGGGTCAGCAGCTTCATCCGTTCCCGCCGCGCAAAATAAACGCCTTCATACTCCTGACGTTTTCCTTCTGTATCAAACTGCCTGTACAGACGATATGTTAACGCATTTAAGGGAAGCGGATGTTCTGCCGCTTCCCTTAACCGTTCACACTGACGGGGATGTGCTGCAAGAAACTGCTCCACTTTCCCACGCTCTTTTAATATCGAAAATGTACCGTCTGCCAGATGTCCTTCTTCTTTTCCAAGCAGCAATGCCTGCCGTATTTCCAACAGATTTGGAATTTTCATTTTTGTTCCTCCTACCAGATAAACAACTCTCTCCCCGTAATTTTCCAGATAGCTTCCAGAAAATAATAATCTCCGTAAATAATCGGAAACTCATGTTCCTCATCATGAAATGCCGCTGTACATTTTTCCAGCATATGATCTGCATTTTCATCCCAGTTGCAGCGTTTTTCTGCCAGTGTATACAGCAATTTAAATGCTGCATCTGCATACAGTCTTTTCTCGTGCTCCGGCACACATTTCTCGATTTCCAGCAATCCGCATGCTGCGATCGCAGCGGCAGTGGAATCTTCCAGAGTGCAGTCCTCTGGCTGTCTGAAGTCTACCGGGATGCATCCGCTTTCCGGAATGTTGGCAATAAAATAGTGTGCCACTGTTTTGGCTGCATTCAGGTACCGTTCATCTTTCGTATGCAGATAGCTGAGAACAAATCCATAAATCGCCCACGCCTGTCCTCTTGTCCAGGAAGAGCCTTCCGCGTAGCCCTGCCCTCCAAGAGATCCTCGCATCTCTCCAGTCTGCGGATCTATGGACACGATATGGTTCACAGAACCATCCTGACGGATGAAATTTTTCAGCGCCATATCTGCATGTGCGACTGCCAGGTGGAAATATCTCGGATCGTCCAGTTCCTCTGCCGCCCAATACAGCAGCGGCAGATTCATCATACAGTCGATGATCGCCAGATCTGCCCTGTTCTTCCCGTTCTCATCGTTCCATGCCCGGAAATAATTTCCGGCCGGATTGAAGCGGCCTGCCAGATTTTCTGCTGCCAGAAGCCCTCTGTTTTTTGCTGCCGGATCCTTGGTAATACGGTAATCTGCTACTGCTGTCGGCAGCCAGCGGAATCCACTGTCGTGATCCATGGCTTCATAATTCAGAAATACGGCATCCAGTTTTTCTTCGTTTTCTCTGGCAATATTCTGATAAAAATCATCTTTGGTCGCATGATACATCTGCCACATCATGCCTCCCCAGAATCCGTTGGTCCACCAGTAAATATTCGTCTTACTCTGGTCATCAAACACCCCGTCTTTTGCCGTATAGGGGATTTTATGCTGGCTTCGCGCCGCACATGCCGCTACTTTTTTTATCATTTTCTGGGCCGTTTCCTCTGCCCATTCTTTTCGTTCCATATGCATATCCTCTTATTTTTTATATCCAAAATCCGGGATTTCTTCCCATCTCTGCCGGAAATAGTGCGCGGCAAGTTTTGGTCTTCTGTCTCTGGTGAACAGTCCCTTTTTGTTGCCATCTACACGCATCACTCCCTGAATGGTCGCAAAATCCGCAAAGTTCCACATCTGCTCTCCGATAATAAACGGACACTGATCCAAAACTGCATTCATGGCGCGATAATATTCCATCTGATATTCTTCTGTAAACATATTTGGAGTCGCGCTGTGCAGCCCTGCAACCGTATCTGCTCCATATTCGGTAATCATCGCGGGTTTTCCCAGTTCGGCCCAATATTTCATCTCATACTCAAATGCTTCTTTGGAAATTTCCAAATTTCCTCCATATACATACCAGCCATAATACCGGTTGAAACAGATCACATCCATAGCCGGAGCTACCAGATCCCGAATATAATCATTCTGACAGATCACCAGGGTAACCGGACGGTCCTGTGGGTCGCAGGCATGTGCCAGATCATACAGCGGCTTGAAATAGTCATAAGATGCCTGCGGCTGTTTTTCTGTATCCGGCTCATTTGCAATGGACCACATCACCACACACGGATGATTCTTATCTCTGGCAATCATATCCCGAATCACATCTTCGTGATGTTCTTTTGTCCGAAATTTTGCAAATCCTTCCGTATCATCCCATCCAAAGTTCAATCCCACGGCCGGAGTCTCATCGATCACAACAATTCCTTCTCTGTCACAGAGATTCATCATTTCCTCTGAATATGGATAATGGGACGTCCGGAAGGAATTGGCATGCAGCCAGTTCATCAGCGAAAGATCTTTTACATTCAGCGCTTCATCCAGTCCTCTTCCATGTACGGCGCTGTCCTCATGCTTTCCAAATCCCTTGAAATAAAACGGTTTGTTGTTGATCAAAAATCTGGTGCCTTCCACACGGACGGTACGGATTCCGAAAGACTGTGTATAACTGTCCTCTCCAAATGTCACACATGCCTGATACAGATATGCATTTCCCGGCTCCCACAGATGCGCATCCGGAATCCGAAGGGTTCCTTCTGGTTCAAAACCTTCGCATACTTTCTGTCCTGCTTCGTCGTAGATTTCCACGTGCAGATCTCCGCTTCCTTCACAGTCGATCTGATATTGTACGATTCCGTCCGTTCCTTCGATATCCGGCACAATGGTGATATCTTTGATGTAATTCCACGGAGTTGTATATAATTTCACCGGTCTGTGGATTCCTGCATAGTTAAAGAAATCAAAGTTCGGCAGATTCTGCGGTCTGGCTTTCATATTTCTGACACTTTCAATGTCCGGAAGATCACTTCCAAAGAATGCGGCGCCCGCCTCATTTCCGATCGGAAGCGTTCCGTAGTTGACCCGATTGTCTACTGCCACACACAACAGATTCTCTTCTTCCAGATATGGATTGATCTCCACCTCAAATGGAAGAAATCCGCCTTTATGGGTGCAGATCAGCGTTCCGTTCAAATAGACCCGGGCAGCCTGTGTCACAGACCCAAAGCGCAGTACAACACGTTCCTTTTTCAACATGACCGGAATTTCCAGCTTTTTCTGATACACTGCCCATCCATAATGGTCACGGAACTGTGTTCCTTCTTTCTGGTCATTGTAAGATGCCGGAACTGCAATATGTTCCGGGTGCTCAAATGGAACCTTCGTCCACTTTTCCTTAAACCCTTCTGCCTGGGCAAGCTGAAATTCCCAGATCCCGGAAAGATCAATCAATGCCCGGGAAACATTCATTTCAGGATATAACATCTTCTTTTCCTCCTATGCTGTCTGTAAATGATATTCTTTAAAAATCATCTGAAAAATTTTCGAATTTAAATATGCTGCCAAGCCAATCCCGATCACCAGAACCGGCGCCATTACAAATAATCCGATGGCCAGTATCGCCGCTGTGATTACCAGCATAAAGATCGTCCATCCGATATTCTTCAGCGCCATCACAAATGCCATCACTGCCAGATGTTTCAGATCGGTATCGCATTTTGCAAGCAGCGGAAAGAAATAAGTCACTGTCAGCAAATATACCAGTGTGAGGATCCCGAAAATTGTCAGAAGCACCACGCTGACCCTTGTTTCCATATGATAATAAAAATACAGATCAGAGGCCAGGAAAATACCAAGCAATGCGATCACGATCCATGCAATGGTACTTTGTTTCCAGTTTTCTTTAAATGCACGGAAAAAAGAAGAAACGATATAGCCTTCTTTATTTTCTGCCATTTTTAACGTTACGCTGTAAAGCGCTGTTGTCGATGCTCCGATCGTAACCACCGGAATGCAGCAGATCAGCCACAGCCCCGTCAAGATCATCATATCCACCAGTTTTCCAAGAAAATTCCAGACCGGATTTTCCAGATTAAAAAGCTTTGACATATCTACACCTCATTCTTTCCTGATTCACCGGACACTGTTTTGGATCAGCACTTCTGTCTCTTCCAGATGTCCGCTGCTTTTCATCACGCAAAAATAATAATCTTCTCCCATATTCCAGAACGTATTCCCCTTGAGAGGGATCGTTTCTTTGATTCCGCCAAGTTCCTGATAATAATTCACCACGTTTTCGGGTGCGATCAGAACATCCAGGCCGCCCGCAAAATATTCTGTCGTAATCTTCTCGGCGCCTCCGGTCACTGCATTCGTTCTCAGATTTTCCGGATCCAGTTCTACCGAGTCATCCAGCAGGATCTCTTCGGTCTCTTTCCCAAGGATCTTCGCAGTGTCTTCGACAATCTCATCCTTCTGTCCGGAATCCAGATACTGATTCACAACGTAGATCGTATAAGGATCCGACTGTTTTCCCTGAACTACCGCACTGATAACATAAACAGCAGCTGCCGCGATCAGTAAAATGATCGCAGCATGCCATTTGTAATACGTCCAGTAATATTCTGCTTTTTGTTTCAGATTTCCTTTTGGCTTCATCGCTGTTGTTTTCTATCCTTTCAGTCCGGTCGATGCCACACCTTCTACGAAATACTTCTGCAGACAGAGGAAGATGATCAGTACCGGAATCAATGTAATGATGGAACCTGCCATGATCAGGCCGTACTCTGCCGAGAACTGTCCGATGAACATTTTGAGTCCCAGCTGAATGGTTTTCTTTGTTTCTGTTTTTAAATAGATCAATGGTCCAAGGTAATCATTCCATGTATTTACAAATGTAAAGATGGTCAATGTGGACAATGCCGGTTTGGACAGCGGCAGCATGATGGATGCGTAGATCCGATATTCACTCATTCCATCGATTCTCGCCGCTTCACAAAGGGAATCCGGGATTCCTTCATAAAACTGTTTCATCATAAACACACCAAATGCGGAGAATGCCTGCGGGCAGATCATCGCCAGCAATTTGTCATTCAGTCCCATTCCACGCATCATGATGAACTGCGGCACCATGTATACCTGCCATGGCATTGCAATGGTTGCAATATAAGCAAGGAACAGTGCATTTTTATGTTTGAACTCCAGTTTTGCAAATGCATATGCCGCAAAGCTGCTGGTCAAAAGCTGTAAAAATGTTACGACAATGGTTAAGAATACGGTATTGCCAATAAAGTTCATCAACGGAATCTTTGTCCAGATTTCCTTGTAGTTATCCCATCTCGGAACATCCGGGATGAACTGAAACGGTGTGATTTTAAATACTTCGGTGTTACTTTTGATCGACGCGGACAACATCCACAAAAAAGGAATGATCATCAGCGCTGTTATAATGATCAACACGAGATACAGGAATACTTTTCCTATGGCTCGGTTGCGTTTCATTGATGCTGTATGCATACGTGTTCCTCCTTCTTATTCATCCGCATATTTTTTCTGTCCCCGGAACTGGATCAATGTAATGATCAGAACCATTGCAAACAGAACCATGGCGATCGCACTGGAATATCCAAGATCCCATTCAATAAACGCTTTCTGATAAATATAGTAAACAAGTACTGTGGAGGACGTTCCCAGTTTTCCGTCGCCGCCTCCGGCCAGCATAATTGCAATATCGTATACCTTGAAGCAGTTGATCGTCAGCATGACTGTTACGAAAAATGTAGTGGAACGTAACTGCGGCCAGGTTACATATCTGAATTTCTGCCAGGTATTGGCGCCGTCAAGCCCCGCCGCCTCATACAGTTCTGCCGAGATCCCCTGCAGTCCCGCAAGATAAATCACCATGTAATATCCCATATACTTCCATACACTGAACAAGATCAAGGTCACAAGGATCAGATCGCCTCCGAACCAGTTCGGAAGATTTTCCACATGGAAGATATAATATAAGATCGCATTGACAGGACCTTTGCTCGGATGAAAAATCATACTCCACACAGCGGTGATCGCAACCAGGGAAGCCACGTACGGGAAGAACGATACCGTTCTGAAAAATCCCCGGAATTTGATCTTCTGATTCAGGACGATCGCCAGACCTAAGGACGCGATCATCGTAAGCGGTACAGTTCCGATACAATAAATGATGGTATTTTTCAGGGATGCTTTGAAAATACTGTCACCGAGCAGCCGTTTAAAATTGCTCAGACCGGCAAATTCAATGGCATTATTTCCATCCCAGTGCAGAAATCCAAGAGCAAATGCACAAATGATCGGGATCATAGTAAATACTGCAAACCCGATGAAGTTCGGGGCAATAAATGAATATGCTGTCAGCATTCGTTTCCGCTCACGCATTTTTCTGCTTTTCTTTAAATCTACAACACTATTTTCCATAATTGTTCTGCTGCAGCTCCTTTCTGTTTCATAAACAAAGCCGACAGTTTATGTTGTTTCCACCGCCGGCCTTGTATCCTCTTATTTATTTACGATTGCTCCGATTTCCTCATTCATCTTCTTGATTCCGTCATCTACAGAAATATCTCCGTTCATGATATCTTTGTGATATGTATCAAGAATCGTATTGATTTCAGAAATGTGCTCGTCATATGGTGCTTCCAGATAAACTTTTACTGTCTTTAAGGCTTCTTTGGATGCTTCATCACTTGGGAATCCTTCCAGGCTTGTAATGATATCTACAACGCTGTCGCTCATGATTGCCGGGAATGTACCTGTTTTTGCTACCACTTCCGCGCCTTCTTCGCTTCCTGCAAATTTAATGAAATCCCATGCTGCATCTTTGTTTTTAGAAGAAGTTGGAATTGCAAGACCTGTAACCTGTCCAAGTGTTGTACCAGCTTCTACTCCGTCCGGATGTGGATATTTCGCAAGTCCCCAGTTTCCAACCAGTTCTTTGTCATATTCGCCACTGTTCAGACTGGACATCAATGTTGTGATATACCAGCTTCCCATGTTCATAGTTGCTGTATTTCCTTCTGAAAATGCTGCGGAATAATGAAGCTGTGAAGCATTTGTGTCTACATAGGAACGGCAGATTCCGTCTTCTTCCTGCTTTTTCACCATGTCATAGTATTCTTTGGTGAAATCATAAGTACCGTCTGTTACAGAATGTTCTCCATCCAGTACTCCGAATAACTGTACGGCGCTTCTCCATGTATGATAGTGAGATCCGTAAATCTGCTCGTCTCCGAATCCTGTCTTTGCAACAGAACGTGCAAGTTCATCATATTCTTTCACGGTCATATCATTTGTCGGATAATCAACTCCTGCTTCATCAAAGATATCCTTGTTGTAATATAAGAGCCAGAAGTCGCTTCTCCAAGGCATTTCATAAAGTTCACCGTCAACGGTCAGCTGTTCAGCCATTCCATTATACAGGGACAGATCCACACCGTCTGCTTCCGCACGTTCGCTCAATGGCTCTAACACGCCTTTGGAGATCAACGTTGCATATCCCGGAACATCTTTCATGGTTACAATATCAAAGTCGGATCCGGATCCGGATAACTCGGTAGAAAGAACGGTGTTGTAATCTGCAGATCCAAGGTCTGTCATCTCAATTCTGACATCCGGATGTTTTTCTGTATAAGCATCTGCTACTGCCTGCCAGTATGTAGCTGTTTTCAGATCCCAGCATGCCCATTTCAAAACAGTCTCTGCATCTTCTGATCCGCTGGAATTGGAACTTCCTGCAGCGGCATCTGTCTTTTCTTCTTTTGTTTCCTCTTTTTTCGTTTCCTTCTTCTCTTCCGTATCACCGCTGTTTCCGCCGCAGCCTGCCAGAAGGCCAACTGCCATGGCCGTCACCATCATGATACTTACCACTTTTTTCTTCATACTTTTTCAACCTCCTCGTTTTTCCCAAACGGTTTCCGTTCTTGTTGGGATTATTATATGAAAATCTCTCAAAAATCTCCATGGACACACTTATGATTTCCTGTAATTTTTTTAGAAACTTTTTATACTTTTTTTCTTCTCTTTTTATTGGTTTAAAAACTTGTCAAATTCTATGAAAACATGTATTTTTTTAATATTCTTTGAATTTTTTCCATTCTCTTTATTCTGATATGGTATACTATCTTGGCAGAGTTTTACACACATTATTATAGAAGAAATCTTACGAAAGGATAGAGAACCCACTATGAAACGGTCATTTTTTAAATCAGTAAAAGGACAGCTGCTTCTGATCACAACAGCCATCATGCTTCTGATCGGTATCGGAACTTCTATCCTGGGATATATCATGTTTTCCAAAAATCTGAAAAGCAATCAGGTACATGCTGCTCAAAGCAATCTGCAGTTTCTGAAATCAGAAATTGACACCCACATTTCTGATATTATGGATCTATCCATGCGCAGCCGCACAAACAGCAACATCATGTGTTTTATCACCACTTCTCCGGAAGCTCCTTCCTATAATACGATCACAAATCACGCTTCCCAGTGGCTCAAAGAAGAATATCTAAGCAGTTCCGCCAGCGCATACATTGACCGTATCGTGATCGCCAACACAAGCAGAAATGACTTTTTACAGATCACCCCGACCGTCTACTCCACCGGAAAGTCGATGATTGATATTATCACCGGACTTCCTTATTATGAAACATTGATCAACAGTCCAAATTATACATTTGACATTGGCGTCCAGACAGATCCTTTTTTACGCGCCAAAATGCCAATGCTTCCTGTGATTCGTCCGATCTACAGCGCTTATGACAGTTCAATCATCGGATTTTCCTACATTCAGATTTCTTTTAAGCTGTTTACCGAAACATTGCAGGATTATGCAAGACAGGAAGATACCGTGGTCTATCTGACCCTTGGAGATACGCTGTATGAGATTACCTCAAAAGAAGTAGCTTCCACCACTTCCATCGAACCGGACTTTTTCAAAGATCATGCAAAGCAGGTGCAGCCTTTGACTGTCAACGGAAAGAAGTGTTCTTTTGTCACTGCACCTTTAATCAGTGACAATTGTTACCTCAGCCTCCCCATTGCTTCACAGCCTTTTTATGACCATCTGAAAAACTATCTGGTCATGCTGTTTCTGATCTTCTGTGCCATTCTTCTGGTCGGATTTTTACTGCTTTTAAGTCTGAACCGTACTGTCACTGCGCCGGTCCTGCATCTTCAGGAAAAGATCCAGGCGGTTTCCGGTGAGGATTTTCATCCTGACCCTTCAATCGAATGGGAAAATGAATTTGGAGATATCGGACGGGCGTTGAACCAGATGGGAACGGATATCCAGACCTTGATGAAGCAAAAGATCGATTTTGAAAAACAAAAGAAGGATTACGAATATCAGGTACTCCAAAGCCAGATCAACCCACACTTTCTCTACAACACGTTAAACTCCATCAAATGGATGGCAACGATCCAGCACGCACCGGGAATTGCAGAAATGACGACCTCTCTGGCCCATCTTTTGAAAAGCATTGCAAAAGGAACCACAACCATCGTATCTCTTCAGGATGAAATCCACCTGCTGGACGATTACTTCACCATCCAGAAATATCGGTACGGAGGCGCGATCACTCTGGATTATGAGATCGAAGATCCTTCTCTTTTGCATATTCAGATTTTGCGCTTCACCTTGCAGCCAATCGTAGAAAATGCAATTTTTCATGGAATTGAGCCAAAAGGATGCGCCGGGAAGATCCAGATCCATATCTTTCGCAATCCGTGTGCGGTTCAGATCGATGTAACCGATGACGGTGTCGGCATGGACGCGGAGACGATCCAACAGGTTTTAACAGAAGAGACCAGCGGAAAATCTCAGTTCTTCCGACAGATCGGCATTGCAAGCGTAAACCGGCGGATCCAGTATAATTTTGGAGAACAATATGGACTCTCCATTACAAGTGAACCTGGTAAATTTACAACCATGAACATTCTTTTACCAGAATTACATTTTCAAGAACAGGAGGAAACTCAATATGATAAAACTATTGATCGCTGATGATGAACCCCTGGTACAGATTGGATTAAATTCCATGCTGGACTGGGCAAGTCTTGACATTGAGGTGTGCGGCATTGCCTCAAATGGAGATGCCGCCTATGAACTGATCCGGCAGCATCATCCGGAAATCGTGATCACAGATATCCAGATGCCCTGCTCTTCCGGACTGGATCTGGTCAAACGCTGCCGGAAAGAATTCGGAGATCTGCCGGTTTTTATCATCCTGACAAGCCACGAAAATTTCAATTATGCCAAAGAAGCCATTTCCTGTCGGGTCATTGATTATCTCGTCAAGATCGATCTGTCCCCGGAAACACTGACCGAATCCATCGACCGGGCGCTGAAACAGGTTGCTTCCATCCGGAAACGCCAGGAACCTTCCATGCGCCAGACAGACCGGATCTCTGATGTTTCAATCATGCAGGAACGTTTCTTCATCCGACTGTTAAATAATCTGTTCGAAAATGAGACGCAATATCTCACACAGGCCAAAGAACTGAACCTGTCTTTCCCTTATGCCGGATATGCGGCAGCTCATCTGGAAATGCAGCTTCCCGGTTCTTCCGGCACCAGACTGTCTCAGGAACAACTCCTGAAGCTCTATAACAGCACTCTCCATATGTTTCAGGAACTGCTTGGAAAGTATCTGCCCTGCCGGGTCATCCCACTGGATACCAGACGGCTGGCTGCCATCTTTTATATCCAGGAAGAAAATATTTCCACATGGAAAGATCATTTATCCACAGCCCTGCATCAGGCATTCGACATGCTTTTTAACTACTACAGCGTAAAAGTACTTGCCGGGATCGGGCGCCTTGTCTCCACTCCGATGGAACTTTCCGTATCCTATAATGATGCAAGACAGCTCTCCGGTTCGGTTTCGGAGACGGATTCCTTCTTGTACTGGGATTCCATGCCAAACTCTACAAGGCTTCGAAATGTATTCAATCTTTCGCTGTTCCGTAAAGAAATCGCAGAGGCTTTCGAAACATTGGATGAAACGGCATTGCACAGCGTATTTTCCAATATCTGCTCTCTGCTCTCTGCAGATCAGGTTCATTATTCCCAGGCGTTGGATGCAGCAAGCAGTATTCTGCATTTTACCATCACCCTGCTGCCGGAAGGTATGGAGATTGCCTCTTCCATCTTTTCCGACCAGCCGGACACCTACTGCTCCCTGTACCGACAGAAAACTGTGCCTTCCATCCTGCTCTGGCTCAGACAGCTGGAAGAAGGGCTCTGCCGGGAACTGCCCGCCTGCCGCAACACACAGAAAAATTATCTGGTGGAACATGCTAAACAATATATCCGGGAACACCTGGATGAACGCATCGTTCTCCAAGATATTGCGGACACCTTCAATGTCAGCCCGAATTATCTGAGCCAGCTTTTCAAAAAATTTGAAAACATCGGGATCAGCGAATATATATCCACTCTAAAGATCCAGAAATCTCAGGAACTTTTAAAGGATGGAAATCTGAAGATTTATGAGATCGCCGATCAGCTCGGATTTGAAAGCGCTTTTTATTTCAGTAAAGTTTTCAAAAAAGTGACCGGCGTCTCTCCAAAAGATTTCCGGAATACGTAGTCCCTATACCGTCTGTTTCCTCTCTTCCCGGAAGCAGACAGTATGATTTTTCTGCTCTACATACAAAATACTGTCCCGAAACAAAACCTTCAGAGAAAATGGCAGTGCTTCCGGAATATGCGGTTCCCATCGATATCCCTTTGTCTCCTGTTCTGTCAGATGGATTCCCGCGATGTCTTCGATCAAAATACTGATCGGCGCACACGCCCACGGATGACAAAGACTGGTATTCCATTTTTGCTCTTTTCCCCAGGCTTCAAAACAAGTGGTGGCGCCCTCACGCAGCATATTCATCCAGCCATGCTCGCTTTCATTGACAAGAAGCTTGTAAACAGCCTCGTAGTCTCCGGTACCTGCCAGAGCTTTTAACAGGAAATAACTGAGCATCACTCCACAGGAAAGTCCTTTCTTCTCCAGGTATGCTGCCACCTGTGTCTTCGCGCCTTCTGGTACCAGATCAAAATATAAGGCATATACATTGGAGTGCAATGCGCAGTGAGAACTGATTTCACTGTCTGCAAACAATCCCACATCCGGTCTGTAAAATACGTTCTGATAGATTTTCTGTCTTTCTCTCCAGTCAAATGTTTCCGAGATCTCAAGGATTCGCTCCATCCGCCCCAGTGTTTTCATAGCTCCGATATACAGTGCATTGATCACATTATGACAGCCTGCTGCCACAATCGGACGGCTCAGTTCAAAATCATAGCCGTCCCTTAGATTTTCCGGCCAGTCTACCAGATTCCATTTTTCTGCTACCTGTTCCAGCAGACCATCGGCCCGCTCATATTTTGCAAAATACAGAAGGAGCTTTTTTGACACCGGATAATACTGCTCCAAAAACGCCCGATCCCCTGTAAACAGATAATCCTCCATAAGCAATTCACCAAAGAGCAGGGAAAAGTCTGCAATCTCCTGCATCAGACTTCCCGGCGCCACTGCCATCATTCCCGGACAGATGTTTGTACTTTCCGCAAACTGAGCAATACATTTTCGCAAAAGCTCTGTACTTCCTGAAAGCCACACCTGTGCCCGGGACGCCACAACTGCATCTCCCAGATACTGACCTTTTTCCCTCGTAGGACAATCCAGATACCCCTCCTGCACTCCATATTTGATCGTATTTTTGCAAAGCGAAAAAATCTGTTCGATCTTTGCCTGTTCCGCATCCAGTGTACATGCACTTTCATCCAACGGATAATGCTGTACCCGAATCCTGCAGTCAAGGATCTCTACGCCTTCTTCTCCAATCAGTTCTATATATCGAAAACCCTTATAGTCGTATGGCTCATAGCTGCTGACTCCTTCCTTTAATGTCCAGACTTCCCGATATGTGCAGTTGCATCTCATCTCATAACGCACCGCCCCGGTCTCTGTCAGTTCTTCTCCACACAGGATCTGCACCTGCCTGCCTTCTGCTCCCTTTGCAGTCACAAATACTTTGCCTGCTGCTTCCTGTCCCAGGTCGATCTGCCAATGATTCTTAGAAATCTTCTGAACCTGTCTGGGCTTCTTTTCGTAAATGGACAATACTTTTGTTGGCTGTAAGAACACCCGGTGATCATACTGCAGTGCCGGTACCATCCGCTGCCATCCCTCATCCGGATACTCTGGATGATTCCAGGCTTTTTCCCATTTTCTGCTGTCAAAATCCTCCAAAAACTGCGTCTCATACCCCGTCGTATTTCCGGACCAGGCATCCGATATCCGATACTTCCAGTTCAACGGCATCTCTTGCTCTTGTGCATCTTTTCCCAAATGCAGATCCGCTGCTACTCCAAACCGATGATCCCCACTGTTCCACACCCGGTTAAGCAGCCCCTGATAATAAAGATGTACGGCAATGACATTGTTTCCCGGTATCAGAAGATCGGTCAAATCAAATTCATTGTAATAATAATGCTCTGGATATGCCGGCGCCGGACCCTGGCCGAGAAACGTTCCGTTGACATATAATTGATACTGATCATCTGCCGTAATCCGCAGAAGCGCCCGCTCTTCACCTCCGTATGAAAAATCTGCACGCGCCAGCACGTGCAGATTTTTTACAGAGTTTTGCTTTTCCAAAATTTTCGCCTCAGACTGCCCATCTTGTTCTTTGTGGTATACCCGGATCGGCTCTTCCTCCTGGAACAGCGGAATTGTATACCATACTGGTTCAAATTTTTTCATGATTGCTTTCCCTCATTTTCTCTATAAATATGAAACCTCTGTAGAAATGGTCTGTTTTCCTTTTTTTATTTCATAAACCACCATCGGGATGGAAGTCTTTGGGTACAACAGATTGGTATTCGGATCCGGGATCAGAACTTCTCCCTTTCCGTCTCCTTTCACTTCACAATATCCCATTTCGTTTTTCACAACGGCTCTGTTCTCTTCTGTCTCCCGAACAAATGGTCTTCTGTCATCCGTTGAAAGTGCGAATCCGCAGTCGTAGGCTCTGCAGTCTTTGTCACTTTCAATTTCATGGATCCTGAGATGCCCTTTTTGCGTCGGCCGGATCGTAGTCTTCACCTGGATTCCTTCGATTGGGCTCCAGCGGCAGACGATGCCTTCCGGTCCGATTTCATAAGATGGTTCGATCGTATTTTTCACAAAGAAATATCCATACACCTCAAATGCCAGCATACTGTCCGGCGCATTCTCCGGCAGAGTTACATTGGACCGTGCAATGCTAAACGCAAACTTGCTGGAATATGCAAATTTGGAATATTTCTCAATCGTATGGCTGTGACCATCCGCCTCTGTTCTTCCCGGAACCAACGCCACCACCTGATCCTCTCCGCGCTGGATCAGCATATTGGCATGTTCCAGATACCGGAATTTCTCCAGCTTTGGAAGCGGCGCTGCCTCAACACTCCAAAATGCATGATCTTTTGGAAGCGCCAGGAATAAGAATGCTTTCATCGCCCAATAAGGGGAGCCCGGTGCATTATAACTCTCTGACATCTGCAGATTCGGATATCCATACCCGATGGAAAGAATCCCTGCATTGTCAAAAATTGGAAGGTTCAGCCATTGTACCAGATGACGCGCAATCAGCCCTTTTAAGACCTGAAGAGGAAACACTTCAATTCCACCCACAACACAGGCTGAAAAATACGCAATCTGGGCGAAACGATATGTCATGGAACGCCCATAGGCAAAAGAAGCTCCGTCTTCTGCAAACCAGTAAATATAGTCTTTTCCGAATTCCATTGCACGTTCACGATATCGCTGACAACGCTCCGGATCTTCCTCGTTCATATACATAGCATACACAATCCCGTAGGTCAGCATTACAAATGGATTGTAATAGTCTTTATCCCCGCCGTTTCCATCGTGATACCAGCCTCCGGCATCATAATAGGCATCGATCAGTTCCAGGCCTTCCTGTAATCTCTTCTTATCGTAATCACGGCCGACTTTATACATTGCCACATTGGTGATGATACTGAAAAACTGCCAGTTGCAGGCACAGCATTCATGACGGTTGATCTCCCAGAGCCATTCGATCAGATTGTCTTTTTCTGTATCACTTAACGGATCCCACAGTTTTTCCGGGCAGAACAAAAGCCCAAACGCAATGGCTGCCATTTCACAGAATTTCTGATCATAGTCCCTGCATGGATTCCAGTATTCCGGATTCTCAGGATCCGTACCCGCTGCCAGACCCTTTCTGTAAAACGCCTCAAATTCCGGCTCACTTCCCCCTCCTGCCCAAAACGGGATCAATCCCCACAAAGGTCTTGCAAACGCCTCCATGGGCACACTGTCGTTCTCATAATGCGCGCTTGTCTCACCGATGTGAACTCTCGCTTTTCCTTCACTGTAAAAAGGTTTCAACGGTTCCAAGATCTGCAGCATAATATCTGCAGTTGATTCCCATGTTTGAAAATCTTCTATTGTCAATGGTTTCTTTCTAAACATGATCGTTTTTCCTCCTCCAAAGTACGCTGTGCTCCTGACACAAACCACTTTCTTTCAGACACATCATATCGGATTCCCCCTGCTTTTTCCATGGAATTAACTACGAAAACCTGTAATATCTACCAGTCTTTTTCGAAACGTTTTATATTCTGTATTTTTTGTTTATTTTGCGTAATTTTGTGGAAATTTTACACAAAAAATTGTATAATATATTAAAGTTTATGAAAGAGAGGATACATTATGAAGCAAAACAATATGTTAGCCATGATCTTGGCCGGCGGACGGGGTACACGTCTGCATGACCTGACGAATAAAGTAGCAAAACCCGCTGTTTCCTATGGCGGCAAGTACCGGATCATCGATTTTCCGCTGAGCAACTGTGCAAACAGCGGCATTGATGTGGTCGGTGTTCTGACTCAATATGAATCCATTTTGCTCAACAGCTACGTCGCAGCCGGAAGACGCTGGGGTCTCGATGCAAAAGAAAGCGGTGTCTATGTACTTCCACCTCGTGAAAAAGCAGATTCTGATCTGGATGTTTACCGCGGAACAGCAGATGCAATTTCTCAGAATATCGATTTTATCGACTCTTATTCTCCAGAATACATTCTCATTCTGTCCGGAGATCATATCTATAAAATGAATTATGATAAAATGCTGGATTATCACAAATCCTGCGGCGCAGACGCTACCATTGCCGTAATCGAGGTGCCGATCAAAGAAGCCAGCCGCTTCGGGATCATGAATACGGATGACACGGGACGCATTGTAGAATTTGAAGAAAAGCCAGAACAGCCAAAGAGTAATCTGGCTTCTATGGGAATTTATATCTTTAACTGGAAGCTCCTGCGAAAGATGCTGCTTGCTGATATGAAGAATCCGGATTCCAACCACGATTTTGGAAAAGATATCATCCCAACTCTTCTCAATGATGGCAAGAACCTCTACGCCTATAAGTTCGAAGGTTACTGGAAAGATGTGGGAACCATCGATTCCCTCTGGGAAGCCAATATGGATCTGTTGGACAAGAATAATGCACTGGATCTAAACGATCCTTCCTGGCGGATCTATACAGAAGATGCAACTACACCTCCGCATTTCGTAGGACCAAACGCAGATATCAAACGCTCCTTTATCACACAGGGCTGTATGCTTGACGGCGAGATTAAAAATTCTGTCCTGTTTACCAGCGTAAAGATCGACACTGGCGCCAAGGTCATTGACAGTGTTCTGATGCCCGGAGTGATCGTAGAATCCGGAGCAGTTGTACAGCGCGCACTTGTGGCAGACGGTGTGCGGATCGGAAAAAATGCAGTAGTCGGCAGCGCAGACAGCGAACATATTGAACTGGTTGCAAAACGTGTAAAGGGGGCAGAATAATATGAGCAAGGCATTAGGAATCATCAACTTTTCGGGAAATCACATCTGGATCAAAGGACTGCAGTCCTACCGGCCGATCGGAGCTATGTCTTTCCTTGGAAGATACTGTGTCATTGACTTTCCGCTTTCCAACATGAGCAACAGCGGCATTGATCAGATCCAGGTATACATCAATCAGAAACCACGTTCTCTGACCGAACATATCGGTACCGGAAGACATTACAATATCAACTCCAAACGAGGCAAAGTACGGATCCTGTTTTCAGAAAACGGAATCGAAAACAGTATTTATGATACCGATATCTCCGGCTATATCGAAAATCTGGAATGCATTGAAAATTCACATTGTCCATATGTAGTGATCGCTCCAAGCTATATGGTATATTCTATGGATTTTGACACGCTTCTGCAGACACATATTGATTCAGAGGCAGATATTACCTTACTGTACCATTCCGTAGATAATGCAAAAGACCATTTCCTGAACTGCGATCTTTTGAATTTGAACCGTCAGAAAGGTGTCCTCTCAATCGAGAAGAATCGTGGAAATGCAAAAAACAGAAATATTTTCATGGATACCTATGTTATGAAAAAAGAATTATTCCTGGACCTGATCAAAAAAGGGCATAATATGTCTTCCATGTACACACTGCCGCAGATTGTCAATATCGAATGCAGTGAACTGGATATCCGTGGAGTTTCTCACCGTGGCTTCTTTGCTCCGATCACAGATTTGAAGAGCTATTATGATGCGAACCTTTCCCTGTTGGATTTTAAAGAGTTCAAAACCTCTTTCAGTCTGTTCGACAGCAACTGGCCGATCTACACAAGAACGAACGACTCCTGCCCGACCCAGTATTTTGAAACATCCGAGGTCAAGACTTCCTTCATCTCCAATGGCTGTCTGATCGAAGGAACCGTAGAAAACTCCGTAGTCGGACGCGGATGCATCATCAAAAAAGGCGCTGTTGTAAAAAATTCAGTACTTCTTCCCGGAGCTTATATCGGAGAAGACGCTCATGTTGAGAATCAGGTGGTAGATAAAGGTGCAAAAGTGATCCATGCGAAAGAAATTATCTCAAATCCTGAAAACCCAGGATATATCCGCAGAAATGATACTGTATAATACTTGAAAAGCAGGAGCTGCGGCTCCTGCTTTTCACTGCTTTATGAAGTTCTCTTTTGCAGCAGCTCTGTTCATTCTGATCTTTTCTCTTTCATGAGTTCTTTTATCGTCTGGATTCCGCCAATCCCCTCAAATCCCGGCTGATAGAAATACTTTCCTTTCTTCCTCTCTATCGTCTCCGGATCGATCTGACAAGCATCGATCTGAGGACACAAAACAAACGCAATACCACTTTCCCAGATCAGATCTTCCTCACTATACAACGTAATTTTTCCATATCCCTGTTCTTTCAGTCGTTCTGCCTTCCTGATGATCTGCCCTACCATTTCAGCGGTTTCGGATCTATGGAACACATCGAAATGCTTTTTCTCCCTTTCTATCTGGCGCTCCCCATATCTGGAGCATACCCGAACTGTGTGAATATTGGTATCCATCCCTTCGATCTCCTGCCGCAGGATTTCTGTATCCGTTCCTGCCAGCAAATTACAGGGGAGACGCGTTTCGCTTATTCCGTGATACGATTTCGGATTTTCCCGGATCTCTTCCACGCAGAACAATACCTGCAATGCTTTTTTTATCTGCTCTCTCCCGCGATGTGTCAGCATCAATGTTCTGCACTCGCTTTTCTTCATCTCTTTGACACACTTTGCGAAAGCATTCAGATCCGCTTTCTGTTGCAGGGTATGCCTCTGATCATATACTTTCAGATCTACTTCCTGTAAAAAAAACGCTTCTTCCGGTAAGTATTCTCTGCTCTCTGTCCCAAAAAACTGCTCCAAAAACCAGGCACATACGTATTCCCGAACCTCTTTTTTATAACTGTGGGGCGCATCACAATAATAATAAGCTACATTCGCACCCTTCTGATAAAGATCATAAATCTCTTTCAACATCGGATATTCTTGTGTTGGAATATGGCAAGTCCAATCCCCGGTACACCCGGTGATCAGAAGAGGCCGCGGAGCTGTCAGCGCCGTAAACTCTACATTATTCGTTCCGATCCTCAAACCAGGAACATTTTCACACTCACAGCCTCCCTGTTTTCCAAAAGAAACCATATCGACAGGTGCCGCCGCACAAACCCTGTCATCCACTGCCGACAGCAGAAACGTCTGTGTGCCGCCTCCGGATGCCCCTGTACATCCAATCCTTGTATGATCAACAAAGGGTAAACTTTCAAGAAAATCCAGGCAACGGATACTGTGGAATAATTGCAGACCCAGCAGACTGATCCCATAACTTTCCAGTTCTCTCTTTCGAAATCCATGGGGAAACTGCCTGCTTTCTCCTCGCCCCACCATATCATACGAAAAAGAAACCATTCCATTTCTGGCCTGATTGAAACATCCGGAAGGAATGTCAGCCAGTTCTGACCTTTCAAACCGATCATGTTCCCAGTGTCCGTGAGGATTTAAAACAGCCGGCATCGGCGCATCGTATTTCAGGAGATAATATAGATTTCCTGCCACAAAAACTCCCGGCATACTCTCAAAATAAAGACTCTCAATCACAACCTGCATATACACCTGTTTTCGTGTAATTACAGGTTTGGGCAGAGTTCTTGGCAGATCCGGAAAAATCCCACTGCAAATCCGGATCTGCTCTCTTAAAAACTCTGCCCGTTGTTCCCATTCTTCTAAACTATTGTAATCCATCTTTTCACTATCTCACCCCAAACTGATAAATAGTTGTAGTGTCATATTTTTCTCCCTTTTCCAGTACCGGTGACAGGAAATTTTCCTCATTCGCCGCATTGGGATAATACTGTGTCTCCAGACAGAATCCGGAGTTATCATGATAGATCATGTTTCGTTTTCCTCTGACTCCCTCCAGAAAGTTTCCGGTATAAAACTGTACACCCGGAAGATCTGTATACACTTTCATCGTAATTCCGGACTGCTCTCCTTCTGCCTCTGCGATCTTACGAAGTGTTCCGTCCCATCCATCAATAACAAAGTTGTGATCGTACCCTTTCACAAGGCGCATTTGATGATAATCTGCTGCCAGTTCTTCCCCGATCACTTTTCCTTTCGTAAAGTCCATCGGCGTCCCTTCTACCGTCCAGATCTCTCCGGTTGGAATGGATCCCGTCTCTTTCACCGGAGTGAACGAAGATGCCAGCAGTCTGACCCAATGGCGTCTTACACTGCCGCAATTATGACCATTCAGATTAAAATATGTATGATTTGTCATATTCACTACTGTCTTCTGATCTGCTTCTCCTTCATAATGGATCTTCAATTCATTCTGGTCTGTCAGCGTATATGTCACTGTGATCGAGAAATTTCCGGGATAACCCTGATCCCCGTCCGGGCTTTCCAGCTGGAAAGAAACGCTGTCTTCCGTCTCCTTCACACACTCCCAGAGACGGAACGCATAACTGTCCGGTCCGCTGTGCAGATTGTTCTCTCCCTCATTCTTCGGAAGATGATACTCTGTCCCATCCAGCATAAATCCGGCGCCCTCTGTTCGGTTCGCGCCCCTTCCGACTGCTGCCCCGAAGAAAGTTCCATTCTCTTCATAATCTGATACTTTGTCATATCCGAGAACAATATCCTTTCTCTCTCCTGCAAAATCTTTCATCTCTACCGATACGATCGCTGCACCAAGACTGATGATCTTTACCCGCATTCCCCGGATATTGCGCAAAGTATACGCTGTGACTTCTCTCCCGTCTTTTGTGGTTCCAAAAATTGTTCTTTCGATACTCATAAGCTCTCCTGTCCGGCATCTTTTCTATTTCCAGATGCCTGTCCTGTTTACTTCATATTGTAGCTCTGTTTTGTCTGCTCCGCAAACATTTTTTCAGGAAAGTGGGATCAGGATCCTATCCTTCTTCCAAATACGGTTTTAATATTTCAATCAATTCATAAACTTTTGTTCCAGGTGCTGCTTTAGATGGTAATTTCCCCTCATTTGACGCATTCAATCTTTTTGCATTTCCGATTGCATATTCCATATACGGATGTAAGATTTCATACATATCTTTACGATTTTTCTCATACTCACCCGCGCCAATTTGCTTTAAACACTCCGTTAGCTTTGGCCAATATTCTTCTCGATGAATATCTGACTGCATATATGAAAAATGTAATAAAAACCATAATTCTATACACTGATTAGACCAAATGGCATGAAACGTTGTTTCATCATTACTATCTGTATCACAAGATTGCAAAACAGAATCTATATGATCTGCCGGAAAATCATCCGTATCATAAACAATCCAAACATGTTTGTATACATTTGAACTTTCTTCCGCACGAGTTTTCGCTTTCTGAAATAAACTAATCGTATTATCACCTTCACCATATACATCTAACTTTATCTTCTCTGGATATTTCTTATTTATAACATCCTTTATTGAACCAAAATATTCAGGTTCTGTATCTGTTCCTTCTGTTACAATAAGGTGATACTCTGGCTGAATCTTGATAGCTCTATCCAATCTCTTTTTCATCCATTTTTTATCTAAATCACTTTTTTTCGGAGGTTTTAGGCTCAAATCCACTCACCCCCACTCAACATGTTCTGCAAATAAGGATCTGCACCATACCTACCTTCCAAATACTGCTTATCATATGCAGCTGTATTATTCACTCTTTCATTGTCTTCCCGTCTAATTTCATACAAGGAATAAACTTGGCTGCTATGGTTTTCATCCAAAGCTGCAAACCATATTTCATCTCTTCTGAATACTGTATTTTTCATTGTAGCAATATCATGAGACGTAAATAAAAGCTGAGCTCCATATTTATTGATTTTTTTATTCTTAAACATAGATATTACGTATCGCAAAAGCTTAGGATGCAGCTTTGCATCTAACTCATCAATAATTACCAGACGTCCTTCCTGTAATGCTACAAGTATAACCGGAAGCGCTGCAATCAACTTTCTTGTTCCATCAGATTCATGATTAAACGGCAATTCATACTTCTCACCCGAAATTGTTCGTACAGTATATAACTGCTCTTCCTTTTCATCATATCTATAATCCTCTACATCAATGCCCATTTCGTTCAGCAACATAATAATCTGATTCTTTGTCTGTTCATTATCAGATACCATAATCTGCAATTCTGCAATAGGGTTCGCATAATTACGAATGATACATGACTCAAACCACTCTTGAACCTCTGTTATCACAGGTATATTATAATTAATTGCCAAAAAAGATAAAAATGGCATTTTCTCATTCACTTTGGTATTTACATTCTCTTTACTTAAAATAGTTCCTAAAGTAAGCTCTTCGCCGTCACGATAAAAAATATGTGCAGGTTTTTTGCCTCCTATTGTTTTCCGATCCAATGTTTCTGCTGATATTTCATCTTTTAAAACAGCTAAATAGTAACGGTACTCATATTTTTCTGTACGAAAGAAAATTTCAAACTCAGTAGGCTCATCTTTTGATTCACTATCAAATAAAAAAGGCTCTGCGACAACCTTTTGCTGCATAATGACCCTCTTTCTAGTACTTCCTAAATCATGAATCGGTCTCACCACTGTTGTAATAAGACAAGATAACGCTCGGATCAAATTCGTCTTTCCGCCGCCATTTGGTCCATAAATAACACTCACAGGCAAAAGATCGCTACACTTATCTTTCACAATCAAATTATCTTTGAATTCCGGAATTGCAGTTGCCTGCAAATCAAAAACAGTTTCATCTCTATATGACTTAAAATTCTGAAACGAAAACTGACATAGCATTTTTATCGCCTCCTTTTTACAGCCAGTATAACACTATTTTTTCCATGTTTCAATTTTTATATTCAATTTCATAAAAAATATTTTTTATTTTTAATATAAAATTCGTATTTTAAGATTTTATTTTACTTCCTCAAACAAAATACGACAGAAGAGCTTCTTTTTTCGCTCTCCTGTCGTATTTTATCTCTTTGTGCTCAACGCTATTTTCAAAACTCAAACACTGCCACTCCATATGGCTGCAGCGGATACGCAATCGAATACTTCTGTCCATCGCACTCCTGTTTCACCGGCTTGTATACCTTCGGACGCTCCACACCTTTTCCTCCATATCTCGGATCATCGCTGTCCAGAACCAGTTTCAGCTGCTTCCTTCTCGGCACGCCGACCCGATAATCTGGGCGCTCCATTGGTGTAAAATTGCAGACAAACAACAAATTCTTCTTATTATCCTTCGAATGTCTCACAAAACTGAATATACTGCGGAATGTATCGTCCTTATTGATCCAGTCAAATCCTGCCGGATCTGTGTCCAGCTCATACAACGCTTTATTGCGTCTGTAGAGATGAAGCAGATCCTGATACCAGTTCTGAATCTGCTGATGCGGCTCCTCTGCCAGCAAATACCAGTCGATCTCGCGCTCCTCACTCCACTCACGAAGCTGAGCAAACTCCTGCCCCATAAACAATAATTTTTTGCCCGGATGTCCCATCATAAATGCATATGCGACTTTCAAATTGGCAAATTTATCAAATCCAAGCCCCGGCATCTTATTTAACATAGAGCACTTCAGATGCACGACCTCATCATGGGACAGCACCAGAATATAATTCTCACTGTATGCATATTCCATAGAGAAAGTCATCTGATAATGCGCTCCTTTGCGGAACAAGGGGTCCAGCTTCATGTATTCGGTAAAATCATGCATCCAGCCCATATTCCACTTCAGGCTAAACCCAAGTCCGTCATCCTCCGGCGCGCCGGTCACTTTCGGCCAGGCTGTCGATTCTTCGGCAATCATCATTGCTCCTTGATTTCTTCCCAGAACGACACTGTTCAAATGCTTGAAGAATGCGATCGCCTCCAGATTCTGATTACCCCCATACTGATTCGGGATCCACTGTCCATCCTGCTTGCCATAATCCAGATACAACATGGATGCCACTGCATCGACACGAAGCCCGTCCACATGATAGTGCTCGATCCAAAACAGCGCATTGGCGATCAGGAAATTCTGCACCTCCGGCTTACTGTAATCAAAAATCTTCGTACCCCAGTCCGGATGTTCGCCCTTTCTCGGATCTGCATATTCAAAGGTCGGCGTGCCGTCAAAATCAGCCAGCCCATGCGCATCCTTTGGAAAATGCGCCGGAACCCAGTCCAGAATCACACCGATTCCATTGCGATGCAGATAATTGATCATATAAGCAAAATCCTGTGGCGTACCGTAACGGGAAGTAGGCGCATAATATCCGGTCACCTGATACCCCCAGGATCCGTCAAACGGATGCTCGGCAATTCCCATCAATTCCACATGGGTATATCCCATCTTTTTCACATAATCCGTAATCGAATGGGCAAATTCACGATATGTGTAAAAGCCCTCATCCTCTGTGCCCGGATGACGCATCCAGGATCCCATATGTACCTCATAGATCGCCAGCGGATTCTCCTTTTGATCCCACTTTTTCCGTTTTTCCAACCACTGCTCGTCCGACCATTTCAAATTCGAAATATCTGTCACACGTGACGCCGTCCCCGGACGAAGTTCTGCATAATTAGCAAATGGATCTGCTTTAAAAATCCGCTCCCCTTTTTGTGTCTCAATACAAAATTTATACAGATCTCCTTCCTGCGCCCCCGGCACAAAACGAGTGTAGATTCCTAATGGCTCCTGACGTTCCATATCGTCCGCCTCAAAATCCCACCCATTAAACTCTCCTACAACGGAAACGCTGACTGCATGAGGCGCCCATACTGCAAAATAAACACCTTCCTGCTTTTTATATACCGCCTTATGCGCTCCCAGTTTCCGAAAAATCTCATAATGATTTCCCTGTCCAAACAGGTACTGATCCAATTCTCCGATTTCATATGGCTGTAATTTCTTTTGTACGGTTTTCTTTCTTCCCATAATCCCACCTCACAGCTGCTGTTTTTTCGTATAATTTCATTATACTTTATCTACTTTTAAAAAGAAAGTGAAAAACAACAGAATGCCGAAGAAATTCCGTGTTTTCGGGATTTCTTCGGCATATTGTACGAAAATTGTCGGATATTAGTTTTCTACTTTCGCAGCTTCCTCATACTTTTCATACTTCCTATAGTATTTTTTATAATATCCTCCGCCTCTGCGCTCCATTTTATTCAATACAACGCCTAAAATCGGACATCCTACTCCTTCCAGTTTTTGCTTTGCTTCCAGAGCCAGCTTTTTCTTCACCTCTCCCGACTCGATCACCATAATTGCTGCGTCTGCATATTTCGCAGCAATTGCACCATCCACTACCATCCCTACCGGCGGACAGTCAATAAAAATATAATCATAGATATCCCGGAAGGATCCCAACGTATCACTGAAAAGATCTCCAGATAATAACTCTGTTGGATTTGGAGGCACAGGACCTGCAAATAAAATATGAAGTCTGGAACTGTCTGTTGCATACACAGCCTCTGAAAGACTGCACTGTCCTGACAGATAATGTGACAATCCTTTATCTACAGAACCACTCTCCAGCATATTGACCATCACCGATCTTCTCATATCTGCATCAATCAAAAGAACACGTTTTCCAAGCTCTGCAAGGGACTTCGCCAACTGATATGTGATCGTAGACTTTCCTTCTCCGGATAAGCAGCTTGTCATCACAATGACTTTCTTATCTACACCGGAAAACTGAATATTCGTGCGAAGTGTGTTCATTTCTTCTGTCATCGCATACGACAATTCTTTTTTCTTTAACGTAACTCGCTTCATTGATTTCTCCTTTTATCTTGCATTCTTTTACTTTTCTTTATGATCCTGGATGGATTTTGGATAAAAATCTGCTCGGCAATCTGCTGTCCATATTTTTTACTCACAAACTCAGCACATGGAAGCAGATCCGGTTTGCGCTCTATTTGATCATGAGCATCGGAAGCAATGTAATGTACCAACTTTCTTTCTATCATCTTATGGCAAAATCTCTTTTGTCTCCATCCGCCTTTTCCCAAAACATTCGCAGACGTCAGCTGGATCTGCGCCCCCATCTGCACCAGCTCCTCTACCAACGCAGGAGTTCTGCTCAGACATGGATAACGCTCTGCATGAGCAATGATCGGCCGATATCCCGCACCCAACAAAGCATACACCTGATTACGGATCAACTGATAATTATGACGTTCGGAAAACTCTGTCAAAACATATTCTGTCCCAATCATCGTAGGCCGGCGTCCCTGCTTTAAATCCTCCACCATGTGGATATTCGTATAATATTCACACCCCAGATATGCCCGCATACCAGACCTGGATCTTCGGGTCATCTCATCAATCCGCTGAAACTGACGCTCAATCTCTTTTTGCGGCGTCTCAAACATCCCTACCCGATAATGCGGCGTCACAATCACTGCCTGCACCTGATTTTTATATTCTAATTGTAATATTTTTGCTGCATCATATAAATCCCGGGCTCCATCATCAACTCCCGGGACAATATGACAATGCATATCGATCAATCCCCGCATCTCTGACTGCCTTTCTCTCAATGCCAACATTTTCCATAACAAAAAAGAAATCCTCTTCTACCTATTATGCAGAAGAGGATTCAACTTCTATGTGTGACTACGCTCTTTTCTTTCTGGATAATCCAACTGCGCCACAAGCTGCTACTACTGCAACTGCTCCAAATAATACAACCATAGAATGTTCTCCTGTCTGAGGAGATGTCGTAGAGGCAGATGTACTCTTATCCACAACAAACGCAACCGGTGATAAGGATGTAAATGTTGCTGTGATCGTTCCCTGTCCTGCTTCAGACTTTACAACTTCCCATGCTTTTTTGTCTGTATCATAGTGAAGCACTGCAACCTTTGTCGTAGTGGTTACTCCAGGTACGTTAAATCTGATCGTTGCCGGAAATACAGTTCCTTCCGGAACAGTCACATCTCTTACATCTACAACAGACATCGTCTCTACATATGCACTTCCCAACAGTGCTTTTAATGTCTCCGGCTTTCTCACTTCCTCTGCCACAGCCTGATACTCTTCCGGTACATCAGATAAAGTCGCTGTGATCTCATTCCCATTCGCATCTACTCCGTTAGGTCCCGGATTCACTGTCACAACTCCTGATATACTCTGTGATGGTGCAGCAAATGCTGTCAAACTCATAGATAAAGCCAATACCGCTGCTGCCGCAGCGCCTGCCAGTTTTTTTAATCTCATAATGCACTTCTCCCTTGTTATGCGGAATCTTTTTATACTTTTTTAGAATATCACTGAATCCAATGTTTGTAAACCCTTTTCCTTATTTTCTTCAAAATCTGATACATCCCGAATCCTGCCATCATTCCGGTCACATTGGTGAGCAGATCATCCAACTGAAACAAACCTCTTCCTGTCACCATCTGGATCATTTCGATCAGAAAGCTTCCGAAAAAACCTGCCGCCAGACTATATTTCCATCCCTGCAGTCTCTTCCAAATCCAGGGACACAATATCCCGGCCGGTACAAACAACAATATATTTTCAATCAGCTGGATCTCATAGTCTGCCGTCTCTTCCAGCAGGCTGAAAAAGGTCAGGTCTACCTGATCCACGATCCCACTTTCTCTGGAAAACAGAGTCAGATATCCGACTACTACAATATAAACGATCCATAATACACTTTTTAAAATAAATGCTAACTTCCCATAAAAATCCTACTCTTGCGCAATTGTGCCTAAAATTCCGTGA
>UQVC01000008.1 GCA_900544395.1 uncultured Ruminococcus sp. | reverse complement strand
CCCTGCGTGAGAAAGAAAAACAGATTGAAGCGGATTTGTTTGACCGTATCGTAACCAACGGTGGCAACTATACTGTTTTGGAACTGGTAGAAAAGTACGTTTCATTGAAAACAGGAGTTCGTCACAATACGGTTGCCGGATATAAAACGGTCATCAATATGCTGAAAAAAGAGAGTTTTGGGAATCTGCGAATTGATAAGGTGCGTTTGTCAGATGCAAAGGCATGGTTAATTAAGCTCCAGCAGATTGATGGACGGGGATACAGTTCCATTCATTCTATCAGGGGAGTTCTCAGACCGGCATTTCAGATGGCAGTAGATGATGACCTGCTCCGTAAAAATCCATTTGAATTTGAACTTGCATCCGTCATTGTCAATGATTCTGTTACCAGAGAAGCGATTACCCGAAAGCAGCAGAGAGATTTACTGAAGTTTATTCAGGAAGATAAACATTTCAGCAGATACTATGGTGCAATCTATATTCTTTTTCACACAGGGCTTCGTATCTCAGAGTTCTGTGGGCTGACGGTTTCAGAGATTGAGTTTGGAGAAATGCGTATCAAGGTAGACCATCAGTTACAGCGTACTGCACAGATGCAATATGTGATTGAAGAACCAAAAACAGAAAAGGCATCCGCTATGTGCCGATGACAGAATCAATTTTTGTTTCTGGATAAAAACGATATGCCAATGGTAGCCCTTCACTGGGAGAAGTATCTGGAGCATATCATTCAGAAATACAACAGGATTTATCGTATCCAGATGCCGAAAGTTACCCCTCATGTATGCAGGCACACCTTTTGCTCTAATATGGCAAAATCCGGGATGAATCCGAAAACCTTGCAGTATATCATGGGTCACGCAGACATCAGTGTAACCTTGAACACTTACACCCATGTGAATTATGGAGATATAAAAAGATGATTAAAGTACTATTTATTTGCCACGGCAACATCTGCCGCAGCACCATGGCTCAATACGTTTTTCAGCACCTGATCAACGCACACAACCTCACTGATCAGTTCTACATCGATTCCGCAGCTACCAGCCGCGAGGAAATCGGCAATCCGGTTCACTACGGTACCAGACGGAAATTAGAAGAAGTTGGTATCCCATGTGGAGATCACCGTGCACGTCAATTGCAGAAGAAAGAATATGAGGAATTTGATTATCTGATCGGAATGGATTCCATGAATATTCGGAATGTAATGCGGATTCTGGGCAGCGATCCGGAAGGAAAGGTATCGAAACTGCTCGACTTTACAGAGCGGGCAGGAGCTGATATTGCAGATCCGTGGTATACGGGAAATTTTGACAGAACCTATGAAGATGTGAAAGAAGGCTGTGAAGCCTTGTTGCAGGACTGCCTGCTGCGCCTATAAAGCGCAGCTGAGCAGTTTTTTCAGATTGTTGTGGAATTGTTTTCCGCGGACGTGAAGTTTATGGCGTTCGGAACTGGAAAGATCTTTGTTCAGGTGCTTTTCATAACGGTTGAAGAGTACCCGGTAGTCCATATTTTGGCGGTGGCTCCAACGGATCAGCACCCAATTCATGGCATCTTCTGTCCAGTACTGGGATGGGATTCCGGCATCTTTTAAAATTGCGATATACTGCATGGCACGGGCGGAAAGTTTATTCAGGTGCTTCTGTTTTTCTGCTTCGGAAGCAGCATCTTTTCGGTGAAAGAATAAGAACATGCGCTTTTTTTGTTGTGCATTGTTTTCGAGAAATTCCATGGCAAGATCTACGGTTTCCTGAAGACGGCAGGCGGCATTCCAGTAGACTACAAATGGTGCGGCCGGTTCTTCGTCATCCGGTCCGACTGTGAAAGTGCGGAAGACGCGAACCTGTCCGCCTCCTAATTCTTTGTCATATTCGTATCTGGATTCCGGGTTGGAAAGAACCCGGTATGCCTCCAGGATTTCCTGCATACATGCGGTAGTGTCGATGCCCTGGTTCATATTGGCATCGGGATGATATACTTTGGCAAGTGCATTTTTCGCACTTGTGATTTCCTGTAATGTTGCCTCTCGGGAAACGCCGAGAATATCATAGTAAGTACGGGAATTCATAAGAACCTCCTTTGATTTATAGAATCTCTCTTTCAGAGAGGAAAAGAGAGTAAAAATATACATAAAAAAAGCAGATGGCAGGACGATCACTCTGCCCGGACGGAAATCTGACGATTCCCGATAAGAATATCTGCACCAAATTATTATATTACCTGGATATGGAAAATGCAAGCAATTTTGCTGACGGAATTGCTCGTTTGTGTTATATTTTTGAGTAGAGAAAAACGTCAGGAAAGACAGACGCAGAAAAGAGGTTATCAGGCATGTATATCGCAGACTTACACACTCATTCCAAATACTCCAGAGCTACCAGTAAAGAGTGTACACCCGAGTATTTGGATCTGTGGGCGCGCAGAAAAGGCATCCATTTGATCGGAAGCGGAGATTTTACGCATCCGGCATGGAGGGAGGAATTAAAAGAGAAGCTGGAACCAGCAGAGGACGGGTTTTATGTGTTGAAGAAGGAATACCGGATTCTGGATGGAAATACACCGAACGATCAGATTCCCAGATTTGTGATCACCGGTGAGATCAGTTCGATTTATAAGAAGTATGAAAAAGTGCGAAAGGTACACAGTCTTCTGATTCTTCCGGGACTGGAAGCAGCAGAGGAGCTTTCAAAAAAACTGGAAATTATCGGAAATCTGCATTCAGACGGACGGCCTATTTTAGGACTGGACTGCCATGACCTTTTGGAGATTATGCTGGAGACGACTCCGGGCGGCATGTATGTTCCTGCCCATATCTGGACGCCGCATTTTTCGATGTTTGGAGCATTTTCTGGATTTGACACAGTGGAGGAATGTTTTGGAGATCTGAGTTCTCATATTCATGCAGTAGAAACGGGACTGTCTTCTGATCCGCCGATGAACTGGCGGGTATCGATGTTAGACCGGTTCCAACTGATTTCTAATTCAGACGCACATTCTCCGGCAAAGCTGGGAAGAGAAGCGAATCTTCTGGATATGGACTGGTCTTATCAGGGATTGGAAAGGGCAATTCAAAGGGGAGAAGGATTGTCAGGTACCATCGAGTTTTTCCCGGAAGAGGGAAAATACCATATGGATGGACATCGAAAGTGCAATCTTTGTTTGACGCCTCTGGAGACGGAACGATATGAGGGAAAATGTCCGGTATGTGGAAGAAAGATCACCATCGGCGTTTCCCACCGGATTGAACAGCTGGCAGATAGAGCAGAAGGATTTGTAAGAGAGGGAGCAAATGCATTTGAGAGTTTGGTTCCGCTTCCGGAAGTCATTGCGGCATCGATGGGTGCTTCTTCCGGCAGCAAGAAAGTACAGCTGGAATATGAGCGGATGCTACGCATCATTGGATCAGAATTTGAAATTTTGAGAACCATACCGTTGGAAGAAATCCGGCATAAAGCTGGATTTCTGATCGCAGAAGGGGTGGAGCGTCTGCGAAAGCGAGAAGTCGAGAGGATTCCCGGATTTGACGGAGAATATGGTACGATCAAATTGTTTCAGCCTTATGAATTAGAGGAAGTGGGCGGACAAATGGATTTCTTTTCGAATCTGGGTGTGGACAGGACAGAGAAAAATCAGGCGGAATCACCCCAAAAGGTACAAGAACAGAAAAAACAAAATCCAAAAGAAGAGAAACGACGCAAAGAACCTGCAGAAGAGAGGAAAGAAGTACTCAATGAGCAGCAGGAGCAGGCAGTCCGTACAATCGCAAGACGGACTGCTGTGATCGCAGGCCCTGGGACTGGCAAGACGAAGACGCTGATTTCCCACATTGGATATCTTTTGGAACAGCGAAAAGTAAAACCCTCAGAGATTACAGCAGTGACCTTTACCAACCAGGCAGCTGCAGAAATGCGGGAGCGTCTGGAGCGCAGACTGGGAAAGAAAAAGAAGCTGAATCAAATACAGATCGGTACCTTTCATGCTATTTGCCTGAATTTCTTGAAAGCCCAGGGAGTCCCGGTTTTTCTCTTAAGTGACCGGGAGGCAAAAGAGTTGGCAGAGCAGGTGTCGGGCGGTCTGGATGTTTCTGTAAGTCGGTTTTTACAGCAGGTCTACATGAAAAAAGCGGGCGTCACAACAGGACTGGAAGAACAGGAGAACTGGCAGCAGGCGTATCTGGCATATGAAGCATTAAAACAGGAACGGAAGGTATTTGATTTTGACGATCTTTTGTTGGAGACACTGCGTATTCTGCAAGTAGGAGAAGGAACCTGGAATCAGTCGTTTACATATCTGATGGTGGATGAATTCCAGGATATCAATCCCGTACAGTATGAATTGATCCGACTTTGGAATCAAAATGGGAGGGAGTTGTTTGTCATTGGAGATCCGGATCAGTCCATTTATGGATTCCGGGGTTCCAATGCGGCATGTTTTGATCAATTAAAAGCAGAGTTCCCGGATCTGGAGCAGATCAAACTGGTAGAAAATTACCGTAGTTATGCACCAATCCTGAAAGCAGCACAGGCGGTTATTGCTGAAAATTCAGGTCAGGAAAGACGGCTGAATCCGAATGTATACCCACCAAATACAGCCAAAGCAGAGCCAGTGCGTCTGATACAGACACGCAGCGAATCTCAGGAGGCGGTGGCTGTAGTACAGGAGATCAGCCGGCTGACGGGCGGTCTGGATATGCTGGACGCGCAGAACGTTTCGGAACAGTCCAAAGAACAGGAAGCACATGGCTTTGATGAAATTGCCGTATTGTACCGGACACACCGACAGGCAAGATTGTTGGAACGCTATCTGAAGCAGGAAGGGATTCCGTATGTGGTGGCAGGAAAAGAATCGTTTCTGCAAAGTGACAAAGTACAGGGAACCATTCAGTTTTTACAGTATCTCGAAAATCCAGAGGATCATCATGCAGGCTGTCAGGCATTAAAATTATTATGGGAGTTGGAGGAGACGGAAGTTTCCAGAGAGATCTTAAAGAAGACCGTGGAACAATTTTTGCCTGTGTACCGGAAGAAAACGCCAGCACAGTTTTTGAAACAATGGATGAAAATGATGCAGTTGGAACAAAACGCAGAAATGCAGATGTTGGAGCGGATGACGACATTTTCTGCATCCATGCCGGAATTTTTGCAGAGACTGCAGCTGGGCGTAGAAAGTGATCTGAAACGCTGTGGAGAAAGAGTCTATCATGCAGGAGCTGTTACGTTGATGACGCTGCATGGAGCAAAAGGACTGGAATTTCCAGTGACAATTCTCTGTGGAGTCCAACAGGGGAAAATCCCGCTGGAACATGAAACCTATTCCACAGATCTGGAAGAGGAGAGACGTCTGTTTTATGTGGGAATGACGAGGGCAAAAGAAGAGCTGATCCTGGTGTCAGCTGGAGAAGAGTCCGAGTTTTTACAGAAGATCAAACAGGATGTGATCCAAAGAGAAGTATTTCAGGAAAAAAGCAGGAAAAAACAGCCGGAATATACCCAGATGAGTCTGTTTGACTAAAAAAAGCAGAAGTGTTGATTTTCTCACGTTGACTTGCTAAAATAAAAGAAACGATACGATTCGTTTTCCCGGATGGAAGGATGCCTCCAGTTTGGAACATCCTTCCCTTTTTACGGAAAACAAAGTTCTAGGAAAAGAGGTTGGATACCATGCAGTATGATTTTACAACAATTATGGATCGTCGGGGAAAGGATGCGCTCGCAGTAGACGCACTTGCCGGAGATCCGTCAGACCGTGATTTTTTTGCAGGGGCAGAAGTAAAGGAAGGGTTCGATCTGATCCCTATGTGGGTCGCAGATATGAATTTTCCGGCATTTCCGGCAATTCCAGAGGCAATCATGGAAAGAACCAGGCATCCGGCATACGGATATTTCAGTCCGTCGGAAGCGTATTATGAGGCAATCTTAAACTGGCAGAAGGTTCGAAATGGGGTCAATAGCCTGACGAAGGAATGCATTGGCTATGAAAATGGAGTGCTTGGCGGAGTGGTTTCTGCTCTGAAAGTCCTTTGTTCCAATGGGGATTCCATTTTGCTGCAGTCCCCCACGTATATTGGCTTTACGCACTGTATCGAGGACAATGGATGGAATATTGTACTGAATCCCCTGATATTGAATGAAGAAGGAATCTGGCGGATGGATTACGAAGACATGGAAGAAAAGATCGTGCAGAACAGGATTCATGCAGCCGTTTTCTGCTCGCCGCACAATCCTACAGGACGTGTCTGGGAGCGCTGGGAGATTGAAAAGGCAATGGAAATTTACAAAAGGCATGATGTGTATGTGATTTCAGACGAGATCTGGTCCGATTTGACACTGCCCGGATATCATCATATTCCTACTCAGTCGGTGTCCGAGGATGCAAAAAACAGAACCATCGCTCTTTATGCGCCATCCAAGACATTCAATCTGGCAGGATTGATCGGGTCTTATCATATTATTTATAATTCGTATTTGAGAGACCGGGTGCAGATGGAAGGACAGATGACACACTACAATTCGATGAATGTGCTGTCCATGCATGCGCTGATTGCTGCATATTCCCAAGAAGGCATGGAGTGGGTGGATCAGCTTCGTACCGTGCTGGAAGAGAATGTTTCGTATGCCCTGGAATTTATCCAAAGGGAATTCCCAGGGGTATCGGTATCCAGACCGCAGGGTACGTATATGCTCTTTCTGGATTGTACACAATGGTGCAGCGCCCATCATCAGACCATTGAGGAATTACAGAAGGCAGGAATCGCAGTGGGAGTGATCTGGCAGGATGGACGGCCGTTTCATGGAGCCTGTCATATCCGGATGAATCTTGCGCTGCCTCACAGCCGTGTAAAAGAGGGTTTTGAACGTTTGAAACAGTATGTATTTGTTGACTGAGAAAAATTTTACAAAAAGGAGTACAACATGCAGTATATTATTCCCCATTATTATAAGAAGTTCGTATGTGTGGGCGGGAATTGTCCGGATACATGCTGTGCCGGATGGCAGATCATGATCGATCCGGCTGCCCTGAAAAAGTACAGACGGGTCAAAGGAGTCCTTGGTAATCGTCTGCACAATGAGATCGACTGGAGGGAGGGGGCATTTCGGCAATATCAAAAACGCTGCGCATTTCTCAATGAGGAGAATCTGTGTGATCTATACATAGAAGGCGGTGGAGCCAAGATGTTTTGTAAGACCTGCAGAATGTATCCCAGACACATCGAAGAATTTGAAGGATTGCGGGAGATTTCCCTCTCCTTGTCCTGTCCGGAAGCGGCCCATTTGATCCTGGGATGTCAGGAACCGGTTCGTTTTCTGAAAGCAGAAGATCAAAAGCAGGAAAAAAACGATGAGGAGTTTGATTTTTTCCTGTTTACGAAACTGGAAGATACCAGAACCTTGATGTTTCAGATTTTACAAAACAGGAACTATCCGATCCGGCTTAGAACAGCTATTGTGCTGGCTCTGGCTCACGATCTGCAGGAGCGTATTGACAGGAATGCACTGTTTGAGGTTGATGCACTGTTGGAGCGCTATCAGGGAAGGCGGGTTTGGACCTGGTTTCAGGAAAAGCTGGATGGTCTGCAGGCAGAACCAAGGCAGGAAAAAGAGGTACTTGGCAATCTGTTTGTGATTCTCAATCATCTGGAAGTGCTCAGAGACAACTGGAAATCTTATGTCAAAGAAGGAAAAAACAAACTTCTGGAATCGGAAATGTCAAGAGAGCAAAGAAATGATTTTGGTTTCGTATTTACAGAAACAATGATGGAACAGTTGATGATCTATTTTGTATACACGTATTTTTGTGGTGCGGTTTATAATGGACAGGCATACGGGAAACTGAAATTCGCGGTGGCAGGAAGCATTCTGATCCGGGAACTGGCGAAGGCTCATTTTTTGAAATATGACCATCTGGAGTTTTGTGATATTACAGAGGCGGCACGCCGGTATGCAAGAGAAGTGGAGCATTCGGATTTCAATAAGTGCAAAATGGAACAGATGCTGCAGGACGAAGAAAAATTCGGACTGGAAAAACTGTTTGTGCTTCTATGATCCAGCAGAGATGTGCAAAGAAGCTGTGGAATCATAAATGCTGTTAAAACAGTATGAGAAAAAGTGTGAAATAGCAGGGGGGATTTTATGACAAAGACAATAGCGCCGATGACAAGCGGCCCGATCTGGAAACGAATGACATTTTTTGCAATGCCTATCTTTTTGGGCAATTTATTTCAGCAATTGTATAATACGGTGGATTCTCTGATTGTAGGAAATTTTCTGGGAAGCAGCGCGCTGGCAGCCGTGAGTTCGTCAGGCAGTCTGATCTTTATGCTGATTGGATTCCTGACCGGGATCTCGGCTGGCGCCGGAGTAATTGTTGCAAGGTTTTTCGGTGCAGGAGATGAAAAAAATCTGCAGCAGGCAGTCCATACTACGGTGGCATTTGGTTTGGCGGCAGGTGTTTTGATGACCGCAATCGGTGTCGCCTTTTCCCCACAGATTTTAATCTGGATGGATACCCCGGAGAGTGTCATGAGAGAATCTGTTGCCTATCTGCAGATTTACTTTGCAGGTTCCCTGGGATTTGTCATGTACAATATTATGGTAGGAATCCTGCAGGCGGTGGGGGACAGCCGGCATCCGCTATATTATTTGATCGTGTCTTCCGTTGTCAATCTGGTGTTGGATTTGTTATTTATTGCCGGTTTTCATACAGGAGTTGGCGGTGCAGCACTGGCAACAGTGATCTCACAGCTGGTGAGTGCATTGCTGTGCTTGATGCAGCTGATGCGGACAAAAGAAAGTTATGGGCTGCAGATCCGAAAGATTGGGTTTGACAAGAATATTTTAAAACAGATCATTCGGATCGGACTTCCGTCAGGGGTGCAGAATTCGATCATTGCTTTTGCCAATGTGATCGTACAGTCAGATATCAATGCCTTTGGAGAAATGGCAATGGCAGGGTATGGAGCTTATACAAAAGTAGAAGGCTTTGGATTTCTGCCGATCAACAGTTTTACCATGGCGTTGACTACTTTTGTGGGACAAAACCTGGGCGCAAAGCAGGAGGAACGTACGAAAAAAGGAGCAAAATTTGGGATTTTGATCACGGTTCTTCTGGCAGAAGTGATCGGAGTGGTTGTATTTATACTGGCTCCCCAGTTGATTGCAGCGTTCGATCCATCTCCGGAAATCATACGGTTTGGTGTGGAAAAAGCGCGGACAGCGGCATTGTTTTACTGTCTTCTTGCCTTTTCGCATTCCATTGCCGCAGTGCTTCGAGGTGCGGGAAAGACGATGGTTTCCATGATCATCATGATGATGTGCTGGTGTGTGATCCGTGTGACTTTCCTTTCCATTATGATTCCGCTTACTCACAGCATTCAGGCAGTATACTGGGTATATCCTCTGACATGGAGTTTGAGTTCCCTGGCATTTTTCTGGTATTACAAAAAGGTAAAATGGATGTAACAAAAAAAGGACGTATTCGGATTTTTATAAATCCGAAGGCGTCCTTTTTGTAAATACAAACTGTTAGCCCAATGTCATAAAAGCATAGCGGATGACGAAGACAAGTGCAACGATCCAGGTCAGCGGTTTGATTTCTTTGACTTTTCCGGTGCATAATTTCATCAGACAGTATGTGATCAGACCGAGAGCTACACCATTGGCAATGGAGTAAGTAAATGGCATGAAAACAACGGTACAGAAAGACGGCAATGCATTGGTCATATCAGAAAAATCTACATCTTTGATATTACTCAGCATCAGGATTCCCACAAAAATGAGAGCCGGTGCAGTGGCAGCAGCCGGAACGATGCTGACGATCGGTGCAAAGATGATCGCGCCAAGGAATAAACCTCCGGTCACCAGACTGGTCATTCCAGTGCGTCCGCCTGCAGCGATTCCGGAACTGGATTCTACAACGGTGGTAACAGTAGAAGTACCGACCATAGCGCCTGCTGCTGTGGAGATGGCATCTGACATCAGCGCCTGTTTCATGTGGATGACTTCTCCGTTTTCATCGATCATGCCGGACTGTTTTGCCGCGCCTAACAGGGTACCGATGGAATCAAACATATTGACCAGCGAGAAGCTGATTACAAGCATGGTAACTGTAAATAAGGTCTGCCAGAAATTTTTCCCTTCGAAAAGACCTGCAAAATCCATTTTCAGGAAAGAAACTTCAAAAAAGTCATGGAACTTTCCGCCGATGTTCATATCCAGATTGGAAATATGAGTGACTCCAAGTGGAATCCCGATGATTGTGGCAGAGAGAATTCCAATCAGAATAGAACCTTTGACCTTTCGGGCATGTAAAACCCCCATAATGATAAATCCGATCAGGGCGGTAAGTGCGCCGCAGATCAAAGTCATGTCTGCCCCTTCGGTTCTCCACTTGGCAAAATCTACCATGCTCACTAAAGTCGCTTCATTCGATACGATCAAACCGGCATTTTTCAAACCGATAATAGTGATAAAAAGCCCGATTCCGGGAGTGATGGCAGCTTTAACGGAATTTGGAATGGCTCGGATGATAGCTTCCCGTAGTCCGACAGCGGTGATGACAATAAAGAAAATACCGGAGATGAATACGATTACCAAAGCCTGCCCGTAAGAATACCCCATTCCAAGGACAACCGTATAGGCAAAAAAAGCATTGAGTCCCATGCCAGGCGCCTGTGCAAAGGGGACTTTCGCATAAACAGCACAAAGAAAGGTTCCAATAAAAGCACCCAGGCAAGTTCCAATAAAAACTCCGTTGGCAATTTTCTCTGCCATCATAGCATCCCCCATGATGGTGTAAGGGTCAGATAAAATCTGTGGATTCAAAATCAAGATGTATGCAATTGTAATAAAGGTAGTGACACCTGCAAGTATTTCCGTACGCATCGTAGAGTTGTTCTTTGAAATACCAAAAAAACGATCCAAAGTATTATGTTTCTGCTTCAATATAAATCCCTCCGTAGACATTTTTTGTGATGTCTGCTATTCGATGCAGTCAGGATTTTTGTCTGTACCTTTGTTCTCCTCCTTTCCCGGCAGTGTTAAGCGCAAAAAGAGCTGACTACAGAAACTTATGTAGTCAACTCTTTACGGCAGTTGGTAGAGACTCTGAGCCAATTCTCAGGATATACATAATGAATAGCAACTATGAATTATATCTTTATTATACATCTGAAAAAAATTTAGTCTATTCGCCGAATTTACAAAAAATATTTGAAAATATTGGTTAAAATTTATAAAAAATAATTGGAATATTACAAAAAACAATACAATAATAACATATAAGAAAAGAAATGAATAAAATTCAGAATGGTTGCTTATATTAGTAACAGACCATATGAGAATGGAGAATGGGGATGAAGCGGATTCTGGCAATAGGGATGAGTATGGTACTGAATCTGTCAGCGGCAATGTTTCCGGGAATGCAGGTATTTGCAGAAGAGGAGCAGGAGCGGACAGTAAGAACAGAACAGCAGACGATAGAAGCGGAAGTAGAGGTTCAGGCGCCAAGTGTGATTCTGATGGAGGCGTCCACAGGAGCGGTATTATACGAAAAAGATGCAGATACCAGGCGGGCGCCTGCCAGTGTGACAAAGATTATGACTATGATTTTGATTTTTGATGCGCTGGAAAGCGGAAAGATCCATCTGGAGGATGAGGTGACCACATCGGAGTATGCGGCTTCCATGGGAGGTTCTCAGGTATTTTTGGAACCAGGGGAAACCCAGACAGTGGAAACCATGTTAAAATGTATTTCTGTAGCTAGTGCGAATGATGCCTGTGCGGCTATGGCAGAATACATAGCAGGCAGTGAAGAAGCATTTGTAAAAATGATGAATGAGCGGGCAGCAGAACTGGGAATGACAAATACGACCTTTCAAAATTGTAATGGGCTGGATGCAAAAGGACACCTTACCACAGCAAGAGATATCGGACTCATGTCCAGGGAATTGATCACGAAGTATCCCAAAATCCATGAATATTGTATGATCTGGATGGATACGATCACCCATACAACAAAAAAAGGAACTACAGAATTTGGACTTTCCAATACCAATAAGCTGGTGCGGCAGTATCCTTACGCCACCGGGCTGAAAACAGGTTCTACAGATGAAGCAAAATTTTGTGTTTCCGCGACAGCACAAAAAGACGGAATGGATCTGATCGCTGTGATCTTAGGCGGGGAAAACTCCAAACAGCGGTTTCAGGATGCAACCAGGCTTTTGAATTATGGATTTGGGAAATGTCAGGTATATGAAGATAAGGAACCGCCGAAATTGAAGTTGCTTCCGATAGAAGGCGGTGTGAAGGAAGAGATTGGCTGTGAATATAAAGAACACTTTCGCTATTTGGACACCAGCGGTAACAACCTGGCAAGCGTAACAAAGAAAATAAAGATGAAACAATCAGTGAAAGCTCCTGTCAGGAAAGGGCAGAAAGTAGGAGAACTGACGTATTATCTGGGGAAAAAGAAAATAGGGAGTGTGGAAATTCTGGCAAAAGAAACATGCAGAAAGGCAGAATTTCTGGATTATCTGAAAAAGGTGCTTCAAAAACTTCGGGTGTAGCAAAATGCTGCACCTTTTCTTTTGGGCGAAAGGTTTTGGCGAAAGAAAGGTAAAAGTTGAAGGAACCATAAAAAAATGGTAGGATAAGAAGAAAAATAACAGAAAAGGGGAATGGCATGGAAGGATGGATCTGGGTACTTTTGCTGCTGATATTAGCTGGAATCCTCGGACTTTTGGAGTCTTACCGGGAGCAGCAGTATTTTAAAGTGACAGAAGATACCGTTATCTCAAAGAAACTGGATGGGCTGACCAAGGAAAAAACGATTGTATTTTTAAGTGATCTGCATAATAAAGTATATGGAACCGACAACGAGAGGCTGTTGTCTGCGATTCGGACAGCATCTCCGGATCTGATCTTGATCGGAGGCGATATGCTGGTGGGGAAAAAAGGATGTTCGCCGCAGCCAGCCCTGGAGTTTGTTACCAGACTTCCTGACATTTGTCCGGTATATTATACCTGCGGGAACCATGAGCAGCGTATGAAAGAAAAACCAGAAGAATATGGGGATGTTTATCAAAGATATCGCAGGGAGCTGCAGAATTGTGGAATACGATTCCTGGAAAATGACTGTGTCGTGCTGGAGGAAGAGGAATGTAAGATCCGCATTTTTGGACTGGAGCTTCCATTGGAAACATATACCAAATTCAGGCGGTATCCGGTGACTTCTGAAGATGTGAATACGTGTATACAAAAAGAAGATTCCGAGATGTATGACATTCTTCTGGCACACAATCCGGTTTATTTTGATGCATATAAGAAGTGGGGAGCAGATCTGGTGCTTTCCGGGCACCTGCACGGCGGGATTATCCGTCTGCCGGGAATCGGAGGTGTGATCACGCCTCAGGCAGTTTTGTTTCCCAAATATTCCGGGGAGATGACAACGGAAGGGGAACAGACCATTATTGTGAGCCGCGGACTTGGAACCCACACGATCAACCTGCGCTTTCTCAACGAAGCAGAGTTGGTCGTGATCCATCTGCGGGGAGAAAAAGACAGTTGAGAATTGACAGGATTTCCCGTATAATAAAGCACAGTGCAAAAAACGGAAGATGGGAGAAGAAAGATGGGGATACCGGTAAAATTGCAGGTTTTTGAAGGGCCGCTGGATCTTCTGCTGCATTTGATCGAGAAAAATAAAATCGATATTTATGATATTCCGATTGTGGAGATCACCAGTCAGTATATGGAATATATCCGCAGCATGGAACGGGAGGATCTGGATGTAATGAGTGAATTTCTCGTGATGGCAACGACGCTTTTGGATATCAAATGCCGGATGCTGCTTCCGAAAGAGGTCAATGAAGAGGGAGAAGAGGAAGATCCAAGAGCGGAACTGGTGGAACAGTTGCTGCAATATAAAATGTATAAATATATGTCTTATGAGCTGCGGGACCGCCAGGTGGACGCAGATCAGTATTTTTACCGAGAAGCTGAGATTCCGGGAGAAGTTAAAAATTATGTGCCGCCGGTAGATCTGGATGAACTGCTGGGGAATGTGAACCTGGTACAGCTTCAGAAAATTTTTAAAGAAGTGATGAGAAGACAGGAAGAAAAAATCGATCCTGTGAGAAGTAAGTTTGGAAAAATTGAGAAAGAAGAAGTGCCTCTTCCGGATAAACTGGTATATGTGCAGGAATACGCAAAGTTACATAAGAAATTCAGCTTCCGGACACTTCTGAATCAGCAGAAAAGCAAGATGCATGTGGTGGTAACCTTTCTGGCAGTGCTGGAATTGATGAAGACCGGAATGATCCGGGTCTGTCAGGAAGAAATCTGTGGGGAGATCTTGATCGATTCTCTGATATAAAAAGTGAGCAGGAGAAAAAAGATGGAAAAGACAACGATCACAAAAACAGAACAAAAACGATTGTCAGGCGCTATAGAGGCGATTTTGTTTGCCATGGGAGATTCTGTGGAATTGAAAAAACTGGCACAGGCCATTGAACAGGATGAGGATACCACAAAAGCGCTGATCCGGCAGATGATGGAGCGATACCAGAAAGAGGACCGGGGAATTTGTATTATGGAACTGGAATCTTCTTATCAGATGTGTACGAAAAAGGAGCTGTATGAATATCTGGTCCGGATCGCGAAGCAGCCGAAAAAGCAGGTGCTTACGGATGTATTGTTGGAGACGCTTTCCATCATTGCCTATAAGCAGCCCATTACAAAGCTGGAGATTGAAAAAATCAGGGGTGTGAAGTCAGATCATGCGGTCAGTAAATTGGTAGAATACGATCTGGTGGAAGAAGTGGGACGTCTGGATGCGCCCGGCAAACCGCTTTTGTTTGGAACAACAGAAGAGTTTTTACGCAGATTCAGTGTCCATTCACTGGAGGAGCTTCCCTCTCCGAATCCAGAACAGGTGGCACATTTTAAAGAAGAAGCAGAAGATGAGGTGCAGCTGAAGTTGAACCTGTAGTTCTGGCTGGAGTGTTTCAGACATAGGATAAACAGAAAGAATGTCTGGAGAAGATTCCATGAATGATAAAAAGAAGAAAAGCAGGTACAGGCATTGGAAAGGCATCCTCTTTGGTGTCTGCATTTTGCTTGCCGGCAACAATTTGCCACTTGATGTAAATGCCGGAGAAACACAGAGGAATACGACAGAACAAGAGAAAACTCCAGGAGAATTATACGCCCGGTCAGCAGTGTTGATGGATGCAGACAGCGGGCGTATTTTGTTTGCCCAAAATCCGGATGTGGAACGCCCCATGGCAAGTACGACAAAGATCATGACTTGCATTCTGGCGTTGGAGTGCGCCAGTCCGGATGAGGTGGTTACAGTCAGCGCCAATGCGGCGGCTCAGCCAAGAGTGAGGCTGGGAACTACGGAGGGGCAGAAATTTAAGTTGGAAGATCTTCTGTATTCTTTAATGCTGGAATCTCACAATGATACTGCAGTGATGCTGGCGGAGCATCTGGCGGGCAGTGTGGAACAGTTTGCAGAGAAAATGAATCAAAAGGCGAAAGAACTGGGGGCAGGACATACACATTTTGTGACTCCAAATGGATTGGATGGTGCAGATGAGGGCGGAAGTCATCATACAACGGCAGCCGAGCTGGCAGAAACCATGCGGTATTGTATCATGGAATCTCCGAAGCGGGCGGAATTTTTGAAAATCACAGGTACGGGTTCTCATCAGTTTTCAGATCTGGAACAAAAGCAGAAGTATTCCTGTACGAACCACAATGCATTTCTGACCATGATGGATGGTGCCATATCCGGTAAGACGGGATTTACCGGAGAAGCGGGATATTGTTATGTGGGAGCGTTAAAGAGCGGAAAACGAACTCTGATCGTATCTCTTCTGGCCTGTGGCTGGCCCAATAACCGAGATTATAAATGGGCAGATACCAAAAAACTGATGGAATACGGTCTGGAGCATTTTGCATATCAGAGCGTGAAAGGGGCAGGACAGACTTTTCGGATTCAGGTGCAGGATGGAGCTGCGGATTTGGGACAGAACATATCGTATACAGGGGCAAAAGTAATATCAGAGCAGGAGAATCTTTCCTTTTTACTGGCAGACTGGGAAACCGTTCAGGTACGAAGAAAAATCCCAAAGATCGTTTCGGCTCCGATCCGGGCGGGAACCAGAATTGGAGAGATCGAGTATTTGGTGGATGGTGAAATCCTTGCCAGTCTTCCAGTCGTGATTCAAAAGACAGTAGAAAAGCGAGATTTTGCATGGTGCTGGGAGAACATAGCAGAATTATATTTTTTGAAATGTCAAACAGGTTAAAATAAATCAAGCAAAGTGATTAAAAAAGTCACTGGTATGCTTGGAAAGACTGTGCTAGTATAAACGAAATAAAAAATGACAACTTAATTGATGGAATATAAGGAGTGCTTGGGATGAAGAATTTTGAAAAATATGAAAGAAGCTATTTTATGCCGCCGGAGCCGTGTTATGACTGGGCGAAGAAGGATCATATTGAGAAGCCGCCGATCTGGTGCAGTGTGGATCTGCGGGATGGAAATCAGGCCTTGATCGAGCCCATGAGTCTGGAAGAAAAAGTGGAATATTTTCAGATGCTTCTGGATGTGGAATTTAAGCAGATTGAAGTGGGGTTTCCGGCAGCGTCTGAGACAGAGTATCAGTTTCTGCGTACGTTGATCGAGCAGAATATGATCCCGGAGGATGTGACGATCCAGGTGCTGACACAGGCAAGAGAGCATATCATCAAACGGACCTTTGAGGCAGTCAAAGGAGCGCCCCATGCGGTGATACACTTATACAATTCTACTTCTGTGGCACAGAGGGAGCAGGTTTTCCGAAAAAGCAAGGAAGAAATCAAACAGATCGCAGTAGAGGGAGCGGTCTTATTAAACGAATTGGCAAAAGAAACAGAAGGAAACTTTACCTTTGAATACAGTCCGGAAAGTTTTCAGGGAACAGAAGTGGAGTATGCACTGGAGGTGTGCAATGCGGTTTTGCAGGTGTGGGAGCCATCCCGGGAACGTAAGGTGATCATCAATCTCCCGACAACGGTAGAAAATGCCATGCCACATGTATTTGCCAGTCAGGTAGAGTATATGAGCAGGCACTTATATAACAGGGAACACGTATTACTGTCCCTTCATCCGCACAATGACAGAGGCTCCGGTGTCAGTGATGCAGAACTTGGAATCCTGGCAGGGGCTGACCGGATCGAGGGAACTTTATTTGGAAACGGGGAACGTACTGGAAATGTGGATATTATCACAGTGGCCATGAATATGTATTCTCAGGGTGTGGATCCCGGATTGGATTTTTCTCATATGAGCGAGATCAGTGAAACCTATGAACGACTCACCAGAATGCAGGTTTCTCCGAGACAGCCTTATGCAGGAGAACTGGTGTTTACTGCATTTTCCGGTTCTCATCAGGATGCCATCGCAAAAGGAATGGCATGGAGAGAGGAAAAGCAGTGTGACACCTGGAGTGTTCCGTATCTTCCGTTAGATCCAAAAGATGTGGGCCGCCGTTATGAGACCGATGTGATTCGGATCAACAGCCAGTCTGGAAAAGGTGGAGTAAACTATATCCTGAAGCAGAGCTTTGGAATCAGTCTTCCGCAGAAGATGAGAGAAGAAGTGGGATATCTTGTGAAGGATGTTTCTGATAAGGCACATAAAGAGCTGACGCCGGACTGGGTATATCACATTTTTGAAGATCACTATATCCATGTCAAGACGATTTTTACAGTGGATGAATGTCATTTCAAGCAGGAAAACGGGATTCTGGCAGAAGCAACGATTCATCATGCGGGAACCAACCGTGTGATCAATGGGATGGGCAATGGGCGTCTGGATGCAGTGAGCAATGCCATCAAGGACTATTTTGACATTGATTATGAACTGGCATTTTACGAAGAGCACTCCATGACCAAAGGCTCTTCATCCAAAGCAGTCGCTTATGTGGGTGTGATCTGTAACAAAAAGCGGTACTGGGGTGTGGGGATTGATGCGGATATCATCAAAGCATCCGTGGAAGCACTGGTTGTGGCAGTCAATAAGATTGAAGAATTACGGAATCTTCAGGACTGCAAAGATGCCAGGCTTCTGGAGATCACCAACTACATTTATGTGAATTATAAGCATGTGACTCTGGATGAACTGTCTGAGAGGTTTTTCCTCTCCAAACCGTATCTTTCCAAATATATCAAAGAAAAATCAGGGATGACGTTTGGGGATATTCTGAAAAATATCCGGATGAAAAAAGCCTGCACCATGCTCAGAGAAAGCAATGCAACTGTGGAGAGTATTGCAGAAACAGTGGGGTATCAGAATGTAGAGCACTTTAACCGCATCTTCAAAAAGATGTATCAGATTACACCGGTTCAGTTCCGAAATCAGAAATAAGAAAGTGTTCTTGCAAGTGCGATTGATTAATATAGTAAGGAAAAGGCATATCCGCAGAAGGATATGTCTTTTTTTATGAAAATTCGGGAAAAATAAAAGGAAAAGGCAAAGAAGTGACAAAAAAATGATTTTCAATTGAATTTTTATGCTAAGTAATATATACTAGAATAGGCAAAAATTTTGGTTTATATTTAAACACATTTTATAATAATGGAGGGCTAGAATATGAGCAACAATGCAACAGAAAACTCAGCAAGCAGAAGAATTGCCACATTGCTTGATGGGGGCAGCTTTGTTGAAATCGGTTCTGCTGTAACAGCAAGAAATACAGATTTCAACCTGCAGGAAAAAGAAACTCCGGCTGATGGAGTAATCACCGGCTATGGAGTGATCGACGGCAATCTCGTGTATGTGTACAGCCAGGATGCATCTGTTTTAAAAGGTGCGATCGGTGAGATGCATGCGAAAAAAATTGCCAACATCTATGACATGGCGATGAAGATGGGAGCGCCGGTGATCGGACTGATCGACTGTGCGGGACTTCGTCTTCAGGAAGCAACAGATGCTCTGGAAGCATTTGGAAGCCTGTACTTCAAACAGGCAATGGCATCCGGTGTGATCCCTCAGATCACAGCTGTTTTTGGTATGTGTGGCGGTGGTCTTGCAGTCGTGCCGGGACTGACGGATTTCACATTCATGGAAAATAAAGAAGGAAAGCTGTTTGTGAATTCACCAAATGCACTGGACGGAAACATTGATTCCAAGTGCAATACAGCAAGTGCCGAGTATCAGAGCAAGACAGCTGGTCTTGTAGATGTAGCGGGTACAGAAGAAGAGATTTTGGGACAGATCCGTTCTCTGATCTGCATGCTGCCTGCAAATTTTGAAGATGATGCATCTTATGATGAGTGTACAGATGACCTCAACCGTGTCTGCGCAGATCTTGCCAATGCTGCGGAAGATACAGGAATTGCACTTGCCACAATTTCTGACAACAATATTTTCTTTGAAACCAAGAGAGAATATGCAAAAGAAATGGTAACAGGATTTATCCGTCTGAACGGAATGACAGTGGGAGCTGTTGCAAACCGTTCCAAAGTATATGATGCAGAAGGAAATGCAGAGTCCTATGGACAGGTTCTGACAGTTGACGGATGTAAAAAAGCAGCAGATTTTATCAATTTCTGTGATGCTTTCTCGATTCCGGTATTATCTCTGACAAACGTGACAGGATTTGAAGCAACTCTGGAAGCTGAGAAGGATATGGCACGTGCAGTTGCAAAACTGACTTACGCATTCGCGAATGCATCTGTACCAAAGGTTAATGTGATCGTAGGAAAAGCTTACGGAAGCGCATATATTGCGATGAACAGTAAATCTATCGGAGCAGATCTGGTATACGCATGGCCGACAGCTGAGATCGGAATGATGGATGCTTCTATGGCAGCAAAGATCATGTATGCAGATGCAGACGCAGAGACATTGAAAGAAAAGGCGGCAGAATACAAAGAGCTGCAGTCCAGCCCGGTTTCCGCGGCAAGAAGAGGATATGTGGATGCGATCATCGATGCAGCCGATACAAGAAAATATGTGATCGGAGCATTTGAGATGCTGTTCACAAAGAGAGAGGATCGTCCGGCAAAAAAACACGGTACGGTTTAGTGAGGTGAGGCGAAGTGAAGAAAAAATTAAGTTTAATCGTACTTGCCTGTGCTCTTACCTTAGGTGTTTCAGGATGCGGCAGCGAGGCAGATACGACAACAAGTAATGAAAAAGAGTCCATGGTGTCTTATTCAGAGGCAATTGTCAGCAGCTTCAGTCAGACACCGGATGAAGTTTTTGACCAGTATGAAGAGATGTCCGAACTGCAGCTGGATCTGATGCTTCTGAATACAGGACTTCCTGTAGATTCTGAGAATTTCCTTTCCATGATCGAAGCCTGGAAAGCGGGAGAGGCAGAATGCGGAGCATTCAAAAGCTATGGAGAATTCGAGACAGAGATGACAAGCTCCGGAATCGTAGTTTCTACAGAAGCAGAGTATGAGAATAAGACTGCAGACATTGAATTTACATTCGATGAAGAACAGCAGATGGACAGCTTGACGATCAATGCACATTATTCTACTGCGGAGATTCTGAAAAAAGCAGGACTGAACACCATTCTTGGAATGGGAACTGTATTCGTTGTTTTGATCTTTATTTCATTCATTATTTCTCTGTTCAGATTTATTCCGGAACTTGAGAAGAAATTTAAGAACAAAAAAACTGCAGAACCGGCAAAAGCACCGGCTCCGGCTCCTGTACCAGTTGCAGAACCGGAAGCAGAAGAAGCTTCAGATGATGCAGAGCTTGTAGCAGTGATCTCAGCAGCGATCGCAGCGGCAGAAGGAACTTCTGCAGACGGATTTGTAGTTCGCTCGATCAAGAGAAGAAAATCGAATAAATGGAACAAATGGAATTAATCAGGAGGATTTTAAAATGAAAAATTATACAATTACTGTAAATGGAAATGTATATGATGTGACAGTAGAAGAAAAGGGAGCAGGTACTGCACCGGTTGCAGCGGCAGCACCAGTTGCAGCTCCAAAGGCAGCACCGGCAGCGGCTCCGAAAGCAGCAGCACCGGCAGGAGCAGGAAGTATCCAGGTAAAAGCGGGAGCAGCTGGAAAAGTATTCAGTATTGACGCAAGCGTAGGACAGGCTGTAAAAGCAGGAGATGCCATTGTAACAGTAGAAGCTATGAAAATGGAAATCCCTGTAGTAGCTCCGGAAGATGGTACAGTTGCTAGCATTGATGTGGCAGTAGGCGACGCAGTAGAGTCAGGAGCAGTATTAGCCACATTAAACTAGGAGGTTTTGACAAATGGAATATATTTCAAATACGCTGGGGAACCTGGTAGAGCAGACTGCGTTTATGAACCTGACGTTCGGAAACCTGATTATGATCGCAGTTGCCTGCTTTTTCCTTTATCTGGCGATTAGACACGGCTTTGAACCGCTGCTGTTAGTTCCGATTGCATTTGGTATGCTTCTGGTTAATATTTATCCGGATATCATGCTTCATGCAGAAGATTCGGCAAACGGAACAGGCGGACTTCTGTATTATTTCTATGTTCTGGATGAGTGGTCAATCCTGCCGTCTCTGATATTCCTTGGTGTCGGTGCGATGACAGACTTTGGACCATTGATCGCGAACCCGAAGAGTTTCCTTCTGGGTGCGGCAGCACAGTTTGGTATTTTCGCCGCATACCTTGGAGCAATGGCAATGGGATTCTCTGACAAAGCGGCTGCAGCGATTTCTATCATCGGTGGTGCTGACGGCCCGACTTCTATTTTCCTCGCAGGAAAATTACAGCAGACAGCAATCTTAGGACCGATCGCGGTAGCGGCATATTCTTATATGTCACTGGTTCCGATTATTCAGCCGCCGATCATGAAACTTCTTACAACAGAAGAAGAACGTAAGATCAAGATGGAGCAGTTAAGACCGGTTTCCAAACTGGAGAGAATCCTGTTCCCGATCATCGTTACGATCGTAGTATGTACGATTCTTCCTACAACAGCTCCTCTGGTAGGTATGCTGATGCTTGGTAACCTGTTCAAAGAATCAGGTGTTGTAAGACAGCTGACAGAGACAGCTTCCAATGCTTTGATGTATATCGTAGTTATCCTGCTTGGTACATCTGTAGGTGCTACAACAAGTGCAGAAGCATTCCTGAACATGGATACACTGAAAATCGTTGCACTGGGACTGATCGCGTTTGCATTCGGTACAGCAGCCGGAGTATTGTTCGGTAAACTGATGTGCTGGGCAACAAAGGGCAAGGTAAATCCTCTGATTGGTTCTGCGGGTGTGTCTGCGGTTCCTATGGCAGCTCGTGTTTCTCAGAAAGTCGGAGCAGAAGCAGATCCTACAAACTTCCTGCTGATGCATGCGATGGGACCGAACGTTGCCGGAGTTATCGGTACTGCGGTGGCAGCCGGAACATTTATGGCGATCTTTGGTGTGAAATAATAATGGAGGACAGTAAAAATGGCAGAAATTGCAAAAAAACCAATTAAAATTACAGAAACAATTCTGCGTGATGCGCATCAGTCTTTGATTGCGACAAGAATGACAACAGAGCAGATGATGCCGATCGTGGATAAAATGGATAAAGTCGGATATCATGCAGTAGAGTGCTGGGGAGGAGCTACATTTGATGCATCTCTTCGTTTCCTGCACGAAGATCCATGGGAGAGACTTCGTAAATTCCGTGATGGATTTAAAAACACAAAACTGCAGATGTTATTCCGCGGACAGAACATTCTGGGATACCGTCCATACGCAGATGACGTGGTAGAGTATTTCGTACAGAAATCTGCTGCAAACGGAATCGACATCATTCGTATCTTTGACTGTATGAATGATATGAGAAACCTGCAGACAGCAGTTACAGCAGCAAATAAAGAAAAAGCGCATGCACAGGTTGCGATGTCTTATACACTTGGAGACGCTTATACTCTGGAATACTGGGTAGAGCTGGCAAAGAGAATTGAAGACATGGGAGCAAATTCAATCTGTGTGAAGGATATGGCAGGTCTTCTTTGCCCATATCAGGCTACAGAGCTTGTGACAGCATTAAAAGAAGCCGTTGAGATTCCGATCGAGATGCATACACACTACACATCAGGTGTTGCTTCTATGACATACCTGAAATCTGTAGAGGCAGGAGCTGACATCATCGATACAGCAATGTCACCATTTGCACTCGGAACTTCTCAGCCGGCAACAGAAGTTATGGTAGAGACATTCAAAGGAACTCCATACGATACAGGACTGGATCAGAACCTGCTTGCAGAGATCGCTGATTACTTCAGACCAATCAGAGACGAAGCACTCGAATCCGGACTGCTCAATCCGAAGAACCTTGGTGTCAACATCAAAACACTTCTGTACCAGGTACCGGGAGGAATGCTTTCCAACCTGACATCCCAGTTAAAAGAACAGGGAGCAGAAGACAAATTCTACGAGGTTCTGGAAGAAGTGCCGCGTGTGCGTAAAGACCTTGGAGAGCCGCCGCTTGTTACACCTTCTTCTCAGATCGTTGGTACTCAGGCAGTGTTCAACGTACTGATGGGAGAACGCTATAAGATGGCGACAAAAGAAACAAAAGACGTACTGTCCGGAAAATATGGTGCGACAGCAAAACCATTCAATCCGGAAGTACAGAAAAAAGTAATCGGAGAAGATGCAGAAGTGATTACATGCCGCCCGGCCGATCTGATTCCGAACGAGCTGGATACACTCCGCAAAGAGTGCGCACAGTACAGCCAGCAGGATGAGGATGTGCTGACATATGCATTGTTCCCACAGGTTGCAACAGATTTCTTCAAATACAGAGATGCTCAGCAGACAAAAGTAGATGCAAAAGTAGCAGATACAGAAGACGGAGCATATCCGGTATAATAAAATGAAAGAAAAGGATTGGAAGATGAAAGTTTTCCGATCCTTTTTTGCTGCCCGGAAAAGAAATAAAAATGCAATTCCTTGTGCAGAATCTGTTTTAGTGATATAATTACCCGTGGCAAAGGAGGATGATTTTATGTGTATTAAAGATAGAATAGAACAATTACGTCAGAAGATGGAGGAACGCCATATTTCTGTTTATATGATCCCCACAGCGGATTATCATCAGAGCGAGTATGTGGGAGAACACTTTAAATCCAGAGCATTTATCACAGGCTTTACAGGCTCGGCAGGAACAGCTGTTATCACAAAAGAGGAAAGCTGTCTCTGGACAGACGGCAGATATTTCATTCAGGCAGAGCAGCAGCTTACAGGCAGCGGTATTTGTCTGCAGAAGATGGGAGAGCCTGGAGTGCCGACCATTGCAGAATATGTGGAATCTGTGCTGGAAGAAGGCGGAACCATCGGGTTTGATGGAAGAACCATTGGGATTACAGAAGGGGAGCAGTACGAAGAGATTGCAAAGAAGAAAGACGGACAAGTGTGCTATGCCTGTGACCTGGTGGATGAGATCTGGACAGAGAGACCGGCTTTGTCCGAAAAACCGGCTTTTTATCTGGAAGAAACTTATGCGGGAGAATCTGCGTTGTCCAAGCTGGCACGCGTAAGAGAACGGATGAAAGAAGAACACACAGCATATCATTTGCTGACCAGTCTGGATGATATTGACTGGCTGTTGAATGTACGAGGACAGGATGTGGAGTATTTTCCGCTGTTGCTTTCCTATGCGTTGATCACCATGGATTCTGTGGAATTGTATGCAGATGAAAGAAAGTTTGATCAGGAAATCTTAGAGCGTTTTGAAGAATGTCAGGTACATCTGCATCCATATAACGCGATTTATGAAGATATCAAGCTGCTTCCAAAAGAGGCTTCCATCCTTCTGGATCCTCAGAGAGTGAATTATGCGTTATATCGCAATATTCCGGAATCTGTCCGCATTGTCAAGGCAGAAAATCCGGAAGTGCTGATGAAGTGTGTAAAAAATGCCACAGAGATTGACAATATCAGAAGAGGACACATCAAAGATGGTGTGGCACATACCAGATTTATGTACTGGCTGAAAAAGAATATCGGCAAAGAGCAGATCACGGAATTGAGTGCATCTGACAAGCTGGAAGAGTTCCGAAAGGAGCAGGAAGGATATCTGTGGCCAAGTTTTGATCCGATCTGCGCGTATGGAGAGCATGCAGCTATCGTACATTATTCTTCTTCACCAGAGACGAATGTAGAATTAAAAGAAGGCGGATTATTTTTAACAGATACCGGTGGAAATTATTATGACGGATCCACAGATATCACCCGTACGGTGGCAATCGGTGAGGTTGACGAGAAACAGAAAGAAGACTTTACCATGGTAGCCTGCAGTATGCTGCGCATTGCCGATGCAAAATTTCTGGCAGGATGCAGTGGCATGACTCTGGATTATGCAGCCAGAGAACCATTCTGGCGCAGAAACTTAAACTATAATCATGGAACCGGACATGGGGTCGGATATCTTGGCAACATTCATGAGGCGCCGATTGGATTCCGGTGGAAGGCAACCAGGGATGCCATGTGCGAATTAGAGCCGGGAATGGTGATCACAGATGAGCCGGGAGTTTATATCGAAGGTTCTCATGGAATCCGGATTGAAAATGAACTGCTGGTTTGTGCCGGAGAAAAGAACGAGTATGGACAGTTTCTGTATTTTGAGCCGCTGACCTTTGTGCCGATCGATCGGGATGCGCTGTGCCCGGAGATAATGACGACAGAAGAAAAGCAGCTTCTCAATCAGTATCATCAGAGCGTATATGAAAAAATCAGCCCATACCTGGAAGAAGAGGAAAAGGAATGGCTGAAAGAGTATACACGTCCTGTCAGATAAGAGAACGAAAACAAATAGGAAGAAGAGGAAAAGAAGTGTGAGTGAAAATAGTACCAATGAATTATTGATCCGCATGGAAGAAAAATACAAAAAGATGAGCAAAGGGCAGAAACGGCTGGCCGACTATGTCAAGGAAAATTATGATAAAGCCGTTTTTCTGACAGCTGCCCGTCTCGGGGAAGTGGTAGGGGTCAGTGAATCCACAGTGGTACGTTTTGCCACACAGCTTGGATATAAAGGATACCCGGGATTTCAAAAGGCACTGGAAGAACTGGTGCGTAATAAATTAAATTCCATTCAGAGGATGGAAGTGACCTACGGACGGATCAGCCAGTCGGAGATCCTGGAGACAGTGCTGCAGTCTGACATCGAAAAAATCAAGCTGACGCTGGCAGGGATCGATCAGAAAGCATTTGAACTTGCCATTGACACCATTTTAAGTGCAAAGCGAATTTACGTAGTCGGAATCCGAAGCTGTGCGCCCCTGGCATCCTTCTTATGTTTCTATCTGAATCTGGTCTGTGAGAATGTAACTGCAGTCAACACCAACAGTTCCAGCGAGATTTTTGAACAGCTGATCCGGATCAATGAAGAAGATGTGATCATCGGGATCAGTTTTCCACGGTATTCCATGCGGACACTCAAAGCTCTGGAATTTGCCAGTAATCGGAAGGCAAAAGTAATCACACTGACAGACAGTGTACATTCTCCGATGAATCTGTATTCTTCCTGCAATCTGATCGCCCGAAGTGATATGGCATCCATTGTGGATTCTCTGGTGGCACCCTTAAGTGTGATCAATGCGTTGGTGGTTGCCCTTTGTATGAAAAAGCAGAAAGATGTGGTGAACACTCTGGAAATGCTGGAGCGCATCTGGGGAGAGTACCAGGTATACAGTAAGGATGAACTGAATCAGGTAGACGATACCCTGACAGATCCTGCCCCAAGAGAGGAAGAAAAAGATGAGTAAAGTATTGATAATCGGCGGTGGAGCGGCAGGAATGATGGCTGCTGTGGCTGCCGGAGAAAATGGCCATGAGGTATGGCTGTATGAGAAGAACGACCGTCTGGGACGGAAGCTGTTTATTACCGGAAAAGGACGCTGTAATATTACCAATGCAGGGGATATGGACACACTGTTTTCGTCTGTCATGAGCAATCCCAAGTTTTTATACAGCAGTTTTTATACGTTTACCAATGACCAGGTCATTGACTTTTTTGAGGATCTGGGCGTTCGGACAAAGATCGAACGGGGCAACCGGGTATTTCCGCTTTCGGATCATTCATCTGATGTGATCACCGGGCTGAAGCGAAAAATGGAAATGCTGGGAGTTCATATCTGCCTGGAAACAGAGGTGGAAACAGTAGAGGCAAAAGACGGAGTGTTTCAGGCTGTCATTTTGAAAAATGGGAAGAGAAAGACGGCAGATGCCTGCATTGTGGCGACCGGGGGAATCTCTTATCCGGCCACCGGATCTACCGGGGACGGTTATCGGTTTGCAAAAGAAAACGGGCATCAGGTGACGAAGCTCTATCCGGCACTGGTTCCGATGGAGGTGAGGGAATGGTATGCAAAAGAGCTCCAGGGCCTGTCCCTTCGTAATGTGACTGCCTTTATTTATGACGGAAAGAAGAAACTGTACGAAGATTTTGGGGAGATGCTCTTTACGCACTACGGAGTCAGCGGACCGTTAATGTTAAGTGCCAGCAGTGTGGTTGGAAAACAGCTTGCCGCAAAAGAGCTGCGTCTGGTGATCGACCTGAAGCCTGCTTTGACAGAGGAACAGCTGGACAATCGGATCCTTCGGGAATTTGAGGAAAACAAGAACAGACAGTTTAAAAATGCAGTAGATCATGTCTTTCCTTCCAAATTAAAACCCATCATGCTGGAATTATCCGGCATTGCAGAAGACAAAAAGGTAAATGAAATTTCCAGAGAAGAACGGCAGCGTTTTGTACATCTGATCAAACATTTTGAGATGACTCTGACCGGGCTTCGCAGCTACAAAGAGGCGATCATCACAAAAGGTGGGGTAAATGTCAAAGAAATCGATCCTGGAACCATGGAATCGAAAAAGACAAAAGGCCTGTATTTTGTGGGAGAGGTTCTGGATCTGGATGCGCTGACAGGGGGATTTAATCTGCAGATTGCCTGGTCTACGGCATATCTTGCAGGGATTTCCATTCCTTAAATAAGTCTGCTCTGGAAGATACAGGAAGAAAAAGGAGAACAGATATGGGATATAATGTAGCAATTGACGGACCGGCAGGGGCAGGGAAAAGTACCATTGCGAAGCTGGTTGCAAAAGAAAAAGGATATATTTATGTAGACACCGGAGCCATGTACCGGGCCATGGCGGTGTATTTTCTGCAGGAGGGGATCACTCCCGGGGAAACAGAAAAGATCCGTACTGCAGCACAAAGTGCAGAGGTCAGTATCGGCTATGAGAATGGAGTCCAGCAGGTCTATTTAAACGGTGTCAATGTGACAGACAAACTTCGCGAAGAAGCGGTAGGCAATATGGCTTCTGTCAGCTCTGCGCTGCCGGAAGTAAGAGCAAGACTTCTGGATCTGCAGAGGAATCTGGCAAAAGAAGCGGATGTGATCATGGATGGAAGAGATATCGGTACGAATATCCTTCCGGATGCGGATGTGAAGATCTATCTGACAGCCAGTGTAAAAACAAGAGCTGACCGCCGGTACAAAGAACTGACAGAAAAAGGAATCTTCTGTAGTTATGATGAAATTGCAGAAGATATCCAGAAGCGAGACGAACGGGATATGAGCCGGGAGACTGCTCCGCTGAAACAGGCAGACGATGCGATCCTGGTGGACAGTTCAGACATGAGTATCGAAGAAGTCGTTCAGACAATCTGTGCAAAATGCAGATAGCAGACGGAGGACAGAAAATGGAAGTAAAACGTGCAAAGACTGCCGGTTTTTGTTTTGGCGTGAAACGGGCGGTAGAGACGGTATATGAACAGGCAAAAGAGCAGACGGAAACGCCGATCTATACTTATGGACCGATCATCCATAACGAAGAAGTGGTCAAAGATCTGGAAAAGCAGGGGGTGATCGTCCTCCGAACAGAATCGGAGCTGGATGCACTCGAAGAAGGCACGGTGATCATCCGTTCTCATGGCGTGGCAAAATATATCTACGACAAACTGGAAGAAAAGAAGATCCGGATTGTAGATGCCACCTGTCCCTTTGTGAAAAAAATCCATCAGATCGTAAGCCGGGAAAGTGCTGTCGGAAAACAGATCGTTATCATCGGAAACCCGAAGCATCCGGAAGTAGAGGGGATACGCGGCTGGGCCTCAGATCAGGTTTTTGTAGTCGAGACAAAAGAAGATGCCGCCTCTCTGGAGCTGGAGGCGGCAAAGGGAGTGTGCGTGGTTGCGCAAACGACATTTAATTACAATAAATTTCAAGATTTAGTTGAAATTATTTCAAAAAAGAGTTATGATGTAAGTGTTTTAAATACAATCTGCGGTGCCACCCGGGAACGCCAGACGGAAGCCAGGAGCATTGCAGAAGAGGTGGATGCTATGATAGTGATTGGTGACAAACATAGTTCCAATACCCAGAAGTTATTTGAAATATGCAAGGGAGCATGTAAGGATACGTACTATATACAGACACTTGACGATTTGGATTTGAATCAATTAGGGTCAGTGGAAACAGTAGGTATTACAGCAGGGGCATCCACGCCCAATAATATAATTGAGGAGGTTCAAAATAATGTCAGAATTATCTTTTGAACAAATGTTAGAAGAATCATTTAAAACAATTCACAACGGAGAAGTAGTAGAGGGGACTGTAATCGATGTGAAACCAGATGAAATTATCCTGAACATCGGATACAAAGCAGACGGTATCATCACAAAGAACGAATATTCCAATGATCAGTCTCTCGATCTGACAACAGTTGTATCTGTTGGTGATTCTATGACTGTAAAAGTATTAAAAGTCAATGATGGAGAAGGTCAGGTCTTACTGACATATAAGAGACTCGCAGCAGAAAAAGGAAACGAAAGACTGCGCGAAGCATTTGAGAACAAAGAAGTATTAAAAGCAACAGTAACTCAGATCCTTGGCGGAGGATTGTGTGCAACAGTAGAAGGAGCACGCGTATTTATTCCGGCAAGCCTTGTATCTGATTCTTATGAGAAAGATCTGAGCAAATACGAAGGACAGGAGATCGAGTTCGTGATCAGCGAATTCAATCCAAGAAGAAACCGTGTGATCGGTGACAGAAGACAGCTTCTTGTAGCAGAGAGAGCAGAGAAACAGAAAGAACTGTTTGCAAAACTTCAGGTTGGAGATACAGTAGAAGGAACTGTGAAAAATGTGACAGATTTTGGAGCATTTATCGACCTTGGCGGAGTTGACGGACTTCTTCACATCTCAGAGATGTCATGGGGAAGAGTGGAAAATCCGAAGAAAGTATTCCAGGTTGGAGATCAGGTAAAAGTTCTTGTAAAAGATATCAACGATACAAAGATTGCACTGAGCTTAAAATTCCCTGAGACAAATCCTTGGGCACACGCTGCTGAGGACTTTGCAGTTGGTTCTGAGATCACAGGAAAAGTTGCACGCATGACAGATTTCGGTGCATTCGTAGAATTAGCTCCGGGAGTAGATGCATTGCTTCATGTTTCTCAGATTTCAAGAGCACATGTAGAGAAACCATCTGATGTTCTTTCTATCGGACAGGAGATCACTGCAAAAGTAGTAGACCTGAATGAAGCTGAGAAGAAGATCAGCCTGAGCATGAAAGCACTTGAGCCGGATGCTGTGGAAGAGACAGAAGAGTAAGAAGTAAGATAGAAAGAGGTGAAGTTTCACGGCTTCACCTCTTTTTTTGCAGTACACTTTTTGCTATAATAAAGATCAGTGCAGTAAAAGAAAGGAAGGAAATTTAGATGGGACTTTTAACATTTAAAGGTGGAATTCATCCCAAAGATGGAAAATCTCTCGCCAAAGATCAGCCGATCACACAACTTCTTCCCAAAGGAGAGCTGGTGTATCCGCTTTCCCAGCATATCGGGGCACCGGCAGTGCCGCTGGTAAAAAAGGGAGATCATGTTTTAAAAGGACAGAAGATCGCAGAAGCCGGCGGATTTGTTTCTGCTCCGGTTTACGCTTCGGTGTCCGGTACGGTAAAGACGATCGAGATGCGATACAATCCGGCAGGAAGCAAAGTGAACAGTATCGTGCTGGAAAATGACGGTACATACGAAGAAGTGGAGTATGAGCCGATGAGACCACTTGCAGAGCTGAGCAAAGAAGAGATCATCGAGCGGATCAGTGAGGCAGGTGTTGTGGGGATGGGCGGAGCCGGATTCCCGACAAAAGTAAAGCTCTCTCCAAAAGAGCCGGAGAAGATCGAATACATCATTGCAAATGGGGCAGAGTGCGAACCCTATATTACAGCGGATTATCGCCGCATGCTGGAATGTACGGAAGAGATTGTAGGCGGAATGGAAGTCGTACTGTCTCTGTTTCCGAATGCAGAGGGGATTTTTGCAGTGGAAGACAATAAAAAGGACTGTGCGCAGAAACTGAGAGAAGCCATCGCCGGAAAAGCGCGTATGAGTGTTAAAGTGCTGGAGACGAAATATCCTCAGGGTGCAGAACGTCAGTTGATTTATGCCACGACAAAGCGTGCCATTCATGCAGCAATGCTGCCGGCAGATGCAGGATGTATTGTAGATAATGTGGAGACTTTAATTGCGATCAATCAGGCGGTACGTTTTGGAAAGCCGTTGATGGAGCGTGTAGTCACAGTCAGTGGGGATGATATTCAGAATCCGGGAAACTTTAGAGTTCCGATTGGAATGAATCACAGGGAACTGGTGGATGCTGCCGGAGGATTTATAACAGAACCTCAGAAACTGATCTCAGGAGGTCCTATGATGGGATTTGCCATGGTGACTTTGGATGCCCCTGTGACAAAGACATCTTCTTCCATTCTGGCATTTCAGAAGGACGAAGCGGCGGAGGCAAAAGAAACAGCCTGCATCAACTGCGGACGTTGTGTGGAGGTCTGTCCGAGCAGGATCATTCCTTCCAGGCTGGCAGATTTGGCAGAACGCCACAATGAAGAAGGATTTGTGAAAATGAACGGACTGGAATGTGTGGAATGTGGTTCCTGCAGTTTTATCTGTCCGGCAAAAAGAAATCTGAAACAGGCGATCGGTTCCATGCGGAAGATTGCACTGGCAAACAAAAGAAAGTAAGAAAGTGAGGACAAAATCGTGAGTGCAAACTTCAATGTATCTCCTTCCCCTCATATCCGGGATCGAGAAAAGAGCAGCAATATCATGCTTCTTGTGGTGATCGCGCTGCTTCCTGCGACTTTTTTTGGCATTTATAATTTCAGGCATGAGAATGCATGGCTGTTAGTTCTGGTAACCACAGTTTCTGCAGTACTGGCAGAATACGTATACGAAAAACTGATGCACAAACCTGTGACGATCCAGGATTTCAGTGCAGTGGTAACCGGACTGTTACTGGCATTGAACCTGCCGCCGACCCTTCCCCTCTGGATGGGAGCGCTTGGTTCCGTGTTTGCGATCATTGTAGTCAAGCAGTTATTCGGTGGTCTGGGACAGAACTTTATGAACCCGGCACTGGGAGCTCGCTGTTTTCTGTTGATTTCTTTTACCGGGAGAATGACTTATTTTGTATATGACGGCGTGACAGGTCCTACACCTCTTGCAAATTTAAGAGCAGGTGAGGCAGTCAATACATTTGATATGATGATGGGAAATATCCGGGGAACCATCGGAGAGACTTCTGTGATCGCCATTATGATCGGCGCCATGTTCCTGATCTTAATGGGTGTGATCGATCTTCGGATTCCGGGAACTTATATTGTAACCTTTGTGATTTTTATTACTTTATTTGGCGGACACGGATTTGATCCGCAATACATAACCGCACATCTTTGCGGCGGCGGACTGATGCTGGGAGCATGGTTTATGGCGACCGATTATGTGACGTCTCCGATCACCAAGACCGGGCAGATCGTCTATGGGATCTGTCTGGGACTTCTGACGGGAATCTTCCGAGTGTTTGGCGGTTCCGCAGAAGGGGTTTCGTATGCGATCATTATCAGTAACCTGCTGGTGCCGCTGATTGAAAAGATCACTCTTCCAAGACCATTTGGAAAAGGAGGGGAACGATAATGAATAAGATGATAAAAAATACCTGTATCTTAACTGCCATCACCCTGATCGCAGGATGTCTTCTGGGTCTGGTTTATGAAGTGACAAAAGCGCCCATTGCAAGAGCAAAAGAGGCAGATAAGCAGGCGGCGTATCAGAAAGTACTTCCGGATGCGGAATCTTTTGAAGACTATGCAGATTTTGACGGACAGCAGGCCACTTCTCTGGTGCAGGATGCCGGATATGCGGCAGATATTACAGAGGCTGCACAGGCTTTGGATGCGAATGGAGACGTGATGGGGTATGTGATCTCTGTTACATCCCATGAGGCCTATGCAGGGGATTTGAGCCTGTCTGTAGGGATTTTAAATGATGGAACAGTAAAAGGAGTAGAGATGCTTTCTATCGGTGAGACCGCAGGTCTTGGAATGAAAGCCGACGAGAGCGAGTTTAAGGATCAGTTTAAAGATAAGAACGTGGAGAAATTCAGCTATACGAAAAATGGCGAGAAGGGTGACGATAAGATTGATGCAATCAGTGGTGCAACAATTACGACCAACGCAGTGACCAATGCAGTCGATTCTGCACTGGTATATTTTCAGAATACTTTCCAGAATGAGTTAGGAGGCATGATCAATGAATAAATGTACAGAGAGACTTTACAATGGTCTGATCAAAGAAAATCCAACGTTTGTTCTGATGCTCGGAATGTGTCCGACACTTGCAGTCACGACTTCTGCCATCAATGGAATCGGTATGGGACTTTCCACCACGGTAGTATTGGTTTTGTCCAATATGCTAATCTCTATGCTGCGCAAGATCATTCCGGATTCTGTGCGTATGCCGGCATTTATTGTAGTGGTAGCCTCTTTCGTCACAATCGTACAGTTTTTGCTGGAAGGATTTGTTCCAAGTCTTTATGACTCTCTGGGACTTTACATTCCGCTGATCGTGGTAAACTGTATCATTCTCGGAAGAGCGGAAAGTTATGCATCCAAAAATCCGGTATTGCCGTCTGTGTTTGACGGGATTGGAATGGGACTTGGGTTTACGGTCGGTCTGACAGCGATTGGAATTGTAAGAGAGCTGATCGGATCCGGCAAGATCTTCAACATGCAGGTGCTTCCGGATTCATATGAGCCGATCACGATCTTTATTCTGGCGCCGGGAGCCTTTTTCGTTCTGGCAGGACTGACTGCTCTTCAGAATAAAGTGAAGAACCGGGCAAAGAAACAAGGAAAACCCGCAGCGGACAATACGGGATGCTCTGGCGGATGTGCATCCTGTGGCGGATGCGGTACAGTCGGAACACAAGAGTAGGAGGAACGGACAATGAAAGAATTATTATTGATTGCAGTTGGTTCAGCTTTTGTGAACAATGTTGTGTTGAGCCAGTTCCTGGGAATCTGTCCATTCCTTGGAGTATCAAAAAATGTAAAAACAGCAGCAGGCATGGGAGGCGCCGTGGTATTTGTCATTACCATTTCTTCTTTCGTGACTGGACTGATCTATCAGTTTATTTTAGTGCCTCTGCATTTTGAGTATCTGCAGACTATCGTATTTATCCTTGTCATCGCAGCATTGGTGCAGTTTGTGGAAATGTTTTTGAAAAAAGCAATGCCGCCGCTTTATCAGGCGCTGGGAGTTTACCTGCCTCTGATTACAACGAACTGTGCGGTACTTGGAGTTGCTTTGACAAATGTGCAGAAATCTTACAACATCGGTCAGGGCGTTGTGAACGGAGTGGCTACGGCAGTCGGTTTCCTTGTGGCCATTGTGCTGATGGCTGGGATCCGCGAAAAAATCGAGTACAATGATGTACCGGAATCTTTCCGCGGAACACCGATCGTGCTGGTGACAGCAGGGCTGATGGCCATTGCATTTTTCGGATTTTCAGGATTGATTTAAGGAGGACGTAACAGATGATATCAGGAATTTTGATCGCTGCGGCGATTGTCGGAGGAACCGGACTGTTTATCGGAGTCTTTCTTGGAATTTCCGGCAAAAAGTTTGCAGTGGAAGTGGATGAACGAGAAGAAGCCGTTTTGGCAGAACTTCCGGGAAATAACTGTGGCGGCTGTGGATATGCAGGCTGCTCCGGACTTGCTGCGGCCATCGTAAAAGGAGAAGCGGAAGTGAGCGGATGTCCGGTCGGAGGCGCACCGGTGGCAGAAAAGATCGGCGAGATCATGGGACAGAGCGCCGGAAGTCAGGAGCGTAAGGTTGCCTTTGTAAAGTGTGCGGGAACCTGCGAACATGCATCCAATGTCTATGAATATTATGGAATCAAAGACTGTACCATGGCGAATCTGATGCAGGATGGCGGACAAAAAGGCTGTTCCTATGGCTGTCTTGGATTCGGAAGCTGTGTGAAGGCCTGTCCGTTTGATGCCATTCACGTGGAGAACGGGATTGCGGTTGTAGACAAAGAAGCATGTAAAGCATGTGGAAAATGCATCGAAGCCTGTCCGAAAAAGCTGATCGAGCTGATTCCATATAAGCAGAAGACATTCGTGCAGTGCAGCTCCCATGATAAGGGAAAGGCATTGATGAGCGTCTGCAAAGTGGGCTGTATCGGATGTAAGCTCTGTGAGAAAAACTGCGAAGCAGGTGCGATCACTGTGCTGAATGGACTGGCTCATATTGATGCAGACAAATGTACAAACTGTGGTGTTTGTGCAGAAAAATGTCCAAGAAAGATCATCATCCCGAGACAGACAGCCCAATAAAGGGAAATAGAAGCGTATTTCAAAGCAATATGTTGGAGGGATTCTATTATGGATAAGAGAGAACAGATCATCCGGTTATGGTTTTCTATGTGGCTGGAAAAGAAAGATTTGGGAATGGACGACATTTTTGCAGAGAACGTGAGTTATACGGAAAGCTGGGGACCATGTTATAGCAATCGTGAAACCGTAAAGCATTGGTTTCAGGAATGGAATATGCGAGGGAGTGTAATCGCCTGGGATATCAAACAGTTTTTTCATAAAGGGAATCAGACCGTTGTTGAATGGTATTTTAAAAATGTGATGGAGAATGGAGATATTGAAGAATTTGATGGAATTTCATTGATTGAATGGTCAGCAGAGGATCAAATTCAATCCTTGAAGGAATTCGGCTGTAATCTTCATAACTACGATCCGTATCAAAAGAGTGATATGCCCCAATTCAGAGAAGAAAAAATTCATTGGTTTTAAATGTCAGGCAAGAGGGATAAAGTGATTTTAGCAAGTGATGAGAAGATGTGTGGTGACATGCATCTTCTTTTTGCGTTCCAAAAGATTTTTAAGATTATCAAAAGAAAATCATAAATTTTTCAATCTGTAACATTTCTAGGACATTTCTGTTGTAAAATAAGAATTGGAATGATAGCAAAATTGTTGCAAAGGATGAAAAGGAATGAAACAGATTTTAATCGTAGAAGATGATGAACTTTTGAATAAAATGTTAGTTTACAACCTACAGTCAGAATCCTAAGGGATTGTTTCGGTGGAAACGGTAAAAGAAGCCATGGAAGTATTAAAAAGCCAACCGTTTGATCTGGTATTATTGGATATCAATCTTCCGGATGGAGACGGATATGCGATTGCAAAAACAATCCGGGAACAATATAGCGACACCATTGTAATCTTTTTGACCGCAAATGACAGGGAAAGTGATGAGATCCGGGGGTATGAACTTGGAGCAGTAGATTATATCACAAAGCCTTTTTCCATCCATTCCCTGCAGAGAAAAGTAGAAAATGTACTGCGTATGATGGGGCATCATGTGTCCATGCAGGATGTCTTTGATGATGGCAGGTTGTTTTTAAATTTTGCAGAGCAGACAGCTATGCTGGGTGGAAAGCCATTGACCTTATCGACCTTGGAGTTTCGGATGCTGAACCTGTTCTGTCAGAACCGCAATCGTGTATTAACGAGAAAGCAGTTGTTGGAAAAAATATGGGACTGTACAGAAAATTATGTGGACGAGCATACGTTAACGACAACGTTAAGCCGCATCAGGGGAAAGATTGAGACAGATGGAACGGTATATATCAAAACCGTATATGGCATGGGATATAAATGGACCGGAGGTGAAACAGCATGATAGGAAAGAAAACCTCTGTAAAAAAGATGTTTTTTTGGCTGACTGCCGGCATGGTATTCTCAATGACAGCAATCATATTGGTCTCCTTTTTTCTGACCAAAAATATCGCAGTGTTATGGGTTGGGCTGGCATTAACAGTCTGCGCTGCACTATGGATGCTTTTTATGGTACAACTGTTGGGAATGAGACTGTCAAATTTTACTTCTGAACTGTGCCAGATCCTGGATGACATGATGAATCGCAGTCAGGAACCTGAAAATGTATCCGACAGAGAGACGATTTTTGCCCGTATCCATCATCGTCTGGTGTGTCTGTATAATATCCTGCAGGAAAGCAACCGGAAGGTAGAAGCAGAGAGGCAGGAATTACAGTCCCTGGTGTCAGATATTTCCCATCAGGTCAGGACTCCGGTGAGCAACATGAAAATGATTGTAGATACACTTTTGACAAAATCCCTGGAAGAACAGGAGCAAAATGAGTTTCTGAAAAGTGTAAGAGGACAGATCAATAAGCTGGATTTTTTGATACAGGCATTGGTGAAAACCTCACGTTTGGAAACCGGAGTGATTCAATTAGAAAAGGAAGATCACTTTATATATGATACGTTAGCCCAGGCTATGAGCGGAATCTTATATTCCGCAGAGCAGAAAAAGATTCATGTATCCGTGGAATGTCCGGAGGATGTGCGTGTGTCCCATGACAGTAAGTGGACAGAAGAAGCGATTTTTAATCTGTTGGACAATGCGGTAAAATATACCCCGACAGGGGGAAGAATCCATGTGTCTGTAGCGCAATGGGAAATGTATGTGGAGATAAAAGTATCCGATACCGGAAAAGGGATTTCAGAGAGCAATCAGGCATCTATTTTCAAGAGGTTTTACCGGGAAGAAGAAATTCATAATCAGCCGGGTGTTGGAATCGGTCTTTATCTGACCAGGGAAATTGTGACACAGCAGGGCGGTTACGTTACAGTAGAATCACAGGTGGGAAAAGGATCGGCATTTTCCATTTTTCTGCCGAGATAAAAAATATGTGGAGGATACTATGGTAGCTGTAAAATTAGTTTCACTTACAAAAGAATATCAAAATGGAGAAAATTATATAAGAGCCGTTGATGATGTATCCTTTTCCATAAAAGAGGGAGAGTTTATTGCAGTCATTGGTGCTTCCGGAAGCGGAAAGTCAACCCTGATAAATTTGATCAGCGGATTGGAAAAGCCCACCCATGGGTGTGTTTATGTGCATGATGTAAATTTGACGCAACTATCTTTAGAAGAACAGATTTCTTTTCGCAGATGGCACATTGGAGTTGTTTTTCAAAAATATAATCTGATTCCTGCTATGAATGTGTTTGAGAATATCGTACTTCCGGCAAAATTACTGGAGAGGACAGTAGATGAAAAAGAGGTTTTTCATTTGGCAAAAACTCTGGGGATCGAAGAGAAACTCTTTCAAATGCCGGATGAGTTATCGGGAGGACAACAACAGAGAGCTGCCATTGCCAGAGCTGTCTACACCCATCCTACCATTCTGTTAGGGGATGAGTTGACGGGGAATCTGGATTCCAGAACCAGCGCCTCTGTTATGGAACTGTTAAAAAAGATCAGTAGGCAATATCAGCAGACCATGCTTGTGGTTACCCATGATGAAAAAGTCGCTGTCATGGCAGATCGGATCATCCGCATGAAAGACGGAAGGGTGGTGGAAGATGAAAGATTATGATTATCATCGTTCGGCAGAAAAAGTGCTTTTGGATTCTTACAGAAAGCAGAACCGGAATAAAAACCGTCTTTTGTTTCTGGCAGTTGCACTTACCGTTGGAGCGATTTTCTGTATGATAAGTTTTGCCTATGGGAAGATCCAGGTGGATATCCAGAAATATATCCGGACAGATGGAATGACGGTGTCAACGTATCTTGAAAATGGTACAGAAGAAATGGCAGGACAGCTGCATACGCTTTCCTACATAGCAGAAACGGGAAAAGAGAAATTTGCCGGAAAACTATGCAATCAAACGATAAAATATTGCGACTGTGTTGTGACAGATGAAACAGCATTTGAAACCATGCTCTGCCCGGCCTATACACAGATCATAGGAACGTATCCCAAACAGGAAAATGAAATCATGCTTTCCACCAAAACCTTAACGTATCTGGGAATTTCGGAACCAAAGGTGGGAATGGAATTAAAGCTGGATTTTTATTGGAATGACCTTTTTCAAACAAAAGGAACCGGACAGCAGACGTTTCAGCTTTCCGGATATTTTACAGAATATCAGAATCAGGGGGCAAGTTCTTCCATTGCATTTTTGTCTGAGAAGAAACTGAAAGAAAGCGGAACTGGATGGGACCCCTGCAGGATACTGGTGAAACCGGAAAAGGATTCTGTCAGTGGCATACAGATGGAACAGCAATTGCAGGAAGATGTCCGGTTGGAGGAAGGACAGAGGATCGTCAGCATGGATTCGGCTGCATACCGGGCAGTAGAAGGAATGCTGGGAAGCTATGGATTTGCAGCCTTGTTCTCTTTCCTGATTCTGCTGTGTATGTTTTTGTTCATTTATAATATTTTGAATTTATCATTAGGAAAAGATTTACAGCAATATGGTCTGATGGAGGTAGTAGGGGTACAGCAGCATCAGATTATACAAATGATATTCCGGCAGATGATGGAAGTTGTCTTGAAGGGAAGCCTTGCAGGCATTGCCATAGGCAGTCTGGTGGTACTTGGAATCCTGCCCTCTGTCATTGGAAAATTGTATTTTGGACAGGCAGAAGAACTGGAGGGGATTTCATTCTATCAGCCAGGATTCTTTTTGATAGCCATTCTTCCGGTGGCAGTGACTTTGGGTGTTGTGATACTTCTGATAAAGCAAAAAATCAAAGTTCTGAGTCCTCTGGAGTGTATGAACTATGGAACTGGGACTGTTGCAGAGAAGAAACAAACAAAGAAAAAGAAAGCAGTTTTCCAAAGTTTTGGAAACAAGCCGGAAGTTTATCTGGCCAGGAGATATTTGTTTTACAATAAAAAGGCTTTTTTCATCACCATGATTTCTCTGACTATAGGTTGCGGCTTAGCGCTTGGATCTTCGGTGATTGTAAAGGGAGTAGATCTGCAAAACCAGTTTATGAAAGAACCTGATTTTCAAATCCGCATCACACAGGAAGCCTGCAGAACACTGATGGAAACCTCCCCGGAGACAGAAAATATGGTCTTTTTCCCGAAAGAATTCTTGGAGAACATCAAGCAGACTGCCGGAAACAGCCTGCAGGATGAAACAAAGATCCAGGGATTTTACCCTATTATCGGGAAACAAGGTCGGGATAGCATCAAGTTATTAAATGACGGGGAAACTGTTCCGACTGTGATCCAAAAAATTTCTTCTTCTGAAAAAGAAAAACTGCAGGAATTTTTGGAAGAGCAGGAGATAACAACAGACTGGAAAACATTTTCACATGAAAATGGAACGATTCTCCTCCATGATCACAGAGTATCAGAATATGCAGAAGAGCGGGCATTGGAGCAGCTTGGAACCCCGATAGAAGTGTATGACCTGGTTCCGGTAGGAACGGATATGTCCGACCTGCTTCCAGAGACACTGGTAAATTGTGGATATCTGGATATTACAAAGGAAGGATTTCCGGAATTAGAGTTGTGCTGGGATGGCAGAAATACCAATCTTCTTGTAACAGAGGAAACCTTTGAAACCCTGTCAGAGCATCTGACCCCACAGACCTTTGAAATGAGCTTTTCGGTAGCAAAGGAACAGGAATCGGGCTGCAAAAACAGGTTAAAGGGAATGATTCAAACAGAAAATATGGAAATTCAGTCTGAAAACGGATATGCGGGGCAATTAAATTTATTCCAGATGGAGAGTCGGTCAGACCTTTTATTAAAAGAACAGGAGTATATTCAGACCAGCAGGCTGTTGCTTCTGGGAATCAGCGGATGCCTGATTTTTATCGGGATTATGAATTTTTTAAATGTAAGGGTAACGGATATGTTACTTCGGAAAAAAGAATGTGCCATTATGAATCGTGTGGGAATGACCAGAAAGCAGTTGCAGCGGATGTTCCTTGTGGAAGGAATGTTTACCTGGCTGTTGCTGAGTGTTCTTCTGGTAACAACGGGAACGCTGTTGATAGGCGGGATTGGATGGTACATGAAAACAAAGATTTCTTATTTTGTATTCTATTATCCGCTGAAAGAAATGGCAGGAATGTTGCTGTTGTTACTGGCAGTCAGTCTGGTAACTCCAGGAATCCTATATCGAAGAGTTCTTGTGAAAAATAAATAGCAAAAAATGAAATGTCCGAGATTTGTAACAATTCAGGCTGAAATTCCTTGAATTTTGTTCTTTTCTCGGACATTTCTGTGACATTTGTATTTTATAATAGAGTCATCACAAAGAAAGGCAGAAAGGAGCTTATAGAATATGAGTATTTTACAGACAATCGATTTAAAAAAATATTATGGTACAGAACCGAATATTACAAAGGCACTGGATGGTGTGAATTTTTCGGTGGAAGAAGGTGAATTTGTAGCGGTAGTAGGCACTTCGGGTTCCGGAAAATCCACGATGCTTCATATGATGGGAGGTCTGGACACTCCTACCAGCGGAAGAGTTATTGTACGGGGAGAAGAACTGGCAAAGAAAAACGATGAAGAGCTGACGATTTTCAGGAGAAGAAATATTGGTTTCATTTTCCAAAATTATAATCTGGTTCCGATTTTGAATGTTTATGAGAATATTGTCCTTCCGGTAGAACTGGACGGGGATACGGTAGATCAGGGATTTATGGACGAGGTGGTTCATATGCTGGCGCTGGAAGATAAGCTAAAGAATATGCCGAATAACCTCTCAGGAGGACAGCAGCAGAGAGTTGCGATTGCAAGGGCTTTGGTTGCAAAACCTGCGATTGTGCTTGCCGATGAACCTACAGGGAACCTCGACTCGAAAACCAGTGCAGATGTTATGGGATTGATCAAACGGACCAGTTATGAGTTTCACCAGACGGTGGTAATGATTACACATAACAATGAGATCGCCCGACTTGCAGACCGGATTGTCCGGATTGAGGATGGCAGGATCGTGGAATAAGGAGGTGGCAGGCTATGACTTGGCCTTTTGAAAATAATACAAACGGAATTGTCAAGAATCTGGCGAAGAGAAATTTAAAAAGCGAAAAACGAAGAAATGTTATGGTAATAGTATCGGTAGTTTTATCTGCTTTTTTAATCAGTCTTTCCGGTTTGACTGGAGTTTCATTGATGCAAACAGAAAAGAAGAAAGTGATCGATACTTACGAAGCAACTTATGTACAGGTTGATGAAACGCATATAGAAGAGTTAAGAGAAGTGTCGGAATTTGCACGTGTGGGAGAATACTATAGGTACGGAGAGGAAGTTTTTGCACAGGGATTTAAAGGATTCTTTGCTTATACGGATAAAGAAACCCTGTATATGGCACGTTCCCAAATGAATTTGGCAGATGGAGACTTACCGGAAGAGAAAAATGAGATTGCGGTAAGTAAAGAATGGCTTTCAAAATTCTTCCCTGACTGTCATATCGGTGATTCGGTTACCTTGGATACGGAAAGTTTTTCAGGTGAATATACTATTTCAGGCATCTTAGATACAACAGGGCAAGAGAAGCAAAATATGTACTCTTTTCTGATCTCCAAAGAAATGCTAAAGCAGTGTACGAAGTATGAACCTGACGGATACTTTGCCTATGTACATCTGAAGCATGTAGATCAGTTAGACGGAGAACTTATCAAAGCTGACGTTCAGAAGATCAAAGAGGAGTTGCAGATACCCGGAGTCGGATTTCATGATGCGTACTTCCGTTATATTGACGGAGACATTTCCATGGAGAATGTTTTGCTGCTTATGGCTTTTGCAGGTATTGTTTTGGTAGGTGGCTGTGTTGTAATTCAAAGTATTTTCCGTATTTCCATTATTGATAAAATAAAAAGCTATGGTCAGCTCCGGACTGTTGGTGCTACCAAAAAGCAGATTATGCGTATTGTAAAAAAAGAGGGACACTCTTTAGGATGGAAGGGTATGTCTATCGGGATTTTACTTGGTTTAGGAGTGACACTTTTGTTATTTCCCAAAGGTTTTTCTCTTTCAGGATATCTTATCGTGATGGGATGTACAGTATTGATCTGCTGGATCATGATTTGTCTGTCTATCCGAAAACCTGTGAAATTAGCCGCAAATATCTCACCAGTTGAAGCAGTTCGTTTTACTTCTCTTCAAAAGAAGATCATGGAATCGGGATCTCTGAAAATGATCTGCCCCGCATCTTTGAAAAAGGGTTTACCGGCCAGAATGGTCGTATCCGGCAAAACGCAACCGGTATAGGGCTTTATCTTTGTAAAAGACTTTGTGATAAGCTGGGAATTGGAATTGCCGCCCAGTCAGGAGAGACAGGAACGACGATGAGCCTGTCCTTTCAAATCAATCATTTTATTCATCAGGTGCAGGGCTGAGAAAAGCCCTGCATTTCTTACATTTTTGTTAGAATTTTGTTAGAAAACTTGATACAAACACAGGCAGAAATCCGTTACAATCAGAATATCAAAAGACGAGGTGAAGTATCATGAAAGAAATTTTAAAGTTAGACCATATTCAAAAATTTTATGGAAATGAAGGCAATGTAACAAAAGCGATTCAGGATATTGATTTTTCAGTGCAGGAAGGTGAGTTTTTAGGTATTATGGGGGCGTCAGGATCGGGAAAAACAACGATGCTGAACTGCATTTCTACCATAGATACGGTAAGCGCAGGGCATATTTATTTGGATGGTACAGATGTAACGGAGATAAAAGAAAAGGCGATTGCAAAGTTTCGGAGAGAAAATCTGGGATTTATTTTTCAAGATTTTAACCTGCTGGATACTTTAACCATTAGTGAGAATATTGCCCTGGCTCTGACGATTAACTATATTCCGGTCAGGGAAATCTATTTCCAGTAGTTATTATAACCCGGATATAGGCAGCGAGTATGATTTTACCCTGTTAAGTGACGGAATGAAAATTGCAATCTGCATGATAACATTGCTGTTGCTATTTTTGATACGGTTCGTCAATCATTATATGCTCCGGCGAAAGCAAAAAGAGTTTGCTGTCCAGTCCATTATGGGAATGGAACAAAAAACTATTGGCAGGATTTTCTTTGCAGAAACACTGATTATGGGTATATTTTCCATTTTGATTGGTATTTTTTTCGGTGTATTTTGCTCTCAATTTATTACCGCAATGCTCCTTACTGCTTATGGAAAGTCTTACGAAATCTCATGGACATTATTCCCGGATACCGTTTTGCTGACAGTGGTATTTTTTGTGGCAAGTTTTTTTGTGGTAGGAATTTTCAATACCCGTACCATTCAGAAAACAAAAATTATTGATATGCTTTCCGCAGAGAAAGAGAACGAACCAGAGCTAAAAAAGAGCCGCTTCATTTCTGTTGTAGTAGTCCTTTTTGAGGTATTTACCGTATGGGGATTGATGACAGGAATACAAAAGGTCTGGCTTTATTATGACACCCGCTATGCGCTTCCGGTGCAGCTTATGTTTTGGGGAAATACTCTTTTTCCGTTGCTTACTTTGCTGTGGTCGATATTTTGCATAATCAGAAAGAAAAAAAGAGAATGTTTCATTGCTGGTTTGCTGATATGTTCTGTATGGAACGCTTTTACAGCAGCCAGCGTTGCAGCATTAACAAATAAATATTATCTGCCTTTAGGTGGTGGAACGCTCAATCAATATTTGCTTTTTGTCTTGATCGACTTACTTTTCTTCATTTGTGCCTTCATTTATCTTACCAGTGGTTTGATTGTAGCATGGAAAGAGAAATCACCGGAACATCGATACCATGGGGAAGCACTTTTCTTTTTCGGACAGATTACCTCAAAGCTGAATACGACCAGCAAGACTATGGCAGTCATTTGTATCACTTTGGTATTAGCAATTTTCATGTTCGTTGCAGCCCCTATTTTGACGGGCTGGTCGTCTGGTTATTTGGATATACGTTCTATGTATGATGTGCAGGTATATTCGCGATACAATGATGTTTATGGAGAAGAAAATCTGCCACAGGACAGTTATGAAATCATTACTGATTTTCTGACAGAACATAAAATAGATACAGATTATGATTGCACTTTCAATCTATATATGCCAGAGAAGGACGATTTTCACAACAGACAGAAATATGATTTTCCGATTGCAGCAATTTCTTTAAGTAATTATAACATCATACGGGAAATGCTGGGTTACGAACAGATTTCTCTGGGAGAAGATGAATTTACAACACAATGGAAAACAATTGCCACCGCGGAAGAACGGGATAGCTTTTTGAAAGAGCATGCCAGCATTATGACAGATGCAGGAGAATTGACTCTTTCCGGGCAGTCCTATTATGAGGAAGCAATCGGAGAAACAGCGTACAATTCCTATACAGATATACTCTATGTACTTCCAGACAGTATTTGTGAAAAGCTGTTGCCAGTAATAAAAAACCGCTATATCACAACAGAAGAAAACATCTCCTATGAAAATGCAAGGGAACTGGAAAAACTTTTTACAGAAGAATACCCAGAGCAAGCAGAAAGCGGCGTTATGTATGGAATACGGTTCAGTACATTACAGACGAACAGTACAATAGCAAATAATTTTGTTTTGCAGGCTGCAATGCTTTATGGTGCTGTTGTATTGATGATTATATGTCTTACCGTACTTTCTTTGCAACAACTCTTAGACGCAGGACAATATAAATATCGCTTCTCTGTACTCCGAAAATTAGGTGTAGAAGAAAAGCATATCGGAAAACTGATCTTGCAACAATTAAGCGTTTGGTTTGGGCTTCCAATTATCACAGCAATCATTGTAGCTGCTGTTGTAATAACTTACTTTATCCAAACTATTTCAGCAGAAATTTCAGCCTACATTGGGTTTGGTGCATTGATGTTACAGATAGGAGCAATAGTAGGGATTTTGGTAACCTTGTTGATCTGCTATTTCACCAGCACTTGGATATTATTCCGAAAGTCCATTTCAGAAAGGTAGGGGAAACATAATGTATATTAAGCTTGCAATACAAAATATGAAAAAAAGCATACGAAATTATGTGATCTATTTTGTTACCATTACTTTGACTGCTGCTATGATGTATTCCTTTCTAGCGCTTGGATTTTCAAAAGAGGTTCTCACTATGTCTGAAAATATGTCCATGCTGACATCAGGTATATTGGGAATGTCTGTTCTTGTAGCATTGATTGCATCTTTTGTAATCAGCTATGCAATACGCTTTATGCTGGAAGAACGAAAAAAGGAATTTGCCACCTATGAGTTATTGGGTATGGAAACTTCAAATATTCAAAAACTGTTTTTTATTGAAAATGGTGTGATTGGAATGGCTGCATTTTGTATAGGAACTTTTTTGGGAGTTGGACTTTCCGGAGTGCTGGTGCAGATCATCAATCATATTTTTGAGATGCCACATGCCTATCGTATTTCTTTTTCCATAAAGGCTTTTGCAACAGCTTTTATATTTTTTATGTTCATGTACGGTATCGGAATATTACGTGCGGCAAAGGTGATCCGCAGACGTAAAATTGTAGATATGCTCTATGATCATCAGAAAAACGAAAACGGAAAGAAGCATTCCTTAAGATTGCATATTACGCTGATTATTTTATCCATCTTATGTATCTTTACCGGAGGCTGTTGCTTGGCAAAAGGATTATCAGTTCAAACCAATGTATTCTATGTTTGGATGACTGGCGCTGTGATTTTGACAGCAACAGGAATATACGAAATGTATCGTAATTTACCAATTTTGCTGTTAAGACTTTTGAATAAAAGTAAGCGCAGAAAATATAAGGACATCAACTTGTTTTATTACGGACAAATTGGAAGAAAAGTAGATTCTGCAGGAAAGCTTATGGCAGTTATCGCAATCCTTTTAACGGTATCTTTAAGTACGATGTTTGCAGGTCTTTCTATGGGAGCAGGATATAAGGCGAATATGGAGGCGTATTATCCGTATGATGCGGGAGTTGCCCTGGATGCTCCGCTGACGAAAAAATCCATGGAGCCAATGATAGAATTTACCAGACAGCAATGTAAGGTAGAAGATGAACTGATTTATTATCTTTATGGAACAGATACGTATCCGGTGGAAGCTCTAGCCTTGTCCGATTATAATCATTTACGTTGTATGCTTGGATTAAAACCTGTAAGCCTGTCTGCAAATGAATTTTTCATTCACTGTGATACATGGAATTATGTAGAGAAGATTCGAAAAGCGTTAGAGCAGAAAAGCAAAATTACATTGGCCGGAAATGTTCTTGAAATTGCAGAAACGGCAATTCATACAGAACCCATGGAACAATATCAAATGGCAGGTACAAGAGGATATGCTCTGGTAGTACCTGATCAAGTGGCAAACCAGCTTTCCGGTGAAAAAATTCGTTTAGTTATGAAATTGAAAAATGGAGGATATCCGGAGTTAAAACACGAATTGAAGAAGTTTTTGCATGACCCGAATGCATGGATGCCGGAGCTTCAAGATGGAAAAAGTTTACCAGAACAGGTAACCATGGGAGTAACTGTAAAGGCATGGGGCGTTGAAAACTCTTTAACCGGATTTGCGGCAATTTCTTTTTGTGGCTTATATTTAAGCATTATTTTTATTATTTTATCTTCTACGATATTAGTTTTTGAACAACTTTCAAAAATAAACTACAATCGATGCAATTATCAGATCTTGGATAAAATGGGAGTGACACAAAAAACAAGAAGATGCCTTATAAAAAAAGAAGTAGGGATTCTGTTTTTCATTCCGGCGATTCTTCCAATGATTATGATGATATTTTTGATTGCAGGAGCAAATCAAGTATTTGGAGAAGCAATTTTGCAGGAAAATCTATTCTTGACCTATGGAATCGTTACATTGACAGTATTTAGCGGGATTTATTTGCTGTATTATTGGGCTACAACCTCCGTTTTTCAGTATGCTGTCTTAAAAAAGGAATTGTAATTGGAAATATCATGTATACAAAAGCAAGACTGACAGATGAAAAAGGAATACCGTCCAAGTCAGGATGAATTTTACATTATGAGCCATGCCTTTCTCGGGGAATAATTAGAACCGGTGGGGATAAAATGATTACCCCACCGAGTGCATCTGTCCGTCTTCTGTTACAAAAATCGCACGGACCCCGTCCAGAGATTCGATCAACCGGCTTCCTTTCTCAAGTCCCAGAGCAAAACAGGTTGTGCTCAGCGCATCTCCATCTACAGATTTCTCAGAAAGAATGGTAACTTGCTGCAGGCCATTCTCATAAGGATATCCGGTTGTGGGATCCAATAAGTGATGATAAAGGATTCCATTTTTTTTGAAATACCGTTCATAGGTTCCCGAAGAGACGACCGATTGATCCACAAGATCCAGGCTGGTGAGTACTTCATTTTGTTCTGCAAAGGGTTTTTGTACACCGATTTTAAATGGGGCGCCGTTCGGTTTTTTGCCGATGGCAAGCGTATTGCCGCCAAGGGAGATCAATCCATGCTCGATTCCGGCTTCTTCCAGACAGATTTTGAGCTGATCGGCAATATAACCTTTTGCAATCGCTCCCAGATCAATGGCAGCTCTTTTATCCAGAAGCTGTACGGTATTTCCGCTTACTTTTACCTTCTGATAGTTGACATGACTTTTTGCTTCTTCAATCGCGGCAGGAGAGGGAATCTGTCCGTCATTGTGACCAAAATTCCAAAGGATACTGAGTGGAGCAATGGTAATATCGAATGCTCCATCTGACAATGTTCCATAGTCCAGTCCGATCCGGATCAGCTCTGCTGTTTCAGGATCAACAGTCACAGGCGCTCCGTTTGCCTGATTGATGCGGGAAACATCGCTTGTCTCAATGGTGCGGCTGAACAGATTTTCATAGTGTTGGCAAAGCGCTTCACATTTTTGGAAAACAGAATCATCTTCTGCGCCCCAGATCTGAATGTTGACAATGGTATCAAAATACATTCCATTCATCTGAAGGGGCTCGGCAGAGGACTGACATCCGGTCAGAAAAAGCAGAAAAAATAAGAGCAGGGCTGCCAATCGCCCTGTTTTTTTGAATGATTGATTCATAAAAGGATCTCCTTTGGTTCATGTTGGGCTCATTATAACGAAAATTTTTCCAAAATACAAGAAAGTATGTACACTTGACTTTTTAAAAAGAGAGCACTATACTACCTTTTAACTGTGGGGGAAACCAAGAGATGATGAGGTGAAAGAAGTGAAAAAACATGGAGCAAAAGAAAGAGGGAAAAGAATACGATGGGGAAGGATCGGTCTTTTGATCATTCTGATTTACATCGGGGCGCTGACCATTCCCTATATTCAGCATAAAAAGGTGTCTGATTCTTATAAAAAGCAGTTTGATCCCAAAGACTGTTATGCACAGGAGCCGGGAAGTGAGCGGGCAGCATACATTACAGATAATACAGAAGCTTTAACTTATCGTCTGAAAATGATTCGGGAAGCCAAAGAAGAGGTGATCGTATCGACCTTTGATTTCAACGCAGATACGGGTGGGAAAGATGTGATGAGTGCGCTGATGGAAGCAGGAAACAGGGGCGTCAGAGTCCGCCTGATCGTAGATGGAGTCAGTGGATTTTTAGATATGTGGGGAGATCCTTATTTTCAGGCGCTTGCTGCAACAGAAAATGTGGAAATTAAAATCTATAATCCGATCAATCTGCTCAAACCGTGGACCATGCAGGCAAGACTCCATGATAAATATGTGATTTCGGATGACTCTATGTATCTTTTGGGCGGTCGGAATACAACCAATCTGTTTCTTGGGAATTACGCAAAACATCAGAATATTGACAAAGAAATTTTTATTTATGAAAAACATCAGAAGAAGGGTTCTTCTCTGGAACAGTTAAAAGCATATTTTGAAAGGGTGTGGGCACTTTCAGACAGCAAAAATTATCGCTGCAAAAAAGTCACGGACAAAGTAGAAAAAAGCAGGCAGGAATTGAAAGAAAGATATCCGGAATTAGAAAATATGTATCCGGAAATTTTAGAAGTCTGGAACTGGGAAGAGCGTACGGTTGCGACCAATCAGGTGACCCTTCTTTCCAATCCGGTCGAAGCTGAAAACAAAGCCCCTCATATGTGGTATTCGATCAGTCAGCTTCTGCAGAGCGGCCAAGAGGCGGTTATCTGCACCCCATATATCATTTGTGGAAAAGAAATGTACGCAGATCTGAAGCAGATCTGTGACAATGGAACGACAGTAGAGATCATCACAAATGATGTATCCAGCGGAGCGAATCCCTGGGGATGCACGGATTATTTGAATCAGAAAGAAAAAATCTGGGCAACTGGCGTTCAGGTACATGAATATCTGGGACCGCACTCCAATCACACGAAATCTGTTCTGATCGATGACAGACTTTGCATTGTTGGTTCTTATAATCTGGATATGCGCAGTACATATCAGGATACGGAACTGATGCTTGCCATTGACTCGGAAGATCTGGCGGCAGAACTGCGGGAAGAAATCGATCGGGATAAGACATACAGCCGGACGATGACAGACAGTGGGGAGTATCAATATGAAGAAAACTATCACCACAGAGAAATGTCAACAGGAAAGAAGCTGTTTTATGCACTCCTTCGGGTGATCACTATTCCAATCCGGAGATTTTTATAATATTTTTTATGAAACCGAACGTATGGTCGAATGTGTGGTTGCATTTCAAGAGGGCGTGTGTTATGATAAGACTCTGAAAGGATACAAGATATGAAAAAGAGAGATTATCTGTTGATCGGAGCGGTGATCCTGATTGCTGTTCTTTTGAGTGGGATTCTCTGGATGACAGCACAAAAAGGGCAGAAGGTAGTTGTGACAGTCGAGGGAGAGGCCTGTGGGAGTTACTCTCTGAAGAAAGACCGGACAGTCGAGATTGGGAATGGCAATCGTCTGCGCATTCAGAATGGAAAAGCAAGGATGGAGTGGGCCAGCTGTCCGGATCAGCTGTGCGTCCATCAAAAGGCCATATCGAAAGCCGGAGAAAGTATCATCTGTCTTCCACACAGGGTAGTGATCAGTGTGGATGGGGATGAAAAGAGCGAACTGGACAGTATTGTGAATTGATGACAGCAGACTTTGGGAGGCTGCAGACATAGGAGTGCAGATGAAGAACAGAACAGCATATTTTGGAGTGTTTACCGCCTTGGCGCTGATCCTCAGTTATGTGGAGACGCTGATCCCCATTTCTTTTGGGGTTCCCGGGATCAAGCTTGGTCTGGCCAACCTGGTGATCGTGATCGTTTTATATACATATGGAGGACGGGAAGCATTGCTTTTATCTGTAACCAGGATTTTACTGTCCGGTTTTTTATTTGGCAGCTTAAGCATGATCTTCTACAGTCTGGCCGGCGGAGTGCTCAGTCTGGCAGTAATGGTATTTCTGCGCAGACTTGGCGGCTTCAGTGTTCAGGGGATCAGTATGGCAGGAGGCGTCTTTCACAATATCGGTCAGCTGCTTTTGGCGATGGTTGTGGTGGAGACTTATCAGGTGGGATATTACGTGCCGGTACTGTTGATATCCGGGTTGGTTACAGGGTTGGTGATCGGAGTGATATCCGGTGAAGTGTTAAAGAGAACGACATTTTTGAAAAAGCAAGAAGAAAAGGAAAAGAGAGTATGATTTCATATATTAGAGGTGAACTGGCTGCCATAGAGCGGGATAAGGCCATTGTAGATGTACAGGGCGTAGGGTATGGGATTTATATGCCAGAGCAGTCCTTAGGTCTTTTGGGACCGACAGGATGCGAGGTAAAGATCCATACTTATCTCAATGTACGGGAAGATGCCATGCAGTTGTTCGGATTTCTGACGCGGGATGATCTGGAGGTATTCCGCCTGGTCATTGGTGTGAGTGGGATCGGACCCAAGGGAGGCCTGAACATTTTATCCTGTCTCTCTGCGGATGAATTGAAATTTGCCGTGCTTTCCGGGGATGCAAAGGCGATCTGTGCAGCGCCAGGTATCGGAAAGAAGACAGCAGAAAAGCTGATTATTGAATTAAAAGATAAATTAGATCTGGAAGATATGTTGGAGCCACGGACTGCAGCGGCAGCAGAACTTCCATCCGGTGGACAAAGCAGTGATGTCCAGGCAGAAGTGGTCCAGGCTCTGGTTGCACTGGGATACGGAAGCGCTGAGAGTTTAAAAGCAGTCCGTCAGGTAGGGGCAGATCGTACTTCTGTGGAAGATGTACTCAAAGAAGCCCTGAAAAAAATGTTGTAAATATTATAGAGGAAACATATGGGAAGACGAATTATCACAACGGAGAATCTGGAAGAAGATGCGAAAATAGAAAATCATCTGCGGCCTCAGCTTCTGGCAGACTACATTGGTCAGGAGAAGGCGAAAAAGATGCTGGAAGTGTACATCCGGGCAGCGAAAGAAAGAGAGGAAGCGTTGGATCATGTTCTGTTCTACGGTCCTCCAGGACTTGGAAAGACGACCCTTGCCGGGATCATTGCCAATGAGATGGGAGTCAATCTCAAGGTAACTTCCGGACCGGCTATTGAGAAGCCCGGAGAGATGGCGGCGATCTTAAATAATCTGCAGGAACACGATGTATTGTTTGTGGATGAGATCCACCGACTGAACCGACAGGTAGAAGAGGTGCTGTATCCTGCCATGGAAGATTATGCCATTGATATCATGATCGGAAAAGGCGCAACGGCACGTTCCATTCGCCTGGATCTGCCGAAATTCACTCTGGTCGGCGCTACGACAAGAGCGGGGATGCTGACAGCGCCTCTGCGGGATCGGTTTGGAGTGGTAAACCGACTGGAGTTTTATACAGAAGAAGAGCTGGTGACGATCATCCAGCGTTCAGCAGGGGTGTTGAATGTGGAGATTGACACAAAGGGAGCGCTGGAACTGGCGAAGCGATCCAGAGGAACGCCTCGTCTGGCCAACCGTCTGTTAAAGCGAGTGCGTGATTTCGCGCAGGTGAAGTATGACGGAGTGATCACAGAAGAAGTGGCGAATTACGCACTGGATCTTCTGGATGTGGACCGATATGGACTGGATCACGGAGATCGGACCATTTTACAGGTGATGATCGAAAAGTTCCAGGGCGGCCCGGTGGGGCTGGATACACTGGCGGCCAGTATTTCGGAAGATGCCGGAACGCTGGAAGATGTGTATGAGCCATATCTTTTGAAGTGCGGCTTTATCCAGCGGACACCAAGAGGAAGAGTCGTCACGGATCTGGCATACCGTCATTTGGGGATCCTGCCTCCGGTGTAGAAACTTCAAAAAACAGTTGGTTTTTATTTGAAGATAGTTTATAATAACAAATAAGAAATGCCAAGGAGGATGCTATGAGTTCAGCAAAACATGTTACAGAAGTCTTGATCGGAGGAAAAGTTTATACATTGAGTGGATTTGAGGGTGAGGAGTATCTGCAGAAAGTATCTTCCTATCTGAACCATAAGATAACCGAGTGTGCCAACAGCGAAGGTTACCGCAGACAGAGTGCAGATACCAGAAATGTGCTCCTGGCGCTGAATATCGCCGATGATTATTTTAAGGCGAAGAAACAGGGAGATTCACTGGAGAGTGACATCGAACTGAAAGATAAAGAGATGTATGACTTAAAGCATGAGTTGATTTCCGTACAGATCAAACTTGAGAATGCGGAAAAAGAGCTTGCCAAGATGAAAGAGGAAAATAACGATCTGCAGATGCAGATTGTGAAACTGGAAACAGAGATGAAGAACCGCAGAAAGTAAAAAATGAGGGTGCCCAAGAGACTGCAGAAGCAAGCAGCTTTTGTTCCGCCCTCTTTTTATGTTGAGAAAAAAGGAGTCATTCGTGATAGAAAAAAAGATAAAAAAACCACAGGTAGAGATTTTGGCTCCAGCCGGCTCGTATGAGAGTTTTCTGGCTGCGATCCACGCAGGAGCAGATGCAGTCTATGCCGGAGGGGCAAGGTTTGGAGCCCGCGCATTTGCGGATAATTTTACAGAGGAATCCTTAAAAGAGGCGATAGATTATGCACATCTGCATGGCAGAAAGGTATACCTGACAGTCAATACTTTGCTGAAAGACCATGAGATCGCGACCTTGCATGATTACCTGGAGCCTTTGTATGTACATGGTCTGGATGCAGTGATCGTACAGGATATGGGAGTACTGAAGCTGGTGCGTCATGATTTTCCGGACTTGGAGATCCATGCGAGTACACAGATGTCAACCGTTCATGCAAAAGGGGCAGAATTCTTAAAGCGGCAGGGTGTGAGCAGAGTTGTTCCGGCACGGGAGATTTCGCTCAAAGAGATCCGAAAGATGTATGAGACGACAGGAATGGAGATCGAATGTTTTGTCCACGGAGCGCTATGTTATTGTTATTCCGGACAATGCCTGCTCAGCAGCCTGATCGGCGGACGAAGCGGCAATCGGGGACAGTGTGCGCAGCCATGCCGCCTTCCGTACAGTGTGGATGGGAGTGACAAGAAAGAATATTTGTTAAGTCCAAAGGATATTTGTACATTGGATCTGATCCCGGATCTGATCGAAGCTGGCGTGTATTCCTTTAAGATTGAGGGCAGGATGAAGCGGCCGGAATATGTGGCTGCAGTGACTTCTATTTACCGGAAGTATACGGATCTGTATCTGGAGAAAGGGCGACAGGGATATCATGTAGATGCTGCTGACCGGAAGGCGTTATTGGATCTTTATAACCGGGGCGGATTCAGTCAGGGATATTATCAGGAGAGAAACGGCCGGGATATGATCGCAGTCTCCCGTCCGAATCATGCAGGGGTTCCTGCGGCACGTGTGTTGTCTCAAAAGGGAAGAGAGCTGACGATCGAGACGCTGACCGAGATCCATAAAGGAGATCTCCTGGAGTTAAATCTGCAGAAAGAACATTATACCTTTGGAAAAGAACTTCCAAAAGGAGCCCGGACCATGATCCTGGTGCCCAAAAAGGAACGGTATCAAACCGGACAGACTTTAAACCGGATCCGCAATCAGAAATTGATGACGGAAATGACGGAGACTTATCTGGAAGGCTCAGTCAAAGAGAAAATCTCCGGTTATTTACGAGCAGCGGTGGGAGAGAAAGCCATGCTGAGCGTGTGGACAGAACAGGCAAATGTTACGGTTTTCAGTGAGCAGATGGTACAGCAGGCGCAGAACCAGCCCATGGAAGAGGCACGGATCCAAAAACAGATCTGCAAAACCGGAAATACCGCATTTGTATTTGAACAGCTTCAGATCGATCTGGAGGGGGATGTATTTCTGCCGATGCAGCAGCTCAATGAATTAAGAAGACAGGCTTTAGAAGCGCTGGAAGCAGAGATCTGCCGCCAGTTCCGCAGGAAAGGACATGTACAGCCGCTCTCGAAACCCGAGGTGCGATCGAACGAACAGACTGCTCCGAAACTCAGCGTTCTGGCAGAGACGCCAGAGCAGCTTTTGGCTGTGTTGGAATATGAAGAGGTGGACCGGATTTATGTGGACAGCAATCTGGCACCGGATCTTCTGGAGGACACATTTGTGACTTCATTTCTTGAAAAAACGGCAAAGCATCCGGCAAAGATTTTTCTGGCCATGCCGCATATTTTCCGGGAAGATGCGGTACAGAAGTTTGAAAAGAACTATGAAAACGTACGGAGACTGGCACGGGATGGGGTGCTGGTCCGAAACAGTGAAAGCTTTGAGTTTTTAAAGCAGCATGGATTTGACAGACCGGTTATCCTGGATCACAATCTGTATGTTTTTAATCGATATGCACAGCAGTTCTGGAAAGAAAATGGAGCAGAGTCTTTTACCGCTCCGTTGGAATTGAATGCCGGGGAGCTGGAAGAGCTGGGACTGACGGAAAGCGAATTGCTGGTTTATGGCAGGATTCCGGTCATGGTTTCCGCCCAGTGCGTGGTAAAGACTGCCAAAGGCTGTACCCACCGTCCGGTGACCACACTTTTGACGGACCGGAGAGGCAAGAAATTTCCGGTAAAAAATCATTGCGGATTTTGTTATAATGTGGTCTATAATTCGACACCGCTGTCCTTGTTTGGAGAGCAGGAAGCGTGGATGAGAATGCAGCCGAAAAGCGTCCGGGTGCAGTTTTCTGCCGAAGATGCAAAAACAACAAAGCAGGTTTTGGAAGCGTCACTGCGTCTCTGTGAGGGAATAACGGAGTCGGAACTGACAGGAGATGAATTTACACGCGGTCATTTCAGACGCGGAATAACGTAAAAGAAGGTGAAATTGTGGCAAATATCATTGTAGAACTATCCAAATATCTTATGATCCTTCTGATGGGAATTTACACGTTTTCGTGTTTCTCGGTGTTCGCACATTATGAAAGCGAACAGAAATGGATTTTGATCCGGCAGAATGTGCTGATGTTTTTGATTCAGCTGACTGCCTATGTGGTCATGTATTTCAAAAAAGGAGATCCAAAGATCCTGACACTGTATGCAGTCAGTGCAGGGTTTCTTCTGGCGGTGATCATTTTATACCGGCTGCTATATCCGAAAGTTTCCCGTCTGATCGTCAATAATATGTGTATGCTGTTATGCATCGGTATGATCATGCTCACCCGACTGAACCAGCCAAATGCCGTGAAACAGCTGATTTTTGCAGGTGCAGGAGTTGTGATCAGTTTATTCGTACCGGTGATCATCCGTAAGCTGAGCTGTCTGAAGGACTGGGCGTATCTCTATGCAGGGATTGGGATCGTCGCGCTGATCCTGGTGGCAGTCCTGGCAGAAGTTTCGGGCGGGGCAAAACTGGGATTTACCATTGCAGGATTCGGGATCCAGCCGTCAGAATTTGTGAAAATTTTATTTGTATTTTTTGTGGCGGCGAATCTGAACCGTTCCCTGGCGTTTAAGAATATCGTGATCACGACGGCATTGGCGGCGGCTCATGTTCTGATCCTTGTATTTTCTACGGATCTTGGAAGCGCTTTGATCCTGTTTGTTGTATATCTGGTCATGCTGTATACGGCAACCAGACAGCCTTTGTATGTGGCGGCCGGTCTTGGAGGAGGCTCTGCGGCTGCAGTGCTTGCCTATCATTTATTCGGACACATTCAGGTTCGTGTAGAAGCATGGAAAGATCCTTTTGCAACATACAATGACGGGGGATATCAGGTGGCTCAGTCTTTGTTTGCCATCGGAACCGGCAGCTGGTTCGGGATGGGATTGTTTCAGGGACTGCCGGATGAGATCCCGGTAGCGGAGACGGATTTTATCTTTTCTGCGATTTCAGAAGAGATGGGACTGATCTTTTCACTGTGTCTGATCTTGATCTGCGTCAGCTGTTACGTGATGTTTTTAAATATCGCTCTGGCGCTTCACAATCAGTTTTACAAGCTGGTAGCGCTTGGGCTTGGAACCTGCTATATTTTTCAGGTGTTTTTAAATATTGGCGGAGTGACAAAGTTTATTCCGTCTACGGGTGTGACACTTCCTCTTGTCAGTTACGGAGGCAGTTCCATCTTGAGTACCATGATCATGTTTGGAATTATCCAGGGATTGTATATTCTGAGGGAGGATGAGGAAGAGCATCTGGAAAAAAAGAGAGAACGGGAGGTAAGAAATGGGACGAAGAGAAGAACCACAAAGAAAAAAACGACAGCAAAAGAACCAGGCTTCGAAGAAGTTCCGAAACAAAGAGTTCGCTAAAATGACCTATTTGTTTGTGGCGCTGTTCCTTGCTTTGATCTCGTATATTGTGTATTTTAATGTGTTTCGGGCGAAGACCATCGTCAACAGTCCGTATAATGTCAGACAGGATGCCTTTGCAGACCGTATCATCCGGGGAAGTATTACGGACCGAAACGGAGAAGTGCTTGCCGAGACACAGGTTGGAGAAGATGGTACAGAGACCAGAGTGTATCCGTATGGAGCCGCATTTGCCCATGTGGTCGGATACAGCGATAAGAACGCCGGAAAAAGCGGGCTGGAATCGATAGAAAATTCAGAACTGCTGACCTCCAATGCATTTTTTGTGGAAAAATTTCTCAATGAATTTAAAGACGAAAAAAATCATGGAGATACGGTAGTGACGACATTGGACGCGGGACTGCAGCAGGCAGCATACAATGCCCTTGGAGAAAACAAAGGAGCGATCATGGTGATGGAGGCTTCCACCGGGAAAATCCTCGCCATGGTTTCCGGGCCTTCTTATGATCCGAATACGATTGCTCAGAATTGGGAAGCCTTAAATACAGACAGCACATACAGTCCCCTTTTAAATCGTGTCACACAGGGTGCTTATGCCCCTGGTTCTACCTTCAAAATCGTGACAGCTCTGGAATATATCAGAGAACATCCGGATTATCCAAACTACAGTTATAACTGTGAGGGTGCCATCAATTATGCAGACCTGACCATCCGGTGTTTTGACAGTACGGTACATGGTCTGGAGGATTTGCGCAGTTCCTTTGCCAATTCCTGTAACTCCTCCTTTGCCAATATCGGACTGATGCTGGATCACACCGCATACCGGGCAACGGCAGAAGAGCTTTTATTCAATAAAAAACTTCCGTCTGTACTGGATTATTCCAAAAGTTCTTTTGTGGTAGACGAGACGACCAGTGACGGAGAGATGATGATGACTGCCATGGGACAGGGAAATACCCTGGTCAGCCCTTATCATATGGCGCTGATCACTCAGGCAATCGCAAACGGCGGAACATTGATGGAACCATATCTGGTAGAGAAAGTAACCAACTATAAAGGCACTGAGATCCGAAAAAATGTACCAAAAAGTTATAAAAAGCTGATGAGTTCACAAGAGGCTTCACAGCTGAAAGATTATATGCGCGCAGTGGTGGAAGAAGGAACAGCCACCATGCTTTCCGGTCAGTCCTATACCGCTGCCGGAAAAACAGGAACTGCAGAATACAGCATGACAGACGGAGAGAAGACTCATTCCTGGTTTGTCGGTTTTACCAACGTGGATGCTCCGGAACTGGTGATCAGTGTGATCATTGAAGGATATGACGGAAATGCCGGCGCCAAGGCGGTTCCGATCGCAAAACAGGTGTTGGATTCTTATTATTATCAATAAGAAAGATAAAGGGGATGAAAAGGACTGCATGAACATGGAATTTTACAGAGAATTGTATGTAAGCCCTTCTCTGAAAAGCCGGGAAAAGAAGTTGAGGAGCCGGTTGGAAAAAGGGAAGTTTGGACCGGATCTGTATCTGATCGTACTGGCGCAGGGCAAACAAAATCCATTGGAGTTTTTCTCGACCATCCTGTTAAAGCAGCATGTGTTTGAAGCGACCCCTTTGTTTGTGGTAGGGATTGCAGATGGATATGCGGGCGCAGTAGATCTGGTCGAAGAGATCGTGTCGGATGTCTATCGAAAAACGCAAGATGTCAGGGTGAGAGAATTTATTGTAAATAATCAGAGACAATCTGAGGAAGGCAGTGTGTAGATGTTATGATACATATACTTCTGTTGATCTTAAAGATCATTGGCTGGATATTACTGGTAATCCTGGGAATACTGCTCTTATTGGCAGCGATCTTCCTTCTTGTGCCGATAACATATGAGGGGGAACTTCATGGCAGCGGAGAATGGAATCGGATTTCCGGTTCTTTGAAAGTTTCCTGGCTGTATTCTCTTGTAAAAGGAGAGATTTTCTATGGGGAAGGCGTTATGAATTGGAAAATTCGCCTGGCATGGAAGAAGTTCTCCTGCGAGCAGACAGAAGAAGCTGGACCGGTTGTTTTAAAAGCGGATGCGCCAAAAGATACTCAAAAGAAATCGGAAAAGCAGCAGCCAAAAGAAACGAACATTCCAAAGACAGAATCTTCTCCAGAAGGTACCGGGCAAACACAATTTCAAAAGCAGGAGCAGCCGGGTCTGGAAGAAGGGATTTCTGAAAAGATTGAGCGGATACAATGTACTTTTCGGAAAATTTGTGATATGCTCAGATCACTGGCAAAGAAAAAAGAGCGCGTGACAGAATTTCTGACCGATGAGATCCATCAGTCTGCATTTATGAAAGGGCTGGCAGAGTTGAGGCGTCTGTTTCGGTTTTTAAAACCGTCTCATTGTGAAGCGGATCTGGAATTTGGGTTTTCGGATCCTTCTGTGACAGGATATGTTCTGGCAGGGGTCAGTATGGTCTATCCTTTTGTGGGAGAGCACGTAGAGATTGCTCCGAATTTTGAGGAGCAGCTGCTGGTTGGAAGTGCTCGGATCACAGGGGAAATACGCGCCTGTTATTTTGTGATCGTGGTGTGGAATCTTTTCTGGAATAAGAACGTCCGCACGACGATTTCTCATATCAGAAAATTTCGATTTTAGCAGATTACCAGGAAAGCCAAAGGAGGAAACGGAAAATGGCAGAGAATAATAATTTTAAATCAACGGTAGAAGCATTATTTCAGGGAATGGATGGGGTGATCTCATCAAAGACAGTAGTTGGCGATGCGATCCATGTCGGGGATACCATTCTGCTTCCGCTTGTGGATGTTTCATTTGGAATCGGGGCAGGTTCTTTCCGCGCAGAAAAGCGGGAAAAAGGAATGGGTGGAATCGGAGGAAAGATTACTCCGAGCGCAGTGCTTGTGATCAAGAATGGCACTACCAAGCTGGTCAATGTGAGAAATCAGGATACGATGACCAAAATTCTGGATATGGTTCCGGATCTGGTGGATCGGTTCACAGAAAAAAAAGAAGATAAGGTGACAGAAGCAGATGTGTCCGAGATTCTGGATGAGGCAGAAAAAGCAGAAGAAAAATAAGTGCTATTTTGAAAACAACAGCATATAGATGCAGTAAAAGAACTTGGCGGATGTGATGTGTCTTTGAAACGGCTGATCGGATTTACGCTGATCTGGATCGCAGTAGGAATGTTGATCATGCTTCTGCTGTCCAGTATTCCGTGGGGAATTACCATCATTATCGCATTGTTTCTGACAGGATATTGTCTGTTTTGCAAGTAGGAGAGCAGATGTCCAAAAGAGGGCATCTGCTTTTTTAAATGCGGATATGAAAAAAAGACCTAATATTTACAAAGTAAACATCAAGTCTTTTTATTCCGTGTCGTCATATAACAGATTATGCACGCTCAACGCATCCTGATTTTAAACAAGAAGTACAAACGTACATTTTCTTAGCTCCGCCTTCTGTTTTCACTCTAACGGATTTCACATTTGATTTCCACATTTTTGGTGTTTTTCTATGAGAGTGACTTACGTTGTTTCCGAAATGAGCACTCTTTTCACAAATAGCACATTTAGCCATCATTGCACCTCCTAACAATTTGAAATAGTCTTATTCAGACTCACAACACTGTTATTTTAGCAGAAACAATATCTGAATGCAAGCTTTTTTTGAAAATCTTTTTTTGGTCCTTTTTTGCGAGCTGTCTAAAATCCAGGCATTGTAGATTTTTTTCGGAATTCCCGTTGGTTTTCGGTTCACATCAATTTCATTTCATGGTAAAATTAGGGTAACATAAAAATCACTTCATACGCCTGAACGTACAGGCAGAAAGCGGGGAATGATTATGAGCAGACGTATCATCACAATAGGAAGACAGTACGGCAGCAATGGCCGCAGAATTGCAAAGAAATTATCTGAAAAGCTGGGGATCCATTATTATGATAAAGAGCTGATCAAGCTGGCCAGCGAGCAGAATGACATCTCCTATGACGAACTGATAAAAGTGGATGAAAAGAGAGCCAATCCATGGCGCTATCCGGTGGAAGATCCGACCCAGATGGAAAGCCGTTTCCGATTTGAGCCGATGAATGACGTACTGTTTTATACACAGGCGCAGATCATCGCAAAGCTGGCAGATACGGAAGACTGTATCATCGTGGGCAGATGTGCCAATGATATTTTAAAAGCCCGTCCATCCACCAGAAGTGTCTTTATCCATGCACCGCTGGAGCACAGACTCCAGACCGTGATGGAACGCACGTCTCTGGAAGAAAAGGCAGCCCTTTCCCTGATCAAAAAAGTAGATAAGCAGCGCAAATTTTATTACAATTATTATACAGATAAGAAGTGGGAAGATATGGGACAATATGATCTGTGCATGGACAGTTCTGCCATGTCGGAGGATGAGATTTTGAATGTTTTGGCAGCACTTTATGAATCCATATTGTAAAATCTGGATAATGAGAGTATAATACGAATGTTAATTGTGCGAAAATCCATTGAGAATTGGAGGTAATATATGATGAAAGGTAGTATGAGTACAGAGCTTGGGATTATCACAATTAGCCCGGAAGTTATTGCTAAATATGCAGGCTCTGTTGCTGTAGAATGTTTTGGAATTGTAGGTATGGCCGCCGTGAACATGAAAGACGGGCTTGTTCGGCTGCTGAAAAGAGAAAGTCTGACCCATGGGATTCATGTGGATATTTCAGATGATAATATCCTGGTTCTGGATTTCCATGTGATCGTTGCATATGGAGTAAATATTCTTTCTGTTTCTGACAATCTGATGAATAATGTCAAATACAAAGTAGAAGAATTCACCGGGATGACCGTAGATAAGATCAACATCTTCGTCGAAGGTGTCAGAGTGATAGATTAAGGAGGATATTTGCTGTGGCAACAAAAACGATCAACGCAGAGCTGCTCGCAAAAATGTTTCTGGCAGGAGCAGCAAATCTTGAGGCAAAAAAAGAATTCATTAACGAACTGAATGTATTCCCGGTACCAGATGGGGATACAGGAACCAATATGACTTTGACGATCATGTCAGCTGCAAAAGAAGTCAGCGCAATGGAAAGACCAGACATGGAAACTCTGGCAAAAGCCATTTCTTCCGGTTCTTTAAGAGGTGCCAGAGGAAACTCAGGCGTGATCCTCTCCCAGCTTTTAAGAGGTTTTACCAAAGCCATCCGGGAAGAAAAAGAAGTGGATGCCATTGTCCTTGCGCAGGCATGTGAGCGTGCAAGAGCGACCGCATACAAAGCGGTCATGAAGCCAAAAGAAGGTACGATCCTGACAGTGGCAAAAGGAATCGCACAGAAAGCTGCTGAGATGGCAGAGGTAACAGACGATCTGGAAGAATTTCTTCCGGCGGTTCTGGAATATGCCAAAGAAGTTCTGGATCAGACTCCGGAGATGCTTCCGGTACTGAAAGAAGCAGGAGTTGTGGATTCCGGCGGACAGGGACTTCTGGAGGTGCTGCATGGAGCTTACGATGCATTCCTTGGAAAAGAAATCGACTACAGTGCGATCGAGGCAAGTTCCGGTACTAAGATCGTAAAAGCCGGAGCACAGGCGGAAGCGGATATCAAATTTGGATACTGTACCGAGTTTATCATTATGACAGATAAAGCATTTACAGAAGCAGATGAGATGGAGTTTAAGTCTTATCTGGAATCCATTGGAGATTCCATTGTCTGTGTGGCAGATGAAGAGATCGTCAAGATTCACGTGCACACGAATCATCCGGGACTGGCATTTGAAAAAGGACTCACGTATGGACAGCTTTCCCGAATGAAAGTAGACAATATGCGGGAAGAGCATCAGGAAAAACTGATCCGGGATGCGGAAAAGGTTGCCGCTGAGCAGGCGAAAAAAGCACCGCGTAAGCCGGTTGGTTTCATTGCAGTTTCTATTGGCGAAGGTATGAATGAAATCTTTAAAGAACTTGGTGTGGATTATCTGATCGAAGGCGGGCAGACCATGAATCCAAGTACAGAGGATATGTTGACAGCGATCGATGCAGTACATGCGGATCATATTTTCATTTTGCCGAACAATAAAAATATCGTTTTGGCTGCAAATCAGGCGCGAGATCTGACAAAAGATAAAGACATCATCGTCATTCCGACCAAGACAGTTCCACAGGGGATCACGGCAATCATCAATTACATGCCGGAAGAAGATGTGGATGCGAACATTGAGACGATGCTAGAAGAGATCAAGAATGTAAAGACCGGTCAGGTCACCTATGCAGTACGTGATACACACATTGATGACAAGGAGATTCATGAAGGAGATATCATGGGGATCGGGGATGCAGGAATCCTTTCTGTTGGCCAGTCTGTAGAACAGACGACAAAAGAAATGCTTTCTCAGCTTGTAGACGATGATACGGAACTGATTAGTTTATATTATGGTCAGGATGTTCTGGAAGAGGATGCAGAGCGTTTCGCAGGTGAGATCGAAGAGATTTATCCGGATGTGGATGTGGATTTCCACTGCGGCGGACAGCCGATTTACTATTACGTGTTATCGGTAGAATAGGAAGTTGTTTCATTTATGAGAGAATCTGAAAAAATCAGCGTCTTAAAAGGCGTAGGTGAGAAAACAGAACAGTTATTTTTTAAAGCAGGTGTCCATACCATTGGAGACCTGCTTGCATATTATCCAAGGACATATGATATTTATGAAGATCCTGTTTCCATCGGGGAAATCCAGGAGGGGAAGATCGCGACTGTGACAGGTGCGATTTTTGGAAGGATCCAGGTCAGTCCGAATCCCAAGCTGCAGATTACCACGCTGTATGTAAAGGACATGACCGGGACATTGAAGGTGATCTGGTTTCGGATGCCGTTTCTGCGCAATACGCTTGGCAGAGGTGGTGTGATCACGCTGCGGGGGCGGATTGTGCGCAAAAAGGACGGACTTGTGATGGAGCATCCGGAGATTTTCTATCCCAGTGCATCTTATGAGGAAAAGAGAAATACCATGCAGCCGGTCTATGCACTGACGGCAGGGCTGACAAACAATGCGGTGAAAAAGGCAGTGGCACAGGCGCTGCAGCAAGTGGAAGGGATGCGCGAGTTTCTTCCCGAAGAACTGATGCGTACATACGGGCTTCAGGAACTGAGGCATGCGCTGGAAGGGATTCACTTTCCCCAGACGAAAGAGGAGTTCTACGAAGCGCGAAAGCGGTTTGTGTTTGAAGAGTTTCTGATTTTTGTGCTTTCCCTTCGTATGATGAAAGAACGGGAAGACCGCGCCCGAAATCACTATACATTCTGTGAACAGCCAAAAGTAGAAGAGTTTCTTTCTGCTCTGCCTTATGAACTTACGGGCGCACAGAAAAAAGTGTGGCAGGAAATTTTAAAGGACATTTCCGGAGAATCGGTGATGTCAAGGCTGGTACAAGGTGATGTGGGATCTGGAAAAACGATTGTGGCACTTCTTGCTTTGATGTATACCGGCTTAAATGGATATCAGAGCGCGATGATGGCTCCCACAGAAGTTCTTGCCAGACAGCATTATGAGAATATTACCCGTATGTTAAGAGAATACCAGATCCCGCTGACAACGGAACTTCTGACCGGTTCTATGACAGCAAAGGCAAAGCGAGAGGCCTATGCCAGAATTGAGGCGGGAGAAGCGGATATTGTGATCGGAACCCATGCGTTGATCCAGGAAAAAGTACAGTATCAGAACCTGGCACTTGTGGTCACAGACGAACAGCATCGTTTTGGAGTCAAACAAAGAGAAACTCTGGCCGGAAAAGGGATCCTTCCTCATATTCTGGTGATGAGTGCCACTCCGATTCCACGGACACTGGCCATCATCCTCTATGGAGACCTGGATATTTCTGTGATCGATGAATTGCCGAAGAACCGGCTCCCGATCAAGAATTGTGTGGTGGATACCGGCTACCGGAATACGGCATATGCCTTTATGAAAAAGCAGGTACTTTCCGGAAGGCAATGCTATGTGATCTGCCCCATGGTAGAAGAAAGTGAAGCGCTGGAAGCAGAGAATGTAACCGATTATTCCCAGATGCTTCAGGAGGTTATGGGAGATTCCATCAAAGTCGGCTGTCTTCACGGAAAAATGAAACAGGCGCAAAAAGACGAGATCATGGAGGCTTTCGGAAAAAATGAGGTCCAGATCCTGGTGTCCACAACTGTGATCGAGGTCGGGATCGACGTCCCCAATGCCACTGTGATGATGATCGAAAATGCAGAGCGCTTTGGTCTGGCTCAGCTGCATCAGCTTCGCGGCCGGGTGGGACGCGGCAGCCATCAGTCCTACTGTATTTTTATGAGCCCATCCAAATCGAAAGAGACAAAGGAAAGACTTGAGATTCTCAACAAGTCCAATGACGGATTCTTTATCGCAGGAGAAGATTTAAGGCTTCGGGGTCCCGGAGATCTTTTTGGGATCCGGCAGAGCGGTCTGATGGATTTTAAAGTGGGAGATGTCTTCCAGGATTCTCTTATTTTAAAACAGGCGGCAGAAGCAGCAGGAACACTGCTGCAGAAAGATCCGGGATTAAAAACAGAACAAAATCGCCTTTTGGCAGACCGTCTGAAGCGTTATCTGTCAGATGTTATGTTAGAAATGACGTTGTAAAAACTGCCAGAAATTACCAGATTAAAAATCAAATTCCTCCACATACTATGGATGTAACACAGGCGAACGGAATGCAGACGCATCACAAAGGCCGCATGAACATGCAGCAAAAAGGATGCAGATGCGGTCCGATGCGTGGGTTATAAGACTACAAAAAGAGGTAACAAAAAGAAGTTACGAAAAGGAGGAAATTATCATGGCAAGTCGTTCATCTAATCGAACAGCAGTACCAGAAGCAAAGGGAGCATTGGACAAGTTTAAATACGAGGTGGCAAGCGAACTTGGAGTACCGCTGACAGACGGTTACAACGGAGACTTAACTTCCAAACAGAATGGATCTGTTGGAGGTTATATGGTAAAGAAAATGATCGAGCAGCAGGAAAAACAGATGGCAGGCAAATAAGCTGCATTTGTTTCTGAAGCGGAATCAGTCGAAAAAAAGCACTTGGGATTGACCTGAGTGCTTTTTTCTGCTAAAATTCAGCATAGTTAAGAAAATGGAGGTGCGTATGAGAGTAATCGCAGGAACTGCAAAAAGACTGCAGTTAAAAACTTTGGACGGAATGGATACCAGACCAACGACAGACCGAATCAAAGAGACACTTTTTAATATGATTGCGCCGTCTGTTTTCGGAAGCGTTTTTCTGGATCTGTTCAGCGGAAGCGGCGGAATCGGGATCGAAGCCTTAAGCCGGGGAGCCAGGGAAGCTGTTTTTGTAGAAAAAAATCCAAAAGCAATGGCATGCATCAAAGAGAATTTAAAGCATACAAAACTTGCGGAAAAAGGAATGACGCTGACCAGGGATGCTTTGAGTGCCCTGTATCAGTTAGAAGGAGAAAAGGTCTTTGACTTTGTGTTTATGGATCCTCCGTATGATCAGGAATTAGAAAAGGAAGTCCTGACCTATTTATCCGGATCGGATTTAATCTATGAAGATACACTGATCATCGTAGAAGCTTCCAGGCATACAGATTTTTCTTATCTGGAAGATTTGGGATTTGTGTTGATCAAAGAAAAAGAATACAAGACAAACAAGCATGTCTTCATCGAGAAAGCTGGAAAGGAAGAGATATGTTAAGAGCCATTTATCCGGGCAGTTTTGATCCGGTTACATACGGGCATTTGGATATCATCAGAAGATCCTGTAAAATTGTGGATGAACTGGTAGTCGGAGTGCTGAATAATAATGCGAAAATGCCGTTGTTTTCTGTCGAAGAACGTGTTAAAATGTTAAAGGAAGCGACCAAAGACCTGACAAATGTCAGAATTGTTCCATTTCATGGGCTTTTGATCGATTTCGCCCGTCAGATGGATGCATTTGTGATCATCAGAGGACTTCGGGCGATCACCGATTTTGAATATGAATTGCAGATGTCGCAGACCAACCATAAACTGGAGCCGGATCTGGAAACCATGTTTCTGACAACCAGTATCGAATATTCTTACTTAAGCTCCACAACCGTTCGGGAGATTGCCGCTTATGGGGGAGATGTTTCACAGTTTGTGCCAGAAGCGGTGGCAGAAGAGTTGGAAGCGAAGATGAAAGCAAAAAGGAGAGTGTAACTATGAGCAGCCGTATTGAGCAGATTATTGAAGAGATCGAGGAGTACATTGACAAGGATTGTAATTACCTCGCACTGTCTTCCACCAAGATTATTGTAAATAAAGAGCATCTGGATGAACTTTTAAGAGAGCTGAGAATGAAGACTCCGGATGAGATCAAAAGATATCAGAAGATCATCAGCAACCGGGACGCAATCCTGGCTGATGCAAAAGCAAAGGCAGATGCCATGATCGAAGAGGCGCAGGTTCAGACAACAGAGCTTGTCAGTGAACATGAGATCATGCAGCAGGCCTATGCACAGGCCAACGAGATCGTAACACAGGCAACCGCACAGGCGCAGGAGATCATTGACAATGCGACTATGGATGCCAATGAGATCCGCATGGGCGCGATCCAGTATACGGACGATCTGCTTGCCAACGCAGAAAGCATCATCGGACATACACTGGACAGTTATACCACGAAATATGACGGACTGATCAATTCCCTTCAGGAATGTTACGATGTGGTACGTACCAATCGTGCAGAGCTGGAATCCCCTGTGGAAGAAGAAGGACAGGATTTTTCAGGTGAAGTACAATAGATAAATAAGACTGAGCAAGCTGGTTACCACTGCGGTAGCCAGCTTTTGTAATATGTAAGGAAAGAGGGGGAATCCGGCTTTTTGTACCATACACTGGGTCTGTGCGATGGCACAGCACCCTCCGAAAGCACTCAGGGAAAGCAAAAGTGGATATTGAAACAAAAGCGGAAGGGATGTCTTTCCAAGCATTTGGATCCCATTTGTAATCTCTAACAGAGGCAGACAAATACCAATGATCGGAACATGAGGAACGAACATTTCCAACACAGAGATCATAACAGAAAAGAGCATAATATATCCGCCTACTTTTGTCAGTACTTCAAAGCTGTCCATGATACAATGGTCAAGAAGTTCCAGAGACCATCCTTGTCTTCCCTGAGAAGAAGGGGAAACCGATGGAAAATATTTTTGGCCGGATTTCAAATAGTAGTTTCGTGTAAACAGGCTGATGATGCAGGGAGCCAGAAGAAGGATCCCAAGGGAGGGAAGTAAAAATCGAGAATCTCCCAGTGTTTTCAGTACTACTACATGAAACAGAAAACCTGGACTTGTATTGTTGCAAAAGGACAGGAGATAAGCCCCTTCTTCTCTGGAAATCTGTTTCTGGACGGTCAGGTCTGCCGCTACTTTTGCACCCATCGGATACCCACAGAGAAAGCCCGCGAGTATCGCAAAACTGCCGGCTGGCGATACACAAAACAGTTTTCGTAACAGGGGGCCGAGCAGGCGGGAGAACCAGACAATGCTCCCGGTACCCATCAACAAACCGGTGATCAGTAAAAAAGGAAACAGCGTTGGTAAAATGGTATGAAACCACAAAAGCAATCCGTTGCTTGCTCCCTGAAAGACTTCTTCCGGAAGCAATAGCATCAGCCCAAAGCAAAGCATCAGTATCACCGGAGAAATATTTTTTTTCACAGCAGGTCTCCCTAAGTTTCTGTTGCTAATGGATATGAAAGAAAAACAGGTTTTATGAGGGAAAGTTCGAAGAAAGCATGACATAGGATATGACAAAGACGGTTGATGAGGAAAGACGATGAAACGACATGATCAAAAGTATCTGGTCAGTCTGTTTTTGCTGGTTTTTTTTACGGTATGGGGAACCATGTTTTTGTTTTCTGAGAGCAGTTTTCAGCGATTGCAGCATTTTACGGTTCAGAAGCCGGAGTTTCGCAGGCAGAGCCTTTCTGCACCCATGCAGGATTATCTTGCCAATACCGGGGATCCGGGAAGAGAGGCTGCACTGTATTGGATGGCAACGGATTTTTCCGCCAGGGAATTTCCGGGTCCATTTTCAGAGGAGACGTTTCAAAGACTGTTTTCCCGATGGAGAACGAAAGCGGGATGGGAGCCTTATGTGCAGATGTGCAGAGCCATCTGGAATGATGTCCAATATTTCCCGGTTGCCCGCCTGTTGTCAGAAGATGCAGATGTTTCCTTTACAGACTCGTGGATGTTTGAGAGAAATTATGGAGGAAAGAGGGGGCATGAAGGAACCGATATCATGGCAGAAAAAAATGTACCGGGTTATTATCCTGTGGTCAGTATGACAGATGGAGTGGTGACAGAAAAAGGCTGGCTGGAGCAGGGAGGGTGGAGGATTGGGATCACTGCGCCATCGGGCGCCTATTTTTACTATGCCCATCTGGACTCTTATGGGTCTGTTAAAAAAGGAGATTCCATTCAAGCAGGACAGCTTCTGGGATATATGGGAGACAGTGGATATGGAAAGGAAGAAGGAACGACCGGGAAGTTTCCGGTTCATTTGCATCTGGGGATTTATTTGCGGGATCAGACAGAAGAAGTCAGTGTGAATCCATATCCGGTGCTTTCTTATATCCAGAACACACGGATAAAATGTGCGGATTCCAGGTAGTCTTGTCATGGGAAGTATGATATAATCATGTTCATGTGGAGGAGAACTATGAATTTACCAAGTACATTTGAAGAAAAAATGAAATCCCTGTTAGGGGAAGAATACGAAGCATATTTACAGTGTTATGAAGAACCGAGGCATTATGGGCTCCGGGTGAATACCAATAAAATTTCGGTAGAAGAATTTTTAAAGATCGCGCCATGGCCGCTGCGCCCGGTTCCGTGGATTTCCAATGGCTTTTATTATGACGGAGATCAGATTCAGCCCGCGAAGCATCCTTATTATTTTGCAGGACTTTACTATTTACAGGAGCCAAGCGCCATGACACCTGCAGATCGTCTTTGGATCGAGCCGGGAGATAAGGTGCTGGATGTATGTGCAGCTCCGGGAGGAAAAGCCACAGAACTTGGCGCCAAGCTGCAGGGAGAAGGGGTTTTGATGGCAAATGATATCAGCAATTCCCGGGCAAAAGGCCTGTTAAAAAATATAGAGTTGTTTGGCATCGGAAATATGCTGGTCCTCAGCGAAGAGCCGGGACGACTGACCGAGTATTTTCCGGAATATTTTGATAAGATCCTGATCGACGCTCCTTGTTCCGGAGAGGGGATGTTCCGAAAGGATAAGAAAATGGTCAAGGCCTGGGAAGAGCACGGGCCGGAATTTTTCTCGAAGATCCAGAGAAGTATCGTGACGCAGGCGGCTTCCATGCTGCGGCCTGGAGGCATGATGCTGTATTCCACCTGTACCTTTGATCCGTCGGAAAATGAACAGACCATCGAATATCTGCTGGAAGAATATCCGGAGTTTCAGATTTGTGAGATGGAAGGATATGAAGGATTTGCAAACGGGATGCCGGAAGTTACCAAAAGCAAGAATCCAGAATTTGCGAAGACGGTACGGATTTTTCCGCACCGAATGGAAGGAGAAGGCCATTATCTGGCGCTGTTGAAAAAAGGAGATGCGCCGGCGGTTTCCCTGAAAGAGAAAAACTGCAAAAAGGGTGGAAAACTGCCGCTGGAGTTGGAAGAATTTTTTCAAGATGTTTCCTGGAAACTGGATCCTTCCAGAGTGGAGATCCATGGGGAACGGGTATATTACATGCCCCAGGGTCTGCCGAACTTAACCGGGATCCGCTTTTTGCGTACCGGGCTTTTGCTGGGAGAACTGAAGAAAAAACGATTTGAGCCAAGCCAGGCATTTGCCATGTCATTAAAGCGGGAAGAGTATGCCAAGATTTTAAATCTGAGTGTGCAGGATGAACGCGTCATCAAGTATCTCAAAGGGGAGACGCTGGATGTAGAAGATCTGACCGGACGAAACGATAAAGGATGGTATCTGGTCTGTGTGGACGGTTACCCGCTGGGATTTGGAAAACTTGCCAATCAGGCGCTGAAAAATAAGTATCTGCCGGGATGGCGTTGGCAGTCATAAGGATGAACAACATGAAGATAAGATTAGATAAATATCTTGCGGACATGGGGATGGGAACCAGAAGTGAAGTGAAAAAAGCCATCGGCAAAGGTCTGGTATCCGTAGATGGCTGCTGTGTGAAAAAGCCGGAGACCAAAATCGATACGGATTGTATGCAGGTGACCTTTGGCGGTCAGACTGTGGGGTATCTGCAGAAGGAATATTATATGCTTCATAAGCCGGCGGGAGTGATTTCGGCAACCGAAGACTCCAAAGAGAAGACGGTTCTGGATCTGATCGAAACCAAAAAGCGAAAAGATCTGTTTCCGGTGGGGCGCCTGGACAAAGATACGGAAGGACTGCTTCTGATCACAAACGACGGGGAGCTGGCGCATCGTCTGCTTGCTCCGAAGAAGCACGTAGAGAAAGTATACTATGCAAAAGTACAGGGCTTCGTGACAGAAGAAGATATCCATGCCTTTGCAGAAGGGGTGGATATTCAGGAGGAAAAGCTGACCCGTCCGGCACTGTTAAAGATCCTCAAAGCAGGCGATATCTCGGAGATTCTGCTGACGATCTGTGAAGGGAAGTTCCATCAGGTCAAGCGGATGTTTGAAGCAGTAGGAAAACAGGTATTGTATTTAAAGCGTCTGGAGATGGGCCCTTTGAAACTGGATGACACATTAAAGCCCGGCGAATATCGGGAATTGACAGAGAAAGAGAAGGAAGTATTATGCTCACTGGGAAAAAAGCAGTAATTTTTGATATGGATGGTACATTGACAGATTCTATGTGGATCTGGCCGGAGGTAGACCGCATTTATCTGGAAAAATATCATCTGACTCCTCCGGATGGCTTTGCAAAAGCGCTGGAAGGAAAGAGTTATACCGAAACCGCCCAGTATTTTCTGGATGTGTTTCCAACCTTACATCAGACCATAGAGGAAGTACAAACAGAATGGATCCAGATGACGCTTCACCTGTATCAGACAAAAGTTCCGCTCAAACCCGGTGCAAGAGCGTTTCTGGAATATTTAAAAGAACAGCAGATCCCCATGGGAATCGCCACCAGCAATGCAGAAAAACTGGCGCTTGCAGCGCTGGATGCGTTACAGATCCGGGAGTATTTTTCTTCGGTGCGGACAGCCTGTGAGGTGGCAAAAGGAAAGCCGGCTCCGGATGTTTATCTGAAAGTGGCAGAAGATCTTCAGGTAGATCCAAAAGAGTGTCTGGTGTTTGAAGATGTGCCAAAAGGGATCCAGGCCGGAAAAAATGCGGGGATGACAGTCTGCGCAGTGGAGGATGCCTTTTCTGCTTCTGATGAAGTGGAGAAGAGAGAAAAAGCAGATTATTTTATTCGCAGTTATGACGAAATCAAAGCAAAAACATATGAAAGATGTGGAGTATAAATACATGAGAGAACGGTTTTTACCAATTTGCAGAAAAGATATGGAAGCACGGGGATGGGATCAGGTGGACTTTGTCTATATCACAGGGGATGCCTATGTGGATCATCCCTCCTTTGGACCAGCGGTCATTACCAGACTTCTGGAATCCAGGGGCTATCGGATCGGGATCATCTCCCAGCCGGACTGGAAAGAGAAAGACAGTATTGCCATTTATGGGGAACCAAGACTGGCATTTCTTGTTTCTGCGGGAAATATGGATTCCATGGTGAACCATTATTCCGTATCCAAAAAGCGCAGAAAGACAGATGCTTACACACCCGGCGGCGTCATGGGAAAGCGTCCCGATTATGCGGCAGTTGTTTATGGCAATCTGATCCGTCAGACCTATAAGCAGACTCCGGTGATTTTGGGCGGGATCGAAGCCAGTCTGAGAAGGCTTGCTCATTACGATTACTGGTCTGACCGTCTGAAACGCTCCATATTGCTGGATTCGGGAGCGGATATGATTTCGTATGGAATGGGAGAGCATTCCATCGTAGAAATCGCGGAGGCTCTGGATTCCGGGATTGACATTTCAGATCTGACGTATCTTGACGGAACCGTTGTCAAAACCAGATCGCTGGATTCTGTTTATGATGCCGTGATCCTGCCGTCTTACGAAGAACTAAAAAAAGAAAAGCTCACCTATGCAAAGAGTTTTTATACCCAGTACTGCAATACCGATCCATTTTCTGGAAAACGTCTGGTAGAGCCATATTCGGATCATTTATATGTGGTTCAGAATCCGCCGGCCAAACCACTGACGCAAATGGAGATGGATGACGTGTATGCACTGCCTTTCACACGTTGTGCACACCCGGATTATGAAAAAGAAGGCGGCGTTCCGGCTACGGCAGAGATCAAGTTCAGTCTCATCAGCAACCGGGGATGTTTTGGCGGATGCAGTTTTTGTGCGCTGACATTTCATCAGGGACGGATCGTGCAGACCAGAAGCCATGCATCGCTGCTGAAGGAGGCAGAAGAGATCACAAAGGATCCGGACTTTAAAGGATATATCCATGATGTGGGTGGTCCTACCGCGAACTTTCGTCATCCTTCCTGTGAAAAACAGCTTACCAAAGGAGTCTGCAAGAACAGGCAGTGTCTGTTCCCGACCCCCTGCAAAAATCTCAATGCCGATCACAAGGATTATGTGGAATTACTGCGTAAGCTCAGAAAGGTACCAAAAGTAAAGAAAGTGTTTATCCGTTCGGGGATCCGGTTCGATTATCTTCTGGCAGATCCAAAGGAGACGTTCCTGCGGGAGCTGTGTGAATATCATGTCAGCGGACAATTAAAAGTAGCGCCGGAGCACGTCGCAGACCCGGTACTTGAAATGATGGGAAAACCATCCAATGCAGTCTACGAAAAATTTACGGAAAAATTCCATGCCATGAATCAAAGACTGAAAAAAGATCAGTATCTGGTGCCGTACCTGATGTCTTCCCATCCGGGATCTACCTTGAAGGAAGCGGTGCAGCTGGCAGAGTACTGCCGGGATCTGGGATATATGCCGGAACAAGTACAGGATTTTTACCCGACACCGTCCACGATCTCTACCTGTATGTATTATACGGGCGTAGATCCACGTACCATGAAACCGGTGTATGTGCCGAAGAACCCGCATGAAAAAGCGCTTCAGAGAGCGTTGATCCAGTATCGGAATCCTGAGAATTATGAGTTGGTATCCGAAGCATTGAAAAAAGCCGGAAGGATGGATCTGGTGGGATTTGGACCAAAATGTCTGATCCGGCCGAGGAGACTGAAAAAAGAGCAGGCTGTGTCACAAAAGGAGCGGAAACCCAAAAAGAAAACGACCATCCGCAGCGTGCAGAAAAAGAAGACGGAAAAGAGGCGCAGATCATGAGAATTGCAGTGGTAACCGGGGCCTCCTCCGGAATGGGGCGGGAATTTGTACGTCAAATCCCTCATTTTTACAGTCAGCTGGATGAAATATGGGTGACTGCAAGAAGAGAAGAACGGCTGCGCAAACTGCAGGAAGAAGTGGATCTTCCGGTGCGGATCTTTGCAGGAGATCTAACCAGTCCCCGGTTTTTGCAGACCTTTCGAGAGGAACTAAACAGAGAGTGCCCGGACATCCGCATGCTGGTCAACAGCGCAGGATTCGGGAAGAGCGGACTTATTTCGGACCTGGAGCAGAACAGCCCGGGAGCACAGGCCGGGATGATTTCGTTGAATTGTCAGGCATTGACGGAGATGACTCTGTTATGTGAACCTTATTTTTCCAAAGGAAGCCGGATTTTGCAGCTTGCATCTTCTGCGGCTTTTTTCCCACAGGCAGGGTTTGCCGTGTATGCCGCTACAAAATCCTACGTGCTCAGCTTTTCCAGGGCATTGCATGCGGAATGGAAACAACGGGGGATCTGGGTAACAGCAGTCTGCCCGGGACCGGTGGATACAGAATTTTTTGAAGTCAGCGGCCCCCTGGGAAGCCCTTTGAAGAAACTGGTGTTAGCAGATCCTTCCAAAGTCGTGAGACAGGCGCTTCTGGATTCCAGAAAGAGAAAGCCGGTCTCTGTGTATGGAATCTGCATGAAACTGACAAGGCTCTTTGGAAGACTGATTCCCACAGAGTGGATATTGACAATAGAAATGGCTGGAAAAAGGTAGGAGTGAAAGACAAATGAAACGAGTTGCAAAGGGAAATCCAGGATATCTGGATTATAAAAAGAAAGTGGAGATCATACGGACGATCATTTATTTCGGAATGGTAGCAGCCGTGTTTACACTGGGATACGTGCAGACAGGAACCAGAAAAAATCTGCTGACCATTGTCGCTATTTTGGGCTGCCTTCCGGCTGCAAAAGCACTGGTCGGCGTGATCACCCGGTTTCCGTACAAATCTGTGGGTCAGAAACTGGTGCAGGAAGTGAACGAAAAAGCACCGCATACATTGCGGGTATATGATCTGGTACTGACTACCAGAGAGAAGATCATGCCGGTGGAATGTGTGGTAATTTCCCATGAAACGGTTTTTGGTTATACTTCCAGTGAAACGGTGGATCTGGACATACTGGGAAAACATGTGCGGGAGATGATGACCCGAAATCAGATCGCCTATTCTTCCGTGAAGTTTTATCATAACTACAAAACATTTCTCTCCAGAATCGAGGGCCTGGAGGAGATTGCAAAAGTAGAAAATCATCATGCGGACGGACAGTCCGAAGAAGAGGATACAAAGCGTCTTCTTCTCAATCTGTCCATGTAAAAGGAGTCAGGGACAATATGCAGGAAATACAAATTACAGAACAGGAAGCAGGACAAAGGCTGGATAAACTTCTGGCAAAATATCTGAATCTTGCGCCCAAAAGTTTTTTCTATAAGATGCTCCGAAAAAAGAATATCACATTAAATGGGAAAAAAGCGGCAGGAAATGAAAAGCTGGCAAAAGGGGACTGTGTGAAGCTGTTCCTTTCGGATGAAACCATTCAAAAATTTTCGGAAGTTTTTTCAGAATATACGGAAGAAGAACTGGATATTTTATATGAGGATCCGGATGTGATCCTGATCAATAAGCCTGTGGGAATGCTTTCCCAAAAAGCATCTTCGACAGACCAGTCTCTGGTGGAGCATCTGATTTCTTATCTGGTGCGCTCCGGTGCTTTGCGTGAAGAAGATCTTAAGACCTTTCGTCCGTCGATCTGCAACCGGCTGGACCGCAATACAAGCGGGATCGTTGCTGCCGGAAAAACTATGGCCGGGCTGCAGGCATTGAATCAGCTCTTTCATGACCGCAGTATCGGAAAATATTATCTTTGTCTGGTAAAAGGAGAAATCAAAGAGTCGTCCCGGATCGAAGGATGGCTGAAAAAAGACACGCAGACCAATAAAGTAGAAATTACAGCACAGAAAATGCCGGACAGTGTATGGATTGCAACCGAATACCGCCCGGTCAAAAGCAATCATGATGTGACACTTCTGGAGGTGCATCTGATCACCGGAAAAACCCACCAGATCCGCGCACATCTGGCATCTCTTGGACATCCTTTAATCGGAGATCCCAAATATGGAGATGTCAGGCTCAACCAGGAATACAGGAAGCGTTATCAGGTCAGATCCCAGCTTTTGCATGCGGCCCGCCTGAAGTTTCCGGTCTGTGAGGGGGCATTAAAAGAAGTATCCAGGAAGGAATTTCAGGCACCGCTTCCAGAACCCTTTCTTCGGATTGTCAAAGAACAGGGAGTGCAGTAATGGGAACCTGGAATTCAAGAGGGCTGCGGGGATCTACGCTGGAAGATATGATCAACTACACCAATACACGGTACGAGGAGACGGGGCTGGCGCTGATCCAGAAGATCCCCACTCCCATTACCCCGGTCCGGATCGACAAAGAACGCAGACATATCACCTTGGCATATTTTGAAAAGATCAGTACCGTGGACTACATTGGTGCGGTACAGGGCATCCCCGTTTGTTTTGATGCAAAAGAATGTGCAGCAGATACCTTCCCCCTGCAGAATGTACATGAGCATCAGATCTCATTTATGGAAAAATATGAAAAACAACAGGGAATTTCCTTTCTGATCATTTATTACAGTCAGCGGGAAATTTTGTATTATATGCGGTTTGCAGAATTATATTCGTTCTGGGAGCGGGCGAAAAACGGAGGACGGAAAAGCATCCGTTTTACAGAGCTTTCTCCGGAATATTTTATGCAGTTAAAGAATCACTGTCTGGTGCCATATCTGGATTATATCCAGAAAGATTTGGATGACAGGGATTGACAGACGATCAGAAACTCCGTATAATTACAGAATGATTTAACATGTTAGCATAGTAAAGTGAAAGGATGTTGGGACACATGGAACAAAAGTTACATACCCCTGAAGGAGTTCGGGATATCTACAGCAAAGAGTGCAGGACAAAACTGACAGTACAGGAGAAACTTCATCAGGTACTGCATCTTTACGGCTATCAGGATATCCAGACTCCCACATTTGAATATTTTGAGGTGTTCCGAAAGGAAATCGGAACCATCTCATCCAGAGAATTATACAAATTTTTTGACCGGGAGGGAGACATACTTGCTCTGCGCCCGGATATGACGCCTTCCATTGCCCGGGCGGCAGCTACCATATTTGAGACTGAGGAATTTCCAATCCGCCTTTGTTATATGGGCAATACTTTTATCAATCACAGCAGTTATCAGGGACGTCTGAAAGAGAACACACAGCTTGGCGCAGAATTGATCGGCATCGATTCTGTAGAGGCAGACGCCGAGATGATCGCCATGGTTGTGGATGGACTGAAAAAAGTAGGACTGAAAGAATTTCAGGTCAATATCGGACATGTAGATTTCCTGCAGAGCCTGATCGATGCCACAGCTTTGGATGAAACACAAAAAGAGGAAATCGACGATCTGATCGCAAACCGAAACTTTTTCGGAGTAGAAGAGCTATTGGAACACGCAGAGGCAGATCCGAAGATCAAGCAGGCATTTCGGATCCTGCCGGAACTTGCCGGAGATGTGGAGGTTCTGAAGCAGGCCGTGGAATGTGCGCCTACTGTACAGGCAAAGCAGGCAGTTGGAAGACTTTTAAAGATCTATAAACTGCTGGCACTATACGGGGTGGAAGATTATGTGACATTTGATCTGAGTATGAGCAGCCGTTACGGATACTATACCGGGATCATTTTCCGGGCATATACCTATGGCACCGGAGACGCTGTTGTAACAGGGGGACGTTACGATCATCTGCTGGAGAAATTCGGAAAGCAGACCCCTTCTATCGGGTTTGCAATCATCATTGATGAACTGCTCCATGCCTTATCCAGGCAGAAGATTTCGGTAGATGTGGGGCACAACAATCTCATTGTATACACGGAACGGACAGAAAAATGGGCCATTTCCCTGGCAAGGGATTTCCGGGAAAAGGGAAAGTATATCGAATTACTGAAGCGGACAGAGGAAGAGCAAAAAAAATCTTTTATCGCTTATGGAAAACGGAAACATGCAGTCAGTATGTTATATCTGAATGAAAATCTGACGATCGACATGGTTAATCTCTCCACCGGAGAAGAAAAGAAGGTAAATGCCAGAAAAAAAGCGAAAGCGGGGGAGAACCGATGAAATATTTAACATTTGCCCTGACAAAGGGACGGCTGGCAGATAAAACACTGGAACTTTTGGAGCAGCTTGGAATCACCTGTGAAGAGATGAAAGAAAAAGACTCCCGAAAGCTGGTGTTTGTCAATGAAGAATTAAAATTAAAGTTTTTCCTCGCAAAAGGACCGGACGTGCCGACTTATGTAGAGTACGGCGCGGCAGATATCGGCGTGGTCGGAAAAGACATTATTGTGGAAGAAGGACGCAATGTGCATGAAGTGCTCGATCTGGGATTTGGTACCTGTAAGATGTGTGTCTGTGGGCCCTGGGATGCCAAAGAACTTCTGGAACATCGGGAAGTGATCCGTGTTGCGACAAAATATCCGCAGATCGCCAAAGACTATTTTTACAATAAAAAACATCAGACTGTGGAGATCATCAAGATGAATGGATCCATTGAACTGGCTCCCATCGTAGGACTTTCCGAAGTGATCGTGGATATTGTGGAGACCGGATCCACTCTGAAAGAGAATGGACTGACCGTTTTGGAAGAGGTTTGCCCATTGTCTGCCCGTATGATCGTCAATCCAGTAAGTATGCGGATGGAAAATGACCGGATCCGGGAGCTGATCGGAAAGATTAGAAATTTGTCAGAGGGGGGAAACGTATGAGAATCGAACGACTGGATGAAACAACCAAAAAGAATCTGCTGGAAGATTTACTGCAAAGAAGTCCCAACAGCTATGAACAGTATGAGACATGCGTCAGAGAGATCCTGGATGCGGTAAAAACCAGACGGGATGAGGCACTGTTTGCCTATACAGAACAATTTGACGGTGTAAAACTGAATGCAGACAACATTCAGGTAACAGAAGCCGAAATCCAGAATGCATATGAGCAGGTGGATGCCGCTTTGCTGGATGTGATCCGGAAATCTCTGAAAAATATCGAATCCTATCACGCCAAGCAAATGCAGTATAGCTGGTTTGACAGCAAACCGAACGGTACGATCCTGGGTCAGAAGGTAACGCCGCTTCAGAGAGTGGGTGTATACGTACCGGGCGGAAAGGCAGTATACCCGTCTTCGGTACTGATGAATATTGTGCCGGCGAAAGTTGCCGGTGTGGATGAGATCATCATGGTCACGCCTCCGGGAAAAGACGGATATGTCAATCCGGCGACTCTGGTAGCTGCCAAAGAAGCAGGTGTGGATGTGATCTATAAAGTGGGCGGAGCACAGGCGATCGCGGCGCTGGCGTATGGAACAGAGAGCATCCCCAAAGTTGACAAGATCGTAGGACCGGGAAATATTTACGTAGCCCTTGCAAAAAAAGCAGTTTACGGGCATGTCAGCATTGATTCCATTGCAGGACCGAGTGAAATTTTAGTGTTGGCAGATGAGACTGCAAATCCGCGATATGTGGCAGCGGATCTTCTCTCCCAGGCAGAGCATGATGAACTGGCTTCTGCGATTCTGGTCACCACCAGTGAGGCACTTGCCCAAGAAGTATCACGGGAGGTGGATGGTTTTGTGGCAGAGCTTTCCAGAGGAGAGATTATACAGAAATCTCTGGACAATTACGGACATATCCTGATTGCCGATACACTGGAAGCTGCCATTGAGGCTGCCAATGAAATTGCATCGGAACATCTGGAGATCATGACAAAGGATGCTTTTACCGTGATGACAAAGATTCGCAATGCAGGAGCGATCTTTATCGGTGAATACAGCAGTGAGCCACTGGGAGATTATTTTGCAGGGCCGAACCATGTCCTTCCGACCAATGGGACCGCAAAATTCTTTTCCCCATTGTCTGTAGACGATTTTCTGAAAAAATCAAGTATTATTTCTTACTCCAGACAGGCTTTGGAAGCAGTACATGAAGAGATTGAGACGTTTGCAAAAGCAGAGCAGCTGACAGCCCACGCCAATTCTGTTCACGTTCGTTTTGAAAAGAGGAATGAGATATGAAACCACGCATTGCATCTGTAGAACGTAAGACCAAAGAGACCGAGATTTCTGTGAGGATCAATCTGGACGGAACCGGAGAACATAAGATTGCAACAGGGATTCCGTTTTTTGACCATATGTTAAGCGGATTTGCCAGACACGGACTGTTTGATCTGGATCTTTGTGTCAACGGTGATCTGGAAGTGGATTCCCACCATACGGTCGAGGACACCGGAATCGTACTGGGACAGGCTATTGCCGAAGCGCTGGGAGATAAGATGGGAATCAAACGGTATGGAAGTTTTCTGCTTCCCATGGATGAGACCCTGGCAATGTGCGCCATTGATCTTTCCGGACGCCCCTATCTGAACTATCAGGCAGAATTTACAACAGAAAGATTAGGTACGTTGGATACAGAAATGTTCCGTGAATTTTTCTATGCAGTCTCCTACAGTGCGGCCATGAATCTGCATCTGAAAATCTTAGACGGCATCAACAATCATCATATGGCAGAAGCATTGTTTAAGGCATTTGGGAAAGCGTTGGATATGGCGACTATGGAAGAACCGCGGATGGGCGGAATATGGTCTACGAAAGGCAGCTTATAAAGGAGAACAAAAACTATGAGTTATAAAAGATTGATTCCCTGTATTTTCATTTACAAAGGAAAGGCAGTCCGATGGTTTGACGATCAAGAAGTCATTGCAGAAGATGTCGTAGAACTTGCAAAAACATATTGTGACAAAGGCGCAGACGAACTGATCGTATTTGATCTCTCGCATGCAGACGAAGAACATGACGAAGCCATCGATATTATGAAGAAGATCAATCGGGTGATCAGTATTCCTATGATCGCAGGGGGAAATATCCGCAGGCAGGAAGATGTCAAGAAAATTTTGTATGCCGGAGCGAAACGGGCCATTTTGAATTTTTCCAAGGCAGTTTCCTTTGAGCTGATCGAAGAAGTATCCAAGCGGTTTGGAAAAGAGAGGATCGCGGTATCGCTGAATGATTTTGACGCCCTGTTCAAACAGCAGCATCTGATCGATAAATTCAGCTCCGAAATTTTGTTTATGCACCGCTTGGATCTTCTGTCTGTGATGAACATTACAGAAATCCCCTGTGTAGTCCTGACAGATACGATGGAACAGGAAGAAATCCTGAAAATCTTAAAATGCAAAGGCGTCAAAGGGGTGTCCGGGAAATTTATCAGCAGACCAGAACTGGATCTTTCTGGATTTAAAACACTTTGTACCACGGAAGGGATTCAGATGACTTCCTTGGAAAGCGCCATGAAATTTTCTGAGTTTACGCTGAACGCAGACGGGCTTCTTCCGGTCGTTGTGCAGGATTATAAGACCAATGAAGTATTGATGATGGCATATATGAACCAGGAAGCATTTGAACACACGATCCGTTCCGGAAAAATGACATATTACAGCCGCAGCCGTCAGTGCCGCTGGGTGAAAGGAGAGACATCCGGACATTACCAATATGTAAAGACGCTGTCTGTAGATTGTGATAATGACACCCTGCTGGCAAAAGTGGAGCAGGTGGGAGCTGCCTGCCATACGGGAAACCGCAGTTGTTTTTACCGACAGATCGTAGGCAGTGAATACGATTCCAAGAATCCGCTTCAGGTATTTGAATCTGTGTATGATACCATTGCAGATCGGAAGCAGAATCCAAAAGAAGGCTCTTATACCAATTATCTGTTTGACAAGGGGATTGATAAGATTTTAAAAAAGGTCGGAGAAGAGGCAACGGAAATCGTAATCGCAGCCAAAAATCCGAATCCCGAAGAAATTAAATATGAAATTTCCGATTTTCTGTACCACGCCATGGTTCTGATGGTAGAACGCGGTGTGACCTGGGAAGATATTGTCAAAGAACTGGCAGATCGGTAAATACAGAGATTCTAATGGATCCAGCAAAGACATATGATGGGATAAGAGACTTGTCATATGTCTTTTTATGTGTATCATGTTTTGCGATGGAACATCAGGAGGGAATATCATATGAATGATTCAGAGGCGCGCCGCAGGGAGCTTCTTCAGCAGACACGAAGGCTCTGTCATGAAACAGAATGGAACAGGATGCCTGTCCATCCAAGATATCAGTCCACATTGGACTCCGAACAGGAAGAGGATGCCCAGAGCAATTCCTTTTTGTTCCGCCTTGGGCTTGCAATCTTATGTTTTGTCTGTTTTGTATGGGCAGATTATGGAAAACTGGAGTTTTCTCATGTCACCAGCAGTCAGATTGCTGATCAGATTGAAAAACAGCTGACACCGAAAGAAATCAAAGAAGAACTCATTCAGGTATGGAAAGCATTGTAGGAATATGTTATGCTGTTACCGGAGGTTAAATTATGGCATACCAAAGAAGAAAAAGAAGATTTGACAGAAAGAAAGTTGTATTGGTAGAGCGCACGATCTGCGTTCTGGTTCTGGCAGCAATTTTGGTGCTGGCAGGACGATGGATTTTTGAAAAATTTCAAAAAGAAGAACCAAAGAAAGACAAACAGATACAGACACAGGATACAGAAAAAGAAACCAAACAGACACAAAGCGAAGAGACACCCCTTCCAGATTATGACTTTGTATGCAGTGACGGCACATTATCCGAGGAGTTTCAGACCATCCTTCTGGAACGTGCAAAGGAAGAGAAACGGGTACAGAAGATTCTGGAAGATTCCGGCAGTTATCCGGTAAGTCTCCTGGAACTACTTGCTAAAAATGAAGAGACAACCGAATTTGTAGCAGATTATCCAGAAAAGAAAGACACTCCGGCTCCAGAATCCATCGGAGAGATCAAAGAAGGCGAATTTCCACTGCTGCTCCAATGGGATGAGCGGTGGGGATATCTGCATTATGGAGATGGAATCATGGCGAACAGTGGATGTGGTCCTACGGCTCTTTCCATGGTTGCTGCAGGTTTGACAGGAAATGGTACGATCACTCCTTATGCGATCGCATCCTATGCGGATTCCAATGGCTATTATGTGGAAGGATCCGGCAGCAGCTGGAGCCTGATGACAGAGGTTGCCGCTCATTTTGGTGTCTCCGGAATGGAAATGGCATTGTCAGAAAGTGCTGTGACAGAGGCTCTGCAGACAGGACATCCTGTGATCTGCAGTATGAAGCCGGGAGATTTTACTACGGAAGGACATTTTATCGTGCTGACAAAAATCAAAGACGGAGAGATTACCGTGTATGATCCGAACAGCAAAGAGAAGAGCAGCCGTACCTGGAATTATGCAACGCTGGAGCCACAGATCCAAAATCTGTGGAGTTTTTCTAAATTATAAATCGTAATACAGGAGATAACATACATGAAATCAAAAAATACGATCCGGGAATTTGCAGTCATTACCTTTGCCATGCTGCTTGTCTCTGCGGCAGTCTATTTCTTTATGGTTCCAAGCAAGATCGTGATGGGAAGTGTAGCAGGTCTTGCGCTGGTTATTTCTCAGCTTTCAGGGATTTCTATTTCTGCACTGACGTTTCTGTTGAACGCCATCCTTTTGGTGATCGGCTTTCTCTTGATCGGAAAAGATTTTGGAGCAAAAACAGTGTATACATCGGTTCTGCTCTCGGTCTTTCTCTGGATGTTCGAGCATCTGATCCCGGTGACAGAATCGGTAACCGGAAATCAGGTGTTTGATCTGGTTGCTTACACATTGGTGGTTGCACTTGGACAGGCGATGTTGTTTCATGTCAATGCCTCTTCCGGCGGACTGGATATTGTTGCCAAGATCTTAAATAAGTTTACGCATGTAGAACTTGGAAAAGCAGTGATGTTTTCAGGATTTGTGACAGCCATGACTTCCATCCTTGTTTATGATGTTCCCACATTGATCGTCAGTCTTTTGGGAACCTATGCCAATGGGGTGGCAGTGGACTATTTTATTGATGGTTTTAAGAAGCGCAAACGAGTCTGTATCATATCGGATGATTACAAGGAGATCCAGCATTACATCATCCATGACTTAAAGAGAGGGGCAACCTTGTATACCGCGCAGGGAGCTTATGATGAAAAGCATCGGACAGAGCTGGTAACGATCCTGGCACAGCAGGAGTATCGATTGCTCCTTCATTATCTGCATACGACAAACAAGAATGTGTTTGTGACCGTTTCCACAGTCAATGAAGTGATCGGTCAGTGGAATGCAAAATAAAACAGATTTCGGTGGTCGGGAAATTTAATCCCCTACACCGAAATCTGTTTTTTCATATAGGACTTCCACACTGGGGTCGTCCAAAAGAGCCGCATATTTTTCCATAAACCAGTCTACAAGCTCCTGGTCACGTGTGACATCGGTACTGTTATTGGTAAATACATTGACGGTTCCCAGTTCAAAATGTGTTTTTAACATCTGCATATCATAATCGATCATCTCTTTTGTCTGTCCTTTGATCCCCACCATCAGACAGGGGGAATCAAAATACTTGCGTACTTCTTCCGGAGACTGAAAATCTGCATGTTTATTCAGATAAGTTTCCCGAAATTCCCGATCAAAAGTTTCTACCCCGATTTTAAAGGTAATGGGAATCCCCATGTAGTCCCGCATTTTCTGCAGATGGTTTCGATACATCCAGTGAGATTCGAAAAAAAGGCGCTGAATCCCTTTTTCTTGAATAAGTTCTTTGATCATGCGCAGGGTTTCTTTGGGAAGTTCAAAGCAGCTTCCGGAATTGATGACTTCCAAAACACCAAGTTCTCCCGTGACATGAGAGAGAACTTCCCGGTTCAGAGCATTCATCTCTTCCAGATTCCTGGAATTGTCTTCGATGTAGTCACAGAAGCGGCATTTCCCCCAGGCACAGGGTCTGCCCTTTAACAATACGATCTCTCGCGGATTCTTATTGGTGATCTGATTATATCGTTCCATTTGCTCTCTCCTTATCTTGAAACACGTTGATAGCCTGCCGGCAGCATGGAAAGCAGTGTTGCTGTCAATCCAAGGACAACGGCTCTGTCTGCATAGTCAGTCAGCCCTTGCACCATACAGATGCTGGCAGTCAGTCCCATGCCAAGATGATGGAAAAGCTGCACCAGAATCGTAGATCCGGAAGAGGTGATCCCGCCGAAAACAACTGCGGTGATACAAGAACTGACCAGCGTTCCCGGAAGGCTGATCATTCCGGCTCCCAGCAGGATTTTTCCCAGGTCTTTTCCTGTGTGCGGAGGGAATTTTTGAAAGACAAATCCTGCCATCCATCCGGTGATCATCTGAACCGGGAGATAGTAGAGGGAATAAATATCCATTGTCATTCCGCTGATCAGATTGCTCAAGATTCCAGGGAGCATTCCATAAACAGGTCCCAGGATGGCTGCGGCAAATACCGTTCCGATGGAATCCAGATAAATGGGCAGCCGAAACAGAAGAGCAGCCTGTCCACCGATCAGATTGATCACTGCGCAGAGCGCCAATATACATACTTTGGTTGTTGTGAGTCGTTTCATCGGACACCTCCACTTAAGATCTGCTCCAGCACCGGAAGACTTTTCTTTGGTGGAATTTGAAAGAGACGCTCCAGAAACATCTGCATAAACCGCATTCCATCTACTTCTGTCAATACATGAGTATTTTTTTTGCCGTTCCAGATATCAAATCCATCTACGACACTTTGCCCGATGCAAAGACCTTCGGTGGCGATCCTGGTACAGGCATTGATTCCGCTGCATAAAGAGCGGTCGATAAAATAAGCCACAGCAAGGGGATCGTTGATCACACAGCCAATGACTCCTTCCTGTTTCCAGTGAAAATCAAAATAGAACCGGGTAATCCGCCGGATCCGTTCTCCCATCGTCGGATCTGTAACGCACATGTATTCGAGAAGATTTGGCGTCAGTACGATTTTTCTGGTCACATCAAGTCCCACCATATGAATTTGCTTGTCCTGCAAAACAGGCAGTTCTTCAAATGCCCGAAAAATGATTTCGGCAGCGTGAGGATCACACCAGTAATTGTATTCCGCTACCGGAGAACAGTTTCCATGGCTTCGATAGCTTCCGCCCATACTGATCAGTTCCCCAAGTCCTTTCAGACTGTCAGGATACATCTGTATGACTCTGGCAAGGTTGGTCAGAGGTCCCAGTGCGATGACCGAGACGGCTTCATTCTCCAGGGCAGCCTTTTGCAGCGTGCGGGCAATAAATTCCACGCCGTTTTTGTGTATGATTCCATCTGTGATTTTTGGATAATGAGATTCGCCAAGACCGTCTGTTCCATGGGTGTCCATTGCATCTACATAAGGAATGACAAGCGGCAGTTCTTCTCCAAGATATACGGGAATGTCCATCCGATCCATCCAGTGCAGGATTTTTTTTGCGTTTTCTGCACCTTGTTTTGCCGGGACGTTCCCAGAGACAACTGTAATCCCTAAAATCTCAAGTTCCGGTGAGCGCAGCGCCAGCATCAGGGCGAGAGCGTCATCGATCCCAGGATCACAGTCAATGATGACTTTTGTTGCATTCATTCTCCAATCTCCTTTACTTTTTGATTCTGCAGTCTAAACTGCATGTCTGAGATACTTGGTTTTTTATACTGGGAAGTTCACGAACCAGTCCAGAGAACCGTGCTCTGATTTGCTAAATGCGAGGTAGAGTATAGCACACCACATAGATTCTGTACAGTATTTTTCGGAAAATAAGCGAATAATAAGCAAAAAAAATGCCATTCTACCGGCAGTCGATTGTCAAAAGAAGGAAAATCTTTTACACTAAAATCATAAAAACAACAAGGAGATGGGGAACATGTATGAAATCGACAATCAAAAGTTTGGAGCATTTGTGGCAATGCTGCGAAAGGAAAAAGGCTACACACAAAAAGAACTGGCAGAACGATTGTTTCTTTCCGATAAAGCCGTTTCAAAATGGGAGAGGGGTGTTTCCCAAACAAAAAGATATTAAGAAACAGCCCATGTTTACCTGCTTGCAAACAAAAGAATATTGCTACTAGACTAAGAGATACTACATAAGTGTGTTGGTATCTCTTTTTTGTTGCCGTGAAACAGCAGACTATTTCATTTCTGCTTGATTACCTTAAAACTTATTAGTCTATGGTTTGTCAAGGGCTTGTTGCGTGAGAAATGCTGAATATCACCCTTTACAAAACATAGGCTGATAAGTAACTTTTCAAAAGCAGAAAAGAAATGGCAATGCTTATAACAATATGATATAATGCAGATGAAGACAAAAAAGGAATTTGTCGAGCTGGTTAGTTCGAGATAATTTTGAGTTTGTTAAGATGTGGTGCACTTGATGGAATCACAGGTACGACATCATATTATGGAGGATGAAATAGATGATAGGTTTGATTGTTGCGAGGTCAAAGAATAATGTTATAGGCAAGAATGGTAATATACCATGGAAAATAAAGGGAGAACAAAAGCAATTTAGAGAGTTAACAACGGGTAATGTGGTTATTATGGGGCGAAAGTCTTATGAAGAAATCGGTCATCCGTTGCCTAATAGAATGAATATTGTTGTTTCCACCACAACAGAGTATCAAGGAGATAATTTAGTTTCAGTTAAATCATTAGAAGATGCATTATTATTGGCTAAAGGACGAGATGTATACATATCTGGTGGATATGGACTATTTAAGGAAGCTTTGCAAATAGTAGATAAAATGTATATCACAGAAGTAGATTTAAATATTGAAGATGGAGATACATTCTTTCCAGAATTTGATATCAATGATTTTGAAGTTTTGATAGGGGAAACACTTGGTGAGGAAGTGAAATATACGAGAACATTTTATGTAAGGAAAAAATGAATTGAGTAAATTTTGGATTTAGGGTGTTTTCATAAATATATTGCTTTTTATGCATATATAAATTGTTGTAAGACAAATTCCAGTTGAACCAAATCGCTGCGCGATGGCCTGCCAAGGCTGTGGCGCAGCGATTTGGTTCAATTGGTAAAAATCGGTGTGCAGTCCAGAGGAATGGGCAGATACATTCTAAATGTAGTCTGCTTTTTCCTCTGTCCTGACGCCGATTGTTTACGAAATAATTTGTATGGGGCGATAAAATCAGAATTTGAGAGAGTATTGAATATGAATAAGGAATGGTCTGAACTTAATAAAACAATGCAGGCACAAATAAAAAAGAAAGATACTTATAAGAGGGGTATTGATACTTTACTTACTTTACGAAGTCAGTTAATACAAACCTTAGTATCTTTCAAAGAAGAATTATGCAGAGAAGATTTTAACTCAATCCCCTTCATAAACGCTGATGGTTATCATAGTAAGACGATTGCTTATTCTATTTGGCATATTTTCCGCATTGAAGATATAGTTGTGCATACAGTGATAAATGAAGATGAACAAGTATTTTTTGCAGGCAATTATCAAGAGCGTATCAATTCACCTATCATTACAACAGGAAATGAACTCATGAAACAGCAGATTGCAGACTTTTCAAAACAGCTTAATCTGGAAGAATTATATTTATATATTTTCGAAGTATGGGAAAGCACTGAGAAAATGCTTGAACGGTTATCTTATGATGAATTGAAAAGAAAAATACCGAAAGAAAGAAAAGGATACTTAGAATCGTTGAATGTAGTAAACGACAATGAAAAAGCAATTTGGCTGATTGATTATTGGTGTAATAAAGATATTTGTGGACTAATTCAAATGCCGTTTTCAAGACATTGGATTATGCACACAGAAGCCTGTTTGCGTATAAAGAACAAGATACATTCATAGGCAAAAATTTCAGTTTGTAGAACTAAGGAAATTGGAATTTAAGGAGGAATAAAGTATGGTTAGTGATTTTATAAGAGCAGCATTTCCATGGATTTTAATGGGTTTATTTGTAGCAATCAGTTGTTCCCTTATGAGTAAAAAAGAGAAATAAATTCCTGTTTGTATTTATAAAAGAGAAAAAATGAGAAAAGTAGTTTTATTTATTGCCATGAGCCTTGACGGATATATTGCGGACGGTAATGGTGGAGTAGCTTGGCTAAATGGTCATGGAAATGACAATGAAAACATCGACACTTATACAGAATTTACCAAAGATATAGATACTGTCTTAATGGGGTGGAATACTTCTCATCAGGTTGTTACTGAACTTTCTCCGCAAGAATGGGTATATAATAAATTTACAACTTATGTATTAACACATAAAGAGTGCAATTCTTCCCAACAAATTCATTTTACAAGTGAAAATCCTGTTTTATTATTGGAACGGCTAAAACAAGAAGCAGGAAAGGATATTTGGATTTGTGGCGGAGCAAATCTTGTTCAGCAGTTGGTAAGCAAAAATATGATTGATAAATATTACATTTCTGTTATTCCTACTCTGTTAGGAAATGGGGTTCGTCTTTTGGGCAACATAGACAGGGAAATAAAGTTAAGGCTTTGTAAAACACAGACTTATAACGGAATAACCGATTTGATTTATATGCGTAGATAACTAGAGAGAAACAGAAAAGCTGTTAAACCGACGGAGCGATCCGACCACGTTGGCGGGAAAATCCTTAAGATTTTTCCGCCATGCTTGCAAGGGGGCGGTTCGCTTCGGCGGTTCGGCGAGCTTGCGAGCCGTTCAAAGCCCCCGTTATCTAACAAGGGGGGCACAAAAAACAAGAGACAATATACATTAACAAGCGGAAAATGCTGTATTTACAAGGCGAAACCGCATTTTACATGGTGTGATATAAATTATGCCATTATCACTTGGGAAAATCGAATAAGACATAGGAAAGACAGTTGATTTCAAACGAGAAATTGATTGTCTTTTTCTTTTGCAGAAATTTAAGTATAAGCAATTATCAAATATGGTAGTTGCCTTTTTTGATTGGAGGAATTTAAAAATGAATGATAAAAACTTTATTGAAGAATTAAGACAAAAGCGTGAGGAATACGGAGTAACACAAACAAGGCTTGCTGTTGCCTGTGGTATCAGCCGTGAATATTACAACCGCATTGAAAAAGGGAAACAGCCATTAAATGACGAATTAAGAGAAGTCATAGAAAAACAGATTGAGCGTTTCAATCCGCAAGAGCCACTATTCTTATTGATTGATTACTTTCGTGTCCGATTTCCTACTACGGACGCATTGGCGATTATCCGTGATGTATTACAACTGAAAGCCGATTATATGCTTTATGAAGATTATGGAAAATACGGATATGAAAGCAAATATGTACTTGGCGACATCAATATCATGTGTTCCATGCAGGAACATTTAGGTGTTTTATTGGAATTGAAAGGCAAAGGCTGTCGTCAAATGGAAAGTTATTTATTGGCACAAGAACGCTCATGGTATGACTTCATGCTTGATTGTTTAACGGCAAGTGGTAAGATGAAACGTCTTGACTTGGCAATCAATGATAAAGCAGGAATATTAGATATTCCAAAATTAAAGGAAAAATATAAGGCTGGCGAATGTATCTCCTACTTTCGTATGCAGAAAGATTACAGCGGTACGGAAAAATGCGGTAGTGATTTACCAAAGAATACAGGAGAAACCTTATATCTCGGTTCAACAAGCAGTGAATTATATATGTGTGCTTATCAGAAGAATTATGAGCAGTATGTCAAAAATGGCATAGAAGTTGAAGATACGGAAATAAAAAACCGTTTTGAAATACGCATGAAGAATGAACGAGCCTATTATGCGGTTGTAGATTTACTGACCTATCGGGACGCTGAACGCACCGCTTTTTCTATCATCAATCATTATGTCCGCTTTGTTGACAGAGAGGACGACAAGCCAAAAAGTCAATGGAAAACAAATGATGATTGGGCGTGGTTTGTAGGGGAAAACAGAGAACCGATACGATTAACTACAAAGCCAGAACCTTATACTTTACAAAAAGCATTGCATTGGTTACAAAGACAGGTTGCACCAACCATAAAAATGGTACAAGCATTAGACAGAGAAAATCATACAACGATACTGAAAGATATGATTGAACAGGCAGAACTCAAAGGCAAGCATAAACATTTATTACAATTAGAAAAATCGACCATAGAAGAACGAATAGATACCGCTGTTCCACAAGAGAATGACGGTATTTTTTAATGTAATTGAAAAATTTCAGATTTAGTCAGCAAAGAGTCATTTTTATTCCCTATATGGAACGGAAAAGAAAAATGAACTTTTTTATCAAATCTGCAACAAAACAGCTACTTGCGTACAGATATGGTGCGAGAAAAGGAAATCTAAACTTTTTTTGAAAATAGGTCATTAAATCAGGGCTTGCTGTCCCTATATGATGTGAAAGAAGAAAAAAGTTTTGAAAAAATGACGGAAATTCGTGATTAATGGACAGTGTTCTATGAAAAGAGGAAAAACTATCTTAAATTTGTATTCAAATATCTTACTCGTGTCGAGTGTTGGTGCAAGAAAGAAGAAATTATTATGTCATTTCTTGATTTGTATTCAAACAGGCATTAGCAGTTGAGTGTTGATGTGAAAAGAGGAAAATACTTTATTCTAAACTTAACAATTTAAGGTTTCCGTTCCCTATATGGTGCAAAGAAAATATTTCATTCTATTGTTGGCAGTAACGGTATGGTTTGGGTAGTTAGGGTGTGAAAAGAAGAATAATCTTTTTTCGTCATTAACTTAGCAAAATGACAATTTCTATCCCTATATGGTGCAAGAAAAGAAGTTAAAATTTTTCCATTTCAACTTAACAAATGGACGTTTGCTGTACAGATAGTAGTGAAAAAGGAGAAAATCAACCGTTGATTGCCAAAATGAACCGTTCCATTTGTACTAATAATGGAAAAAGTTTTGAATTTTGGTTACATTTCCCCTCTTTTCCAACGCGGTATATAGGAAAGATGATTTTCTTCTTTCGGGTTCTTTGACAACTGAATAAAGCAATTCAATACGTTTGACAGACAGCTAGCCGTTGAAACAAATACGCCATGACCTTTCCCCTGCAAAAGCGAGCGAACTCTATTTGTGTTCTTGTAAAAGACTTGTCCTCTTTTATCGCCATGACCTGTGCTGTCAGATAATGATACTCCCGTACAGCCACAGCTTGAGCGTTAAGAGCGTCGCACGCAATGGGTACGGCTACATAAGAACTATGCAGAGGTGGAACTCCTGTGGGCTATGACAAAAGCCGTTGAATTGCTTAGAAAAGATTTTTACAGAAAGGGGGTATGTGTTATTGATAATACTGTAAAAACAATTCAAAAGAAAAATAACAAGTGTGGCATTGGAAACAGAGGAAAGACAAAGATTGTTGTAAAAGAGCATTTTCCCGAAAAGGGGAAGACAATGGAAGAACTTCTGACTGATGTTATGCTTGAGAAAGCAAAGCAGACAATCGCATAAATTCGGTGCAGTTGTAAGAAATAGATTGAATGTGAAAAATAACCCATGTTATACTTTACTTGCAAGCAGGTATTGTAAACACGGGTTAGTTATAAAGGAGGATAACTGACAATGAAACAACAGATTTACAATACTGCACTTTATCTTAGGTTGAGCCGAGATGATGAATTACAAGGCGAAAGTTCCAGCATTACCACACAAAGAAGTATGTTGCGTCTATATGCAAAAGAACATCATTTGAATGTCATTGATGAATATATTGATGACGGCTGGTCGGGAACAAATTTTGTTGAGGTAAGATAACGATACCTTTTTTGCAGAGGGTGTTATCTTACCTCTTTTTGATGTATGTTAGATAGCATAACTCTTTACGTCGGCTCCTATCTGTCTGAAATAGGAGATACTTTCGGTAGGCTTGTCACCTGTATCAACTCTGCCGACAAAGCTATAAAAGATTTCGATTTTGCGGGTGTTCGTTTCCTTATCCAGTTCGTGAATAAGAATACGGTCAATAAATTCATGGACGTTTTCGTAGGTCAGTTCTTCAATCGCTGTGTATCTGCGTACCAGTGCGACAAACCTTTTTACGTCCGCGCTGCGCTCGGTGGCGTTGTCGATTTCCTGTGACAGCTCCGCAATCCTCCGGGTCAGCGTCTTTTTTTCTTCATCATAGCCGGAAGTCAGAAAAGCAAATTGTTCATCTGAAAGTTTCCCTAAAGCGTTGTCCTCGTAGAGCTTGCGGAATAAGATGTTCAGCTCGTTAATACGGTTCTGCGCCTTGTCAAGCTCTTTCCGCTGCTGTGTCAGCGTCTTTTGTACTGCCTTTGCGCTGCACTCGTTGGCTGTTTCGATAAACTCCTGTTCATGCTCTTTCACATAAGACGTTACTCGCTGCAAGTCTGCAAGGACAAGTTCTTTCAATACGCTTTTGCGGATATAATGCGTAGTGCAGAGCATATCATTTCTTGCCCGGTTGCGGTAGTTGCCGCAAGTGTAGGCGTGTTTCCGTTCAAGCGTCCCGGCTCCGCGTACTGCATACATTTTGTAGCCGCAGTCCCCGCAAAAGAGCAGCCCGGAAAACAGGTCAATTTCATCAACCTTTGTCGGGCGTTGCCGGGTGGCAATCCGCTTCTGTGCAAGTTCAAAGGTTTCTTCATCAATCAAAGGTTCGTGAGTGTTGGGGAAGAAATACCTTTTTTCCTCCGGGTTCTTTTTCGTCTTTTTCGACTTATAAGATACCTTGTAGGTTTTCCCGGTTATGGTATGCCCTAAATATTCTTTCCTTGTCAGAATGTCGTACAGCGTCTTATCCGGCCAGTTGTACCATGCGTTGAGCTGTGGGCGGGGGTGGCGTTTGCTCCCTGTCCTGCGGTAGCGCAGTTCCCCGACGGTCAGTATTTCATTGTCCCGCAGCCAGTTCTGGATTTCACACATACGGTCGCCCCGTACATACATTGCAAAAATCTGTTTTACGACGTGCGCCGTTTCCGGGTCGGGTATCAGATGATTGCGGTTATCCGGGTCGATAAGGTAGCCGTAAGGAGCTTCGCCGTTGACGCGCTCGCCTTTCTGCGCCTTTGCCTGTTTGACAGCCCGGATTTTCTTTGAGGTGTCGCGGGCGTAAAACTCGTTGAACCAGTTCCGCAGAGGGGTAAACTCGTTATCTTCCCTTGCTGTGTCTACACCGTCGTTAATGGCAATGTAGCGCACTTCATATTCGGGAAAGACAATCTCTATCAGCTCCCCGGTTTTCAGATAATTACGTCCCAGACGGGAAAGGTCTTTTGTTATGACGGTCGCCACGTTCCCGGCTTCAACCTCATGCAGCATGGCTTGAAGCCCCTCACGCTCAAAGCTCACGCCGGAAAATCCGTCGTCTACGAAAAAGCGCGTGTTGAAAAAGTGGTGTTCGTCAGCATACTTTTGTAAAATCAGTTTTTGGTTCTGTATGCTCTCGCTTTCCCCGGCTTGCATATCTTCCTGGCTCAATCTG
>UQVC01000007.1 GCA_900544395.1 uncultured Ruminococcus sp. | reverse complement strand
TGATAATGATTTAAGGTAATTCCTGTCTTCATCTGACAGAGGAAGATATGTTTTTCTCATAGCGTTCATCCTTTCTTTGATAGCACTATTTTACCATACATTATCCCAAAATATATAGTAGAAATTTAATTTATTCTACACTAGTGGAACGCAACAGCAGAAAAAACAAAACAACAGCAAACCGAAACCGAATTAAGAATTTCATAAGATTTTCCCCAATGCCTCTTAAAAAAATAAGAATATCATGTATACTGTAAGGGAGGTGATGAACATGTATCGTATTTTAGTTTGTGATGATGACAAAGAAATTGTAGAAGCGATTGAAATATATTTGACACAAGAGGGATATCAGGTTTTAAAGGCCTATGATGGGATGCAGGCTTTGAAAATGCTGGAAACAGAGAGAGTCAATCTGCTGATCCTGGATGTGATGATGCCAAGACTGGACGGGATCCGGGCGACGTTAAAGATCCGTGAGACGAACAGTATTCCGATTATCATTTTGTCTGCAAAATCAGAGGATGCAGATAAGATTCTGGGATTGAATATCGGAGCGGATGATTACATGACAAAACCATTTAATCCGCTGGAGCTGGTAGCCAGAGTGAAGTCTCAGCTTAGAAGGTATACACAGCTTGGAGGAAGCGTCAAAGAGGATCAGGATAAAGTGTATGAAGTGGGTGGTCTTAGGATCAATGATGATCTGAAGGAAGTAACCGTGGATGGAGAAACCGTGCGTCTGACACCGATCGAGTATAATATTTTGCTGTTGCTGATGAAAAATCAGGGACGGGTTTTTTCGATCAATCAGATTTATGAGTCCATCTGGAATGAGGATGCAATCGGAGCGGATAATACGGTGGCCGTACATATTCGTCATATCCGGGAAAAAATAGAGATCAATCCAAAGGATCCGCGGTATCTGAAAGTGGTATGGGGTGTTGGATATAAGATTGAGAAATTGTAAGAAGGGAAGTCATAGATGAACAAATGGTATAAAAGTTCGGTGATGAAAGGTGTTTTGATACTGATCGCTATTGTTTCTGCGATAAGTGGAATCATCAGTCTGCTGATCATGTCTGCCTATTCTGTCAGCGCAAAGGAAATCTGGAATAAAAAACCGAAAGAGTATACAGAATCGAAAGAATTTGAGAACCAGATGTGTCGTGCGACAATGGAGGTTTTAAATCGGATTCAGTATGAGGAGTGGTTTGAAACAGAAGGGAAGTATGATTCTGAAAAATGGATTGATGTGACGCAATACAGCTATAGAGGGAAAGAATTTGAAAAACAATCCGGATTGAAATATCGGCTGTCAGATCTGGAACAGTGGAGTATGGAATATGGAGAAGGCGACCAGATCATTGTATGTCAGAAAGAAGACGGTACCTATTACTATTATTATAGAGAAGAGTTTTTAAAGCTTTTAAAGGAAAGAAAACTGATCATCAATATGGATGGATATACATCCGAAGAACTGGTCAGCGAACTGCAGAATGGCACTCTCAGTATGGAGCAGATTGCAGGACATTCGATCCTGGACGAGAAAAAGACATTCAAGTATCAGGATTTCTGGACATTTAATGGGGCGATCGAAGAGAAGGCAAAGCCAGAAGGCGGCGACAACATTCTGGAGATTGTGAATAAGACACCGGAGCTGAACGGTAAGCTAAGCGAAATATACTCGGATCTGGAAGCCACGTTGTCTTCTTTGTATTTTGATGTGCAGAATTATAAGGCAGGAGGAGAGTGGACAGAAGGAAACACGAACTTTGCATATATTTTGGCAGACAAAGAGAAAAAGAAGGTGTATACCAATCGAAAAGCTTATCAGGATTATGCCAGTGTAAGAGAGAATGTTTCTGAGATTCAAAACAATGCAAAATATATCATCGTACAGTCTAAATTATCAGATTTCAAGACGAATATGAACAGCATTGCAGCCAGCAACTGGAAGGAATTTATACAGATTCAGTGGATCAATGACAGCAAAGATTTTATTTTTGTGGCTGCAGTCGATGAAGATTTTCCAATTCAGGATGCCTTTTATTTAGATAAGAAGTTGTATGATGAATATGCACCGTATATTAACAGTGCAGCGGTGGTACTTGTCATATCTGTGATTCTGATTATTTCCAGTTTGATCTGGCTGACAATCACAGCAGGAAGAAAAAATGGGGAAGAAGGGATTCGGCTGAATGCCTTTGATCGCTGGAAGACAGAGTTGGCGGCTGCGTTTGTGATTATAGTGTGGTTTTTCCCGGTGATGTTCTGGGGAAGCAATGGAATGATCGTATCGAATTATCTTTCAGATACAACGGATTTCATGACGGCTACAATCGGGTATTCTTATGAATATGCCTCCGGGTATATTCCTACAGCAGAGGATATGATTGTACTTTCCGGCGCCGCTGCGTATACGATGGTCTTTTTCCTCGTCGGGTACTTAAGTCTGGTGCGCAGGATCAAGGCGGGAGAAGTCTGGAAGAACAGTGTGCTGCGGGCATTGGTTCGGGGATTTCTGATATTTTGGAATCACCGCACGGTGACCATGCGGATCATGGCAGTGGTAATCGGAGTTCTTGGAATCCACTGGCTTTTGGCTCTGAGCCGGAACAGTCTGCTGGCAGTTCTGGTCCTTGTGATCGACGGAGGACTGGTTTACTATACCGTTCTGAACGGTCTGGCGAAAGATAAGATCGCCGGAGGTATCCAGAAAATGGCAGAGGGAGATCTGGAATATCAGATCCCGCTGGAACATTTAAAAGGAGAACAGCTGGAGATCGCAAAGATGTTAAATGATATCGGAAGTGTTCTCCAGAAGGCAGTAGAAAAGAGTGTCAAGAGTGAACGTCTCAAGACAGATCTGATCACGAATGTTTCTCACGATATCAAGACCCCGCTGACATCCATCATCAACTATGTAGATATTTTAAAACGGGAGAAGATCGAAGACCCGAAAATACAGGGATACCTGGAGATACTGGAAGCAAAGGCACAGAGGCTGAAAACGTTGACAGAAGATGTGGTGGAAGCCTCCAAAGTCAGCAGCGGGAATATCAGTCTGGAACGGATGGATGTGAATCTGGTGGAGATGATCAATCAGACAGCCGGAGAATTTGCTGAAAAATTTGAGCATAAGAATCTGGAATTAATCCAGACACTTCCGGATGAAGCGGCGGTCATTCATGTGGATGGAAGAAGGATGTGGAGGGTTCTGGAGAATATTTATAACAATGCGGCTAAATATGCAATGCCGGGAACCAGGATCTACGCAGATCTTCGGATGGATCAAAAAGAAGTTGTATTTTCTCTGAAAAATATTTCTGAATATCCGCTAAATTTTTCTGCAGATGAGCTGACAGAGCGTTTCATTCGGGGAGATGTTTCCAGAAGTACAGAAGGAAGCGGACTGGGGCTTTCCATTGCGAAAAGTCTGGTTCAGATGCAGGGAGGAAAGCTGGAGTTATATCTGGATGGGGATCTTTTTAAAGTCACGATCCGGTTTCCAAAAGTAGAGAAAAAGGATCCATGTTTTTTCAGGGAAGAAGAGGAATGACAGAAGGAGACGGAAAATTTCCGTCTTCTTTTAATTTAAGACTTGTTTTATTGCATGGGACTTTATTTTGTTTTACAATAAGAAGGAAACAGAGTAAAAAAGAAGAGGTATGAGATGGAAACGATCAAGAAATTATTATCCGGCATTTTAAATATAGAATTTATTCAGGCGATTTTAAGCAATCCAAGGACAAAAGACGGTGTGCTGAAGGTAAAAGTGCGTCCGATCGAAAAGAAAGGACAGCTGATGTTTCAACTGGAATCCTTTACCAGGACACAGGCATTCCATGAGAATCTGTCGCCGGCAGATGCAGAGGAAAAGCTTGCAGATTATATGGAGGAATTTCGGCAGATGCAGATTTCCACAGTGTCTGTGAACTATACAGTTCTAGTCAGCAAAAAGGGAAAGGTAACGATTCAGAAAAAAGTGCAGAAAGGCTGCGTAAGACCTGCAGAATTGTCACATAATAGAAATAAGAAATATATTTTACAGGAAGGAATCCCGGTTCCGTTTCTGCAGGATCTTAAGGTGATGACCAAGGATGGGAAAATCGTTCATTCCAGGTTTGACAAGTTCCGGCAGATCAACCGTTTTCTGGAATTTATTGAAGATATCCTTCCAAAGCTGGAAAAAGAGAGGGAGATCACGATTCTGGATTTCGGCTGTGGAAAGTCTTACCTGACGTTTGCCATGTATTATTATCTGCACGTACTCAAAAACTATGACATCCGTATTATTGGACTGGATCTCAAAGAGGATGTGATCCGTCATTGTAATGAGCTGAGCAGAAAGTATGGATATGAGAAACTGGAATTTTTAGTCGGGGATATTGCGGACTATGACGGGGTTGAGGAAGTGGATATGGTAGTGACACTTCATGCATGCAATACCGCCACGGATTTTGCTCTTGCCAAAGCAGTGGGATGGAATGCGAAGGTGATCCTTTCTGTTCCATGCTGTCAGCATGAGCTCAATGGGCAGATACAAAAAGATAAGGCTGCAGGATACGAAGTTCTGGCGCCGATCCTGGATTATGGTCTGCTCAAAGAGCGGTTTGCCGCGCTCCTGACAGATGGACTTCGTGCAAAGTACCTGGAGGAAGCAGGATATGAGACCCAGGTGTTGGAATTTATCGATATGGAGCATACGCCGAAAAATATTTTGCTGCGCGCAGTGAAAAACAGTCAGTCAAAAGTGGGGAGTAAGGAGCAGATTGCAGCATGTAAGAAGTTTTTGGGAGTAGAACCGATGCTGGGAGCGCTGTTAGATAAGGGGCCAAGATCATGAAAAAAAGAATAAAGAAAGCAGGGGTCTTACTGCTTGTATTTGTGGCAGCAGTGATCGTCAGCAGTCTGGTCATGAACAGTGGGGTAGAAGATCAGATTGTAGATTTAGGAGAGCCCACCTTGCCAAGGATCGCATTTCAAAAGGAAGGCAGAACGGTGAATTCACTGGCGGGTTATGTTCAGAAGATGGATGTGACTGCCATGCGGGATACGATCACTCCACTGGAGGAGAACGGTACACTAAAGATGCAGATCCAGGAGTTTGGAAATACGATCAAAGGTGTATCTTATGAAGTCTGTTCTTTGGATGGGGAGACGTCTTATTTAAAAGGAAAGCAAAAAGATATTTCGGAAGAGGAAATTTTACTGGATGTAAAAGCAGGATTGCCGGAAGAAGTGTCAGAAGCTGTTTTGGAGGTGACACTTTCACTGCAAGACGAACAGAATGTATATTTTTATACAAGGATCACACGACCGGAGGAGTTGTCTTTGAAAGAATGTCTGGATTTTGCCCAGGATTTTCATCATAAGACGTTGGATAAAAACAGCAAAGAGGAATTACAGAAATACCTGGAGACCAATGAAGAAGGTGACAATACCACATACCAGACTGTAACAATCCATTCAGATGCAGAACATGTGACATGGGGAGAGCTGGCGCCTCAGGTAGTAGAAGAACCGGAGTGGAGTATCAAAGAGAGCAATTCGGTGTATACATCCCTGTTGGCGGAGTATCAGGTGGTCTGTCAGGGAGAGGGAGAAGACATTGAGACTTATAATGTCCGTGAGTTCTTCCGGATCCGTTCGATACAGGGAGAGATTTATCTGTTGGATTACAATCGAAATGCAGTCCAGGTATTTGACAGTAATCAGAATGTTCTCGACGAGACGGGGATTTTGCTGGGAGTTGTTCCAGACGAGATTTCTTATGAGACGAACCCGGAAGGGACCATCGTTTCCTTTGTGCATGACGGGAATCTATGGATGTATGATGAGAAAGAAAACCGGCTTGCCCAGGTGTTCAGTTTTTCCAACATTGAAGGAAATGACGTGCGAAGCCGTTACGATCAGCATGATATTCGGATCATCAGTGTCGATAAAAATGGAAGCATTTCATTTGCCGTATACGGATATATGAACAGGGGAAAACACGAAGGAGAAGTCGGTGTAGATGTGTATTACTACGATACTGAGAAAAATGTAGTCGAAGAAAAAGCATTTATTCCAAGTACCAAGTCTTTTGCTATTGCAGAGGAAGAACTTGGCAAGATGGTATATTATCAGCATGAGCAGAATCTGCTTTATATTCTGGCCGGCGGCACATTGTATAAAATCGATCTGAAAAAAGATGAGCAGACGATTCTGGCAGAGAATCTGAAAGAAGGGCAGTACACGGTGTCTGCAGACGGTCATCTGATCGCCTATCAGGAATCAGGCAGTCTCAACACAGCAGAAAAAGTGAATGTGTTAAATCTGAAGTCCGGTGAGGAAAGCAATGTTTCAGCAAAACCGGGAGAAGCAATCCGCCCACTTGGGTTTATCGGGGAAGATTTTGTATATGGATATCTCAGAGCAGCCGATCTGGGAAGGACAGCGGCGGGAGAAGAAGTACTGCCGATGTATGAGCTGGAGATCCGAAATTCGGAAAACGAAGTAGTCAAGACTTATTCTGCAGAACAGGTGTATATTTCTGATGTTTATATCGAAGAAGATATGATGACGCTGAACCGGGTGGTGAAGTCCGGTGAGCTGTACACAGTGACCGGGCAGGATTATATCAGCAGCAATGAGGAGAAGAAGGCAGAAAAAGTCACATTAGAAGCATTTTCTACAGAGCGAAAAGGTCGTCAGATGCGGTTTACCTTTGAAAACGGAATTCAGGATCTTGCTCCAAAGATTTTAAGACCAAAGCAGGTTGTCAAAGAAAAACCTATGACGGTTACATTAAGTGACAAATCAGATTCCGAAAAATATTATGTCTATGGTATGGGAGAGTTGGTTGCTGTTTATGAAAAAGCAGCGTATGCGATCCAGAAAGCAGAAGAGATATCCGGAGTTGTGATCTCTTCCAGACAGTCCTATATCTGGGAGAAAGGAAACAGAGATCTGGCATATGCTACACAGACAGAACCTTTTGGAAATGCGGAAGGCAAGAACTCCCTTCAGACGTGTGAAGCGGTGATGGAAGCCCATCACGCGAAAAAGGTGGATCTGACAGGATGTAGTCTGGATCAGATTTTGTATGTGATCAACAAAGGACTTCCGGTGATTGCGATGACAGATGCCAGCCATGCGATCCTGCTGACAGGATATACCATGACAGATATCACCTATATCGATCCGGATACGGGAAGTGAGCATACGGTGGGCATGGAGCAGATGAGCGCCATGGCAGCGGGAAGCGGAAATACGTTTATCGGATATTTGCAGTAAGAAAAAAGAAGATCTGAAGCGCAGGAGTGCGTTCAGGTTTTCTTTTTTTAACGGAACAGAACATGTTTGTATCGATCCAAAGCCGTATACACGATCATTCCGAGAATACCGCAGGAAAGCACTTCCCCGATTCCGACAGTCAGCATATGGAGCGGGATCGGAAGCAGGATCTGGTATCCATAATATAGTACAAACGGGATCAGAAGCGTATTGGCAAGGATCGGCGGCAGGGGAGCCAGCCACTTGCTGCGGTTCCGAAGCAGATATGTGAAAACGGCTCCGAGTAAGGTGGCAATGCTTCCAACCAGAATATCCGGAAGAATCGCGCCGCCCAGGATATTGCCGATCAGACAGCCGATAAACAGTCCGGGAATGGCTGCTGGAGTAAATGCCGGAAGAATGGTAAGGGATTCGGCGATCCGAAATTGTATCTGTCCAAAACTGATAGGGGCGAACAGAACAGTCAGAACAACATAAATGGCAGCGATCATGGCTGATTGTGCCATAAACTGCACATGGAAAGTTTTTTTCTTTTTCATAAATACGATCTCCTGTTATTTCTTATTAAAAATATTTTAAAATAGAATCCCGGACTTTGCAATAAAAGAAACTTGTGATATCCTTATCCATATGAAAAAAGAAAGAACTGGAAAGGATAAGAACATGAAAAAAATAATTGTGGCAGTATTTCTGGCAGCGGCAGTTTTGATGACGGGATGTCAGGGAAAAACAGAAGAGCCTGCACAGTCTAAGACGGAAAAAGTGAATCAGGCATCGAATGAATTGAGGGAAAAACTGGGAGACGGTTATATCACGCCTAGTGAATCTGTAAAAAAAGTCATGGCAAAGAAGTGGAATGTGATCGGAACAGATTCGGTATATGATCTGAAAGAAGATGGAACCGGTACATTGGATGGAAAACCCCTTACCTTTCAGTGTGGATTTGATGAGGAGAACAACATTACGCTGGGAATCCAGATGGATGGAGAAAAGCAGGAACAGGTTTATGCGATCACCACAGATGAAACCGGATATGGAGTGAATCTGGAGTCGCTGGATGGAGGAGAAGACCTGCAGTTGTTCCAGGCAGATATCGAACTGCTTGACAGTTCAGATCCGAAGGCAGCCGCTTTCGTGGGAACCTGGAAAGATGACAGTGAAAATGAGTACGTCCTCAAAAAAGACCGTACGGCAGTGATCAAAGGATCTTCCGGAGAATCCAAAGGCACTTACAGTGTGGTCAAAAATGCACAGGGCATGGAGATCTTGAATCTTGTGATGCCAGGTGGAAGTCTGGAATATGAATATACATTCCGTGAAGAGAATACGGTGGTAGAGCTGTGCAGTCCGGGAACGGAGAGTGTGCACCGCTGGACCAGAAAGTAGGAGAGAAATCCCCGGCAATTTTTAAGTAGATTGCCGGGGATTTTTATACTAAAAACCCTTAAGAAAAAGAATCAAACAATTGTGTGAAAACCCCCAATTATTGTATATTGACAAAATTGCAAGGGGGGGGGGTAAAATGAAAGAAATATGAAACAAATGGCATAAATACTGTCGAAAAATAAAGGCTTCACAGGGAATACAAAAGAGGACGGCAGGATATGCAAAAGGAGGGAATGATGAGGAAGAGGAGACATCGGCTGCTTGCATTTTTGCTGATGATGGTTCTGCTCGTTATGGAGATTCCCGGCTTTGTATATGCAGAAGAAGTGCCTTCGCATACAGAAGTACAGGAGTCCGTGACTGAAACTGAGATTGAGACGGAGACAGAACAGGAGCAGCCGCAGGAGCAGGCTCCCGAAACGGGCGAGGAAGAGAACTTACCGGTATTAGGGGAGCAGGCGATTGGTAATTTTGTAGGGGAAACACTTTATTTTGTGGATCTGAACTGGGAGAGTTCCTATGTGAGCAGTGTTTTCGCAGTATTTACGGACGGCGCACAGGAAGAGACCCGGGTGGCGATGACACCGCAGGAGCGCGGACGCTATGCGGCGGTGATCCCGGATGGAGGTTATGCGGCAGTCGGATTTGAAGTAACTCTGCAGGATGGAAGCATACAGAATGTAGAAAAAGAATCCGTAGAATTTTACATCGGACGAAGAGACACTTTTTATTATGGGAATGCGCAGGAAGATTCCTACTGGGGAGCGGACGCTCTGTATGAGGAGACGAATGAACAGTCCCTTTCCCTGCAGGCAGAAGGACGGGCAGACCTGACCGGTCAGACAGTTTATTTTGTCGATATTCCGAAGACAGACGTCCAGCAGGTGAAAAAGGTCACCGCACAGTTCTATATGGACAGACACGAAGCAGATACAGAGGCAAGGGCTGTTCGGATGTATGAAGGCCGGGAACGGATTTTTTCGGCGCCGATTCCGGAAGGCGGATATGACGAAATTACATTTTTGATCGAATATGCAGATCAGACAAGTTATCAGATAAAGCGTCATTTCAATATCCAGGGAACGGCGTCCAGTACAGATGACAGACATGAGGAAGCGTTTCAGTATGAAGCCGGCGTGATGGATACATTTTTCTATAATCATGTCGGACAGGCCAATATGGAGTCCATGCGGGATTCTTACTGGGGACCTCATATCTCGAGGGCGAACCGGAGTCTGGACAGCCAGACCTTTTATATGGATCTGAATGAAAAAAATGGGAATGACATCTTGTTGGAAAAAGACTCTCTGAGACTTCGTTATACGAAGACTGACGGAACGACTCAGGAGGTAAACCGTTTTCCAGAGACCAGACAGGCAAATGTGATATATTATCAGTTTCCGATCGATTCCGGAGCCACAGAAGAGACGGTTCTGGAAATTTCGGGGACACTGACAACGAAAGAAGAAGTCAGCTTTAAGTTTTATTATCCATACAATTCCAGTAAAAAGATGCTGCTGGTAGATTATATCCGGGAAGGCGCGGCGGTATTTGGAGAGTTCGTTGCTTCGGAAGTCAGTGATGCATTTTATCTGAGTTATGATAATAAGAACACACAGTTTACCAATGTGCAGTACCGGCTGAAAACGGAGAATGGAAGAAGCTGGACAGACTGGGCGAATCTGGAAAAGACCAAACCGGAAAGCTGGGAAGATAATACCTTCTTTCCAATCGTAGAACATGTATGGGGTGTTCAGGTTCGGCAGGATCCGAACGATCCTTATGTCTATGTACAGTTCCGGGGAACTGACAGCAAAGAAGACTGGGTTACGAAGTTTACGAAAGACACGGGAAATCAATGGATTGATTTTGGAGGGAAAGAGAATCCTTATCTGTGGCGGACTACCGACAGTCCGAATGATACAAGCAGGATCCCGCTGTCTGAGCTAAGTTATCCCTGCCTGGTAGGAGAGCGGGAAGGCGAGGCAAATACCCCAACAGGTACAGGGGTGAACATAAATGGTACGTGGAAGGGTGTATTGGACGTCGATAACCGTGGAGACAGTGTCAATACCGTTCCAAAAGGAGAGTACGAGACAGAAAAAAGCACGTATTACGGCAGCGCCACATTGTACGATTACTATTCGGATCGTGAGATGCAAGGGGAAAAGCCTGTTGGAGATCAGAATGGAATCAATCTGGATACATCAGAGATGTTGAATCTGGCGATTAGTGAATATTCCAAACAGAATCAGCAGACAATGTCGCCGATTTATATGGCAGGAAAGGCAGATAATGCGAAACAGCTCTATCGCTATGAAGAGCGGACAAATAAATGGAGCGGGAAATTTCATGAGGTCGCCGGAAAAGGAGGACAGGATGTCGGAATTGCAAAACAGGGTCTGGTGGATAGTTCCTTGACAGATGGACAGCTGACCCAGGAGAGTCATCCGGTGCCGTTATTTGATGAGACGTTCCTGCGGGGCGGCAATGAATATGGCGTTTCACTGGGAAATGTTTATAAAAACGTACAGTTTCCATTTAAGAAAAATGAAAAGACCGGTTACTGGGAATTTAACAGCGCCAGAGGAGAGGATGCATTGAGCCTCTATGAGGACGTTGATACAGGATATTTTCTGAAGCGTACGGGGATTCCGATCACCGGTATGGGAAGCAATGGTTTTTTCCCGCTGAATACGTCAAATGATGAACCGAGAAACTATCTGTTCGGCAGCAGAATCGATATTCCATTTACTCTTCCGGAGGGTAATGTTGTCCAGATGGAAGAAAACGGAGAAAAAGTTCCGGTTACCTTTGAATTCTCAGGAGATGACGATACCTGGATCTTCATTGACGGACAACTGGTTCTGGATATCGGCGGGATTCATGATACCATCAAAGGAAGCATTAACTTTGAAAAAGGGACGTTTACAGTAGAGCGTTTTACGAAAAAAGATGGAAAAATCAGGCAGGAAAAAGCTCAGACAGGAAAATTCAATCTGGATGATACGAAAAAAGAGCATACACTGACCATGTTTTATATGGAGCGTGGACAGGGAGCATCCAATATGAAGATTACCTTTAACTTTCCGAAGATGAACACATTGGATGTTACGAACTCCATTGATACCAGTGGCGCGAATCCGATCTTCGAGGATGCCCTCAGCCACATCGGAAGTTTTGATTATGAGATCAGCAACCGGGTAGTATCAGGTGAGACACTTCCGGTGGAAGAATCAGCCGGATATATCAAGTCGGCAAGACACGAAGAATTTGACGAAATTTCCCAAGGGTCGCAGATCACGTCGGGAGAGAAGGTAACAGCAGATGCAGTCCAAAAGTCATTTGGAGAGAACAGAAGATATGTATTAGAGATGCGGGAGGAGCAGTCGGTTCATCCGGGCTCATCGCCGGAAGAGATGAAGCAGGGACTTGTTTCAGTTGAGAAGAGAAGTGCAATGGATGTCAGTACCATGCGTTATCTTCGCCTGGAGGCTTACAACAGCAGTGACATCCTGGATACGGCAGGAGAAAGTTTGTATGTCTCTTTACGGGATACAGCTGACAACCGGATCGGAGGCTGGGCACACCGTCTGGAATATGAAGACGGCAACAATGGTGTAGGAAGTAAGAACTGGAATATCCTTCGCCTGGATCTCAACAAGATGACCTATCAGCAGAATTACACAACCGGGACGCTGAGCACTACATTTGACCGCAAGAGCGTGAAAGCAGTAGAGTTCGCAACCCGTAGGACGGAAGAACTTTACCTTGACAATCTGATATTTTACGCACAGACGGAAGCGGTTCCGTATCATGGATTTTCTGTAGATGACAGCCAGATTTCCGATTATGGTTCGGTGGAGAGCCAGGAGCTGGAATTTGCCAACGGTGCATGGTATGAGCATTACAATGAGACCGTTTCCCAGGCAAAATACAAGATGGTAGAAGACGGAGTATTCAGTCTCGGAGATCAACAGACAGCGAAATTCCTGGATAAATTCCGGGTAGGAAGCTACATCCAGATCAGACAGAAGAATATCGATTCGAGAGTATTTGATACAACGTGGAGTATTTTAAACGGACCGAACAGAGATGTTGTGGATGAGAACTGGCTGCTTCCGTCCCGAACAGATTCGCATACGATCATCAACGATGGAGAGACGCTGAATCTGACCAATATTCCGGGAATCTGTCCAAGTGATGGAAGAACGTCCATCCCGTATGGAAACTTCCGTCCGGAAAGACCGAAAGAAGCGTTTGTCTATCGGGATTATATCGAACCGGACAACGACGAAGGAAAAGAGATTTATCTGACGGCTGCGTTCCATAATGCATTGAAGACAGGATCCATTGAGATCGTGAAAAAGCTGGATGTATTAGAGGATCAGATCAAAGCTTTTGACGGCGCTGAATTTGAGTTTGACATCATCTATACCGATATTGCGGGAATGCAGTTAGAGCAGGAGCAGATCGTGCAGACCGTATCTGTGAAGATGGAATGGGAGAATGGAGAACTGGTCGGAAGAACGACGGTTACAGGAATTCCGGCAGGAACGCGCTATGAGATCCGGGAGCGGCAGAGCAATGGTCTGGTACTGCAGAAAATTGAAGGTCAGTTGAATGGTCATGAAGGAAAAGATACGGATGGTACGATAGACGGCGTTGTGCAGGGACAGCCTCCGTATGTAGAAGCGGTGGTATTCGGCGAAACCGCGGCGGTCTATACATTCACCAATACAATAGATCCATTTCAGATTGAAGCAGTGAAGATCTGGGATGATGAAGGATATGAAGAGAATCGTCCGACTTCTATTTTGATCGAATTACAGAGAAGACCTGCCAATCAGCCGAACGCTGAGTGGGAAAATGTGACAAAAGACTTTTATGGTCAGAATCTGCCAGAAGTAAAACTTTCAGAAGAAAATAACTGGACGGCACGATCTAATGAGATTCCAGTTCTGCAAAACGGAACTTATTATAAATACCGCATTCAGGAAAAATCTGACCCGACTGCCGATGGAGCGCCGCTTGAGAATTATACGGCGGTATACAGTGACGGGGAAAAATATGAGGATAATGGCAACCAAATTGAAAAATTTACGGTAACGAACAGCGTTTATGAACTTCGGGTTGTGAAAGACTGGAAGGACGGAGAGGATCCGGCAAGACCAACGGAGATCACCATTCAGCTTCAGAGAGCGCCCGAAGGTTCTGATCAGTTTGAAGACGTAGGCAAACCGCAAAAACTGAGTGTCCACACCGACCCGAGATGGGAATATACATATAAAGGTCTGGAAAAATTAGGTCCAGATGGAAAGCCATATCAATATCGGGTATTAGAGCAGGAGATGAAAAATGCGGCAGGAGATACGGTGATCACAGTGGACAACAGCAAGGGTCCGGCAAAAGAGGCGGGAGACTATATGATCTCTTACGAATCAAAACCGGGCGAACTGAAGATCGTCAATACCAAGGATCTTGGAACTGTTGTAATAGAAAAGAAAAGTGAAGATGGCAAGACTCTGCTGAAGGGGGCGAAATTTAAAGTAGAGCGATTAAAACCAAAAGAAGGAACGGTGGAAGACAATTCGTTTGAGACGGGAAAATTCAACGAGAACTGGGTGGTAGACGAGGTCTATACCGTAGGAACCTTTGTGACAGGAGAAGATGGAAGGATTACCATCAAAGAACTTCCATACGGATATTACCGTCTGACAGAGGTTCAGGCGCCGCCGGGTTATGTGCAGTTGAAACAGTCCGTAGACTTTGAGATCGACAGAGAGATATTAGACCAGGCAGAACAAGAAACAGGCAATCCATATCTGCTCATCGAGATCAAAAACCGTCCGAAGCTGGATGTTCCGGAGTCAGGAGCCGGCGGAATCTTCGGATTCTTTGCAGCAGGTCTGGTTTTGATGGGAGCAGCCATAATTCTGTATATCAGACAGAAGATGAAACAAGAACAGTAAAAGAAAGAGGTACCTAAATGAAAGGGAGAAAAATTTGGAAAAAATGTGTGGCAGGTATGCTTGCCGCAGCCATGATGATGGGAATGACGCTTGGAGTTTCGGCAGCAGAAAATGAGGAGGCAGCGCCGAACTTCGATGCGACCCAAAAAGGAAGCGTTACGATCATAAAAAAGGATAATACAGAGGCACAGAATCCGATTGCGGGTGTTACATTCAACTTTGCAAAGATCGGAGAGTTTGTACAGGCTGAAAATGACGGAAGCGTCGTACTTGGTTTTTCACTGGATGAGAAACTGACAGAGGCAATTACAATCAAAACACAGCCTTTGGGAACAACAGATCAGGGAGTTAAGTATTATGACGGAGGAGAACTCCAGAAAGAACTGCAGACATCGGAAAACAAGGATGCATTGACAAAGCTTGCGACAGATGTATTTGGAACAACAGATGCAAAAGGAACGGTAAGTAAATCTGAGTTGGATTTGGGACTTTATCTGTTTGTGGAAACAAAGGCTCCGGCCGGAGTTGCTGCAGCACATGCTCCATTTATCCTGTCAGTTCCGATGACTTCTGCAGATGAAACTGAATGGGTGTATGATATTACTGTTGAGCCGAAAAATGATTTGGTAGATACACCGGTGCCGGTAAAATCAGTAGAAGGCACAACAAAGGATAAAGACAGAGATACGGCATCTGTGGGAGATGTTCTGACTTATACACTGAAAACGAACATCGTTGATGCATTTGGTACTCTTGATAAACTGGTGCTTTATGATGATATGAGCAAAGGTCTGACTTTACAGAAAAAAGTTGACAATGCTTATGTAGATGCAGATCTGAACGCAGTAGAAACAGATAAAGCAAGTATTTTCACAGTGACCGGAACTAAGAAAGATGGATCTAAGGTGGATCTTACAACAGATGCCATTTCTGTTACAGCAACTACAACAGAGACTGGAACGAAGTTAAGTATTACATTTAAGGAGCCAAATACGATCAAAAAAAATTATGCATCCGTGTCTGTGTCTTATCCTGCAAAGCTCAATAAAGATGCAGCAATTTACGATCCAAACACCAACCAGGTTACAATGGACTATGGAACAGAGACGGGAATCAAAGGAAATGAAATCAATGTATATACATACGGATATGCATTAGAGAAAGTAAATAAAGAGAACAAGAAATTATCAGGAGCAGAGTTCCAGATTTTCTCTTCTGAGGACGACGCAAAGAAGAGGAAGAATCCATTGACTTTCCTGTCAGAAAAGGAAAAGGGTGAATTAGTAAGTACGGCAACATCTGGAGCAGATGGAATCGTGAAATTCTATGGTCTGGAACCGGGAACATACTGGATCGCGGAGACGAAAGCGCCGGACGGATACAATCTGCTGAAAGATCCGGTACAGATTGAGGTAACAAGAGTTACAGGAGTGCTTACAGAGGGACAGGCTGATATCCAGATCGTCAATACCAAAGGATTTGAACTTCCGACAACAGGTGGAGCAGGTACGATCGTATTTACACTGGGTGGAATCATCGTGATGATCCTGGCAGTTGCGATTTATCTGAAAAGCAGAAAAAAACAGTCTTAAAAAAATGAAACGGAGATAAGGGGACGGATACACGTTCCCTTATTTCTGTTCGGACAATGACAGGTGAACGTATGAAAAGTAAACTATGGATTGGGCTGCTCTTTCTGACAGGTTTTTGTATTTTTTCTTATCCTGTCCTGAGCAATTATCTGGCGGAGAAAAACCAGGCAAAGGTTGTGGATCTGTATCATGAAGATGTTGCGGATATGGAAGAGGAACAGATTGAGGAAGAGTGGCAGCGCGCAAAAGCATACAACCGGACACTGAAGGAAACTATCATCATAGACCCGTTTACGGAAGATCTGGCAGAAGAACTGGATACAGAATATCAGGCGCTTTTGAATGTCAATGGAGTGATGGGAGAGATACGGATCCCGAAGATTGATGTGGAGATCCCGATCTATCACGGAACTTCTCCGGAGGTGCTGCAAAAGGGGATTGGGCATATTCAGAATACGTCCCTTCCGGTGGGAGGGATCAATACCCATGCGGTGCTGAGCGGACACAGAGGACTTCCGTCTGCAAAGCTGTTTTCAGATCTGGATGAACTGGAAGAGGGGGATGTTTTTTATCTGGATATTTTAGATCGGGAGTTATGCTATCAGGTGAATCAGGTGAAAGTGGTGACGCCGGATCAGACAGAAGATCTGGAAATTGTGGAGAACCATGACTATGTGACGCTGGTGACCTGTACGCCTTACAGTGTCAATACTCACAGACTGCTGGTGCGCGGGGAGCGGATCGAGTCGGCAGAAAAAACGGGCGAAACGCCGAAGCAAAGCGCGCGGCAGGAACGAGAAGCAGGCAGAAGGATGTTGGTATTCCTTGCAGGAATCGGACTTTCCCTTTGTCTGTTGATCTGGGTATTCTTCCGGAGAATGAGGGAAAGAGCATGAAAAAAACGGGACGAATGATCACACAGATCGCAGCGGTCTTTCTGTTTCTGGCAGGCGCCGCTTTGTGCGGCAGCCCATTTTATCACGAATGGAAGTCTGAGAAGAACAGTCAGGAACAGATCGCAGTATTTGAAGAGAAAAAAGAAGAACCAGAAGAAACATTGCTGGCAGAAATGAACGCATATAATCAGAAGATTTATGCGGAACATCAAAAAGATCTGAAAGATGCGTGGAGTTATGAGCAGGGGGTATTTTCACTGGAAGCATATAATCGGCCGGATTCTATGATCGGGGTTTTAAAGATCCAGGCTATGGATGTGGAACTTCCGTTGTATCTGGGCGCAAACAGCAAAAATATGGAACAGGGGGCGGCGGTGCTCGGGCAAACCAGCATGCCGATTGGAGGGATCAACACCAACTGCGTGATCGCAGGACACCGGGGCTGGAAAGGAATCCCCATGTTTCGGGATATTGAACTGTTACAGCCGGGGGATGAAGTGCTCGTGGAGAATCTCTGGGAGACTTTGCGGTATCAGGTCAGCGAGATCCGGATCATTTTGCCGGATGATATTGAAGCAGTCAAAATACAGGAAGGCGCGGACATGCTCACGCTGATGACGTGTCATCCTTACACAGACAACACACATCGATATGTGGTATATTGCAAAAGAGTGCAAGAGCAGGAGGCGGAGAAACGTCCGGAGACAACGGAAACAAAGCCCGTTGTTCTGCCGCAGTCTTCCCAGCAGAAAATCCGGAGAGAACAGTTTCTGGGGAAAGCGGGGTTCGTTCTTTTTGTGGCAGGAACCATTCTGCTGACAGGGGATATTCTTCTGCGGCGGCGAAGAAAATAGGAGAAGTTTCATTTCCACTCTTTTAATCTGCCGTATTTATGGTATAATAGCGTCTAAGAATGTCTGTTGGCAGACAGAACGAATATTTGGATAGAAGGAGTGAGCGGTATGGATTTAGTGACAGTTCGGGAATTATTTAAAAATAGAGAGCAGTATCTGGATAAAAAGGTGACAGTAGGGGGATGGATCCGCAGTATCCGTGATTCGAAGACATTCGGATTTATCGTGGTAAATGACGGTTCTTATTTTGAGCCTTTGCAGATCGTGTATCATGACAAGATGGAGAATTTTGAAGAGATCTCCAGGCAGAATGTAGGAGCAGCGATCATTGTGACAGGAACTTTGGTTGCAACTCCGCAGGCAAAACAGCCGTTTGAGATTCAGGCAGATGAGGTAACGGTAGAAGGAGCTTCTGCGCCGGATTATCCGCTTCAGAAGAAGCGTCACAGCTTTGAATATTTGAGAACGATCTCTCATTTACGTCCGAGAACAAATACATTCCAAGCGGTGTTCAGAGTGCGTTCTATGATCGCATATGCGATCCACCAGTTCTTCCAGGAGAGAGGCTTTGTGTATGTCCACACACCACTGATCACAGGAAGTGACTGTGAGGGTGCAGGAGAGATGTTCCAGGTGACGACGATGGATCTGAACGATGTGCCGAAGAAAGAAGACGGAAGCATTGACTACAGCAAAGATTTCTTTGGAAAAGAAACCAATCTGACAGTCAGCGGACAGCTCAACGGAGAGACATTTGCACAGGCGTTTCGAAGTATCTATACATTTGGACCGACCTTCCGTGCAGAGAACTCCAACACCACAAGACATGCGGCAGAGTTCTGGATGATCGAGCCGGAGATCGCCTTTGCAGATCTGGAAGACAATATGGATCTGGCAGAGTCGATGTTAAAATATGTGATCTCCTATGTGCTGGAGAATGCGCCGGAAGAGATGAATTTCTTCAACTCTTTCGTAGACAAAGGACTGCTTGACCGTCTGAACAATGTGGTAAATTCTGACTTTGCAAGAGTGACTTACACAGAAGCGGTTGATATTCTGATGAAGAATAATGACAAGTTTGAATATAAAGTTTCCTGGGGAACGGATCTGCAGACAGAGCATGAGCGTTATCTGACAGAAGAGATTTATAAGCGTCCGGTATTCGTGACAGATTATCCGAAGGAGATCAAAGCGTTCTACATGAAACAGAACGATGACGGAAAGACCGTTGCAGCAGTGGATTGTCTGGTGCCGGGCATCGGAGAGATCATCGGAGGAAGCCAGAGAGAGGATGATTTTGAGAAGCTGCGCGCAAGAATGGCAGAGATGGATCTGAATGAAGAAGATTACAAGTTCTATCTGGATCTGAGAAAATACGGTTCTACCAGACATGCAGGATTTGGACTGGGATTTGAAAGATGTGTGATGTATCTGACAGGTATGTCCAACATCCGTGACGTGATTCCATTCCCAAGAACGGTAAACAACTGCGATCTGTAAAAGATACAGAGCAGACAATTCAAAGAGGGTGCCCCAAGAGCAGATGCTTTTGAGCACCCTCTTTCCTGATACAAGACAAAGTGAGAGAGGAGAAATCGTGTGAAATTTATACATATTGCGGATGTGCACCTGGGAGCATCCCCGGATGCCGGGGATGCTTATTCGGAAGATCGGTCTCGGGAATTGTGGGAGACATTTGAGAAAGTAGTACAGCTGTGTGAACGGGAGCAGACGGATCTTCTGCTGATCGCAGGAGACTTCTTCCATCGTCAGCCCCTTCGCAGAGAATTAAAAGAAGTGGATTATTACTTTTCCAGACTGTCTCATACGAAGGTGGTGCTCATTGCGGGCAATCATGATTTTCTGAAGCAGGATTCTTATTACCGCAGCTTTTCCTGGAGTAGCAATGTATATCCGCTGTTTGATACAGAGCCGGAATGTGTGATCTTTGAGGATCTGGATACGGCAGTGACCGGATTTAGTTATGACTCCCGTGAGAGACGGACTCCTCTGGATGGGGGAATCCGTGCAGAAGGAGATGCAGCGTATGAGATCCTTCTGATCCATGGGGGAGATGAAAAGCATCTTCCTTTCACCAGAAGCCAGCTTGCCCATTCCGGATTTGATTATATTGCCATGGGACATATCCACAAGCCGCAGCAGGTGATTCCGGGACAGGCAGCCTATGCAGGAGCGTTGGAGCCCATCGACAGAAATGATATCGGAGCCCACGGACTGATCCGGGGAGAGATTTCAAAAAAGGGGACTAAGATCGAGTTTGTTCCCTTTGCAAAGAGAGAGTATCGGCAGATTGAGAGTTTGGTGGAAACCGGGATGGGAAATGCAGCCATTCGGGAACGTGTGACGGAACAGATCAAACAGCAGGGAATGCAGCATTTGTATCAAGTAATCCTGACAGGAGAGAGAGAGCCGGATCTGGAAATCGATACCATACCGCTGGAGCGGATGGGAAATGTTCTGGAAGTAACAGACAGAACCGTGCCGGCATATGATTTTGAAAGATTATGGAAGGAAAACCAGGAGAATCTGATCGGAAACTATATCAAGGCATTCGCAGGGTGTGAACCAGGCAGTGTGGAATATGAAGCTCTTTGCGAAGGAGTCCGGGCCCTGATGGAGAATCAGCAGTAGGAGACAGTATGAGGATAAAAGAACTAGAGATCAAAAATTTCGGAAAATTTTCCCGGAGGAGGTTTGAATTTCAGGATGGGATTCAGGTGATCTACGGGGAAAATGAATTCGGAAAATCGACCATATATGCTTGCATCAAAGCCTTGCTTTTCGGAATGGAACGAGGCAGGGGAAAAGCTGCGCAGAATGATATGTTCAGCCGGTTTGAGCCATGGGAAAATCCCAATGAGTATGCAGGAGTACTCCGGTTTTCCTGCGGCGGAAAAATGTTCCGTCTGGAGCGCAGATTTGACCGGTACAGCAAAAGTGCAAGTCTGATCTGTGAGGACGATGGAGAAGAACTTTCTGTGGAACATGGAGATCTGGATATGCTGTTAAATGGAATGACGGCAGAAAAGTTTGAAAATACGGCTGCCATCACGCAGTTTGGCGCAAGGCCGGGGCAGACTCTGGCACAGGAGCTTCAAAATTATGCTGCGAATTACTATGAGACAGGAAACAGCGGGGTAGATCTGGCAGGCGCCGAGATTTTTCTGAAGCGTCGGCAAAAAGAAGTGGAGAGAAAGCAAAAGGCTCTGGAGGAAGAAGCAGCGGGAAAACGCCGGGAGATCTGGCAGAAATATCAGTATCTCCAGCAGGAACTGGAAAAACTGCAGAAAGAGGAAAAAGAACAAAAGCAACAGATTGTTGCGCTTAAAAAACCAGTACAGAGCAGGACACAGGACGTGACAAAAGGAAGAAACTGGCAGTTGGCTGGAGCATTGCTCTGTTTGCTGATTGGCGGACTTCTTCACAATCTGTATTCTTTCATTCCTGTGATTTTGGCGGTACTGTTTGGATGCTGGTGGTTTCTGGATAGAAAGAGACAGAAAGCAGATCTGCAGAAGGAACAAAAGGAAGAAGAACACGCTTATCGGGAAGCAGTCAGAAAACGAAAGTGGACACTGCAGAGGATCCAGGAAGAAGAAAAGGAAAAAAAGATCCTGTTGAATCATTTTAAAGAGCAGGCAGAAGAACTGGAAGAGCCGGGGGAAGAGCAGAGGAAGCTGAAACAGACACTGCAGGCGCTTCGGCTGGCAGCAGATACCATGGAGAAAACATCGGCAGCCATATCCAGGGATTTTGGCAGTGTATTGAATGAGCGGGCATCTGAAATCCTGGAGGCTGTGACTGCAGGAGCTTATACAAGGCTTCTGGTGGAAGAACCGCTGAAACTGATCCTTTGGAAAGAGGGACAGAGGATCCCGGTGGAGCGGGTCAGCCGGGGGACGGCGGAGCAGGTCTATTTTGCACTTCGTATGGCTGCTCTGGATCTGCTTTATGGGGAGGAAATGCCGGTAGTATTTGATGATGCATTCGGCTGTTACGATGAAAAAAGATTAAAAGATACGCTAAAGTGGTTGAGTCAACAGCCAAGACAGGTTATAATATTTAGTTGCCAAAAACGTGAAAACGAATTGTTGGAACAAATAAAACAAGAGAAAGCAGACCATAGAAATAAAGGGGAAGATTTTCGATGAAAATAGAATTGCCAAGAAAAGTGGTTTTGATCATTAAAAATTTGCAGCGACATGGATATGAGGCCTATGCAGTCGGCGGCTGTGTCAGAGATTCGGTGCTCAACCGCAAGCCGGAGGACTGGGATATCACGACCTCCGCAAAGCCGGAGCAGGTAAAGCGGATATTCCGGCGTACGGTGGATACAGGGATCGAACATGGAACCGTGACGGTTCTGATCGGGAAAGACAGATTTGAAGTGACGACATACCGGGTGGACGGGCTGTACGAGGACGGACGTCATCCAAAAGAAGTGACTTTTACGAATCAGCTGGAAGAAGATCTCAAACGAAGAGATTTTACGATCAATGCGATGGCTTACAATGACGAGGCGCGGCTGGTGGATCCATTTGGCGGAATGAAAGACTTAAATTCCCACCTGATCCGATGTGTAGGAGATCCCAAAGAGCGGTTTTCCGAGGATGCTCTGCGGATTCTGCGGGCAGTCCGTTTTTCCGCACAGCTGGCATTTCCGATCGAGGAGGAAACGTCGGATGCAATCCGCGAGCTGGCAGGCAATCTGGAGAAGATCAGCGCAGAGCGGATCCAGACAGAACTGGTAAAATTACTGATTTCCGATCACCCGGAGCGGATACAGGATGCCTGGGAACTGGGAATTACTAAAGTAGTACTTCCGGAATGGGATGCCATGGTTGGGGTAAAACAGAATACACCTCACCACAAATATGATGTGGCTGCCCATACGATCCGCGCCATGCAGTCCGTGAAGAATGACAAGGTATTACGGCTTACGATGTTGTTCCATGATATGGGAAAACCGGTGATGAAGACTACGGACGAAACGGGAAGAGACCATTTCAAAGGACATGCGATCGCCAGTGAGGAGATTGCAAAAAACGTGATGAAACGTCTGAAATTTGATAACGATACCATACGAAAAGTAACGAAATTAGTATCTTATCACGACTATCGGATGGAAGCTTCCGGACCGGAAGTACGCCGTGCCATGAATAAGATTGGAGTGGAATTGTTCCCATATTATCTGGCAGTGCGTCTGGCAGATACCAAAGCGCAGAGTTCCTATGAACGCAGAGAAAAGCTGGAGAACATTATCCAGATCCGGGAATTGTATCAGACTGCTTTGCGCAACCGGGAGTGTGTAACGCTCAAAGGGCTTGCTGTGACAGGAACTGATCTGATGCAGCTTGGGGTTGCGCCGGGAAAGGGCCTTGGAATCCTGTTAGAAGAGCTGTTGGACAAGGTGATCGAAGATCCAACATGGAATACAAAAAAAAGATTGTGTGATTATGTGAAAGAAAGAGCAGGTATTTAGCATACTTGCCATAATGCACTCATAGATTAGAAAGAGTTTTGAATCTGGTCCGCATATGCGGAGAAAAAAGTGCAGGGGGCAAATATGAGAGAATATGAGTTAGAAGTTCTGGAACAGTATGACATAGAAGTAATAAGCACCCGTAAGACAAGGGGTGCTTATTTTTGCGATACAAAGGATGGTGTGCTGCTGCTTGGGCCGGCAGGAATTTCCAGGGGACGCGCGCCGCTGATGTATTTTTTGCTGCGTCATCTGGAGACAGAATATGGGATGTGCGTAGATACGCCGGTATTTACAAAAGATGGAAAGCTTTTCAGTGTATCGTCTGATGGAACAACCTATCTTCTGAAAAAATGGTTTTCTGCAAGAGAATGTGAAGTGAGACGGGAAAGAGAGGTGCTGGAAGCGGCACAGACGCTGGCATTTTTGCATCAGCGAATGGAGTGGCAAGAGGTACTGGAAACCGGAAAATGGACGGCAGATCGGATGGAAGATATGGCATTTGAGACAACAGAGGAAGACAGGCAGGTCCGGAAAATGGAATTAAAGCCACCGGTAGGAGATGATATGCTTTCTGAATTCAGGCGTCATAACCGGGAATTGAAAAAGGTGCGTGCATTTATCCGCTCCAGAGTAAATAAAAACGAATTTGAGCGGGAATTTCTGGCAAATTTTGAGTTTATGTATGAGATGGCGCAGCATGTGACAGAACGAATGGAACATTCCGGTTATCTGCAGCTGTATCAGGAAAGTGTCGAAAGGGAACATCTGGTGCATGGAGATTATAACTATCACAATATTCTGACCGGACAGGGGAAATCCGCCATCACTCATTTTGAACATTTTCGGATCGATGTCCAAGTGCAGGATCTGTACTATTTTCTGCGAAAAGTGATGGAAAAGCATCAGTGGAAGGAAAGCCTAGGACAAAAGATCCTGGATATCTACCAAAGCGTACGGCCTTTGGACGCCCTGGAGAAAGAAGTTCTTGCATTATGCCTGGCATATCCAGAGAAGTTCTGGAAGACAGCAAATCTGTATTCCAACTCCAATAAAGCGAGGATTCCGGAGAAAAGTGTAGAAAAACTGCACACGGCAGTGGGGCAGAAGGCAGAAAAAGAGCAGTTTTTAAAGAATATATTCACTTTTCATTTATAGGCAGCTGTTGTATAATAAAAACATACTATATAGCAGGAGGTGCCTAACATGGGTTACAAAGAAACTTATCAGGAATGGCTGACAAATCCGTATTTTGATGCAGATACCAAAGCAGAACTGAAGCGTATCGCTGCAGATGAGAATGAAATAAAAGAGCGTTTTTATACAGATCTGGAGTTTGGTACTGCCGGATTGAGAGGGATTATCGGCGCAGGAACTAACCGGATGAATCTCTACACCGTCAGAAAAGCAACACAGGGACTGGCAAACTACATCCTGAAAAACGGAAGTGCAGAGAAAGGGGTTGCCATCGCATTTGATTCCCGCCGGATGTCTCCGGAATTTGCACAGGAAGCAGCGTGCTGTCTGGCAGCCAACGGGATCAAAGCATATGTGTTTGATTCTCTGCGTCCGACACCGGAGCTTTCTTATGCAGTGAGAAAGTTGGGATGTATCGCCGGGATCAACATTACAGCCAGCCACAATCCACCAGAGTATAACGGATATAAAGTATACTGGGAAGATGGCGCGCAGATCACACCGCCTCATGATAAAGGGATCATGGACGAGGTGAAAGCAGTGGAAGATTACACTACAATGAAGACCATGTCTGCAGAAGAGGCAAAGGCAGCAGGACTTTACGAAGTGATCGGAGCAGAGGTAGATGATGCATACATAGCAGAGCTGAAGAAGCAGGTGATCCATCAGGATGCCATTGATGCAGTTGGAAAGGATCTGAAGATCGTATACAGTCCGCTGCACGGAACCGGAAATATTCCGGCCCGCAGAATCTTAAAAGAACTTGGCTTTGAGAACGTCTATGTTGTAAAAGAGCAGGAGCTTCCAGATGGAGAATTCCCGACTGTTTCTTATCCGAACCCGGAGGCTGCAGAAGCTTTTGATCTGGGACTGAAACTGGCCAAAGAAGTGGATGCGGATATCGTTCTTGCAACAGACCCGGATGCAGACAGACTGGGCGTGCGTGTCAAAGATAAAAACGGAGAATACCACGATCTGACCGGAAATATGTCAGGATGTCTTCTGGCAGATTATGAGATCGGACAGAGGAAAGCGCTGAAAGGACTGCCGGAAGATGGATATCTGATCAAGACCATCGTAACGACGAACATGGCAGATGCCATTGCAGAGCATTATCAGGCAGGACTCATCGAAGTACTGACAGGATTCAAATATATTGGACAGCAGATCCTTGGATTTGAGACAACCGGAAAAGGAGAGTATCTGTTTGGATTCGAAGAGAGCTATGGCTGCCTGATCGGTACGCATGCAAGAGATAAGGATGCGATCGTTGCAACTATGGCGTTGTGTGAAGCAGCCGCTTATTATAAGACAAAAGACATGACTTTGTGGGATGCCATGATCGAAATGTACGAAAAATACGGATACTACAAAGATGATATTCAGTCTATCACGCTGAAAGGAATCGAAGGACTTGCCAAAATCCAGGAGATCCTGGAGACGCTGCGCAAGAATCCGCCGGCAGAGATCGCAGGATACAAGGTGCTCAAAGCAAGAGATTACAAGGCAGATAAGATCAAAGATATGCAGACAGGAGAAGTGTCTTCTACAGGGCTTCCTTCCTCTAATGTGCTGTACTATGATCTTTCCGATGATGCATGGCTGTGTGTAAGACCTTCCGGAACAGAACCAAAAGTAAAATTCTATTATGGCGTTAAGGGAGTTTCTCTGGCAGATGCCGATGAAAAATCCGCATCCATGGGAAAAGAAGTACTGGCTATGATCGATGAGATCATGTAAACCTTCTCTTTGTAGGGCAAATCCGTGAAACTGCTTGACAAAAGCAGTTTCACCAGTTATAACAGTACATAAGGGTATCGACATGTAAAAGGTAGAGACATGCGGCCTTTACCAGTTTAGAATATTCATTCTAGTAGAATAAAGAGGAGGAATTATCCATGAACAAAACAGAATTGATCGCAGCAATCGCTGAGCAGGCAGAAATTTCAAAGAAAGATGCAGAGAAAGCATTAAAAGCTTTTGTTGATGTAGTAACAGAGCAGTTAAAAGAAGGAGAAAAAGTACAGTTAGTAGGATTCGGTACTTTTGAAGTAAGCGAAAGAGCAGCAAGAGAAGGAAGAAATCCTCAGACAGGAAAGACGATGAAGATCGCAGCTTGCAAAGCTCCGAAATTCAAAGCTGGAAAAGCTCTGAAAGACGCTGTAAACGCATAATTGATCGAGAAATAGAAGTGGAAAGGGAATACAGTCGGACAAGCTGCCGGTTGTATTCTCTTTTTGAGTTTTAGAGAATATGGGAGGAATCGCAAAGTATGAGATTGGATAAATTTTTAAAAGTGTCCCGTTTGATCAAACGGCGGACTGTTGCAAATGAAGCATGTGATGCAGGAAGAGTGCTGGTAAACGGAAAACCGGCAAAAGCATCTGTAAAAGTGAAAGTCGGAGATATCATTGAGATCCAGTTTGGAACCAAAACCGTGAAGGCGGAAGTTCTGGATCTTCAGGATACGACGAAAAAGGAAGAGGCAAAAGATCTGTTCCGTTATCTGTAAGATCGAAAATATGGCAAATATCAGATGTTCTGTCATAAAATCCGGGAACCTTTCATATATATAGAAAAGCAGAAGGAAAGGGGAACGGATATGGAAGAACGACAAATGCCCGCAAAGGCGCACAAGCTGATTGTGAACAATAGAAAGACAAGTATGGTAACCGGTGTTCTGGATGTGCTCTCTTTTGACTTGAATGAGATCCTTCTGGAAACGGAACAGGGAATGCTTATGGTAAAAGGAACCGATCTTCATGTGAACCGCCTGAGTGTGGAAAAAGGAGAAGTAGACCTTTCCGGAAATATTGACAGTATCGCATATTCCGGGGTAAATCAGAATACGCCGGGCGAAAGTTTTCTGTCCAAATTATTTAAGTAGGCGTATCGTATGATGCTTGGGATTGAGAGAGAGGTTGTAATTTTTTTCTATGCGGTTCTGACGGGAAGCGTTGTGTTCTGCGGATATCAGATTTTGCTGTTATTTCGAAAGCTGGTGAAGCATCGCCATGTTGTCGAGGCCATAGAAGACCTGTTGTTCTGGCTGGCTGTCAGTATGTATCTGTTCCGGCAGATGTATTGTACGACGTATGGAAGTATCCGTTGGTTCTTTGTAGTCGGGATCGTATCAGGAGCTCTTGCTGCCGGAGGGATTGGACGTCTGCTGCAGAGGCAGGTTCGAAACAGAAAAGAGAAAGAAAGCAGGAAATCTTCATAAAAAATGGGAAATGCCTTGAAAAAACAACAGGAAGCAGATAGAATAATCCTATTGAGCAAGTTGATTGCCGGAAACAGGAAACCAAGATTTGAATGGATAGGGTGAGCAGGATGGCAGTTCAAAAACAGAAGACAAAGGATAGAATAAAAAGCCAAAAAAAAGACTCCGCATGGAAGTATCATAAGAAAAGTATGCTGCTGATCACAATGATCCTTGTGCTGTTGGTTGGTGTTCTGACAGTAAATGCAGTTTCGCTGCGGGCAAGGAATGAAGAGTACAAAAAGCAGGAAGCAGAGTTAAAGGCACAGATCCAAGATGAAAAAGAACGTGCAAAAGAAGTGGAAGCATACGAAGAGTATGTGAAGACAGATGATTATGTCAAAGAAGTGGCAGAAGACAAATTAGGGCTGGTAGATCCGAATGAGATTATTTTTCAGCCTGCAAAATAATGACGATACAAAAGAAAAGCTCCGGGAATACCTGGGGCTTTTTGTGTTCCGAGATTACAGAAGAACAAGGAGGAAATCGTTATGAGAGACGGACAGGCACTGCATACCAGCCCCTATGTGACACAAATTGAAAAATACGCAGATTCCCTGAAGCGGCTTTCCCGGATATTTTTGAAGCTGGAAGGGAAGAAACAAGCATTTTCTAATGAAGAAATTGAGGATATGTTTGACAGGGTCAAAGAAAATGTGTGTAAACATTGCGAAAAATGCTCCTGGTGCTGGGGAGAACATTTTGTACATACATATCAGATGGGATATGAGATTTTGTCGGCGGTGGATCATTATGGAAGTGAACTGAATACAGAAACAAAGCGGAAGCTGCAGCAGAAATGCGAGATGGCGCCCCGATTTCTTCGGGAAATGCTGGATGCGTTTCATGATGCAAGACAGACCATGATCTGGAATAACCGAATCGTACAAAGCAGAGAAGGATGCGCCATTCAGATGGACACGTTTGCAGATATGATACGAAGTACGGCAAAAGAACTGGAAAAAAGTCTGTTTTTGGACGAGCGTCTGGAAAAGAAGATCATCGCACATCTGAAACGGAAGCAGGTCCGTGTACTGTATACGAATTTCTTCCTGAATCAAGATGGGAAATTTGAGATCCATGTGACTGCCAAGTCGTTCGGGAATACGAATGTAACCATTAAAGAGCTGGTCCGGACTGTTTCAGAGGCAATGGGAAGGAGACTTATCCCAGAGAGCGGACAGGGGTTTATTCTGGGAAAAGAGTATCAGACCGTTGTGTGTATGGAAGGACCGGCATATTATACTTTGTATGGAGTGGCAAGGATCGGAAAGGATTGCAACAAAATTTCCGGGGATAATTTTATGATGCGGCAGCTGCCCGGAGGCAGAGTCGGCGCAGCCCTTTCGGATGGCATGGGATCCGGAGAAAAAGCGTGCAGGGAAAGCACGATGGTGATCGAACTGCTGGAAGAGCTGCTGGAGGCAGGGTTTCCGGAGAAAGCAGCCATTCAGATGATCAATACAACATTGGTCATGGGGCGGGAAGAGATTCATTTCTCGACAGTGGACATGAGTGTTTTCGATCTGTATACGGGAACGTGCAGACTGCTGAAAGCAGGGGCGTCTTCTACGTATCTGAAAAAAGGCACTGCCGTAGAACGGATCAGTTCTTCCAGCCTTCCCATCGGAGTGATGCATTCCATTGAGATCGAATCCGTGGAACGCACACTGGAAAACGGAGATTTTGTAGTAATGGTTACAGACGGGATTTTAGATGCACTGCCGGTAGGAGAACAGGATCTGATCCTGGAGACGATCATCAAAGGAACCAACAGCAGCAATCCCAAGGAGCTGGCGCATCATATCCTGGAACAGGTGCTCAGCTGGACAGCGGAGGAACCGATGGATGATATGACAGTCCTTGTGATCGGACTTTGGGAGTCTCGGGATGCTTGCATTTTGCGCGCAGATTCGGTATAGTTGAAAGTATGAAGAAGAAAATTTTGGATTTTATAGAATTGCATCATATGCTGGAAGAAAATGACAGAGTAATCGCAGGGATATCGGGCGGAGCGGACTCGGTATACCTGCTTTTTGTGCTACGAGAACTTCGGGAGAAGATTGGCTTTGATCTGATCGCAGTTCATGTCAATCATGGGATTCGCGGGGAGACGGCTTTGCGGGATGAACAGTTTACAAGAGAGCTCTGCAGACAGTGGCAGGTTTCCTGTGAAGTGCGAAATGTCTCTGTCCCGGAGATTGCAGCCAGGAGAAAGCTGTCCCAGGAGGAGGCAGGACGTCTGGTCAGACGGGAAGTGTTTGAAGAAGTGAGACAGCAATATCAGGGGACCAAGATCGCACTGGCGCATCACCAGAATGACAATGCAGAGACCATGCTGATGAATCTGGCCAGGGGAACCGGGATCCGGGGGCTTCTTGGGATCCGTCCGGTCAATGGATGTATGATCCGCCCTCTACTTTGTCTGAATCGAAGAGAGATTGAGCAGGCTCTGAATGAGGAACATCTTCTTTACTGTGAAGATGAGACCAATGCAGAAGATATTTATACGAGAAACAGGATCCGTCATCAGATCATACCGGCGCTGGAGGAGGGGGTCAACCGGCAGGCAGTGCGCCATATGAACGAAGCCATGGAACAACTGGGACAGGTGTGGGAATATCTGGAAGATGAGACCTGGAAGCAGTATCAGAATGTCGTGCAGAAACGAGAAGAGGGGATGTTCCTGTTACAGGAGGCATTGTGTCAGTGTGCTCCGGTGATCCAGAAGCGTGTGATCCAGAAGTGCCTGGAAGAACTGGCAGGCAGCGCCCGAGATCTGGGGGCAGTTCATATCGAAGCTGTGACAGAGCTGCTGGAAAAGCAGAGCGGCAAAAAAAGAAATCTTCCCTATGGGATCGTTGCTTCAAGGGAGTATGAGGGAATCTTTCTGCAAAAGCGGAAAGAAGTAAAGGAGGACTCTTTTGAAAAAGTATTGAATATTCCTGGAATTACGAGACTGGAAGATAAAAATCTGCAAATATGTTGCACGATCCGGGAAAAGGAAAGCGATTTTTCTATGGAACAGATACCGCAAAACCCCTACACGAAATGGTTTGACTATGATATAATAAAAACGAGTCTCGCAATAAGGACGAGACAGCCAAAAGATGTGCTTTCTGTGACGAAGCAGGGCAAAACCCAAAAGCTGAAATCTTATTTTATCAATGAAAAGATTCCGGCAGGGCAGAGAAGTCAGGTGCTGCTGATTGCAGAAGGACATCAGATCTTGTGGGTTGTTGGATATCGGATGAGTACCAAGTATCAGATATCTGAGCATACAAAAAAGATAATAGAGATCAAAATAATGGAGGATAAAAAAGATGGCAGAGACAATTAAAGTATTGGTTCCGGAGGAAGAAGTCAATAAGAGAATCGAAGAGTTGGGAAAACAGATCAGTGAAGCGTATGCAGGAAAACAGATCCATATGATCTGTGTATTAAAAGGCGGAGTCTTTTTCATGTGCGAACTGGCAAAAAGAATCAGTGTGCCGGTTTCCCTGGATTTTATGTGCGTGAGCAGTTATGGGGATGCGACTTCATCCAGCGGTGTTGTAAGAATTGCAAAAGACCTGGATGAGTCGATCGAAGGAAAAGACGTTCTGATCGTAGAAGATATCATTGATTCCGGACGTACCTTGTATTATCTGATCGATGTGCTGAAAAAGAGAAATCCGAACAGCATCCATCTGTGTACACTTCTGGATAAACCAGAGAGAAGAGAGCGCGATGTAGAAGTTGATTATGTCGGATTTGAGATACCGGACGAGTTCGTAGTAGGATATGGTCTTGACTACGCACAGAAATATAGAAACCTGCCATATATCGGAGTGGTAGAAGGGCTGGAATAGGAAGGAGCAAAGATCATTGAATGACAAAAGGTATAAAGGCATAAGCGGCGCAACAGTAGTTGTGTTTCTTGTTGTGATTTTCTTTGTACTCTGGATGACGAACCAGGTACAGCTGCGCGGACAGGAGATGACCTTTACACAGTTTGAAGAGGCAGTGACACAGGACAATGTAACAGATGTTGTGATCAATCAGAATAAGGCAGTGCCTACCGGAGTGGTGACGCTGACGCTGGAGGACAGCGAGACGTCTGCCAGAGTGAATGTATCGGATGTCAATGAGGTTCAGAAATTACTGGATAAACACGATATAGATTACCGGATCGGAGATATTCCGAAGGATTCCCTGTTTGCAACGACAGTGCTTCCGGTGATCCTGATGTTGGTTGGATTTATGTTTATCACCATGCTGATGAGCCGTCAGGGCGGCGGAGCCAATGCCAAAGCGATGAATTTTGGCAAGAGCCGCGCCCGTCTGAGTACGGAAAGTGATAAAAAAGTTACATTTGCAGATGTTGCAGGACTTCGAGAAGAAAAAGAAGAGTTAGAAGAGATCGTAGATTTCCTCAAAGCACCGAAAAAATATATCCAGGTAGGCGCCAGGATTCCAAAAGGAGTGCTTCTGGAAGGACCTCCGGGAACCGGAAAGACACTGCTTGCAAAAGCGGTGGCAGGTGAGGCGGGAGTTCCGTTCTTTACGATCTCCGGTTCTGATTTTGTAGAGATGTTTGTCGGTGTGGGCGCCTCCCGTGTGCGGGATTTGTTCCAGGATGCCAAGAAGAATGCACCGTGTATTATTTTTATCGATGAGATCGATGCCGTGGCAAGACGAAGAGGCAGCGGACTCGGAGGCGGTCATGACGAGAGAGAGCAGACGTTGAACCAGATGTTGGTAGAGATGGATGGATTCGGAGTCAATGAAGGGATCATCGTGATGGCGGCTACCAACCGAAAAGATATTCTGGATCCTGCGATCTTAAGACCGGGGCGTTTTGACAGAAATGTCGTAGTGGGACGTCCGGATGTGCAGGGAAGAGAAGAGATCCTGAAAGTGCATGCGAGAAATAAGCCGCTTGGAGACGATGTGGATCTGAAGCAGATCGCACAGACGACCAGCGGATTTACGGGAGCAGATCTGGAGAACCTTCTCAATGAAGCTGCAATTTTGGCAGCAAAAGAAGACAGGGTATATATCCAGCAGGCAGATATCCGTCACGCATTTGTAAAAGTGGGGATCGGGCCGGAGAAAAAGAGCCGTGTGGTTTCGGAAAAAGAGCGTCGAATCACGGCATACCACGAAGCGGGTCATGCGATCTTGTTCCATGTGCTGCCGGATGTGGGACCGGTTTACAGTGTATCGATCGTTCCGACCGGGGCAGCAGGCGGATATACGATGCCGCTCCCGGAGGGAGATGATATGTTCAATACAAAAGGACATATGCTGCAGGAGATCACGGTTTCCCTGGGAGGCCGTGTGGCAGAAGAGCAGGTATTTGACGATATTACGACAGGAGCATCTCAGGATATCCGTCAGGCGACAGCGATTGCAAAATCTATGATCACCAAGTTCGGTATGTCAGAGCGGCTTGGTCTGATCAATTATGACAATGACAGTGATGAAGTCTTTATCGGACGTGACTTTGGACACACTTCCCGTGGATATGGAGAAAAAGTCGCAGGCACGATCGACGAAGAAGTGAAGCGTATCATTGACGAATGTTACGCGAAAGCGAAGAGGATACTGGAAGAACATCAGTCCGTTCTGGAATCTTGTGCACAGTTATTGTTGGAAAAAGAAAAGATTACAAGAAGTGAGTTTGAAGCGCTTTTTGAAGAGTAAATGCAGAATGGGGCAAGCAGTTTTGGGAGATTCCAAAAAGGCTTGCCCCAAAGGAGGTCTATATGAATAAACATGCGCTGTTCTGCGACGGGACACCGGATTATGTAATACCAGCTGAGCCCGGGCTTCATGAAACAGTCAGACTGAGATTCAGAACGGCAAAAGATGATGTGGAAGAAGTTTGGTTATTATCCGGGGAGGAAGAAGTCCGGATGCAAAAAGTCAGTACTCGCGGACGGTTCGATTACTACGAAACAAAGTGGCAGCTCGGAGACGTGATGTTTTCTTATTGTTTTCGGATCAAAAGTGGGGATGAGATTTTATACTATCATCGGTGCGGCAGCTCCTGTCAGCCGGTGGAATATTATAATTTTCGGATCATGCCTGGATTTTCAACTCCAGAGTGGGCGAAAGGTGCGGTGATGTACCAGATTTTTGTGGACCGGTTCTGTAACGGAGATCCTGCCAATGATGTGGAAGACGGCGAATATATCTATATCGGGGAACCTGTAAAAAAAGTGAAAAACTGGACCGAAGCTCCGGCAGCGATGGATATCCGCAGATTTCATGGTGGAGATCTGAAAGGCGTTCTGGATAAGTTGGATTATCTGGAAGAGCTTGGAGTTGAGGTGATTTATTTTAATCCGTTATTTGTTTCTCCATCGAATCATAAGTATGATATTCAGGATTATGATTATATCGATCCTCATTATGGTGTGATCGTGGAAGATGGAGGCGAAGTGCTCCCGGATGGAGAAAAGAGCAATGCAAATGCTACGAAATATCAGATACGCACCGGCAGTCGGAAGAATCTGGAAGCCAGCAATCAGTTGTTTGCGAAGCTGGTGCAGGAGATGCACAGGAGAGGGATGAAGGTGATCCTGGACGGTGTGTTCAATCACTGTGGTTCTTTTAATAAGTGGCTGGATCGGGAGCGGATTTATGAACCTCAGGAGGCTTATGAAAAAGGAGCATTCGTCAGTGCGAAAAGTCCGTATCATGATTTCTTTCATTTTTCAGATAAGAGAGAAGAAGCCTGGCCGTATAATCCGAACTATGACGGATGGTGGGGACACGATACGCTTCCAAAGCTGAACTATGAAGACTCACCGAAGCTGGAAGAATATATTTTAAATATCGGGAAGAAGTGGGTATCCCCTCCGTATCAGGTGGATGGATGGCGTCTGGATGTGGCGGCAGATCTGGGATACAGCAACGAATACAATCACATATTCTGGCAGAATTTCAGAAAAGCGGTAAAAAGCGCAAATCCTCAGGCTCTGATCCTGGCAGAACATTATGGAGATCCGGGAGACTGGCTGCAGGGAGATGAATGGGACAGTGTGATGAATTACGATGCATTTATGGAACCGCTGACCTGGTTTTTGACTGGGATGGAAAAGCACAGTGACGAGAGAAGAACGGATCTGTGGGGAAATGCAGATAACTTTGTAAACACGATGAATCATTTTATGGCCAGTATGCTCACTCCATCCTTGCAGGTGGCGATGAACGAGCTTTCCAATCACGATCATTCCCGATTTTTGACGCGGACTAATCATATTGTGGGACGTGTGGCACAGCTTGGAAGCAAAGCGGCAGGAGAAGGGGTGAATCTGGCCGTGATGCGGGAAGCTGTGGCGGTGCAGATGACCTGGGTTGGAGCTCCTACAATTTATTATGGAGATGAAGTCGGGGTCTGCGGGTTCACCGATCCGGACAGCCGCAGGGCATATCCGTGGGGCAATGAGAACCAGGAATTGCTGGCTTTCCACAAAGAAATGATCCGGATCCACAAGACAGAAAAGCCACTGCGCACCGGCTCACTGAAGATGCTCTTCTGGGCGCCGAATATTCTTGCATATGCAAGGTTTCAAGGGGATGAGCAGGTGATCGTAGTGTTAAATAACAGCAAAGAACTCAAAGAAGTAACGATCCCGGTATGGGAAGCAGAAGTTCCGGAAACAGGAAAGATGGAGCGGCTGATGTATTCCTGGGAAAAAGGGTATACGACCGAACGGGATATTTATCTGGTACAGGACGGTGAAACAGTGGTCAATATGGGAAAACATTCTGTCTTGATCATGAAGCCGATCCAAGAAATGTAGGTGGAAAACATGATGAAAAAAATTGCAGTAGTGAATGATCTGTCAGGATTTGGAAGGTGTTCTCTGACAGCTGCAATCTCCGTGCTGTCAGCCATGGGAGTGCAGGCATGTCCGCTTCCTACGGCGGTATTAAGCGCACAGACAGGTTTTGAAGGATATCATTATGTCAGTCTGACACAGGAGATGGAATCACTTCGAAAATCCTGGGAAGAGATGGGAGTGCAGTTTGATGGTGTCTATACCGGGTTTGCTGCAGATGAAGAGCAGATCCGGCATATGATCCGGATTGCGGATACCTTTCATAAGAAGAAAGCGTTTCTTCTGGTCGATCCGATCATGGGAGACAATGGATATCAGTTTGATCTGTTTTCGACAGAGTTCTGCAGAAGCATGCGCCAGCTTGTGAAAAAGGCGGACATTGTAACGCCGAATCTGACAGAGCTTTGCATCCTGACAGATACAGATTACCGCATGATCGAAAGTATGACAGATGAGAAGCATCTGCTGACCGTGATTCGTCAGCTTGCGGAGAATCTGCGAAAAGACGGTCCGAAAACTGTGGTGGTAACCGGAATCCAGTTTCGGGACAATGGGGACGGGATTCAGAAGATGGGAAATCTGGCTGTGACAGGCAAGAACAGCTATCTGGCTGCGTTCCCATATGTGGGAGGAAGCTATTCCGGAACAGGTGATCTGTTTGCAGCTGTATTGTCGGGAGGTCTGGCAAAAGGAGAGGATCTGCCATCTACGATGGAACTGGCAGGAAGTTTTATCGAAAAAGCGATCACAGATGCAGTGAACGCGGGAGTACCAAGAGACGAAGGTATTGAATTTGAGAAATACCTGTCCATGTTAATGAAATAGAAAAAGAAAAACTGCATGTCACAGGAAAATCTGTGATCCATGCAGTTTTTTGCATTATTTTGTAAGAATTTCAATTCCGTCTTCTTTTACCAGTACCATATATTCGATCTGTGCAGACAAACCGTCATCGATCGTATAAACAGTCCAGTCGTTGTCTTCGTCTACAAAGAAGTCAGGACTGCCTTCGTTGATCATTGGCTCGATGGTAAACATCATGCCCGGTACAAGCAGCATCTCGCTTCCTTTCGGAGTCACGTAGCTTACAAATGGATCTTCGTGAAATTCCAGACCGATTCCGTGACCGCCGATCTCTTCTACGACAGAATAGCCGTTGGCCTGTGCGTGCGTGTTGATGGCATCGGCAATGTCACCTAAGTGTCCCCATGGCTTTGCAGCAGCAAGACCAAGCTCTACACATTCTTCTGTAACGCGGACCAGTCGTTTGGCACGTTCGGATACTTCGCCGATCATAAACATTCGGGATGCGTCAGAGAAATAGCCGTCCAGAATGGTAGAAACATCCACATTGATAATGTCACCTTCCTGCAGGATGATGTGTTCATCCGGAATCCCGTGGCAGACTTCATTGTTGATGGAAGTGCAGACACTTTTAGGAAATCCCTGATAATCCAGAGGCGCTGGAATCCCGCCGTGTGCAGTTGTAAAATCATATACGATCTTGTCAATTTCAGCAGTACTCATGCCTGCGTGGATGTGTGCGGCAACTTCATCCAGGACTGCTGTGTTGAGAGCCGCACTCTTTTTGATCTTTTCAATCTGCTCTGGAGTCTTTAACAGTTTTCTGGATGGCACGATCTCGCCGTTGTCTCTGTGCAGTTTGATTTTTTCTTCGATCGGCATATGGCATTTCTTATATTTTTTGCCGCTGCCGCACCAGCAAGGGTCATTTCTTTCCATGATATCTATCTCCTTCAAATTTCATATTATTTTACGCTGTGTCTATTTTAGCACAGGAAGAAGAAAATTACCAATGAGAAAAATTGAGAAAAACTTTGATTTGTGATAAGATAAAACAGAAAATAAAGTCTTTTAGCACCCATTTTGGTGCGGAATTGATAAAATTTAAGAGTAGGAGGATACGGATATGCTGCGAATCGGAATGCTTACAAGTGGTGGAGACTGTCAGGCTTTAAATGCTGCAATGCGCGGTGTTGTAAAAGGTGTATGTACAAAGCGGGAGGATGTGGAGATTTATGGATTTGAAGACGGATATAAAGGTCTGATCTATGGAAATTTTCATATGCTGACTCCAAGGGATTTTTCCGGAATCCTGACAAGAGGAGGCACGATCCTGGGAACTTCCAGACAGCCGTTTAAGCTGATGCGTGTGCCGGACAAGGATGGTCTGGACAAAGTGGCGGCCATGAAGCATACATACCACAAGCTGAGTTTGGACTGTCTGGTGATCCTGGGAGGAAATGGCACACATAAGACAGCGAATATGCTGAGAGAAGAAGGGCTGAATGTGGTAACTCTGCCAAAGACCATTGATAATGATCTTTGGGGCACGGATATGACATTTGGATTTCAGAGTGCAGTGGATATCGCAACGGATACGATCGATCGGATCCACACAACAGCGACTTCTCACAGTCGTGTCTTTATCATTGAAGTGATGGGACACAAAGTGGGGCATGTCACTTTACATGCAGGAATCGCAGGCGGAGCAGATGTGATTCTGCTTCCGGAGATCCCGTATGACATTGATGTGGTTGCCAATGTGATCCAGAAGCGTGCGGCAGAAGGGAAGAAGTTCACGATCATTGCAGTTGCAGAAGGCGCGATTTCCAAAGAGGATGCCAAGCTCAAGAAAAAAGAGTACAAAGAGAAACTTGCAAAACGCAAATATCCGTCCATTGCCTACGAGTTGGCAGAGGAGATCCAGCAGAAGACAGACAAAGAAGTGCGGATCACTGTGCCGGGACATACACAAAGAGGCGGTTCTCCGTGTGCATATGACCGTGTGTTTGCAACCAGAGTCGGCGCGGCAGCAGCAGAGCTGATCCTGAACCAGGAATATGGATATATGGTTGCAATGAAGAATCAGAAGATTACAAAAGTGCCCCTTCAGGAGGTGGCAGGAAAACTGAAGATGGTGGATCCAAAGGATGGTATCATCAAAGAGGCAAGAACCATCGGCATCAGTTTCGGAGATCAATAAAAGACTTAGAAAACAGAGGTGTAAGACATGTCGTATACGGCGCTTTACCGAAAGTTCCGTCCCGTTGAATTTGAAGATGTCAAAGGGCAGGAGCATATCATTACTACATTAAAAAATCAGATCGAGGCCAACAGGATCGGACATGCCTACCTGTTTTGCGGGACAAGAGGAACCGGAAAAACAACAGTTGCCAAGATTTTTGCAAAGGCAGTGAACTGTGAGCATCCGGTCAATGGAAGTCCCTGCGGAGAATGTGCTATGTGCCGTTCCATTGCAGCGGGTACGTCGATGAATGTGATCGAGATCGATGCAGCGTCCAACAACGGTGTGGACAATATTCGTGAGATCCGGGAAGAGGTGGCATACCGTCCGACGGAAGGACGGTACAAAGTCTATATCATTGACGAGGTGCATATGCTCTCAATAGGTGCGTTTAATGCCCTTTTGAAGACACTGGAAGAGCCGCCGGAGTATGTGATCTTTATTCTGGCGACAACAGAGGTGCATAAGATTCCAATCACGATTTTATCACGGTGTCAGCACTATGACTTTAAACGGATCAGTATCGAGACGATCACAGGACGGATGCGGGATCTGATGCAGGAAGAACAGGTGGAAGTGGAAGAAAAAGCACTTCGTTATATTGCAAAAGCGGCAGATGGTTCTATGAGGGATGCGTTAAGCCTTCTGGATCAGTGTATTGCCTTTTACCTGGGGCAGAAGCTGACCTATGACAATGTGCTGGAAGTACTGGGAGCCGTGGATACGGATGTGTTCAGCAGACTTCTTCGCAGTGTCATCAAACGGGATGTGCCAAAGGCGCTCAATCTTGTGGATGATCTGGTGATGCAGGGGAGAGAACTGACACAGCTTGCCACAGATTTTACGTGGTATCTGCGGAACTTGCTTCTTGTGAAGACATCTGATAATATAGAGGATGTTCTGGATGTATCCACAGAGAATATGCAGCAGCTGAAAGAAGAAGCAGAGATGGTCGAAGCCGATATGCTGCTTCGTGATATCCGGATTTTTTCGGAATTGTCAGGTCAGCTGAAGTATGCAGCGCAAAAGAGAGTCCTGTTGGAAGTGGCGCTGATCAAGCTTTGTACTCCTGCGATGGAGGCGAAGCCGGATTCGATCCTGGACCGCATCCGCGCGTTGGAAGAAAAGATTGAGCAAGGCGCAGGAGCGGGTGTGCAGGAGCGGGTAGTCTATGTCAAAGAAGACGGACAGATGCCTGCCAAACCAAAGGAAAAACCGCAGCTTCCCAATGCAGTGCCGGAGGATGTCCAGCAGGTTGTGAAGAACTTCCGACCCATTGCAGATGAAGCATCCGGGATGCTGAGGACGTATCTGAAAAAGGCACGGTTAAGTCTTGCCGGAGACAACCGCTTGATGATCGTGATGCCGGATGCTCTGGGAGCTGATTTTGTAGGAGCAGAGGAGCGCCGCAAAGAGCTGGAGAGTCTGATCGAAAACAGGATCGGCAAGAAAGTGGAAGTAGAGGTGCGTCACGTAGAAGAAGGACGCCGGTTTGAGGATACATTTGTAGATATTGAGAAAAAGATCAACATGGAAATCATAGTGGAGGATTGATTTATGGCAAAAAGAGGAGGATTTCCTGGCGGAGGAATGCCGGGAAACATGGCAAATCTGATGAAACAGGCACAGAAGATGCAGCGTCAGATGGAAGAACAGGCAAAAGAACTGGAGGCAAAAGAATTTACCGCAACAGCAGGCGGCGGAGCGGTGGAAGTGACAGTTTCCGGGAAAAGAGAAGTTCTGAAAGTGAAGCTTGCAGAAGAAGTGGTGGATCCGGATGATATCGAAATGCTGGAAGACCTGATCGTGGCAGCGACGAACGAAGCGCTCCGCAAAGTAGATGAAGAGTCCAGCTCTGCAATGTCCAGACTGACAGGAGGACTTGGCGGCGGAATCCCGGGAATGTTCTAATCCGGACCGAGGTGAAAGAGAATGGATTATTACAGCAATCAAATCAGCCGTCTGATCGAAGAGTTCTCTCATCTTCCGGGAATCGGTGCAAAGTCTGCTCAGCGGCTTGCATTCCATATCATCAATATGCCGAAGGAGCAGGTTGAGAATTTTGCAAAGGCGCTGGTCGATGCCAGAAATAATGTGCGCTACTGCGCCCAGTGCTGTACGCTGACAGATCGGGAGTTATGTCCCATCTGCAGTAACCCGGACCGGGATCAGAGAACCATTATGGTGGTGGAGACTCCAAGAGATCTGGCGGCATATGAGAAGACCGGAAAATACAATGGAGTCTATCATGTGCTGCATGGAGCCATCTCGCCGATGCTTGGGATCGGACCTGGAGATATTCGTCTGAAAGAGTTGATGGAGCGGCTGCAGCAGGATGTGGATGAAGTCATCGTGGCGACCAATTCCAGTCTGGAGGGGGAAACGACAGCGATGTACATCAGTAAGCTGATCAAGCCGACCGGGATTAAAGTCAGCAGGATCGCAAGTGGTGTTCCCGTTGGAGGAGACCTGGAGTATATAGATGAAGTGACGCTTCTTCGTGCGCTGGAAGGCCGGACAGAGCTCTAATAGACAGGCAGGGAAGAAACATGAACAAAAAGAAAGTGACATCTTCGGATGTGGCAAAGCGTGCCGGAGTCTCTCAGACCACTGTCTCGATGATCCTGAATAAGAAATATAATGTTTCTTTTTCCAGAGAGGTGATCCAGAAAGTAGAGTCTGCCGCTTTGGAACTGGGATATGTCCTTCCCAAACGGCGGACGCAGAAAGAAAGCCGCAGGGAAAAGCTTCTGGTAGTATTCTGCCCGAATCTGACCAATCCGTATTATGTGATGCTGCTTCAGGGGATTGAGGCAAGAGCGACGGAGCAGGGATTCGGGCTGTTTGTATGTAATACACAAAGAGATCTGCAGATGGAAGAACGGTACTTGAAGATGATGCCGTCACTGAATCCGCAGGGTGTGATCTATACGTGCAACCCGAGCAGTTGTTTTATGAAGACAGTAGAGGAGCTGGCGCGCAGGATTCCCATTGCTGTCATCAACAATCAGAATGAGCACCTGAATGTGGATGCGGTAGAGTTAGACAACTCCAAGCTGGGACGGATCATGGCAAGGCATCTTCTGGATCTGGGACACAAACAGGTGGCCTATATTGCTCCTCCGCTGACCGTGAGGCAAAAGCAGCGTTCCAAGCGGGTGGAAGGATTTCTGAAAGAATTTCAGGAAGCCGGTCTTGGTGATAATGTGGTGATCAAAGCAGCAGATGAGCAGATCGACAAAGATCTTCCGGGGATCGATTCAGAATACCGGATCGGTTATGATCTGACCAGGGAGCTGCTCAGGGAGAGGACGGATCTGACCGCGATCGTAGGACTGAATGATATGATCGCATTTGGGATTCTGGACGCGTTGTATGAGGAAAAATATAAGGTGCCGGGGGATATGTCCGTGATGGGATGTGACAATACCCTGTTTGCGAGAATGCATCATATTGCGCTGACAACGGTGGAACACTTTGTGATCCACAAAGGCAGGGATGCATGTGACATCATTATGAAAAAGATGAAAGCACGCAGCGAACAGTGCGCAGGAATCGAACCGGTAAGCATTTATCATATAGAATATGAGCCGCAGATCGTCATGCGCGGCACAACGGGGTATCCCAATTTGAAAAAAAGAAAAATTAATACAAAAGAATAAATTATTAGTAATAATATAGCATACTATCGAATGAGTTTTCAGGAATTATGAAGGAAACAGTAGTTTTTCTACTAATAATGTGCTATTATTAGTTCGGCAAAATTACTAATAATTTTGAGGTCTATTGACCTGTTTCTCCCAAGTGATATAATCGAATCATAACAGATTGATGAAAATATGAAGGAGGAACGGACAATGAGATTTTTTATTGACACAGCGAATGTAGAGGATATTAAAAAGGCAAATGATATGGGTGTGATCTGCGGAGTGACGACGAATCCATCTCTGATCGCAAAAGAGGGACGTGTCTTTGAAGAAGTGATCGCAGAGATCGCATCGATCGTAGACGGACCGATCAGCGGAGAAGTGAAAGCGACAACTGTCGATGCAGAAGGTATGATCAAAGAAGGCCGTGAGATCGCAAAGATCCATCCGAATATGGTAGTCAAGATTCCGATGACTGTGGAAGGATTAAAGGCTTGTAAAGTCCTTTCAGCAGAAGGAATCAAGACCAATGTTACTTTGATCTTTACTGCCAATCAGGCACTTCTGGCAGCAAGAGCAGGTGCAACCTATGTATCTCCGTTTTTGGGAAGACTGGATGATATTTCCGTAAGAGGTACAGACCTGATCGCAGAGATCGCTCAGATCTTTGAAGTGGCAGGAATTGATACGGAGATCATTGCCGCAAGCGTAAGAAATCCGATCCACATTACAGACTGTGCACTGGCAGGCGCTGACATTGCGACAGTGCCTTATAAGGTAATCGAACAGATGACACATCATCCGTTGACAGACGCCGGAATTGAAAAATTCCAGGCAGATTACAAAGCTGTTTTCGGAGAGTAAAAGCAGGAGGCAATCATGAACAAATTAGAATTGATGAAAACTGCAAATGAAGTCCGCAAAGGGATCGTGACAGCGGTACACAGCGCAAAAGCCGGACATCCGGGCGGATCTTTATCAGCAGCAGACATTTTTACGTATCTCTATTTTGAGGAGATGAATATTGATCCAAGTGAGCCGAAAAAGGCAGACCGTGACCGTTTTGTCCTGTCCAAAGGACATACAGCTCCGGGATTATATTCCGTATTGGCACAGAGAGGATATTTCCCGGTGGAAGATTTAAAGACACTGCGTCACACAGGATCTTATCTGCAGGGACATCCGGATATGAAGCATATTCCTGGTGTGGATATGTCTTCCGGATCTTTGGGACAGGGAATTTCCGCCGCAGTTGGTATGGCGATCGCCGGAAAACTGGACAATGCAGATTACAGAGTATATACCCTGCTTGGAGACGGTGAGATCCAGGAGGGACAGGTCTGGGAAGCAGCCATGCTGGCAGCTCATCAGAAACTGGACAATCTGGTTGTGATCGTGGACAATAATAATCTTCAGATCGATGGTGCGATCGATGAGGTCAATTCTCCGTATCCGATCGATAAGAAGTTTGAAGCGTTCAACTTCCACGTGATCAATATCGACGGAAATGACTTTGATCAGATCGATGCCGCATTCAAAGAGGCAAAAACAGTCAAAGGATGCCCGACAGCGATCATCGCAAAGACGATCAAAGGAAAAGACGTTTCGTTCATGGAAAATCAGGCAGGATGGCACGGAAAAGCGCCAAATGATGAAGAATATGCAGTAGCAATGGCAGATTTAGAGAAAGTAGGTGAAGCATTATGTCAGATGTAAAGAAAATCGCAACAAGAGACAGTTATGGAAATGCTTTGGCCGAACTCGGAACTGCACATGAAAATGTAGTTGTATTGGATGCAGACCTTGCAGCAGCTACAAAGACAGGAGTGTTTAAAAAAGCACATCCGGAGAGATTTATCGACTGCGGAATTGCAGAAAGTAACATGATGGGAGTTGCGGCAGGTCTTGCAGCAGCCGGAAAAGTGCCGTTTGCAAGTTCGTTTGCCATGTTTGCGGCAGGACGTGCATTCGAGCAGATCAGAAACTCCATTGGATATCCGAAGCTGAATGTAAAGATTGGTGCGACGCATGCGGGAATCTCCGTAGGAGAAGACGGTGCGACACACCAGTGTAACGAAGATATCGCTCTGATGAGAACGATCCCGGGAATGGTTGTAATCAACCCTTCCGATGATGTGGAAGCAAGAGCAGCGGTAAAAGCGGCTTACGAGCACGTAGGACCTGTTTATATGCGTTTCGGACGTCTGGCAGTTCCGGTGATCAATGACAGAGAAGACTACAAGTTTGAACTCGGAAAAGGTGTTGTTTTAAGAGAAGGAAAAGATTTGACGATCGTTGCAACAGGACTTCCGGTTTCCAACTGTCTGGAAGCAGCCGAGAAGCTGGCAGCAGATGGAATCGATGCGAAAGTGATCAACATCCACACAATCAAACCTCTGGATGAAGAGCTGATCGTAGAAGCAGCAAAGGCAACTGGAAAAGTTGTGACAGTGGAAGAGCACTCCGTAATCGGAGGACTTGGAAGCGCAGTATGTGACGTGCTTTCAGAGAAAGCGCCGACACAGGTACTGAAGATCGGAATCAACGACACATATGGCGAGTCCGGACCAGCCCTGGAGCTGATCGCAAAATATGGACTGGATACAGAAAGTATCTATCAGAAGATCAAAGCATTCGTATAAAAGAAACAGAAAAATACCCTGGCGGCAGGAATGAGCATCCTGTGCCAGGGTATTTTTACTTTGGAACTAAATGGTAGCCAAAGTGGAATGTCCATATAGTGGAGACCAGAAACAGTCTCATCAGTGCATATCCAAACAACAGGCCGGTCAAAAATCTCCGGCGGTTGTTGCTTTCGTAGGATGTCAGCATCTGAATGATTCCATCCAGGATCATAGGCAGCATCAAAGCTGCAAAAATCCAGAGAGACCAGGAAACTAACGGGAACGTAACCGGGCATAATAGAATGCCGACCAGTTCTCCGGTGCATCTGGCACAGATGGGAAACTGTGTCCCCTTCCAGTAAAAGGAACGGTCACTTCGGCAATGACAGCCGAATATGATCGGAAGCCATTTGTAGATCCAGTTTTTCATAAGATCTTAGAATCCCATGCTGGCAATGCCGACTCCGACCACAGCGACCAGAATGTACCACAAAATACCAATGATGACACTGACCAATGCTCCGATTCCGGCAGCTTTGGCAGTTTTTGGTTTTGTGTCTTTCCACACAAGGAATAAGACAAGACCTACAATCGGGATACAGCAGCCTAACAATCCCCAGAGAAAGCCGCCATTGTCAGTTACCTGTGGAGGTGTGTTTGGTGTTACGGTGTTTTGAGCAGTTCCGCAGTTCGGACAGATGGTAGCCTTGTCATCGATCTGCGTACCGCAGTTTTTGCAAAATGCCATAGGAAATCCCCTCTCTTTCTTTGGTTTATATTTACAAGTGACAGACTTATAAATAGATTCTTATTGTATATTTATATCATAGAATTTGTTCAGAGTCTACAAAAATGGAGGAAATGTCGGGAAATCTTTTGGGTTCGGTGGTACAATATAAGTATTGTGAAAATATGACGCAGAAAATGTGGAAAACTGGTTCAGAAAACAAAATGTCTGTGGAAAAAGGAGTGAAAAATTTTGAAGTTATGGTATCGTATGATCAAAAAGCTGGAGAGTATTTATATCAGAAAGCACAAAGAAGCGTTCCTGTTGAGGAAGCGGAAGTGGGAGGAAGAATTTTGGGAATGTATTGAGGATCTTGCAAAACATCCGGTGGTACTTCGTATGAAGTTATACCCTCACCACGGAACAACGAATTGCTACCAGCATTGCCTTCATGTCGCTTACTATAATTATGTATGGTGCAGATTTCTGCATCTGAATGCCAGATCGGCAGCCAGGGGAGGAATGCTGCATGATCTGTTTTTGTATGACTGGCATACTCATGCAAAGGAGACGGGGAAGCGGTTTCACGGGCTGACGCATCCGAAAACAGCGCTCTCACATGCCTGTCGTTTGTTTGATTTGAACAGCATAGAGAAAGATGTGATCTGGGCACATATGTGGCCGGTGACATTGTTCAGCATTCCCCATACAAAGGAGGGGTGGATCACCACGTTGACAGATAAGTACTGCGGAACATTTGAGAGTATGAAAAGAAGCTCGCAGTCTTGATAAAATTTTTGTCGAACTTATGTGACATTAAGTGATAAAATCGGCCTTTTTCGTGTGCTATTCTCTAAAAGAACCCGGGAAGCGGACAGGCTTTCTGCAAGACGAAATTGAATCAAGGAGGAATAGTAACATGGAGAGACAGATTCCAAAAAATGTTCGACAGATTGGAAATGTGAGTGACAGCCCGAAGATTTATGTGGAGGATTATGTAGATACGTTCTTTTTGCAGCTTTGCGAGAAAGCCAAGGACGGACCCATCGGAGCATTTCTTGTAGGAGATATGCAAAAGAGTGAAGAGGAAGAGTATGTGTACATATATGGAGCAATCCAGATGCATGAGCTGAAGCTTGTGGGAAATGAATACGTGATCGATGATGAGACATGGAAAAATGCATATGAGGACTGTAAACAGTATTTTGAAGACGGAGAAATGTTGGGTTGGTTTATCGCACAGCCCGGAGTAGAACTGGATGCAAAGAGCAATATAGTGAAACTTCATAAAAAGTCATTCCCGAAACAAAATACTGTTTTTGTTATGAAAGATGCGGTGGAAAAAGAGGAATCCTATTTTGTGCACAAATTAAATGATCTGATGCAGATTGGAGGCCGATATACGTATTATGAGAAAAATCCATGCATGCAGAACTACATGATCGCGTCTCGAAGAAAGAATGGGGTGTCTCCCTCGGAAACTGTTGAGGACAGAGCTGCTAAGGACTTTCGGAACATGGTCCGCAGTCGAGAAAGCAGGACAAATCAGAAAAAACCCAATCGTTTGATGTATGTGGCAAGTGCAGTGTTAGTGCTTGTGGCAGTGATCATGGGTGTTTCGACACTCAATAATTTCGGAAAAATGAAATCGGTTCAAAAAGCGATTGAACAGGCGAAAGCAGGAAATGATGCGACAAAAGAAATGCCGGAAGTGCAGGAGACAAGCGGAGCAATCACCGAAGTATCGGCAGAAATTGAAAAATCAGACGGAACAGAAATACCAGAAGACGTGTTAAATCCGGCTGTGGAGGCAGAATCAGAAGATGAAATGAAAAGCGAAACGGAAGATGTTGATGAGAAGGTGACGGAAAAAGACGAAGATGGAATCTATGTAGTGGAGCAGGGAGACACACTGGCAATTATCAGCAGAAAAGCATACGGAGATGTTTCCCATGTAGACTCCATCTGTAAAATGAATGGGATCACAGATGGGAATCTGATTTATATCGGGCAGAAATTGCTATTGCCCTGAAATAATGTTATAATCGGAAAATAAGATGAAACGAAACAGATAAGGGGACGGATATGAAGCAAAAGAAGAATCCACGATTTTCATTTTCCGGGTCAATGGATATGGAAATCATCCGCCGTAAGATCAGACAGCATCGCCGAAGTGTACTGGGACAATGGGTGATTCGGATCATCCTGGGAGTGATGATGGTCGCAGGAACCTGGCTGGTCATAGAAAATAAGACCTATACTTCTGTTCAGACGGCGGATTCGTATCAGCGAAATACAGAAGACAGTAATCAGTATCTTGCATTTTCAGACGGGGTCATCCGTTACAGTCGGGATGGGATTGTATTTTTAAATGAAAAAAACGAAGAAAAATGGATACAGTCCTGCCAGATACAAAATCCGGCCATTGATGTCAATGAAGAAGCATTTGCAGTTGCAGATATTGGCGGAAACACAATCATGGTTTTTCAGAAAAACGGATTAAAGGGGGAGTTTGAAACGCCTTTGCCGATTGAAAGAGTTTCTGTTTCTAACCAGGGAATTGTAAGTGCGGTGTTAAAAAATGAATCCACTCCGCAGATCATTTCCTATGATGCAACGGGGAATGTTCTGGTAGAGCATCAGGTCAATATCAGCAGCACCGGCTATCCCATCGGGCTGGATATGTCGGCAGACGGGCAGACACTGATGGTGTCGTATCTGTCCACAAAAAATACAGTGCTGCAGTCCAGGATCGCATTTTATAACTTTGGAGAAACCGGGCAGAAGGAGACGGATAATCTGGTCAAAATGGACGAGTTTGACCAGATGGTGATCCCCGATGTGTTTTTTATGGATGAATCTACATCTGTTGCAGTGGGGGATAAATCTTTTGTGATCTACGAAGGTACAGACTCTGTCAAACAGAAAAAGGAAGTCCACCTGAATCAGGAGATCCGCAGTGAGTTTCATACAGATAAGTATATTGGATTTATACTCATGAATAAAGAGAAGTCCGGGTATGAAGTGCAGCTTTATGATAAAAACGGAGCACAACTTTTGAATCGGGAGATTACAGGGGAGTACAGCCATGTGAAGATGGTGGAAGACGAGATTCTTTTGTTTGACGGCAGCAGAGGCTGTGTGATTACGGAGACAGGGATCCGAAGATTTAAAGGCGACTGGGGAATGAATGTACAGGAAGTGATTCCGACAGCGGGAATCCACAGGTATCTGATCGTAGGTGAAGATGAGATGCGAGTGGTTTATTTGACAAATTAGGAGAAAATATGGATAATTGGTTATTGATTATTGTAGGCGTGATCTTTCTGATCAGTATTGTAGTGGGCTATATTCGGGGAATGTTAAAAATCGGCATTTCCCTGTTGGCTACGGTGTTGACGATAGTACTGGTGATCTTTTTATCACCGTATGTCAGCCAGGCTTTGATCGAATGGACTCCCGCAGATGAACTGATCGAAGAGAAATGTATGGAAGTATTTATGCCGGATTTATCAGCCGAGTCATTAAAAGAGAAGGATTTAAGCGACACTCCTCTGGGAGCGCTGAATGAAGATCAGATCGCAGATATCAACAATCTGGATTTTAGCAGACTGGGGATCAGCATTCAGGAATTATTGAATGTAATCGGAGAAATCCCGAAAGAAGTGCAGATTCAGAAGATTGAACAGGCAGAGCTTCCACAGTTTGTGAAAGACAGACTTCTGGAAAATAACAACAGCACCATTTATGAAGAGCTTGGAGTGAAGACCTTTCCGGAATATGCGGCTTCTTATATTTCCAGAATGATCTTAAATGTAGTTTCATTTCTGGTGACATTTATTCTGGTTTGGATTCTGGTAAAGGCTCTGATGGCAGCAGTGGATTTGCTGGGTGAGCTGCCGGTGCTTGGATTTGTCAATCATCTGGGCGGCGCTGTGATCGGAGCCGGCGCGGCATTGCTGATTGTCTGGCTGTTGTTTTTAATCATTACGCTGTTATATTCTAATCAGGTCGGACAGGCTTGTTTTGAGATGATCGAACAGAGTAGTATTCTGACATTTTTGTATGACAGTAATGTGCTGATCACGAAACTGCTGTCATTTTAGAGAGTATCAGAATCGGAGTAAAAAATTGGATTTGAAGAAAAAATATATATTTTTACAAAAAATTGAAAAAATGTATTGACATGTCCGGGATTCTATGGTATCTTTTAATAGCTGTCAGTGATAACTGAACAGCTTGAACGGGGGATTAGCTCAGTTGGGAGAGCGCCTGCCTTGCAAGCAGGAGGTCACGAGTTCGAATCTCGTATTCTCCACTTACTCAGTGAAAGCACTGAGTCAATTTTATAATATTCCTCGATAGCTCAGTGGTAGAGCATTCGGCTGTTAACCGAAGGGTCGTTGGTTCGAACCCAACTCGGGGAGTTACAAGATTCCGCAGATTATGGTCTGCGGATTTTTTGTGTATGGTCAGAATGAAAACGGAGAAAACTAAGAGCAATAGAGAGTACGGGTATAACTTCCAATCGGTATACAATTATGTGGTTTAATCAAAATTTTAAATTAGAAGAATTCAGTTATTGGATGAGAGAAATTGAATTAGATAAAATAGTAATGAAAATAGTATAAGAGATTTGTGTATATTAGACGAAAAGAAATAAAATAATTGAAAAATGTTGACATAATAGATAGGATAATTTATATTAAAGGAAAAGAAAAGGAAAACGTTTAACCAATGAGTAAGTCAAATGTTACTATAAAAGATATTGCTGAAAAATGTGGAGTTTCTATTGCAACAGTTTCGAGAGTCATGAATAATGTACCAGGAAGATATAGTGCACAAACGGAAGCAGAAATTAGAAATGTAGCGAAAGAATTAGGGTATGTACCTAATATTATGGCTCGTTCTTTGGTAACTCGGAAGACAGGATTAGTAGCAGTTTTGATTCCAGACATTCATTACTATTTTTATCAAGAATTATATACGGGCTTAGAAGACTATTTCAAAGGACACAATATTCGACCTATTTTATGTTCTACTCTTGAAAGTGTAGAACGAGAAAAGCAATATATTGAAAGTATGTCTAATGGTTTAGTAGATGGAATGGTCATTTCTACGCTAAATAATCAAGAGAATAATAATATTATATTAAAATTACGAAAACAGGGATTTCCGATTGTTACGATTGAAAGATATGGGACGGAATTAGAGGATTGTTGCAATGTTAGAGGAAATAATATACTTTCAGGAGAAATGGCGGTAGACTATTTAGTTGCAAATGGTCATAGAGACATTGCATTTATAGGGGGACCTAATGATGCGAAAAATAGTGCTTTGAGATTTTCGGGATATTTAAAAGGCATGAAAAAGCATGCGCTTAAAATTGATAAAAATCTGATTGCAAATGCTGATTATAAATTTGAAAATAATATATTTAGTACAGCCAAAATTATTCAAGAACAAAAATTTACAGCATTAATTGCTGCAAATGACTTGATTTGTGTTGGAGTGCATAATATGTTAAAGCGTAATAAAAGAAAAGTTCCGGGAGAAGTGTCATTAATAGGGTTGGATAATACAGCGTTTATGGAGAGAAATCATCCAGCTCTGACAGCAGTAAGTTTTAGGGGTGTAGAGTTGGGAATTTGTGCAGCAAGATGTCTGAAGGAACTGATAGATGGTCAGAATCTAGAACAAATGGAATACATTATAGATCCCGTGATTAATATCGGAAAAAGTGTTCAAGATTTAAGAAAATAGCGCTAACTATATGAAAAAAGTTAGTGCGGTTTTTATAAGAAGGTAAACGTTTACCTTCTATGCATTTTTAAGATAGATGACAGTCAAAAGGAATATTTGATTGTTTCTATAAATTATACAGGAGGTGATTAGCTATGAAACAGAAGGAAAAAATTGCTGTAGTAGGAAGTTATGCTGTTGGAATGACAATTGTTAGTGATTATTTTCCAGAACCGGGAGAAACGGTATCAGGGCATGATTTTCAGGAAATGAAAGGAGGAAAAGGTTCAAATCAAGCGGTAGCAGCAGCTAGAATGGGGGCACAAGTTGTTTATGGAACATGTGTGGGAAAAGATGAATTTGGAACAGAAGCGCTGGAAATGTATAGAAAAGAAAATATTGATGCAACGTATGTCAGAAGAAGTAAAACGGGGATGTCAACAGGAGTTGGCTTGATTTATGTCAATGCAGATGGAGAAAACGAGATTGTGATTGATTTTGCTGCTAATAAAGAATATGGCATAGAGGATATTGAAATGATGATGCCTGCTATTAAGTCATGCAAACTTTTACTTATGCAATTAGAGTGCAGTATGGAAATTGTGGAATATGCATCGCGGCGGTGTCAGGAAGAAGGGATTCCTTTTATTTTAAATCCTGCACCATACGATACTTTGTCAGAGGAAATATTAAAACGTTGTACTTATTTGATTCCAAATCAATCAGAAGGAAGGCAAATTTTAGGGCTGTCAACAGATGATCCGATTACAGATGAAATGGTCGCAGAACGTTTATTTGAAAAAGGAGCCAAAAATGTTATTGTGACGCTTGGAAGTAACGGTGTATATGTTAAAAATGAGCATATGAAAGTGCATGTGGAGGGAAATTCTGTTCAAGCGGTTGATACAACAGGAGCAGGTGATACCTTTATTGGTGCGTTTTGTGTAGCACTTGCGGAAGGCAAAGATATTGTTTCAGCAGTAAAATTTGGAAATGCAGCAGCTGGAATTGCTGTAACACGTTATGGCGTAATTGATGCAATTCCAAGTCGACAAGAAGTAGAGTCATTTTTAAGGGAGTGTGTGGATTGAAGAAACATGGAATTTTAAATAAAGAGTTAATGAAAGCTGTTGCGGACATGGGACATACAGATGTCATGATAGTAGGTGATGCTGGGGTACCAATTAAAAGATCAGAACAGAGAGTGGACTTAGCCATATCTAAAGACATTCCTACAATTGAAACAGTGTTAGATTTAATTATGGAGGAAATGATTTTTGAAAAAGTAGTAGTTGCGGAAGAACAGAAAATTTATAATCCAGTTCATTTTCAAAATGTGCAAAGACTTACAAAGAAGAGATATGAAAATATGCAAGTGGATACAATGTTGCATGAAGACTTTTTCGCAAAATATTTGTCACAAGCAAAATATATAGTAAGAACAGGGGATTTTATGCCTTGGGGAAATGTAGTGCTTGTAGCAGGGATTGATGCAAAAAAATGGTTTTTAAAAGAAGGTGTAATTGTTCCAGGATACTATGAAGAACGTACAAAATATGATAATTAAGAAAATATTCGGAATTGGAAAGGAGAAAGAATATGAAAAAGAAACTATTAGCATTGTTGATATGTGGTTTGATGATTATTTCATTATTTGGATGTAGTAATGCTGAAGGTTCTGGAATAGAGAGAAAAACAGAAGCAACAGAATCCGGACAGAAAAAATCGGATTTTAAAATTTCGGTTGTTTTGCATGCCCTCAACGGTTCATTTTATACAAAAATGCAGGAAGGAGCATTGCAGGCAGGAAAAGATTTGGGAATTGACGTAAATGTTTCAGCACCAAATGTGGCGAGTTCTTTACCAGAACAAGTTAGTCTTATTGAGACAGCAATTGCTTCTGGGGCAGATGCAATTGCAACAGTAACATGGGATTCTACAGGATTTAACAGTATTATAAAAGAAGCGAATGATAAGGGAATTCCCGTAGTAGGATTCAATCAAGATGCAGAAAATTGTGGAACAGAAGCATTTGTAGGACAAGATTATGAAAAGGCAGGATATGAATTAGGAAAGTATATTTTTGATAAGATGGGTGGTGAAGGGACCTATATCATTGCATCTTGTGGTCCAACTGATTCAGCACTTGTTGCGAGAGAAAAAGGAATTGATTGTGCGGCAGAAGAGTATGGTGGAAAGATTTCAAAATTGAAAACTATTGATATTGGAACTGACTTGACAAATGCATATAGTGTTATTGAAAATGCGTATCTAGCAAATAAGGATGTAAAGGCAATTATTGGGGTAGATGTGTATTCAGAAGCAATAGGAAGTGTTATAGAAGATTATGATTTATCAGGAAAGGTATATGCAGCTGGATTTGATTTGACAGAAGGAATGCTCCAACATATAAAAAATGGAAGTATTCAAGTGACATGTGGACAAAACCCATATTTACAGGGATATTACTCTGTCTTAGAATGTTATCTTAATTTAGCACATGGATGCGATTTCCTTGATTTTAATACAGGAGCACAGTTAATAGACTCTTTAAATGTTGATACTGTTGAACCAGAATAGCAGGAATAGAAAAGAAAGTTGGTTAGGTGTAAATGAAAAAAGAGAGAAAAAAATTAAAAATCGCATCTACTAGAGAATTTGGTGTTTTGGTAGTTTTATTTTTAATAATAATTATCATGAGTATTGCTTCTCCAGTTTTTTTATCAACAACTAATATCGTCAATGTAATACGTCAATGTGTTGAAATTGGAATTATGGCAATAGGGATGACATTCTTAATTGTAAATGGTGACTTGGATTTATCAATCGGCTCTATTTTTGCTGTATGTGCAATGATAGGAGGCATTTTATTTAAAAATGAAATATGCAACCCCACTTTGGCATTCTTAGCAATTATTTTAGTAGGAGTTGGTTTAGGATTCATCAATGGTTTGTTAACTACAAGAATTGGGATTCCAGCATTCATTGTGACTTTAGGAACAATGAAAATATATAGAAGTATCGCGTATGCAATTAGTGGAGGAACAAGTGTCAGCGTATTTCCGGAGTCGGCAACAAATAGTTGGGTGTGGAAATTAGGAGGAAAAATCAAAGGAATACCAATTCAGATTTTTGTGATGTTGTTCTTGTTTATTATTGCACATATCATATTGAAAAAAACAGTATATGGAAATCGAGTATATGCTACAGGTGGAAATGAGAGAGCTGCAAGATTATCAGGAATTAATACAAAAAATACAAGGCTTATAGCATTTGTTATCCAGGGAGCTTGTTGTGCTGTGGCATCTGTTATTGCTCTAGCCTATCTGAATTCTGTAACTACAACTAGTGGAGAAGGACGTGAAATGGATGCAATTGCAGCGGTTATTCTTGGAGGAGCAGCGCTAAATGGTGGAAGAGGAACCATTATTGGAAGTCTGATTGGTGTAGTTATTATGGGAATTGTAAAAAATGGGATGGTATTATTAAATGTTCCTGTTTTTTGGCAAGATGGTTTTATAGGAGTAGTGGTTATTTTAGCCGTTTTAGTAGATACATTAATCCATCGAAAAGAGGGAAAGGAATGATTACATGGTACCAATCATAGAATTCAGAAATATTACCAAACAATTTGGCGGAACTATTGCACTGAATAAGGTTTCATTTCAGGTAAATAAGGGTGAAGTGCATTGTCTTTGTGGAGAAAATGGAGCAGGGAAGAGTACACTGATTAATTTATGTGGAGGTATTTTTGAGCCGACGGAAGGAACTATTTTGATTAATGGTAAAGAAGAAAAAATTAACAGTGTAAATAAATCAGAAAAATTGGGAATTGCAATTGTACATCAAGAAGTGCCTCTTTGTCTAAATATGAGTATCGCACATAATATTTTTTTGGGCTCGCCAGAAGCTAACAAAGGGATTTTTTTGAATGAACAATATATGAATGAGAAAGCAAAAGAATTGTTAAAAAAATTTCAATTAAAAGCGAAGCCTACAGATATTTTGGGTAATTTGAGTATTGCAGAACAATCCATGGTACAAATTGCAAAAGCCTTATATGCAGAGCCACAAATATTAATTTTAGATGAGCCTACAGCTGCGCTGACAAATAATCAAAGAGCTGTTATGTTTGAAGTAATACGAAATTTGATTCAGGAAAAACAAACTACAGTTTTATATGTTAGTCATAGATTAGAAGAAGTGATGGAACTAGGTGATCGATTAACAGTGTTTAAAGATGGAAAATTTGTAGCTACAAAAAATGTGAAAGATGTTACAGTCGATCAGATTATTTCTATGATGGTTGGAAGAAAAATAGATAAGTCTGCCTGGAAGAGTAGTTCTGTACAAAATGAGATATTAATGTCTGTGAAGAATCTTTCAAGTGGAAAGAAGTTTCAGAATATCAGCTTTGATTTGAAAAAAGGTGAAATTTTGGGATTGGCAGGATTTGTAGGAGCCGGGAGAACAGAAGTATTATCTTCTATTTTTGGAGCAGAAAAGCTGGACAAAGGTGAGATTTATATAAAGGGAAAGAAAGTTAAAATCCGAAATCCACAAGAAGCTATAAGTTATCATATCAGTATGATACCAGAAAATAGGCGAGATGATGGGTTGGTTACGACAATGTCTATTAAAGAAAATGCGCAACTGACATTGTTGGATAAAATATCTGTAAAAGGATTTTTGAGTAAGAAAAAATCAGACAAGTTGATGGAACATATGATTCAAGAGTATTCCATTAAAATTGGAAAGCCAGATGATACGATATTGACTCTAAGTGGTGGAAATCAACAAAAGGCTGTAATTGCAAAATGGATAGGGAATAATCCGGAGATTCTTTTGTGTGATGAGCCAACCAGAGGAATTGATGTGGGAGCAAAGGCTGATATTTATAATTTATTGAAAGATATTGCGTCTAAAGGTATTGGTATTGTGATGGTATCATCAGAATTGCCAGAACTCCTTGCATTATGTGATCGCATTTTAGTAATGCATGAGGGAAGAATGACTGGAGAGTTGGCAAAAGAGGAATGTACGGAAGAACTGATTATGAAATATGCGGCAGCAGTATAAAAAATATAGAATAGGAGTGACATCAGTATGAAAAGAAAAATGAAAATTTGTTGTTGTTTTGCGGAAAAAGAAGCTACAGGATTGAGTTGGCCAGGCATTGGACAAGATTATGAAGAACGTAAACGGTACTATTCAGAGTTATTTTTAAAGAACTATGGAGAAGAATTTGAATTTTGTTTCGTAGAAAGAAATGCGTTATCAACAGACGAAGAATTAAAAGAATTAACTGAGTATGATGGATTTATAATGGTATTATTGGCACATGGAACAGCTCTTGCACAACGCATGGCAAGTATGTTAAAACATGGATTAATTATTGATGATCCATATGGCGGATCTGGGGATGCAATCCGTGTTGCAAATTTAATTCAAGAAAATCATTATCCTTTAGAAGTAGTGGGAACTCAGGATACAAGAGCATTATTGCATAGGATAAGCACTTATTTAGCAGTGCCAAAAGTAAAAAACAGTAAAATTCTTGTGTTTAAAAATTTTGATAAAATGTCTTCAGAAAAAGAAAAAGAATTGATACGTTCTATAGGAACAGGAAGCACTATGAAACGTTATAAAGCAGGTAGAAAAGGGTTTGATCATGTTGTAGAGCAAGTGCAGAAAGTATTTGGAATAGAAGTTATTACCAAAACATTGAGTGATCTTGAAGAATATCAGAAAAATGTCGATGAGGATGAAGTAAAGGCTTTTGCGGAGAAATGGAAAAGGGAAGCTGAAACAGTAGTGGAGCCTACTTATGAAGATTTACTGGCAAGTGCAAGAATGCATCTAGGACTTTGCAAGGCAAAAGAAGAAACTGGGGCAGATGTAGTCAGCATAGATTGTATTCTTTTGTTCTTTGCGTATGATATGGGGGTTTATCCATGCATGAGTTGGTTTGAAATGAACAATAATGGTCAAATTGGAGTGTGTGAATCAGACTTGGATTCTTGTATCACAAGCTTGATTATTCATCACGTTTCGGGACGTCCAGGATTTGTATCAGATCCATTTGTGGATACAGAAAGTAACCAAATTGTATATGCGCATTGTGTTGCATCGTGTAAACCGTTTGGAGCAGAAACAAGTAGGAGCCCGTATCGAATTCGTACACATGGAGAAGACCATGAAAGTGCAGCAGTTCAGGTGATTTTGCCAGTAGGTTATCCTCTTACAACAATCAAAGTAAGTGCATCGGGAAGAGCAATGAGTATACATTCAGGAATCAGTGCTGGAAACGTTGACCATGAATGTGGTTGTCGGACAAAATTAGTTTGTAAAGTGAAGGATAGTAAACGAATTATGCAAAATTGGCATAATGAATTATTTAGTTGGCATAGAGTAACAGTATATGGAGATTATCGTGAAGAATTCAAAGAAGTAGCAAACTATTTGGGACTGAAGATTTATGAAGAAGATATTTAAGGGAAGTATTGTTAGAAAACTTAATATATCTTGTAAAATATCAGGGAGTATGCCACAGTAAAGCTACTAAAGCAATAAAAGAACCAGAACAACTCGTCTTGTTATATGGGTTGTTCTGGTTCTTTTTACTGTCCATATCATCCGCCTGATTTTTTCTGCTTCATCCTCTTGATGACTTTCAGGCGCGTAAATTCTTCCCGCTCCTTTTCTTCCAGCGCGTTGGTGATATTGTAGACCAGTTCCGTATACATCGGAATGGTGATATTCTGCAGTGCATTGGCCCGTTTCTGCGTCTTTTTGATATTCGTAGCCAGGCGATACGCTGCATTTTCCACCATGGAAAGCTTTACGGTCAGATCTTTCACTTTTCGGAAGGCATCTGCAGCCAGATCTACGCTTTCTCTGGTGGTGCTGAATGCATAGGTCGGAGCAGGTACAGTGGGTGTGTATTTTACATGGGGAATCTCGGTTCCCATGATGCTTCTGGTCTGGATGGTGATGGAATTTTCAATCGGAACCGTATAGGCAATCTGAGATACCATATTGATCCCGTGTTCGATATTGGCACGCTGCAGGCACTGGTACGCATAGGTAAAGGTGCTGTCGATCTCGTCCTGGATATCCCGTGCTTCATCGATCAGATCCATCAGCTCCCGGATCAGGATGTTCCGTTTTTTATCCATCAGTTCATAGCCCTGTTTTGCAAGGGTGAGGGAATTTTTGGCAAGCATGAGATTCCCTTTGGTAGGAAACGTACGCGGATCCATAAAATCCCTCCTTTAGTTCTGATTTGCGATGGAGCCGGGGCTGGATGTGGCAGTCGTGCTGTCATCGTAAACCGTTGGATGATAATATTTGTCCAGAATCTTGGTATCTACACGATCCAGTTCTTCTTTCGGCAGACGTCCCAGAAGCTCCCAGCCGAGGTTTAAAGTTTCTTCCATGGTACGGTTTTCCTCCGGCCCCTGTCCGATATATTTTTCTTCAAATTCTTTTCCAAATGCCAGATATTGTTTGTCGATCGGGGAGAGTTCGTCTTCTCCGATGACAGAGGCCAGGTTTCTTGCATCTCCTACTTTGGCATAAGCGGAGAACAGCTGGTTCGCCAGATCCTGATGATCTTCTCTTGTATATCCGGCTCCGATTCCGTCTTTCATCAGACGGGAAAGGGACGGCAGGATGCTGATCGGCGGATAGATGGACTGGCCGTTTAAGGTGCGGTCCAGCACGATCTGTCCCTCAGTGATATATCCGGTCAGGTCAGGGATCGGGTGAGTGATGTCGTCGTTTGGCATGGTCAGGATCGGAAGCTGTGTCACGGAACCGTTGACACCCTGTACAATGCCGGCTCTCTCATAGATGGCAGCCAATTCACTGTACAGATATCCCGGGAATCCTTTTCGGCTTGGGATCTCACCCTTGGAAGAGGAAACCTCACGCATGGCTTCTGCAAAAGACGTCATATCGGTCAGGATGACCAGAATGTGCATATTCTGCTCAAATGCCAGGTATTCTGCCACAGTCAGCGCGACTTTCGGCGTGATCAGACGTTCTACCACCGGATCATTTGCCAGGTTTAAGAACATGGCAACATGGTCGGCAACGCCGCTTTCTTCGAATGTTCTGCGGAAGAAGTCGGCAACGTCGTGTTTGACACCCATGGCGGCAAATACAATGGCAAATTCTTCGTCTGAGTCATCTCCAAGAGAAGCCTGCTTTACAATCTGTGCCGCCAGCTGGTCATGAGGCAGACCGTTTCCGGAAAAGATCGGAAGCTTCTGTCCGCGGATCAAGGTGGTCAGTCCGTCGATGGCGGAAATCCCGGTGCGGATATAATTTCGTGGATATTCCCGCATGACCGGGTTGAGGGGAAGTCCGTTGACGTCCCGCTTTAATTTGGAAACGAGGGGGCCCAGATCATCGATGGGCTGCCCGATGCCGTTAAAGGTACGCCCCAGCATATCCGGGGAAAGTGCGATTTCCATAGGATGTCCGGTCAGTCTGGTGTGTGTATTTTTCAAAGACATGCTTTCAGAGCCTTCAAAGACCTGGATGACTGCCTTGTCTTCATATAACTCGATAATGCGTCCGATTTTGCGTTCGGAGCCGTTTACGACAAATTCTACGATCTCGTCAAAGAAAGCTCCCTGTACGCCCTCCAGTGCGATCAGAGGGCCATTGATACTGCTGAGTCCTAAATATTCAATTGACATGAGTAAATACCCTCCTTATGCGTTCTTTTCCAGTACATGCTGGTAAAATGCGTCAATATCCCGGTGATACTGGGCAAACAGCTCCAGACGGTCATTCGGCACATCATATTTGATCGCGATGACACGGTCAAAGATGTTTTCTGATTTGAGGACCGACATGGGGTGTCCCATGGTGACCAGTGCACGGGCCTGTTTATAAAGATACAAAATCGTGTCCATCATTTTAAACTGCTTTTCCATGGATACGCAGGTATCGTCCTTGTGGAATGCATTTTGCTGCAAAAATCCCAGACGGATGACTCTGGCGATTTCCAGGATCAGTTTCTGGTCATCCGGCAGCACGTCGCTTCCGATCAGTTTGACGATCTCCAGAAGGCTGCTCTCCTGATTCAGCAGCGCCATGAGGCGGTTTCTGTAGTCTACAAATTTCGGCGACACGTTGTCCTGATACCAGGGCGAGAGGTCGTTCAAATATTCGCTGTAGCTGGTGAGCCAGTGGATGGCAGGGAAGTGTCTTGCATAGGCGAGACTTTTGTCCAGTCCCCAGAAGCAGCGCACGAATCGTTTGGTGTTCTGTGTGACAGGCTCGGAGAAATCACCGCCCTGAGGGGACACCGCTCCGATGATGGTGACAGAACCGTCAGTGCCGTTTAAATTGTGCATCATGCCGGCGCGCTCGTAAAATCCGGACAGGCGGGATGCCAGATATGCCGGGAATCCTTCTTCGGCGGGCATCTCCTCCAGACGGCCGGACAGCTCACGCAGAGCTTCTGCCCAACGGGAAGTAGAGTCTGCCATGATGGCAACATCGTATCCCATATCCCGATAGTATTCTGCCAGAGTCAGTCCGGTGTAAATGCTGGCTTCACGGGCAGCAACGGGCATGTTGGAGGTATTGGCGATCAAAGTGGTGCGGTCCATCAGAGGGTTGCCGGTTTTTGGATCGATCAGTTCGCTGAACTCTTCCAGAACCTGTGTCATTTCATTTCCACGTTCGCCGCAGCCGATGTAAATGATGATATCGGCATCGGACCATTTGGCGATCTGATGCTGGGTCATGGTCTTTCCGGTTCCAAATCCGCCCGGGATCGCCGCAGTTCCGCCTTTTGCAATCGGGAACATGGTGTCGATGATCCTCTGTCCGGTGACAAGCGGAATGGAAGCCGGAAAACGATGGCTGGTCGGACGTGCAGTCCGGATGGGCCAGCGCTGTGCCATAGGCAGGGCTTTTTGCTCCCCGCTGGAAAGTTCCAGTGTGATCAGTGGCTCTTCGATGGTATAGTCACCATCCGGTACGATCTGGACAACGGTTCCTTCCAGATCGGGAGGAACCATACATTTGTGTGTGATCGCATGGGTTTCCGGGACTTCCGCGAAAATATCTCCGCCGTGGAGATAGTCTCCTGCAGACACGGTCATGTGAGTCTTCCATTTTTTCTCTCTGTCCAGAGAGTCCACGGAAACACCGCGGGTGATAAAGGCGCCGCCGGATTCTGCGATCCGCTCCAGCGGCCGTTCAATTCCGTCAAAGATATTATTTAAAATTCCCGGAGCCAGAGTCACCGATACCGGACTTCCGGTGGCAATGACTTCCTCCCCCGGACGAAGTCCTGTGGTTTCTTCGTATACCTGAATGGTCGTCATGTCTTTGTCCAGTGCAATGACTTCGCCCACCAGTTTTTCCCGGCCAACATATACCATTTCAGACATACTGAATCCGGTATTGCCTTTCAAATAGATGACAGGCCCGTTGATCCCATAAATTCTTCCAGTCTTAAACAATGCTGTCACCTCCTGAGAATAAGAATTTGTCGTATTCGTTGCGCAGTGCGGTCTTAAAAGAATGATCGATCAGAATATTGCGGCTGCGGATGACTGCCCGGATGCCGCCGATGAAATCTTCTGCGCTGATGGTCAGATGGATGCCGCTGGCATCTTCCAGGGAAGAACGCTTTTCCTCATCCGATGGATTCAGATAAATGGTCATCTCTTCACCGTTTGCAAATGTGATGGCATTATGGATACAGCGAAGCAGAAAATCATCATACGCTTCTGTCTTCATATAATCCTGGACCAGTGTGCAGGCCTCTTCAAAAATCTTGTCTTTTAATTCCTGCTGGATCCGTCCCTGCCGGCGTTTTAAATCCAGCTGGGCACGTGCCATTGCCTGGTTTTTCTGCTGTCTGGCATTGACCGTTTCCGCTTTGATGCGGGTCTGCATCTGTCGTTTTGCTTCTATTTTATGGTCTTCAAACACTTTTTCCAGTGCGTCACGATAGGAGTCGATGATGGCATTACTCTCGGCTCTTGCTTCCTCCATGGAAGTGGTGCGCAGATGGGTGATTTTTTCTTCTAAAGTCAAAAGGATCTCCTCCTTTGAAAATTTTTGCCTTATAATTTCAGTCCGATGGCTTCGGTAATATAGGATGTGATAAAGTCCTTTTTTCGTCCCGTTCCGTGGCGGTCCGGGATTTCAATGAGCAGGGGAAGTTTCCGCTCCAGACGGAATTCATCCAGGATATCTGGAAATTCCTGGCCGAATTTTTCTGTCAGAAGTACAATCCCGATGGTTTTATCCTGGAGAACTCTCTCCAGTTGTTCCCGCAGTTCCTTTCGTTCATGCACGACCACTCCGTCTACCCCTGCAAGGCGCATTCCTGTATAAGTATCGACATTATCACTGATGAGAAACATTTTCATCTTAAAGTTTACCAAGGATCATGAAGGAGATGATCAGTCCGTACAGACACACACCTTCCGCAAGACCTACGAAAATCAGAGATTTACCGAGTACGCTGGAGTCTTCGCTGATTGCGCCTAAAGCAGCGGAGGCTGCGCTTGCAACGGCAATACCGCCGCCGATACAGGAAAGTCCGGTAACTAAAGCGGCAGCCAGATAGCCAAGTCCGGTGGACAAAGCAGAAGAAGCGGCAGCCGGGTCAGCAGCCTGTGCTTCCGGTCCGGCAAACATCATGATCGAAGCGATCACAAATGCGCCGAAGAAGAAAAAGACATTGGTTCCGATGGCACGTTTGTATTTTTTGCGGTTCTTTTCGCCGATCAGATAATATCCGAACGGAATGATAATGCTTAAGATCAGTGCTGCGATAAAAATCAGTTTTGTTGTAAGTGTCATAATTGAAATCCTCCTTTAAGAACGTTTCTTTTTTGTAGTTTGAGTTTTGGTATATGGGTCAAAAGCCCTTCCGCTTCCTTTGTAGAAACGGCTGAACATTTCATAGTATTCCAGACGAAGTACCTGGATTCCGACAATGAGTCCTTCCATACCGCATACGAACAGGTTGCCAAGGACAACGATGATCCAGTTCGGGGAACCGGATTCAGCTCCGGCAAGCATCAGCACTACTTCCATCATGGCAGCGTGGCTGACGGCGAAAGCGCCGATTCGGACAAAGGAAAGAGTGTTGGAAAAGTAACTCAGCAGGGTTTCAAAGATCTCGAAAAATCCCTGAACCAGGAACATGGCTTTTCCTTCTTCCATTTTGTCTGCCCGTTTTTCAATCTTTCGCGTCAAAGGCTCTTTGAACAGGATGAGCAGCAGCGGAATGCCGAACATCACTGCCAGGACGATTCCTGCCGGAGTCTTATGTCCTGTCATAAAGAGTACGATCGTAGTGACTGCGGATGCGTAGAATACCAGTCCGGCGACTCCGTTTGCATCAAACCATGCGTTTTCCACATCGTGGGAACGAAGTGCATTGACGATATGCAGGATCATGGCAAGGAGGATCAGTCCCATACCAAATGCAACGGACACGATAAAGACGGTGTTCAGCTTTCCGATAAATGGCAGCGTGGTCATATGATCGATGGGCCGCAGCCAAAGCGGTTCGATGATATCTTCAAATCCGAAAATACTTCCGAACATAAATCCGAAGATGGTAGAAAATACACCGGCACAGGCAATGATCCCGGCAAGCGGTTTTTTCTTAAAGTGATAGATCAAAAAGCCGCCGATCAAAAGCAGAAGACCTTGCCCTACATCACCGAACATGACTCCGAAAATAAAGGAGTAGGTGACGGCAACAAAAATGGTTGGATCGATCTCGTTATGAGAAGGAAGTCCGTACATGCCGATGAACATTTCAAATGGTTTGAACAGCTTCGGGTTCTGCAGTTTGACCGGAGGTTCTCCAAAGTAGCTGTTCCGGTCTTCTTCTACAACCACAAAAACTTTGTCGTCATCTTTGACTTCTTCTGTGAAACGTGCTACATCGTCTTCGGACATCCATCCACATAAAATATAGTAATCTTCCTGCTGATCCTCCATGCGGGCAGCCATCTTGCGCACATCAAAATTGTGTGCCAGTTCTTCCAGACGCTGCCTGGAAGCAACAATTTGTGGCGCTTTTTTAACAAGCATTTCGGCGGCTTCCTGATTCAGATCTTCAATCTGTCGGGAAATACCGGAAATCTCACGGTTTAATTTCTGGTAAGCGTCAGCCGGTGTTCCGGTGTATTCATCCGGAATGGTGATCTTTTCAAAATGCAGAGAACGAAAGACGGCATCGACTTTCTGTGCTTCCCCCGGGGAAACAAAGTAAGCGCCGTAGAGATAACTTTCATCCTGTTCTCCTTTGACAAAGATGGCATCCAGATCGTCGATCAGATATTTTTCCAGCCGTCCGTATTGTTCGGAAGGAATTCGTCCGAAACGGTAGGCGATGTATTTGTAGTGCAGGATCCGGTTCAGTTCCCCATCCAGAGGACGGAACGGTTCGATCAGTTTTTGCTTTTGTTCCAGTGCTTCGATTTTTTTTCGGAGCTTTTCTTTTTTGCTCTGGATCGTTAAATAGGTCTCGTTTGTTGTGCGGATCAGTTCAAAAATATCGTCCAGACCGAGAGAGCCATCGGGAGTGATCTCCTCTGCATTTTCCAGATAATCCGTAAATTCCTCTGCTTTTTTCAAGGCATCCCGATAGGGATTGAGTTCCACAAAGGGTCTTAAATTGTCTACGGTCTTCAGCTCAGACAGTGCGGATTCAAGCTGGATTTCATATCTGGACAGATAGAGGTCGGTCACCCGGTCGATGTCGTTTCTCGGACCGGAGATATTGATAAATTTCATTTTTACAATCATGATGTCTTTCCTCCAACATATCCTAAAGTTTCGCCTGGATTTAATCCGTAACGGATGCATTCCATAGCGGTGGTCAGTTTTCGCAGTTCCTCTTCTTTGAGGAATAAATACATATTGATCGAAGCAATGGAGTATGGATTCTGTCTCCGGTCTGCGGTATACAGGCGGGACAGGCAGTCTGCGTACATCTTTTCTGTGGTCAGGTGCTGCTCAAAATCATAATGCCTTGCGTAAGAAGTTTGCTGCAGGATTGTCAGCAGTTCTTCCGGGGTGGATGCTTCCACCATTGCCTTGATCTTCTCCAGAGATACCCGATAATGGATAGGAATCAGAAGGGAGTAGATGTCAGCGGCCGGAAGATGAAAATGCTTCTTGGCGCGGTAGATCCACTGAATATTCAGAAGGTCGATCTTGGAACCACAGTCTCTGGTGAAAAGCTCCAGTTCTTTCTTTTTTAAGAACTTTTTGCGCTCCCGCCACATGGACGTGAAGTAGTAAAGGTTCAATGCCAGATCGTAGTCGAATAGCGTGACCGAAGGCCCTTCTTTCAGGTTTTTCAGCGGTTCGTAATATTCGGTATCTTTCAATGCCTCCACCAGTTGGTCCGTTGTACGGGACATGATCAGTTTTTCGATAGAAATCTGAGAATACTTGTCAAAAAACGGTTTCTTATGATTGAGGTCAAATGGCTCCTGATAGTGATTGATGACGATCCGCAGACAATAATTGATCAGATCCACTTCATATCGCTTCAGATAAAGCTTTAAAAATTTTCGTTCCTTTGGTCCGCAGAAACGATAAATCTTTGTGTAATCATGATAGAGCGAAAGTATCAGCACCTTCTCGATATTTCCACGGTGCAGCATGGTTTCGTCCATGTCCTGCAGGACATATCGGTAAGAAGAATTTGCGTTTAAATAGGAAACCAGTTCTGTGACACTGCCAAGAGAGGCAATCTCTTCGAATTGTTCCTGGGTGAGAAGTTTGGCTTCCATGGCGCGCAGTTTGGTGACAATTCCGCTGTATGCAAGTAAATTTCCCATAATGTTACACCTCGGTAATATGTTTTAGGATTTCCTGTGCATAAAAGGTATGCCAGGTCTCATATTCCTTTTGCAGTTCCAAAATGGATGTGTCATTGGACGCTGCCTGCTGATCCAAAAGTGTCTGTGTACCGGATTCCAGTTCTGCCCGGATCTTTTGAAGATGTGCTTCTGTCTCTGCTTCCAGATCCAGATCAAATTGCTTTCGTTTTTCTTCATATTCCTGATCCAGAACGGATTTCTGGGATTCGGCATGCTCTACGATCGCAGAAGCAGCTGTCTCTATTTCCGTCAATTTGTTGATAATAGACTCCATGAAAAGCCCCCTTTTTCGTCAGAATATATAATATCCTTATTATACACCTTTTCTCTGAAAAAACAATCACTGTGTCGATTATTTTTCACTTTTTCTGAAAATCCAATGGCGGGATCGAATCATAGGGGGAGAAGTATTGGTACAGAGTTGGATGAAGTGATAGAAAATCAATGGATAATAGCAATATTTTGTATAAAAATGACAAGAAAACGATATAAATCAGGGGTGGGGTAATTGTATAATAAGACTAAATATATGGGTTACTGGGACTGTGCGCCCAGAATTCATAAATTTGGGGTAATAAAAGGAGGACAAACATGAAGAAGAAAGGAAAGAAAAGTCTGGCATTAGCGATGACACTGGCAGTGACAGTTACATCTGTTCCGCCGGTTTATGCAGCGGATACCGCACATACACCGATGATTCTGCCGGAATTGTCAGATGGGGAAAACGCGAAAGCAGTTTCCTGGAAGTATGAGAAGCTGGATCAGGCTCCGATGAAGGAGAGTGTACAGGCAAGTTCTGAGAATACGCCGGAACAGTGGAACGAAGGACCTGCCAAATTGGCATTTGATGGAAATAACTCTACAGCATGGCATACACATTATACGTATTCAGGACATGAAATTCCACATTGGATCCAGTGGGATTTAGGAGATACATATGACGTGGGAAGGATTTCCTATACACGCAAATCGGATGGCGCGACAGGAACATGGAAAAATATCAAAGTAGAAGCTACAGAAGATGGAACAACATGGAAAACTGTATGTGAAAAAGAGCTGCCAGAAACAGCAAAAGGAGAAACTACAAATATTGACTTTGAGCCAGTAAAAGCGAAAAGCTTGAAAGTAACTATTTCGGATGTTTATGCAACCGGTGATAAATTTGCATCTGCCGGAGAAATCAATGTTTATAAAGCAATCAAAGATATCACACTTGTAGATCCAATCAAAGTAGTCTCAGAAAAGACTACAATGAAAGAGGGAGAAACACAGCAGCTGAAATATGAATTGACATCAGAAGCACAGGAAGTCGGCGGTGAAGTGAAATGGAGTGTTACAGACAATGATGTATTAAAGGTAGATGAAAACGGTCTTGTAACAGCTGTTGGTGAAGGTACGGAAAGTGCAGTTGTTGAATTCAGAGTAGGTGATACGACTTATAATAATTATGTAGATATTACAGTCGAGAAAGTAGAAACAGAGTGTACAATTAATCTAAATGGAACCAAGTATACGGCGAACAGTTTGGAAGAAGCTGTAACAAAGGCTGGGCTGACAGAACTCACCAGTGTGAAGTTTGAAAGTGGCGTTATTCGAGAAGAGGACTTTGATTTCCTGAAAAAGTTCAATCGTATTCAGTATACATTGAAAGAATTTAGTATCGGTGATGATGTTGTTTTACGAGGTCTTGCCGGAAATAAAATTCCAGTAAATGCATTTTATAAGAATACAAGTGGATATGCGCTTAATACCGTATATCTTGGAAAAAATGTAAAAGGGTTAGAATCACAGGCTTTTGCTTATTGTAAGGAACTCACAAGCTTTGTAGCTCCGGGATTGGAATCTATGCATGAAAATGCATTGAATCGTGTAAATAAGTTGCCAGAACTGAGTTTGCCATCTTTGAAAGAAGTAGGAGCACCTTTATTTGGCACAATGAAAAATACAGTAATAACAAAAGTAAGTCTTCCATCGGCGACCACACTGGCGAATGACGCATTTTCTAAGTTGACAGCATTGACAGAACTTGAACTTGGAGCAACGCCTCCGCAGGTTCGTATTTCAAGTAAAGGATTAGAATTTGCTACCGGTGTTGTAGACAATTTGAAACTCGTTATTCCAGAAGGTGCTTTAGATGCGTACAAAGCAAGTCCTGGATATAATGCGGAAACCAATACATGGTATGGAATTAAACTTTCAGAACCACAGGAAGAAGTCAATATTAATGCAACGATCAACGGAACAGCTGTTGATGGTGCAAGTCTGGAAAAAGCAGTTGCAGCTTCTGGTGTGGCATTAGAGGATATTGATTCAGTAACCATCAATTCCGGAAAAGTAACACAGGAAGATCTGGCTTATCTGAAGACAATTCCGAGAATGGAAACATTTGAAATGAATGTCGGAGAGAATTTACAGTTGATAGGAAAAGATGGAAATCCTACTACTGTATTGAGCAAAGACACTGCTGTTATTGAGTTTGCAGGGAAACCTTCAGGAAGTAGTAAGGCAACGATGAGAACGCTGACTCTTGGTGGAATTACAGAGATTTACTATGAGGGATTAAAAGGCTATGCTTCTATAGAAACAATCAATATGCCAGATGTCATTACAGTAGGAGAGAGAGCATTTTGTTTAGGCGAGTGGGTAGATACATTGGATTTATCCAGTGCAAAGACTATTGGTTCTAATGCATTTAATGGATGTAAACGTTTGGAAACTCTTACTATGAATGCAGTAGAGACATTGGGAGAAAGTTCCTTTAAGTATACAGATGCTCTTAAAGAGCTCACACTTCCGGAAACAATTAAAACAATTGAGAATATTGAGTTTGGAATAGGTGGATTTAAGAAGAGTGGGGTTAAAATTAAAATTTTAGCATCAACCCCTCCGACAGTAGATAGAAGAGCGTTTGATGAAGTGGGTAGTATCTCAAGGATTTCTACAGTGACTGTACCAAATGGTGCATTAGCCGCATATGTAGCGCAGGTAAATCCATCAGCAGATGCAGCAAAAGTTCTGAAAAGACAGGATATCTATTGGCGAAATTTATACTTGAGAGAAGAAGGATCGTCTTTGATTGAATATAAGGCAAAATGTGGTACATGGGCAGATCAGTATGCATATGTGACTACAGGAGAAACAATCTCGGCAGAGAAAATGGCAGCACTCCATAAAGATGATGAAAAGAATTTGAAAGAAAACGAAGAATTCAAAGGCTGGAAGATAAAAGAGACTGGCGAGATGCTTACAGCAGAAACAGTGGTATCAAACGACATGACTGTTTCTCCGGTAATCGAAGAAAAAGCTGAGGAAATCAATGTTACTGCAACTGTTAATGGCGGAGAAGTACTTGGGGCAGAAAGTCTTGAGAAAGTGATTGAAAAAGCAAGTGAAACAGTAGATTCAGTAACATCTTTGACAGTAGAATCCGGAAAAGTAACAGCAGACGATCAGACATTCATCGAAACGTTGTCTAATCTTGAAACATTTGAACTGAAAAAAGAAGCTCAGTTATTAGACAAAGAAGGAAATCCGACAACTGTATTAGATGGTGAAAAGATAAAATTAGTATTCCCTGGAGATGTGCAGACATTAACTCTTGGAGGAATTACGGAAATTAAGAAATATGGAGTCAAGACAAAAGCTACTACAATTAATTTGCCGGATGTTGTGACTGTAGGAAACGGCGCGTTTGATAGTTTTGGTTCATTGGAAACTCTGAGTTTGCCAAAAGCAACCACTATCGGAAGCAACGCTTTTTATAAATGCAGAAAGCTTCACAGTCTGACATTGGAAAGCGTAGTGGAATTAGGAGAAAGTTCTTTCTATCAGACAGATGCTTTAGAGAAATTAACACTTCCTGCTACGATTCAGAAAATTGCAAATATTAAGTTTGGTGTTTGTTACTCTGGAAATAAAGAAGGTGCGAAGATAACAATTTTGGCAGCAAATCCACCGGAAGTTGCCAGCGGCGCGTTCAAGGGAGTAACATCAGGATCTGAACTTTATCAGATGGCAACTGTAACAGTTCCTGCTGGTTCACTTGCAGCATATGCCGCACAGGTAGGAGGTGCAGATGTTACAAAAGTAGTAACAAAGAGTGATATCCTTTGGAATAATTTGTATTTGAGAGAACAAGGATCTAATGTGATTGAGTATTATTATCCGGGAACAGGAAATAATGTGCATAATCAGTATGCATATATCCCAGAAGGTGGTACAGTTGGAGAAGAGCAGATAGCAGAATATAACGGAAAACTGGAACCAGGTCAGGAATTTAAAGGCTGGAATACAAAGGAAGATGGTTCTGGCGACATGATTACGGCAGGGTATGCTATAACAGAAGAAACAAGAGTTTATCCAGTCATCGGAGAGAAAGCCGAAGAAGTCAACATCACGGCAACTGTCAATGGTGGAGAAGCGATTGGTGCAGAAAATCTTGCGAAAGTGATTGAAAAAGCAGGAGTAGACAGAGTAGAAAACCTGACCATCGATTCCGGAAAGGTAACACCGGAAGATCTGGAAACACTGAAAGGTTTGAGATATCTGGAAACATTAGAGATGAATCTGGATGGAGACCTGACTCTGGTTAACGAAACGGGAGAATCCACAACAGTTCTGCCGGCAGGGTTATTTGAAAAATCCAAACTGGAAAGCGTTTCATTGGCAGGATTTACAGAGATTGGAGAGAAAGCGTTCAAAGATACAAATAATTTGTTATCTGTGAATATTCCGAATGTAACAAATATTCAGTCTTCTGCATTTTTATCTACGAATTTGGAAACGATTGCCTTACCAGAGGTAACCACAATTGGAACCAGTGCATTCCGTGGTGCAGATGAACTGGAAACAGTAGATATGCCAAAAGTAGAGACGATTGGAAGCGAAGCATTCTATGGTACGGCAGTTGCAGAATTTACACTTCCGGCAACGATTACAAGCATTGGTTCTAAAGCATTTGAAGATGTTTCAGATGACTTAAATATCACGATTTTGACAGCGACACCACCAGAGGCTAAAGGCGCATTCGGAAAAGGTCAGATTACAGTACCGGATGGAGCACTTCAGAATTATCTGCCAAGCTTAGATTTAAGCAAACCATTCTGGAGCACCGGAGACATGAAGTGGAACAATCTGAATGTAAAAGATAATGCACAGAGATTTATCACATTTAAGCCAAACAATGGTACAGCGGATAGCTCTATGTACGCATATGTTGTAACAGGAACAGCAATTACAGAAGGCAGATTCCCAACTACATTTGAGAATGAAGGCAAGATCTTAAGCGGCTGGAATACAGCAGAAGACGGAAGCGGCACAGCAGTAGATGCGAATACAGTTGTAACAGAGGATATGACACTGTATGCACAGTGGAGTGATCCGGTAGCAGATCTGAAAGTGACTGCATCTTGTTCGAATGATGACGGACATGGCGGAGCAAAATGGACCAATGAAGATGTAACCGTGACATTGACTGCAAATAAAGCCATCAATGATATCGAAGGATGGACTCGTGTATCAGAGACAGAACTGACAAAAGTACACAGTGAAAATGGAACGTATCAAGTGACGGTAACCTCTGCAGATAATCAGCAGGCAGAAGTGGAATATGTGGTAAAACACATTGACAAGCAGGCTCCAGATATCCGCGTGGAAGGAACAGGAAACGGGGAACATTATCGTGAGATCACAGCAATCGCAGTACAGGATGCCAAAGGTGTTCGTTATGTGACGGTCAATGGCGTGAAAACAATGGTCAATGCCAAGGACGAAAAGCTCACAGATATCAAAGCGCTTGGAGTAGTAGAAGGCGAGAATACAGCAGTGGTTGTAGACAAAGCCGGAAATGAGAAATCCATTACATTCTACTATGATAAAACAGCTCCGGTGATCGATTACAAAGCCATCGAAGCAGCAAATGGATACAAGAGAGAAATCCCGGTCAATGAAGGCGAAGAGTACACAGAAAAAGAACTGGTTGAAATGTTTACAAAACCGGGATGGGTAACCGACAATTCCGGACATGCAGAATTTAAAGTAGACAAATGGGGACTGGAGCATGGACTGGACGGTTATAAACCGTTTACTTCCCAAACACCGGGAACCTACAAAGTCCGTTTCTACGCATACGATGCCGCAGGAAACAGCAGCACATTTGATGTGTATGTGAAAGTACTGGAAGCGGAGACACCGGAAGAACGTACAACAACAGTAAACTATACCGTATTCCTGGATAACGGAGTGCGTACGGGAACCTGGACACACACCGGAACAGAAGAAGGAACGTTTGAGTTTGAAGTGTCTATGACAGGGCTTGACCTGGAGGGCTATGTGCCGGCAGAGGGAGAAACAGGATCCCGGACACTGACATATGGTGAGACGACTTCCGTCACATTCTATCTGGTTAGTGAATAATACAGATCAGAATGATACAGATCCCTGATATGGAAGTGAAAGTTTAAGACGGACCCGGATGAAGAAAAACAGATGTGATTCTTCATCCGGGTTTTTCTGTTTGTTTAGGCAGATATTTTCTGCTATAATATACATGGTTTATTGACAGAAGGAGAATCAGGGGATCACAACAGAAGGGAGTATTAAGAGATGAGATTACGTAATATTCCGCGTGCGGAAGGAACGATACAGGGTCATCAGGCAGCGATCAAACGGCCGGAAGATCAAAAAGGATGCTGGAAACAGGTGTTTGGAAATGAAAATTCGATCCATATTGAAATCGGTATGGGAAAAGGAAGATTCTTGCTGAATATGGCAAAGCAGTATCCGGAGATAAATTTTATTGGAATCGAGAGATATTCCAGCGTATTACTGAGAGCACTGGAAAAATATGATACAGAGGAATTCAAAGATCTGACAAATATTCGATTTGTCTGTATGGATGCAAAAGAATTGCCGGAAGTATTTGCGAAGGGTGAAGTGGGACGTATTTATCTGAATTTTTCGGATCCATGGCCAAAAGCGCGTCATGCGAAAAGGAGACTGACTTCTACAGAATTTCTGGCACGTTACGATCAGATCCTTGCAGAAGAGGGCACGGTAGAATTTAAAACAGACAATACAGAACTGTTCAACTTTTCTCTGGAACAGATCAAAGAGTATGGATGGAAAGTATTTAGTTACACATATGACTTGCATCACCATGAAGTAATGAATCAAAATAATATTATGACAGAATATGAAGAGAGGTTTTCTGCAAAAGGGAATCCGATCAATAAACTGATTGCCGGAAGAGGTTTGGAATAATTCATACACGTCAGCCGGAAGAATGCATATAATAGGAGTGAGGGAGACTCACAACAGGAGCGTGGCGATGGGCTGGAAGAGAAGCTGGAAAGAAAAAGTGCGTCAGAAAATGTACTGTCAGGCAGAACTGAACCGATGGATTTTATGTATAAAACGCTCATTAGAGGAAGTATATGCAATACTTAACACAGGATATTGTCATAAGAAATAAAAGAAAAGAGTAGGTGTTTGAGATGAAGATCAAAGTGACTGCGAAAAATTATCCACAGGAAGTACTGAGGTCTGAGACACCGGTTCTGGTAGAATTTTTTGCCGTATGGTGCGGAAAATGCGCGATGATGGAAGACATCGTGGATGAAATTGCGGAAGAGTATGATGGACGTGTGAAGGTCTGCCAGGTTGAAATTGAAGAATCAGCAGTTTTAGCAGCGGAATATGAAGTAAATGTGGTTCCGACATTTGTAGTATTTCGTGAAGGAAAACCGGTGAATTATGCCAGTGGAGTACTTGGAAAAGAAGTTTTGACAGAGATGCTTGGAGTGTGAAAGAATCTGACATGATGGCTGACATGATGAGAAAGCAAATGTATATGAAAATGCTTGTATATAAAAGCGAATTGCTGTACAATATAAGTAAGGAAAAAGGAAAGGAGTGAATGATATGGCACAGATTAGTTTACGTGTGGATGATGAATTGAAACGTGATGCTGAAAAAACTTTAAATGATATTGGCTTGAGTATGTCAACAGCAATTAATATTTTTCTGAAAACCGTAGTGAGAGAAAACAGGATTCCATTTGAATTATCAGCTGATCCATTTTACAGTAAGGAAAATATGAAAGAACTAGAGCGACGTGTCCATGCCGTCCGCTCTGGAGAAAGCACATTGAAAGAGCATGAGTTAATTGAGGAAGATTGATGAGAAAGCTTTGGGAAGATGAAGCGTGGAAGGAATATCTTGAGTGGCAGATGAAAGACAAAAAGATTCTCAAGAGGATTAATCAGTTGCTGACAGATATTGACAGAAATGGATATCAATGTATAGGGAAGCCAGAACCACTAAGTGGGAATCTTTCAGGTTACTGGAGTGTCCGCATTGATGGAAAAAATAGGATTGTTTTTAGAATTGCTGACAACAATATAGAAATTATACAATGTGGTACACATTATAGAGAGAAATAGGGCGGTATTTGATCCTGATAATAAGCATGATAGCCGGGAGAGTTTCAAAAAGCTGCAGAAATTAGAAGAAAAAGTCTTTTTCCGCAGCTTTTTGACGAAAAGTTTGAAATCCTTTATCGATGTTATGAAGATGTGGGCGGTAAAATATAAAAGGTGAATTGAAGAAATTTGAGAAATTGAAGGAAATTTACAAAAAATTAAAAAAATACTTGCTTTTTGAAAAGAAATCATATATAATAATTCTTGCGTTACAGATTAGGTAACAACATAAAGATGCGCGATTAGCTCAGTTGGTAGAGCACCTGACTCTTAATCAGGGTGTCCAGGGTTCGAACCCCTGATCGCGCACTTAGAAATCACTGTTTTTGCAGACCAGAAGCTGCGGGGGCGGTGGTTTTTTTGTGTATACGGAAAAGTTGAAATATTGACGCAAGATGGGCTCAAAGATATAATAAACCTATGTGATCAAGATTATGCGATGGAGGTAGAATATGGGAGAAAAAAATAATACATGGCTAACACCGGTTCCAAAACAGTCTTTATCGAAGATGGTTGTTGAAAAAATAAAAGAAGCACTTATTAATGGAGACATTAAGCCCGGAGATTTTCTGCCTTCTGAAACAGAACTGGCTGAATCTTTGGGAGTGGGAAAGTCAAGTGTACGTGAGGCAATCAAGATGCTTGAGGCATTGGGCGTTGTGCAGATCTGCAAAGGGAATGGAAGCCGCGTCAGAACTTGTGTACATGCATCTATGCTGAATCCTTTGATTTTTCAGCTGATATTGAATAGCAATGAAGAGCGTCAGGCGCAATTGGTGGAGTTTAGAAAGATGATAGAGATTTCAGCAAGTTTGTTGGCAATTGACAATGCTTCAGAAGAGGATATTGCAAAATTACGAGAAATACATGAACAGTTTAAGACAGATTTTAATCGTGGAAAAGCGACGGTAGATAATGACATGAAATTTCATAATGCAATTTATGAGAGCACACATAATCCGTTTGTAGTGAGCATAGGCGATTCTATAATGGAGTTGTTTCATCCTTCTCTGGTGATTGCCAATCGAGATTATTCAAGGATCGTTACGGATAATCATGAACAGATTCTGGCCGCATTGGAACAACGCGATAAGAAAGCAATGGAGACCGCAATACGTGATGCTCTGGATGCATGGAGCAGCCTGGCATTGACGGCTACGTTAAATAAGTAGTATCAATCAAAATATGTAAATTATGAAGAAGATTCTTAGATCAAAAACAAGAGACTAGGAATCTTTTTTATTTGTACAAAACATACGAAAACAGTGGAATGATATTGGGGAAATAGTTGAAAAATAACAAAAATGTTGACTTCTTATATCTGTAGTGATACTATAGTATCAGATAGCAGACATCAGATGACTGATGTCAAACGAAAATAAAAGAAAAGGAGAAGGAACTATGGCAAATATTTATTATGATGAGGATGCGGATCTTGGATTGGTAGTGGACAAAACAGTTGCAATTATCGGGTACGGAAATCAGGGACGCAGTCAGGCGTTAAACATGAGAGATTCAGGGGTAAAGAATGTGATAGTAGGAAGTCGGCATGATGAATCCTATGATCAGGCAAATGCGGATGGATTTATGGTGTATTCTATTGCGGAAGCAGCTAAAAAAGCAGATATTATTTTCTTGCTTTTGCCAGATGAAGTTGCACCGGAAGTTTATGAAGAACAGATAGCACCAAACCTGGAGCCAGGGAATGTTTTGAATTTCGCATCAGGCTATAATATTACATTTCACCGTATCAAACCTGCAGAAGGTTTAGACGTTGTTATGGCAGCGCCTCGTATGATCGGAAAAGGTGTTCGCGAGTTATATGAAAGCGGTGAAGGATCACCGGCATTCGTTGCAGTTCATCAGGATGCATCAGGAAAGGCTCTGGAATATGGAAAAGCGCTTTGTAAAGCGATCGGAGCAACAAGAAAAGGTGCAATAGAAGTTACATTTGATGATGAGACGTGCTTGGATCTTATGGCAGAGCAGGGAACATGGCCGATTATTTACAATGTGTTTGTGGAGGCCTTTAAACTGCAGGTAGAGATGGGACATCCGGAAGAAGCAGTACTTATGGAAATGTATCTGTCAAAAGAGCCGGCAGTTATGATGGAAAAAGCAGCAGAGGTAGGATTCTTCCGTCAGCTTCCGTTCCATTCACATACCAGCCAATATGGACAGCTGATCGGATTCCAGGATGTTGATACAACAGAAATCAGAAAGTTCTTAAAGAATCGCTATGACAGAATCAAAGGCGGAGAATTTGCAGAAGAATGGGAAAAAGAACAGCAGGATAATCATCTGTCAACATTGAATAAATTGGAAGAAGATGCTTTTAACTGTGAATTTACAAAGGCAGAAGATCGTCTGAAAGCAAGATTAAAATAGTGGTTGAGAGATATTTGATGATAAGATAATCACAGAGAAGGGGGTTTCTTATGGACGTGAAGATTTTTTTATGGTTGGCAATATCGATTGCGATTATATTGTTTACAATTTTAAAATTAAAATTAAACCCTGCGATTTCGTTAGTTCTTGGAAGCCTTTTCATGGGAATTGCATCCGGGCTTGGAACAACGGAAACGATTAACACAATAGGATCTGGCTTTGGAAATTTGATGACAGGTATTGGTCTCTCTGTAGGTTTTGGAGTGATTTTGGGACAGTTGCTTTCGGATTCTGGAGGAGCGAAAGTAATCGCAACAACGATGATCTCAAAAACATCTGAAAAATATGCATTATATGCGTTGGGAGTTACGGCATTTTTGTTATCGATCCCAGTATTCTATGATGTGACTTTCGTAATCTTAATTCCACTTGCAATCGCAGTGGGAAGGCAGATTCAGAAACCGTTGCCGTACACAGTTGGCGCGATGGTTATTGGAGCCGGAGCAGCACATACATTGGTACCGCCAACGCCAAATCCGTTGGCAGCAGCAGAGATTCTTCATTTTGATCTCGGAATTATGGTTATCGTAGGAACAATTCTTGGTTTAGTTTCTGCATTGATTGCAATGAAGATATTGTTTACACTTTTTGATAAGGGTTTCTGGAAAGCACAGAAAGATGAAACAGGCGTCGAAGTATATGAAGAACGGAAGAGTGCAGAAACAACAGGTGAACTGTCCTTCTTTCTGGCATTGCTTCCGGTTATTCTTCCGGTCATTTTAATTCTGATCGGAACAGTTATGGGAGCGTTGGGAGAAGTTCCGTCAATCATTACATTTTTGAGCAATAAGAACATGGCGCTTCTTCTGGGAGCATTAAGTGCATATCTTGTTGCAGCAAAAACAATGAATAAAGATGAAAGAGAGAAATCTTCTACAGAAGCGTTAAAGAGTTGTGGTATAGTATTGCTGATTACGGGAGCTGGCGGATCTTTTGGGGCAGTAATCAGTGCGACAGGTTTAGCTGATATGCTGGCGGAGACAATCAAAAATATTTCGGCATCACCAATTCTTGCACTGTTTATCGCATTTGTCATTGCTGCACTGTTCCGGGTTGCACTTGGATCAGGAACCGTTGCATCGATTACAACGATGACAATTATGGCATCTGTTCCGGCAGCTGTCGGAATGCATCCTGTATGGATGGCAATCGCATGTTTATCCGGTTCGCTGAGTTGTGGACATGTAAATGACAGTGGATTTTGGGTTAGTACAAATCTTTCCGGATTTACCATTACAGGAGGATTAAAAACATATACTTTCGGAAATGCCATCGTAGCGGTATTTGCAATGTTGTTTGCAGTAATTGGCTGCCTGGTACTTCCTATCTAAACAGAGAATAAAAAACAAGAGCGTTGCAAAATGGGTAAGCAATTATCTGTGGAGCAATGCTCTTTTTGTGTGCCTGGATTCGTACAAAAAATCCGATATTGGAGAAAATATCAGTGGAAAAAATGACAAAATTGATAATCTCATAGAGTTGATAAAAAACAAAGACAAAAAAACTAACAAAACAATACAGAAAAAGAGAGCTAAAATAAAAAAACTGTACAAAAAGCAAAAAAATTATCACTAGAAAATGAACAGCAAACTGATAAAATAAAATCAAGAAAAGGGCCCGGAGAATTAAGAAATAGAGAGGAAAGAGAAGTATGAAAAAAAGAATAATTGCAACATTTTTATCAGTGATGATGGCAGCTTCTGTATTGGTAGGATGCGGCAGTGACAACAAGGAAGAAAAACAAGAAGAGAAAACAGCCTGGCAGGATGTAGATTATTCAGGAGAAGATCCAAAACTGGAAAAGAAAATCAAAATATTATCAATTTGGGCGGAAGATAATGATAATGGAATTTTGATCAACAAGATTTGTCAGGATTATAAAGATAATGTGAATCCAAACTTTGAATGGGAATATGAAATGGTTTCAGCAGATAACCTGACACAGAAAATTGCAACATTATCTGCTTCCAATGATCTTCCGGATTTGTTTGCGTATGAAGCCGGAGCGCCATTGACAACATTGATCGAGGCAGACAAGGTTGCGAATGTTTCTGAGATTGTTGAGACATTGGGAGTATCGGACAGTCTGAATGAAGGTGCTGTTGAGTTGATGAAAGGACTTTCAGGAACAGACGATCTGTATGATCTTCCGTTGGGACTTAATGTTGAGGGATTCTGGTACAATAAAGAACTTTTTGAAAAAGCAGGATGTGAAGCTCCGACAACATGGAAAGAATTTGAAGAAGTTCTGGAAAAACTGGATGCAGCAGGAATTCAGCCTCTTTCAACAGGAGGATCTGATAAGTGGCTTGCAACTCGTCTGATCAATGCGTATGCAGTGAGAACAATGGGAAATGATGCTTTAACAAAAGCGGCAGAAGGTGAAATTGATTATACAGATAAAGGATTTGTAGAAGCGGCTCAGAAACTGGCAGACTGGTCAGAAAAAGGATATTTCGGAGAAGGTGTTACAACAGTAGATGCTAATACAGCAGGTTCTATGGTGATGAGCGGTAAAGCAGCAATCTTCTATACAGGTTCCTGGTTTACACAGAATCTGACAGATCCATCGCAGAATCCGGCAGGAGAAGACGGAATCGGATTCTTTAATATCCCTGTAGTGGATGAGTCAGTCAGCTCCGCAACTTCTTACTCTATGAACTGTGGAAATATCCTGGCACTGGATAAAGCAAAATTTGATGAAGGAACAGCATGGTTCTTAAAATACTTCATCGAAAACATGGGGAATCTTGCCATGGAAGAACTGGGAACAGTGAAAGGCTACACATATACAACAGCAGCAGAAGATATGGATTCTTATACCAAGTTAGTTCTGGATGAAATTGACAAATCTACAGAAGGATTTGCATGGTGGGAAGCAAAAATGGATGCCGAACTTTCTAAAGTAGCACAGGAAAACGTTCAGCCATTACTGAATGGAGACATGAGCGCAGAAGAATATATGCAGTCGATTCAGGATGTATATGAAATGAATAAATAAAACAAAGCTTCCAGACAGATAGAAAAAGGGGAGTGTTTGGAATAAAAATCCGAACATTTCCCTTTTCTCTTAGAAGAAAGGAATGGAGATATGAAAAAAGTATTAGCAAATAAAAAAGCCATTGCGCTTTTTGTAGTTCCAGGCTTGGTATTATATACAATACTGGTCATTGTACCGGTTATATGGTCACTGTACTATTCTTTATATAGTGGAAGCCCGGGAATAAAATGGGAATTTGTAGGATTGGACAACTACGTGAAGTTATTTCAGGATAAAAACTTTTTAAGTGCACTGGCAGTCAATGCGAAATATATCTCTGTCGTAATGATCGGACAGGTTGGACTTGGATTACTGCTTGCATTGATGTTCCGGTTCTGGTTGAAACGCTGTAAAACAATCGTGCGTACATTGGTATTTTTCCCGGTTGTTCTTCCAACAGTTGCAGTTGGTCAGCTGTTTGCAAAGATTTATGAGATCCAGCCAAATTATGGTCTGTTAAATAGTTTTCTAGATTCGATTGGACTGGATAACCTGGTTCAGCCGTGGATCGGACAGGCAAGCACAGCATTGTGGGCGTTGTGTGTCATGGATATCTGGGTTGCAATGGGATTCTATTCTGTTATTTTTTACGGAGCGCTTCTGGATATTCCGGAAGATATTCTGGAGGCTGCACGGATTGACGGAGCGGGAAGCTTTCAGATGTTCAAGAGTATTTTACTTCCGCTGCTTCGTCCGATGATCATCACCAGTCTTGTATTTAGTTTCTCAGGAACAGTAAAAATGTTTGAATCTGCGCTGGCTTTGACGAACGGAGGACCGGGTACGGCAACAAAGTCACTGTCCATGTATATGTATGATGTGTCATTTACATATAACAAAGTGGGATATGGAAGTGTCATAGCAATCGTAATATTCCTGATCTGTATTATTGGCGCAAGAATCATTAACAGATTTGATGTGAAGGAGGATTAAAGATGAAAAAGGCAAAATCCGGTTTAAAAGGACTGATTATTTTTTTAATCTGTATGATAGAAGTATATCCGTTGTTCTGGATGTTGACTGCTTCATTAAAAGAACAGTATGAATGGAGTGAATATCCGGCATATGCATTAAATAAAGGATTCCATTTCCAGAACTACATCGATGCGTGGACGCGTGGAAATATGGCAACATTTTTTAAGAACAGTTTGATCACAACCGTCGTTTCTTTGGTTTTCATTGTTATTTTTGCCACAACAATTGGATTTGCAGTTACAAAAATGCAGTGGAAAATGAGAAAAAAGGTGGCGTCTTACTTTACGCTTGGAATTATGATCCCGGTTGCAACTGCACTGATTCCATTATTCCAGATTTACAGCAAAACAAATCTTTTGAATACAAGAACCTGTCTGATCCTGACTTATATTGCGTTTGGACTGTCATTGTCGATCTATCTGGTGCAGGGATATTTAAGATCCTTCCCGGATGACATTATGGAAGCGGCAGTTATCGACGGGTGCGGAATTTACCGTATGATGTGGCATATCGTTGTACCGCTGATGAAAAATGCGATTGTAACAGTACTTGTACTTCAGTTCTTCTTTAAATGGAACGATCTGTTATTCTCAATGACGTTTATCAGTGATTCTTCATTGAAAACTGTACAGACAGGACTTTTGTACTTCTCCGATGAGTTTGGCGGCAAAAACTGGGGGGCAATTTTCGCATCGGTTTCTTTGAGTGTGTTCCCGATGTTGATTTTATACACACTTTTGAATAAGAAAGTAATGGAAGGAATGACCGCAGGTGCAGTCAAGGGATAAATATATGGACAGAGAAAAAATGCAGAACTATGCAGACGAGATCCGGCAGTTTGTGATGGAACATACGGAAGATGTGCTGAAAAACCCGCGTAGTTTTATCCGGTATCCATTCATTGATCCGGGATCTGTATATGATGGAAATGTGTGGGACTGGGATACATACTGGTCTGTATATGGATTTTTTAATCTGGCAGACAGATATCCGGATGATACGACAAAAGTACGTCTGATCGAACATGCGAAAGGAAATATTCATAATTTTATGGATCATCAGCTTCCGGATGGATACATCCCCATGATGATCGAAGTGGCAGACTGGCCGGAACCATATTTGAATATGAAACATAAAGAAGGAATCCTGATGAATATGCACAAACCGTTTTTGTGCCAGCAGATTGTGCTGATCAGTGATTTTATCGGAGATTATTCCTGGTGCAGTCAGTACTTTGCAAATCTTGAAAAATATTTTGAGTGTTACGATAAGAATTATTATTTTGAAAACTGTGGGCTTTATGTCTGGTGTGATGACATTATGATCGGAATGGATAATGATCCGGCTACATTTGGAAGACCGAAATTTTCTACAGCCAATATTTATCTGAACAGCTTTATGTGTATGGAACTGGAGGCAATGAAAAAGATTTGCCGGACATTTGGAAAGGAAGAGAGAGCAGAATATTACCAGGAAAAGAGAGCAAAGCTAGTTGAAGCGATCCAGAAGGAATGCTGGGATAAGAGAGATCGTTTTTTTTACTCTGTGGATGTGGATATTAAAACAAGAAAATTCGACTGGTTTCATGAAGGGCTTGGTGTTTTCTGGAAAACACTTCCAATCAAGATTCGGGTCTGGTCGGGCTTCATTCCGATGTATGCAGGATTTGCGACAAAAGAGCAAGCAGAAGCTATGGTACATCATATATTTGACGAGGAGACATTTGCTTCTTTATACGGAGTGACAACACTTGCGAAGGATGAGAAAATGTTTGACCTGTCGGTAACGAACAATCCGTCAAACTGGTTGGGGCCGATCTGGCTGGTAGCAAACTATATTATTTTTAAAGGGCTTTTGAATTATGGATATATAGAGGAGGCTGAAAAAATATGTGAAGGAACATTACTTCTTTTGGGAAAAGATCTGGAAACAACAGGCAGTCTTCATGAATACTATGATCCATTTGATGGACATCCGATCATGAATGCCGGGTTTATTAACTGGAATGTTCTTGCATTAAATATGACAGATGAATTAAACGGGAAAAAATCGATGGCTTAATGGAGGTAGAACCATGATCCAAAATCCGATATTGCAGGGATTTTGCCCGGATCCCAGCATTGTTCGAGTGAAGGAAGATTATTACATCGCGGTCTCCACATTTGAGTGGTGGCCCGGTGTCAGGCTTTTTCATTCCAGAGATCTGGAACATTTTGAGCAACTGCCGTCTCCTCTGACTAGAGTCAGCCAACTGAATCTGCTGGGCAATCCGGACTCCTGTGGAGTATGGGCACCGGATCTGTCTTATGATGGAGAGCGATTTTGGCTTGTTTTTACTGATGTAAAGACAAGAAGTGGGAGTCGGTATTATAATACACACAATTATGTTGTATGGTCGAAGAATATAAAGGAGGGGTGGTCAGAACCAGTTTATTTGAACAGTACTGGTTTTGATCCTTCTTTGTTTCATGAAAAAGACGGGAAAATGTATCTGGTCAATATGATCAATGGATTCGAGGGGATCCAGATCCAGGAATTTGATAAAGAACAAATGTGTCTGATCAAAGAGCCGGTCAATGTCTGCAGAGGGACTGGAAGGGGATTTACGGAAGGTCCTCATCTGTATCACATCGGGGAATGGTATTACCTGATGATGGCAGAAGGTGGTACTTCTTATGAACACTGTGAGACGATGTGCCGTTCCCGTTCTCTGTGGGGACCTTATGAGGAGGATCCAGGGAATCCGACCCTGACTTCTGATCCGGTAAAGACGGATGCACTGCAGAAATGTGGTCATGCGGATCTTGTACAGACACAAAAAGGAGAATGGTATCTGGTTCATCTTTGTTCCAGGCCGAACGCCAACAGAAAATGTGTCCTTGGCAGAGAAACGGCACTTCAGAAAATAATGCAGACACAGGACGGATGGTTTCGGCTGGCATCAGGAAAACGCTATGGAGAACAAAAGATTCCTGATTTGAAAGAGATTGAAAAGCAGCCGTTTGTCAAGCTGAAGCTTAAAGATGAATGGGAAGAAAAAACAATCGGTATTTGTTACAATTCGCTCAGAATTCCTGCGGAACGATTTGCTTCTTTTACAGACAGAGAGGGATACCTTCGGTTGTACGGAAAAGATTTTTTGAACTCTCATTTTGAAGTCAGTCTGCTTGCAAGAAGGCAGACAAAGTTCAAAAGCGGAATCTGTACCTGTATGGAATTTCAGCCGGAATCAGAACGACAGGCTGCCGGAGTGGCATATTTCTACGATTCGATGAATTTTTATCTGTTTATAAAAAGCGGAAATCATTATGGGGTGGCATGGCTGGAAGTCTTAGAAAGCGACGGAGGAGTTGTACAAACGATCGCCCGGCGGACTTTATCAAAACAACAGCCAGGAATTTTCTTGAAGATACAGACAGATGAATCCGGAGAACATGCAGAATTTTTATATTCCCGGGATGACAGAGTCTGGGAGAAAGTGGCGGAAACGAAAACCGATATTCTGACAGATGAACATTGTGTAGGATTTACAGGAGCCCATTTTGGAATTTATTGTCATGATATGGAACAACGAAAAGGATATGCAGATTTTCAATATTTTGAATTGTTGGAAGGTGAGTAGGGAATGGAAAAAGAACATATTTATTATAAAGATTCAGTAGAGCAGTGGGGGCTTTGGGAAATTGAGATTCCCGGACCTTCCACAGGAAACCCGTTTATAGAACAGACAGTAAAAGCAGTGATATCCGGGGAAAATGAGACAAAAGAAATCGATGGATTTTACGATGGAAAGGGGCGCTATAAGATACGCTTTATGCCGTCGTTTCAAGGTGAATATCAGTTTCATGTCACCAGTAGTTTTCAAAAGACTGCAGAAGGAAAATTTCGTGTAACAGAGCCGTCTGAGAATAATCACGGGCCGGTTCGGGTGGCCGGAACCTGGCATTTTGCTTATGAAGATGGAACGCCGTATTATTCTGTAGGGACGACCTGCTATGTGTGGGAACTGCAGTCGGATGAACGGATTCGGGAAACATTGGACAATCTGAAAGCTGCCAGATTCAATAAAATCCGTTTTTGTATTTTTCCAAAACACTATGCTTACAATTTTAAAGATCCGAGAAGTTTTCCGTATGAAGGAGCACCGATGGATTCCAGTGTGCTGACAGAGGAGAATTTTGGGACATATACAGAGGAGTCTGAAGGGAATCGCTGGGATTTTCACAGATTCAATCCTGAACATTTCCGGCATATCGAAGAGTGTATCGTAAAACTGCAGAAGCTGGGGATTGAAGCCGATATTATCGTAATGCATCCATATGACAGATGGGGATTTTCCTGTATGAGCAGGGAAGAAGATGACTTGTACTGGAATTATGTTGTCGCCAGATTTTCTGCGTATCGCAATGTGTGGTGGTCACTGGCGAATGAATATGATCTGATGAAGCATAAGACATTGGAGGACTGGGAGAGATATGCCCGGATTTTGTGTGAAAAAGATCCGTACAATCATTTGCGTTCCATCCACAACTGTCATGGATTTTACGATTATAACAGACCGTGGATCACACACTGCAGCATCCAGAGGCAGGAGCCGTATTTAAGCGCAGAGTATGTGACGAAGTGGCGGGAAACCTATAAAAAGCCCGTAGTTCTGGATGAAATCTGTTATGAAGGAAATTTGCAGTTTGGCTGGGGAAATATCAGCGGAAAAGAATTGCTTCGAAGATTCTGGGAGGCATCCTGCAGAGGCGGTTATGCAGGACATGGCGAAACACTGTTGGATCTGACGGAAGAAGAGAAGGTGTTGTGGTGGTCTCATGGAGGAATGCTCAAAGGAGAGAGCTGGAAGCGTTTTGGCTTTCTTTATGACAGATTGTGTGAAACTCCTGGTCATGGGCTTGCACCGTATGATCTGAAGTGGGATTGTGTCTGTGGGGTGCCGGAAACAGACTGGAATAAAAAAGTAAAAAGTTATTATTTGATTTATTATGGATTTACCTGTCCGGTATTCAAAGAATTTGATTTTGATGATACGACAGAATTTGAGATTGAGGTCATTGATACATGGAATATGACGATTGAAAAGCAGGGAACGGGAAAAGGAAAATTCCGTGTGATGCTGCCGGGACATGAGTATATGGCCATCCGTTTAAAAGCAAAGGAGTGACAGATTATGAAAATAGGAATCGTATATACAAGTACAACGCCAGAACTGATCGAGACGGTGAATGCGGAGTTGAAAAAACAGTTGGGAGAAGATGTGGAATTTTTAAATTATGAAGATCCTTCTATTTTGGCAGAAGTACGGGATGCGGAATTTGTGACAGCGGGTGCGGCTGCAAGACTGGTGACAATGTTTATGCAGGCGGTACAGGATAAAGCGGAAGTTGTTTTAAACTGTTGTTCTTCTGTGGGAGAAGTGGCAGATGCGGCAGTTTCTATCGGAAAATTCACCGGAGTCCCGATTGTCCGGATTGACGAAGAAATGTGCCGGGAAGCGGTGAGGCTTGGAAAACGGATCGGGGTTCTTGCGACTCTTCCGACTACATTAGAGCCGACCAAACATACGATAGTGAGAGTGTCCAGGGAGCTTGGAAAACAGGTGACTTTGGTTGATGGTCTGGTGGAGGGAGCCTTTGGTGTGGATCAGGAACAGTTCAAAGCGCTGCTTGGAAAAACAGCAGAACAGATCCGTGATCAGGCAGATGTGATTCTTTTAAGCCAGGGATCTATGGCGTATGCAGAAACATTTTTAAGCGAAACTTATGGGATTCCGGTTGTGTCCAGTCCTCGGTTTGGTGCAGCCTCAGTCCGAAGGGCGCTGGAGGCAAAAGGATATCAGTTTGAGAGACAGGGGGAGATGGGATGCTGACAGATACAAAACAATCACGGAATGCAAAAGTAACACCGGTAGATGGTCTTTCCGTGACCTGGACAAAAGGACTGTGGAGAGAGCGGACAGATACCTGTGCACAGGCAACAGTTCCACAGCTGCAGCAGATGTTTGAAAGCAAGGAGATCAGCCATGTACTGGAAAATTTCCGGATCTGTGCAGGAGAAGCAGAAGGTGATTTTGACGGGACAGTATTTGGAGACGGAGATTTTTATAAATGGATGGAAGCAGCCATTTATACTGCCGCTAAAAATAACGATGAGAAGATGCTGGAACAGATCGATGCGTATATCGAATTAATCGGAAAATCCCAGCTTCCGGATGGCTATCTCTCTACCAAACAGATCATTGGAGAGCGCAATCACAATGGTGTCACCAGAATGGGGGATATCAACGATTTCGAAGTGTATAATTTCGGGCATCTGTTTACAGCGGCCTGCCTGCATAAGCGTCTTACCGGCAAGGATTCTTTTCTGAAAATCGCAGTAAAAACAGCGGATTATCTGGAAGGAATGTATACAGACGCACTGGCAAAAGGGGAAGTCCAGACCGCAGTGTGCCCGTCTCATTATATGGGTTTAGTAGAGATGTACCGGACCACGAAAGAGGAACGGTATCTGAAACTGGCAGAGCAGGCAATCGCATTGAGAGACAGTGTCAAAGAAGGAATGGATGATAACCAGGATCGGATCCCACTGCGGAAACATGAGAAGATCATCGGACATGCAGTGCGTGCGAATTATCTGTATGCAGGAGTGGCTGACCTTTGTCTGGAAGAAGACGATGAGGAATTGAAAGAAGTACTGCATAAAGTCTGGAGAAGTCTGGTTGATAAAAAGCTGTATCTCACTGGCGGATGTGGCGCTCTTTACAATGGAACATCTCCTTACGGAAACTTTTTCGTGGATCAGAAGGTTCATCAGGCATACGGATATGAATATCAACTGCCGAATATCACTGCATACAACGAAACTTGCGCCTCTCTTGGCGGTGTGTTCTGGGCGTATCGGATGTTTCAGCTGGAGCCGGAAGCGGAATATTTTGATGTCCTGGAACGGATGATGTTAAATACGAACCTTGCAGCTTTGAGTATGGACGGAAAGCGGTTCTTTTATGAAAATATGCTTCGAAGGACAAAAACACTGGACTACGAACTGATCTGGCCGAGGACAAGATCGGAGTATATTTTAAGCTACTGCTGTCCGCCGAACCTGGCAAGAACCATTGCACAGTCCAGTGAATATGCGTATCTGACCTCAAAGGATGCCCTGTGGGTTGGCATGTATGGGGCAAACAAAGCTGAGATTACATTGGACAATGGGGCTGCATTTACTGTGTGTCAGGAAACAGAGTATCCGTATGATGGAAGGATCCGTTTTACGTTTGAAAATGTGAACGCAGAAACAGGATTTTCCATGATGCTGCGTATTCCGGGCTGGGCAGAAAACGGACGGATTCAAAAAGGGAAAAGCAACATCGTTCTGACCAGAGAAAATGCAGGAAGTTATTATGAAATCCGGATCGAAGATCCACGGCATACAGAAATCTGTCTGGATTTGGAAATGCCGGTCCGCTATACCGTTGCGAATACGATGGTAGAAGAGACTGAGGGACAGGCAGCGGTGGAGCGAGGTCCTCTGGTATATTGCTGTGAATCCGTGGATGTTTCTGTAGAGTCACTGGATGATCTTTATCTGGATCCGGAGGGACACACAGAACTTGGCACACAACAGATTGAAGGGCGGACCGTGACGGCGATAGAGCTTGACGGTTACTGCTTAAACAGAGAAGGATATGATAGAAATGCCCTGTATCAGACATTGCGGCAGAACGGAATGGAATCAGTAAAGATCCGTATGATTCCGTATTTTGCATGGGATAACCGGGAATTTGGAGAGATGCGGATCTGGTTTCCCGTACTTGCAAAACTTCGGAAAATAGAAGCGCCGGTGTCATTAAAAGATAAAAAAATCGTAGTTCTGGATGACGATCCGACTGGAGTGCAGACAGTGCATGACATTCCGGTGTATACAGACTGGGAGATGGAAAGCCTGAGGCAGGCATTTTCAGAAGAGTCCAATATGTTTTTTATTTTAACGAACTCCCGGAGCTTTTCGAAAGAAGAGACGAAACATGTACATGAGACGATCGCAAAGCGGCTGCATCAGGTATCACAGGATTGCGGAAAAGAGTTTCTTCTGATTTCCAGAGGGGATTCCACGTTGCGGGGTCATTATCCACTGGAAACAGATGTGTTACGAGAAACACTGGAAGAACTGGGGGAAGCAAAGTTTGATGGAGAAATCTTATGTCCGTTCTTTTTGGAAGGCGGACGTGTAACCATTAACAATGTACATTATGTAAAAGAGGGAAACGTACTGATGCCGACCGGCATGACAGAGTTTGCCAAAGACCAGTCATTTGGATATCAGTCCTCGGATCTGACCGAATACGTAGAAGAAAAGACCAATGGGCAGTATAAAAAAGAGGATTGCATGACGATTTCTCTGGAGGAACTCCGCGCAAACGACATCGATGGAATCACAGGAAAACTGATGAAGGTTCACAATTTCCAGAAAGTCATTGTCAATGCAACGACTTATGAAGAACTTCAGGTATTTGTGCAGGCATTTGTGAAAGCAGTAGAAGTGGGAAAACACTTTCTGGCAAGAACTGCAGCCAGCTTCCCGAAAGTACTGGGAGGAGTTTCAGACAAACCTCTGCTGAAAAAAGAAGAGCTGGTGGAAGATACAAAAAATGGGGGAATCGTACTCATTGGTTCCCATGTAAAGAAAACAACCCTTCAGCTGGAAGCGTTAAAGCAATCTGAGAAGGATCTGTGCTTTTTAGAATTTCATGCGGAAGTCTGGAACCAGAAAGAAGGATTAAAAAAAGAGGCAGAGCGAGTGAGATCAGAAGCAGAGAGCTGTATTCGTTCCGGCAAAACGGCTGTGATCTACACAAGCAGAACCCTGCAGATGCCGGATACGGAAGATAAAGACCAGATTCTGGCGGTATCTGTTGCAATTTCAGAAGCAGTGACCAGTATCATTGGGAATCTGGAGATCCAACCAAGATTTATAGTGGCCAAAGGGGGAATTACCTCTTCTGATGTCGGAACAAAAGCGCTGCGTGTAAAGCGGGCACAGGTGCTTGGTCAGATCAAGAAAGGAATTCCGGTCTGGAGAACCGGAGCAGAAAGCAAGTTTCCGGGAATGCCGTATATCATTTTCCCGGGAAATGTAGGAGAAGTGACAACGCTGAGAGAGATTGTGGAAGAATTGGGATAGGAGGACTGGAAGATGCGGAAAGTAATCGTATCACTTGCCCCTGTGCGTGCGGGGGATGCCGTGGATGCAAAAGCCCTGGCAGAAGATGTGAAAAAAAGTGTGGATGCAGGTGCGGCAATGTGCCACCTGCACTGCAGAAGACCAGACGGAAGTCTAACGGCAGATATTTCTTATATGGAAGCGTGTTTTGAGGCAATTTTGAAAAAGACAGATGTTGTCGTACAGGCTTCCACCGGAGGGGTTTCTGATCTGACGATCGAGGAGCGGTGCAATCCGCTGAATTATGAAAAAGTGGAATCTGCATCTCTTAACGGGGGAAGTACCAATCTTGGGGAAGCGGTATATCGTAACTCTTTTGATGATATCCGGTATTGTGCTTCTGAAGTTTATAAACGAGGAATCCTGCCGGAGACAGAAGTATTTGATATCGGAATGATTCACAATATGAAACTGGTGGAGGAAGAACAGCCATTTGCCGAGCCGAAATTGTTCAATCTTGTGTTTGGACACAAAGGAGGCATGCAGGCAACACCGGAGATGCTGTCCGCATTCCGCTCTTTTGTTCCCCGGGATGTGCTGTGGGGAGTGACACATTTTGGAAGAGACAACTGGACATTTCTGGCAGCAGCCATCGCCATGGGAGCAACGGTGGTGCGGATTGGATTTGAGGACAGTGCCTATCTGGAAGAAGAAAAAACAGCAGAGTATAACTATCAGCTGGTGGAAAAAACAGTGACTTTGATTCGGGCAATGGGACTGGAGGCTGCAACACCACAGGAAGCAAGAGAAATCTTACAGTTGAGGAAGAGGTAAGCGTATGTTAAAAATCAGCAGAGTCCATATTGATTATCAGAAAAATCCGGTAGGCATTTCCGAAATGCCGCAGTTTGGTTGGGAGATTGTAAGCGATAAGAGAAATGTAATGCAGAAGTCCTATATTCTCCAGATCGCAAAAGATCCGGAATTTACAGAATTGGTGTACAACAGTGGAAGCGTGGCATCTGGAAAATCAGCGCACCTGACACCGGAGAGTGGAAAGCTGGAATCCGCAGCAAAATATTTTGTGCGGGTGAAAGTAAGTGATGAAGCAGAAGAGACTCCCTGGAGCGAAGCGGCATATTTTGTGACCGGACTGACAGAAGGGGAAGCATGGAGTGCTCCATTTGTTTCGGCAGAGACAACAGAAGCTGACCGGGAAGTTTCCAAAGGAACCTATGTCCGCGGAACATTTACCGTGAAAAAACCGGTAAAAGCGGCCTATGCAATGACCACGGCGCTGGGGCTTTATAACTTTTTTCTAAATGGAGAAAAAGTCGGCAAGGATGAGATGACTCCCGGTTGGACGTCTTACCGACGGCATTTATTGTACCAGACTTATGAAGTGACAGATCTTTTAAAAGAAGGATGCAATGTAGCAGGCGCCATGCTGGCGGCAGGCTGGTACAAAGGAGTGATGGGGCTGACAAAGGGAAGGAACAATTACGGAGACCAGACCGGGTTTTCTATGGAACTTCGAATTCGCTATGAGGATGGAAGTGAAGAGAGCATTTTGACAGATGGAAGCTGGAAAGGATGTGATTCTCCGATTATCTTTTCAGAAATCTATCACGGCGAGATCTATGATGCCAGTCTTGAGATCCAGGGATGGGCATCGAAGGAGATTCCGGAAGGAAACTGGCATCAAACAGCAGAGGTCCCATTTGATACAAATGTAATCCGTGCACAGAGCGGGGCAAGAGTGCAGGTGATGGATGAAATCCCGGCAAAAAGACTTTTTACAACACCAAAAGGGGAACAGGTACTGGATTTTGGGCAGAATATGGCAGGACGTATCCGTGTGACAGCAACCGGAAAACCGGGAGATGTGATCTGGCTGAAATGCTTTGAAGTACTGGATTCCAAAGGAAATGTGTATCTGGATAATTTAAGAGCTGCAAGGGCGGAGATGAAATATACCTTTGCAAAAGAAGGAACCATCACCTGGTATCCAAGATTTACATATATGGGATTTCAATATGCGCAGATTCTGTCCTGTCCGGGAGAAGTCAAAGCAGAAAACTTTACAGCGTGTACCATGCATTCTGAGATGGAACCAACGGGAAATATTACGTGCTCCAATCCTCTGTTAAATCAGCTGCATCACAATTATCTGTGGGGCTTAAAGGGCAACTTTCTGGACGTACCGACCGATTGTCCGCAGCGTGACGAGCGACTGGGGTGGACCGGGGATGCACAGATTTTCTGCCGGACAGCATGTTATCTCATGAATACCTATACATTTTATCGGAAATGGCTCCATGATGTGGAAGTCGATCAGACTCCGGAGGGCGGAGTTCCCCATGTGATACCGAATATCGAAGAGGGAAAAACAGATGGAAACTGGCTGCTCAGTCAAGGTCCACATTCGGCGGCTGCCTGGGCAGATGTGGCAGTGATCGCTCCGTGGACACTGTATTTGATGTATGGAGACACCAAAATTCTGGAAATCCAGTACGACAGTATGCGAGGCTGGATTGAATTTATGAGAAAACATTCCAATGATTACATCTGGAATTACAAGCTGCAGTTTGGCGACTGGGTGGCGTTGGATGCAGAAGAAGGAAGCTATTTTGGAGCCACGCCGAATGATCTGACCTGTACCGCATATTTTGCGTATTCCACCGGACTGTTTGCGAAGATCGCAAAAGTATTGAATAAAGAAGAGGCAGCAGATTATGAGGACTTATACGCGCATATCGTGAAAAAGTTCCAGGAGACATTTTTTGATGCGGAAGGCAATATGACAGCGCAGACACAGACTGCTCACATTGTGGCATTGTATTTCGGACTGACACCGGAAGTTTACAGGGAAAAGACCGTGAAACGTCTGACGGAACTGTTGGAGAAAGAAAACGGACATCTTGTGACCGGATTTGTGGGAACTCCGTATTTCTGCCATGCTTTGAGCCAGAATGGACGAGTGAAAGAGGCATATGATTTGCTTTTGAAGGAAGACTTCCCATCCTGGCTGTATCAGGTCAAACAGGGTGCAACTACCATTTGGGAACACTGGGACGGCCTGAAACCGGACGGAACGATGTGGAGTGCCGATATGAATTCTTTCAATCATTATGCCTATGGTGCAATCGGAGAATGGATGTATCGGGTAATGGGCGGAATCGAAGCAGACGAAAGCGCACCGGGATTCCAACATGTAATCTATGCACCGAAGATTGGAGGAGATCTGAAGTTCGTGGATACAACCTATCATTCTGTATATGGAGAAAATCGATTGAAATGGCAAGTGGAAGAAGGATGTGTTACAATGTTTGTACAAGTGCCGGCAAATACGACAGCAAGAATCCAACTGGATGAGGCAAAAGAAGTTTTGAACGCAGATGGACTTGCATTTGAGAAGAAACCGGGATATATGGAAGCAGAAGCGAGATCCGGAGAATATACAATTCGATATAGACAATAAACCGATAGCAAAATGAACGAGAGCAGGAGGCATGGAGATGAAAAGCAGATTCTTGAATGGGTGGAAATGGTGGAGAAGACACAATATTCGGGATCAGATTTTTATGTCCATGCTTTTTTTAACGATATTAGCGACCGGGGTGTTGGGGACTGTATCGTACCATATGGAAAAGACGACGATCGAGGAGAATTACAGACAGTCTTATGAGACCATGTTAAAAAATTCAAGCAAAATTTTGGATTTGAAATTGAAGCCAATTATTGATAAAGAGAGAAGTATTTTAACAGATGCAACGCTTTGTGAAGTTCTGGAGCGAGGACAAAAAGACGGAGATCATGAGTTTACACAGGAAGATCAGAAAGCGTTGGAGAAGATCCTGACTAATATTACGTTTCAGGAAGAGGCAGTCAGCAGTGTGGCAGTGATGGATTTTTATGGACATCATTTCTTTTTGAGTAATATCAATAAGGGAGGGATTTCCTTTTATAATTATTATAAAGAGCATCGCTTCCAGGATGAAAGCTGGTATAAAAAGACAGCAGCAAATGCCGGAAAAGAAGTTTTCTGGGGACAAGGTGTACTTGGAGGTGCAGAAGACACAGAGGAAGTTGTCTGCTTTACTAAGATTTTGAACAATCCATCAACTGGAGTTCCGATGGGATGTATGATTCTGAATCTGAGCAGAAGAATGTTAGGAGAGTCCATTGTGGAAGGTGATGAGGAATATCATACCAGTGTCTATATGATTGTGGATGAAGCACAGAAAGGGATTCCGGTGTATCTGAACAGTGAGGATGCAGATACGAAACAGCTCGTTTCAGATTATTTCAGTGGATCTGACAAAAGATATGTGTTCAGCAGTGCTCAAAATGAAACGACAGGATGGAGTTTTGTGAATGCGATTGCCAAAAACGAGTTGAGTATTACAAGCCGTTATGTGAGAAATGTAGTGTTCTCACTGGGTGGCATTATTGTGGTATTGTCGTTTTTCCTTGCGAGACAAATTTCAAAAAGCATTACAAAACCTTTGAAACAGCTGGAAAAGGTTATTTGTGATGTGGGGGAAGGAGAACGTAATATTTCAGAAGAATTTGATGACAGTGAAGTGGGGATGATCGGAAGAAAATTCAAGGAGATGGTCAATACGAATCTGGAACTTTCGGAACGATTGATGGTCGTAAAGCTGAATGAGCGGGAAGCGGAGCTTTTGTTGTTGCAGGCACAGATCAATCCACATTTTTTATACAATACATTGGATTCTATTTATTGTGTGGCAATCATTCACGGGGATGATCAAATTGCAGAAATGATACTGGCATTGTCTAATAATTTTAAACTTTCCCTGAATAATGGAGAAAGATACATAACAGTGGAAGATTCCGTCCGGAGAGTGGAAGAATATATGAAACTGCAAAATATGCGTTATCAGGACAGATTTGAGTTACGGATCGAGGTAGAACCGGAAATCAGGAACTGTCGGATTATTTCTTTTATTTTGCAGCCATTTGTGGAAAATGCGATGTATCATGGACTGGAACCGAAGATGGGGAAAGGAAGTATCCGCATTACCGGAAAACGGGCAGACACAAATCTGATATTTGAGATCATAGATGATGGTGTTGGTATTGACGATCTCTCCAGACTGGAATCAGGATATGGGATTCGGAATGTAAAAGAGCGGATCCAACTAAATTATGGTCCGGAATATGGGGTGACATTTGAAAGTAAACCTGGGAAAGGAACAACAGTCAGAATTACAATACCTGAAAAAACGAAAGGAATGGAAAAGGCATGTATCGATTAGTGGTAATTGATGATGAATATATCGTAGTAGAGGGAATCAAGGCTATGATTGCCAGAAAAAAACTGGAATATGAGGTAGTAGGATGTGCCTACGATGGAATTCATGGACTTGAGATCATCTGTGAGACAAAACCAGATCTGGTCATTACAGATATTCGGATACCTGGAATGGACGGGCTTTCGATGATCGAATCAGCAAAAGAACTTTGTAAGGATACCGTATTTGTTGTAATCAGCGGATATACGGAATTTGAATATGCCAGAAAGGCATTGCGTCTGGGAGTCAAAGGGTATATTGATAAACCGATTAGTATTGATAAATTAAATGATGTATTAAATTTCGTAGAGGAAGATTGTTTTCGAAAAAAAGAGGCACAGCATTTTCTTGCAAAAAGCAGACAGCTTGTGGACGAATTAAATTGTGTTATGGAAGAAAGTATTGAAAGCTTGATCGGAAAGGATATTCATTCCTTTTCCTTGCAGACACAAGAAGCATTGGAAAAGATGCAGCTGATCTATCGGGATCTGGCAGACTTGAGACGGGAAGTTTATAAGTATCTGGCGGTACTATGTGATATTTTACTTGAAAATAAGAAAGGCATTCCGCGCGATCATCTGGTTTCCTTTCATGAGATGGAACAGAAACAAACCAAAGAAGAGGTCTGTCAGTATGCAGAAAGTATCTTCTCTGATTTGGGAAAATATATAGAAGCAGATAAAACAAAAAGTGGACACAGAACGATTTCGGAACTATTGACGTATATTGAAGCACATTATAATGAAGACATTGGACTGAATGAACTTGCGGATATGGTGAAGATGAGCACAGCATATCTGAGTGTACTTTTTAAAAGTGAGGTCGGGATGTCTTATGTAAAGTTTTTGACAAAATTACGGATTGACAAGGCGAAAGGTCTCCTTAAAAAAGGGTATAAAGTTTACGAAGTAAGTGAAATGGTAGGATACAATAATTATCGCTATTTTACGGATATTTTTAAAAAGTATACAGGAGAGACTCCGAAAAATTACCAGAATCATGTGTATCATCAGAATGCAGAATGAGAAGAAAGTTGTTTTTCGTGAAGAAACAGGGGAAAACATTTCGTGTTTTCGTGAAAAAGTAGAAAAAACATTTCTGTTTTTCGTGATATTAATAAAGAAAACCTTTGCACGGATTGATTTTGTAAAGCGTAATATTCTGAGCCTTTATGAAAAAAATCTGGCAAAATATGATAATGAAAACAGAGAAAAGGCTTCTGTGGTATATAATATGCTTCCGGAACAGCTGGGAAAGGAGGGCAAACTTTATGACTGATTTTGAATTGCTCTCCATCGTACTGATGATACTTGGTATCGTAGTATCGATTTTGATTGCATATATAGATCATACAAAAAAGTAACCGCCAAGGAAACGGTTACTTTTTAAGTTAAAAGTAAACATATATCTTTGGACTAACCGCTTATCGGTAGTACCTTTTTCTATTTTTATTCTATCAGAGATAAAGTAAGCTGTCAAATTCCTTTTGCTCCAGAATGGTCCATAATAATTTGTGCTATGCACCTGTTTTCGCCTAATTACCAGAATCATGTGTATCATCAGGATACAGAATAAGAAGAAAGTTGTTTTTCGTGAAATGTTGGAAAAACGGACAAAATTGCAGAAAAATATATTGGAAAAACGGACAAAAAGGGATTTTCTATAAATAGAACTCTGGAAAGGTACGTATTTGCAGGAAGACGGCTCACACCGTCCCCCTTTTCACCAACATCGTAGACACTTCTGTCTTTGTCGGAGGCTGTCCGGGCGTATGCAAAAGATCAATGAGTTTTTGTGCGGCAGCTTCGCCCATATACTGTTTTGGAACATGGATGGTGGTCAGTGCCGGTTCGATCACACTGCCCAGAGGGAGGTTGTCAAATCCAACGATTCCGATATCCTGGGGGATCCGGTATCCATTTTCTTTGAGTGCCTTTATGGCGCCGACAGCGATCAGATCGTTGTCTGCAAAATAACAGGGAGCCAGTTCTTCTCCGTTTTTGATGAGTTCCATCATATCTGCATATGCACCCTCCATAGAAGGGGTGAGTTTATGGACGATGGAGCGGGAAGAGGACATCCCGGCCGCGCGCACTGCTTTATAAAATCCAGAAGAGCGTTCGGCAAAGTTGCTGATCGGATAGGCAGACTGAAGATATCCGGGCTGTGTTTTGCAGGTTCGGATCAGGTGTCTGGCTGCCAGATAAGCCCCCTGTACATTGTTGATCAGCACACAGTTGCAGGGAACTGTTTCAAAATAAGCATCCAGAAGGACAACTGGGATCGGAAGATTTAAAAACGGCTTTAAATCTCCTGCTTCCATTTCTGTTCCGAGCAGAATGATCCCTGCGCAGTCCGAGTACTGGATTTCTTCGATTTGTTTCGTGATCGTATCTTCATCTTCATAAATATAACTGATCTTCAGACGATAGTCATTCTTTTTGCATCCCTGTGAAATTCCCTCGGAAACCTGAGAGAAAAACGGGGTATCTGCAACAACTGTTCCATGTTTTTTATA
>UQVC01000006.1 GCA_900544395.1 uncultured Ruminococcus sp. | reverse complement strand
AAAGTTGGACATTTGTATTCAGCGGGAGAAAATAACCTTGACAAATCTCGTCTCAACAATCCTTTCATACTCTCTCCCCCTTGATCATCATTAAAATCGCCTCGTCAATCGTACCCTTTTCAACCACAACTTTCGGATAGTTTTCCAGATAAAACTGCTTTTGGTCTGTCAAAAGTTCATAACCAAACGGCGTCTTTTTCCGGCTGAGAATATATTGTTTATCCAATGTCTGATACTGCTCTTCATCTACCTTCAGAACCGCATACTCTCCAAGCAGCACATCCGTTTCTTCATGAAGCACGATTTTCCCATCGTGGATCATGTACAGATCATCACACAGCCCCTCCAGATCACTGGAAATATGGGAGCTGATCAAAATTGCACGATTCTCCTTCTCTTCCATATATTCCCGCAGAAGATCCAACACCTCTTCCCTTGCCGCTACATCCAGCCCTGCTGTCGGTTCATCCAGGATCAGCAGACTGGCATCATGAGACAATGCAAGCAGCACTTTTAACTTTGCTTTCATTCCTGTGGAAAACTCTTTGATCTTCTTATCCATGGGAATCTGAAATTCCTTGCATCTGGAAAGAAATCTTTCCTTATCGAACTTCGGATACATAGCCTGCATCACAGATACCACATCTTTTCCAAGAAGAAACTCGCTGAATCCCGCATCCGAAAGCACTACTCCCAATTTCTGACGATCCTGTCCTGTCAGATCCTGCCCCCTTTTTCCTAACACTTCAATGCTTCCGTCATCTGTCCGGATCAGACCAAGAGCCGCCTTAAATGTAGTAGATTTTCCCGCTCCATTCTGTCCGATCAAACCGGTAATGCAGCCTGGTTTTACTTCCAGAGAACAATCCAGAGTAAATTTCTGATACTGCTTCTTTACATGTTCTAATCTCAGCATATACTATCCCTCCAATATCAACTCCAGCATCTCCCGGATATCCTCTTCCGGCAGACCATATCGTTTTGCCTTACGTATCACTTCTGTCAGATCTTCCTCGATCTCCCTTCGATACTCTTCCATCATCATCTCTTTGTTCGCCGCAGCTACATATGTTCCTTTTCCATGTACGGTAACTGTAAATCCTTCCTGCTCCAGCGAATCGTACGCCTTTTTCACAGTCAGCGCGCTGATCCTCAAGTCTTTTGACAAGGTACGGACGGATGGGAGATTATCATTTTCCTTTAACTCACCACTCAAAATCTGAGCTTTGATCTGTTCTACAATCTGTTCATAGATGGGTATCATCGATGAACTGTTGATAATAATCCTCATATGTTCCTCCCTTCGTTGTAAACAGTATATAACAGTATGTATCTGTTGTCAACTGTTATATACTGTTTGTTTTTCTTTTTCACTTTTACACGCAGGTCTTATATCCGAAGTAAGGATGACTTTCCACAAAAAAGATCCCTTCGTAGTTTTTTGACACTGCGAAGGGATCTGTCTTTAAAATTGATTCAGATTGCCGACTGCATAAAGCGGCAGATTGGTCAGCCACTCTTCTTTCCTGTAATCACTCATCGATGTTCTTACTGCATTTTCATTTTTATATTTTTCTGTAAAAATCTTCAAACTCTTTGCCTGGAGATTTTCTTCTGCCTTCACCTCAATTGGTATGATCCTGTCATCATTCTGTACCAAAAAATCTAATTCTGCGGTACCACTTTCGGATGACCAATAAAAAATATCATTTTCAGGATTGACAACTAACTGCTGCAACACATATTGTTCTGTCAATGCCCCTTTAAACTCTTCAAATAATCGACTCCCTTCTAAAATGACCTTTGCACTTAGTCTCGACATTGCGCCTAAAAGTCCCACATCCAGAACAAATAGTTTAAACGCAGAAAAATCCTGGTATGCACAAAGCGGAAAATCTGGTTTTTTCACTCTATTCACTTTATAAATCAACCCAATATCTAAAAGCCATGTAATCGCCACTTCATATTCTCTGGCTCTGGCTCCTTCTCTGACAAGTCCGTAGATAAATTTTTTATTTTCCTTGGCTAACTGTGCTGGAATTGAATTCCATAACAATCGGATTCTCGTTACAATTTCATTTGGCGCATGTTTTGACAGATCATTTTCATAAGCCAAGAGTAATTTATTCTGTACTGCCCGTACCATTTTCAGATCATGATCTGTTACAAACTGCAAAACAGCTTCCGGCATCCCGCCAACATAATAATAATATTTCAAATAATCGATATATTTGCTTTTAAAAGCTTTCATCACATCAAATTGACGTTCATCCATTATTTCTACCAGCATCTGTTCTCCACATGCCATTAAAAACTCCCGAAAAGTAAACGGATATAAATCACAGAAGTCCACCTTTCCCACCGGAAATGAAGTCCCCTCATGCAGCGCAATCCCAAGAAGAGACCCCGCTGCAATAATATGGTATTGCGGTGCATTTTCCTGAAAATATTTTAACGACTTCAATGCTCTGGGAATTTCCTGGATCTCATCCAAGATGATCAGAGTCTCCTCTGCTTTTATTTTAAATCCAACCTCAATTTCAAGAGAAAGTAAAATCCTCTGAATATCAAATGCTTCCCGAAATACTTCTTCCATTCTCTCATTTTCATCCAGACTGACATATGCACAAGACTTGTAATATTTCTTTCCAAATTCTTTCATAATCCAGGTTTTCCCTACCTGCCTTGCTCCTCTAAGTATCAGCGGCTTTCTATTTACACTATTTTTCCATATAAGTAAATGTTTTTCTACTTCTCTGTACATATTCTCACCTTCTCACACTCTCTATTCTTATCCTTACGATTGATTGCATTCATATATTTTATGGAATCTACCCTGATTATATTCCAATGTCCCAGTATTTTCAACGATTTTCACATTTTCCTAAGGACTTTTTCTCTTATTTCACACATTTTCCTAAGGACTTTTCCTATTATTTTACACATTTTCCTAAGGACTTCATTGTGCTCCCTGTGATTTTCTATTCTTGCCGCGCTCTTCTTTCTAAAAATCCTGCAACTTCTTCTTTGGTCGGCATCACTTTCAGCGCGCCTTTTTTCGTTGTGACCAAAGATGCCGCCGCATTGGCAAACTCCAACATCTCATACAGTTGTTCTTCTGACAACGCTTCTATTCCATGTTCCAGAACATAATTCAATGCACAGACGCCAAATTCTTCCAGCATCATATCTGCTCCCGGATTCCGGTAAAATGCAAACTCCCGGATTTGCCTCCTGTTCTTTCTCTGTTTTTCTATCTGATATCATACACGCTCTGTACTTTGATCTGATCCGTATTTCCACGCAGGATCCGTACCCGTTTTTCTCCTGCATTCAGGTCAAAATAGTTGTCGCTCAATACCAGATCTTCCCTTTCATTTTGAATTTCTACGCTTTTGGCATAAGCATCTGCTTTCACAGTGATCCATTCTCCGTCTACTTCATAACTCAGATGCGGATCTTGATAATGGAAGTACTTCAGATAGGAGAAGATGACGGTCTCATCTGCAATCTTCTTTTCCTCGTCGTATCCCTGAAAACTGACATATTCCTCAAACACATTAATCTGAGGCAATCGTTCTTTTTCCAGCCACACCGCGCATAATGCCGGAACCACTATGTTTGTTTCCTCCTTGCGAAGAATTTCACCTTTTGCATTGCGGATCTGCCAGCAAAGCCGGTTCTTTTTCCTTGATCAGCTTCATGGATCTAAATCTTCCAGTGTTTTGATCTCTTCATATGGAATATTATATTTATCTACGTATTCTTTTGTAAATACCCACATCGGATTGTTTCCGATCTATCCTGCCGGGATTCGCATCGAAAGTGGAATAACTATAGAAACAACGTACATTTTCTATCTCTGTAAAAACAGTTTTCACATTTTCCTGAGGACTTTTCGTAACACACAAAAAAGGAAGCGCTGCTTCCTCTCCAAAGCGCACTTCCTTTTGTTCTCTTATTCACCGCTGTATCCGGCACCATATAATTCACATGCCTGCTCAAACAGTCGTTCCGTATGTTCTGTTCCCTTCGAAGTATCCAGGGAAATACTGTTCATCAGAATCTCGCGATCCTCCATCAGCTCAATGATCAGGATCTTGACGCATGGATATAGAAGACCATCCGCGCCTGTCACATAGCAGAACAGCTGCTGCATCACGATTCCATCTCCCTGTACCACGTCACCTGTCGTAATATCCGTATACACTCCACCCTGACTTTCCAGCGTTTTGCGGATATTTTCCATTTCTGCAGAAATTCTTTGTTCGATCGTCTCATCTCCTGCCAGCAATGTAAATTCTGCTTTCAGCTCAATTCCATCTCTTACAGAGGTTGCCGAACGTTCTTCAACCACATTCTCTCCACCTTTAAACAGGACCGCGTTTGTGAACCACCGATATCCTGTCAGCTCTACGGTTTCAAATTCATCATATCCTTCGATCGGAGATGCTTGATATGTACTTCCTGCATTCGGATCTGTCTCTTTATCCGGTTCTTCCGCCGGTTCTTCGGGCGCAGCCTCCGGTGCTTCCGGTATCTCTTCTGTCACCGTCTGCCCTTTTGCCGGCTGGGAAACCGCATACAATCCCAAAGCGATCACTGCTGCGATCTGAAGGATCACCAAGATCACTCCGATCACACCTGCAATCGTACTTGCAATGATCCCCCCTTTATTCGGCTCCGGATCCGGCCCTGCATACTCTGCATTTCCAAAAGCCAGCATCGGCAGGAAAATAATGCTCAGGAAAATAATTCCACATGCAAATCCTCCTCCTTTTCCAAATACCTTAGCAAGCTTGATGGATGTGAAAATCCCAAAAATCAAATTTCCGATTGGAAGCAGCAGCAACAGAAACAGCCATCCCTTTCCCCATGTAATTTTTGTCATCACATAGAAATTGTAAAATGGAATCAGTGAGGCCCATCCATGCTCCCCCGCTTTTACAAAAATCTTCCACATTGCCACAACGCAAACAATGGCTATGGCAAATGCAATGAGCAGAACTCCCACTAACACTGCATAAGCTAACATCCTCTCATTCCCTCCTCATTTTCTTCTTTTGTTTTCTTATTTTATCACAGTATTGTATAAAAATCGACAATCATTCTCATGCACCAGAATATTGTGATTTGACTATACAATTAGAACTTTCAAAAAAATTGAAATTTTTTCAAAAAAGTTGTTGACAGATCAGAACACCTGTAGTATAGTATATATTGTTCCGAGGGGAACACAAAACAAACGCGATAGTGGCTCAGCTGGTAGAGTACGACCTTGCCAAGGTCGGGGTCGCGGGTTCGAACCCCGTCTATCGCTCTTACAGGACTGTGAATCGAAAGATTTACAGTCTTTTTTCTTTTTCAAATTCTGTTTTTCCGCTGTCTCTGTTTTCCTCATAAAATAAGAGAAGCTGTGATCTCAACTCACAGCCCCTCCTTTTACACCGCCCTTTTCGGACAAGTTTTTCTTTTATTCTTCTGTTTCTTCCTGAATATCCAGTTTCAGTCCCAGTTCTTCCAACTGCTTGTTATCTGCCATGCTTGGAGCCTGTGTCATCAGACAGGACGCATCTTTGATTTTCGGGAATGCCATCACATCACGGATGCTGTCTTCTTTTGCCATCAGCATGACCAGTCTGTCCAGACCATATGCCAGTCCTGCGTGAGGCGGCACTCCGTATTTGAACGCATCCAGAAGGAATCCAAACTGCTCGTACGCCTGCTCTTTTGTAAATCCAAGCACTTCGAACATCTTCTCCTGTACGTCGTTCTGGAAGATCCTGACACTTCCTCCACCGATTTCGTTTCCATTCAATACGATATCATACGCTTTTGCACGGACTCTTCCCGGATCGGAATCAATGTACTGCAGATCTTCTTCCATCGGCATGGTAAATGGATGGTGCATTGCCAGATAGCGGTTCTGCTCGTCACTCCACTCAAGCAGCGGGAATTCTGTAACCCACAGGAAGTTGTACTGATCCTTGTCCAGAAGTTCCATCTGTTTTGCCAGTTCCAGACGCAGATTTCCAAGGACATCCCATACGACTTTATTTTTGTCCGCTGCAAAGAGCAGTAAGTCTCCTGCTTCTCCGTTCATTGCTGCGATCAGATTCTGCATCTCTTCTTCTGTCATAAATTTAGAGAAAGAAGACTTCACGGTACCATCTTCCTGGAGCGCAATATAAGCAAGCCCCTTAGCGCCAAAATCTTTTGCAAATGCTACCAGCTTGTCAATCTTCTTACGCGGCATTGCCCCCTGTCCTTTGGCATTGATACCGCGGACAGTTCCACCATTCTCAATGGCGCCTTTGAACACCACAAACTCACTGTCTTTGACAACTTCTGTCACATTCACCAGCTCCATACCGAAACGGGTATCCGGTTTGTCAGAGCCGTAGCGATCCATGGCTTCCTGCCATGTTATTCGCTGGATCGGGAGCTGAACCTCCACGCCCAGAACTTCCCGGAATACTTTTGCCAGGAAACGCTCATTGACTTCGATCACATCATCCACGTCTACAAAAGAAAGTTCCATATCGATCTGCGTAAATTCCGGCTGTCTGTCGGCACGAAGATCCTCATCGCGGAAACATTTTGCAATCTGGATATAACGGTCGCATCCTGAGCACATCAACAGCTGTTTGTAAAGCTGTGGTGACTGCGGAAGTCCATAAAAACTTCCCGGATGTACACGGCTTGGCACCAGATAATCTCTCGCGCCTTCCGGAGTTGTCTTTCCAAGGATCGGAGTCTCGATCTCAAGGAATCCTTCTTCTGCAAAAAACTGACGTGCCAGTGTTGTGACCTGACTTCTCATTTTTAAATTTCTCTGAAGATCCGGTCTTCTCAGATCCAGATAGCGATATTTCAGACGAAGATCTTCTTTGGTCTTACTGTTTTCTTCTACCTGGAACGGAGGCACTTCTGATTCTGACAGGATACGAAGCTCTTCTGCACGCACTTCAATCTCACCGGTTGCCAGATTTTCATTGACTGCTCCGCTTCTCTTCTCTACATTTCCTACCACTGCAACTACAAATTCGCTTCTTAATTTTGCAGCTTTTTCCATCAGCTCTGCCTGCTCTTCCCCTTCAAATACGATCTGAAGAATTCCGGAACGGTCGCGCAGATCCATAAATACGATCCCGCCTTTGTTTCTGTTTTTCTGTACCCATCCCATAACGGTTACTTTTTCTCCAATGTTTGCACTGGACAGTTCCCCGCATCGGTGCGTTCTTTTGAGTCCCTGCATAGATTCTGCCATTTCTCTGTTTCTCCCTTCTTCTCTACAACTGCTCGATGTTGTCTGCATAGCAGTCCACAATCTCTGTATATCCCTGTTCCATCAGCTGTTCTTTCTGGAACTTTTTATTTTTCTTCATATTGACGATCATCACCTGTTTGCCAAGAGCACGTTCTGCCTTTGCCAGATCCAAGATCTTCAGCATTCCTGCCTGGGGCACTTTCTTATCGATAAGAAATGCTTTTTTCTGCGCTGCCGTCGGCACCTGATATCCTCTTTCTAACAGCAGCATCACGATTCGCTCGAATCCGATGGAAAAACCGACTGCCGGTGTGTTCTGTCCCGTAAATTTTCCGATCATCTCGTCATAGCGCCCGCCGCCGCCGACAGAACCGCCAAATTCATCCATGGAAATCTCAAAAATCGTTCCTGTGTAATAAGACATTCCGCGAACCAGTGTGGGATCAAATTTCATACGGAAATCCGCTTCTTTCGCACTCTCTACACATGTGATGATGGTCTCAAGCGAAGCCGCCGCATCATCCGCAAGAAAGCCTTCCAGTTTCTCTTTACAGTAACGTACCCCTTCCACGTCATTCGTAATCTCTTTGAATAACTGCAGATATTTTTCCACAGACTCTTTCGCATATCCGTTTTCCTCTAATTCTGCCGCCACACCATCCAGACCGATCTTGTCCATCTTATCCAGGATGATGAATACATTTTCATAGTCACTCTCTGCAAATCCGCTGTAAGCTGCCATCGCTTTTAAAATTCTTCTGTCATTGATGCGAATCGTAAAGTTTTTAAAATCCAGTTTTCCAAGCAGTGTGCTCGTTGCCAGAATCAGTTCGATCTCTGCCAGATTACTCGGCTCGCCCAAAATATCAATATCGCACTGCATGAACTGGCGGAAACGACCTCGCTGCGGTCTGTCTGCTCTCCATACATTTCCCATCTGAAGGGCTTTAAATGGGGATGGCAGTTCATTGGCATTGTTGGAATAATATCTGGACAGCGGCACAGTCAGATCATATCGAAGACCTCCGTCTACCACATCCATCTCTTCTTTTGCTTCCTCGATCTTTAACTTTTCTCCTCGTTTGAGGATCTTAAAGATCAGCTTTTCATTGTCTCCGCCCTGTTTGCTGCAGAGATTTTCAATATGCTCCACACATGGAGTCTCAATGGATGAGAATCCAAATGCACGGTAAGTCTCTTTGATCAGTCCGATCACATAATCACGGATTTCCATCTCCGCCGGCATCATATCTTTCATTCCCGTTACCGGTTTCTTTTTCAGCGCCATAGCCATTCTCCTTTTCTCTCTATCATCTCGTCAATACGGCTTTCATATTCCGTAATATTCTTCACATTCTCAATCCGGATCAGATTCGTCTCTCTGCCATTGTCCAGACGGATCTTCTCCGGAAGCACGATCTTGGTAGAAGCTCCTGCCCCTGCCGCAAGGATCGTCTGTTTTTCTTCCATAATAAGTATATTGTATATTCCGGCTTTGTCAACCTTTGCATATCCAACATTTTCAAAATTTCCCGCAATATTCTTCTGTCGGTACAGATAGTATGGCACAAGCCCCATCCGCTCTGCTGCCCTGGCGCTTTCTTCTACCATCTGCTCGATCTCAGAATGCAGATCGATCTTTCGCTGCTCCTGCCCGAATTTTGCCGCCCGCTTGATGGCCAGCGCGTGTACCGTCAGGCTGTCCGGAGAGAGTTCTTCGATCTGACGAAGGGTATCCCTCATATCCTGTGCGTCTTCCCCCGGCAGCCCTGCGATCAGATCCATATTGATGTTGTCAAATCCCAGCTCTCTGGCTGCCTGAAAAATATCTTTTACATCCTGTACGGTGTGTTTTCTGCCCACCAGATCCAGCGTCTTTTGCTGCATGGTCTGTGGATTGACCGAAATCCGGGTCACCGGAAATCTTCGCATCACTTCCAGCTTCTCTCGTGTAATGCTGTCCGGTCTTCCCGCCTCGATTGTAAACTCCAGCAGATGTTCAAACGAAAACGACTTCTGTATCGTGTCCAGAAGCACAGAAAGCTGCTCTGCCTCCAGCGTGGTCGGCGTCCCCCCTCCGATATAGATCGTGTTGAGTCTTCTGCCTTCTGCCATCTTGCCAAGAGACCGGATTTCCTGACAAAGCGCTTTTAAATAGTCATCCACCCGATCCTTCCACTCTGCCAAAGGGGAGGAGCTGAACGAACAGTACGAACAAATGCTCGGGCAAAACGGGATTCCCACATACAGGCTGAATCCCTGTTCATAATCCAGTCTGCCAAGAAGTTCTTTCTCCCGTTCTGCAATGGCAATTCCAAGTTCTGCTTTCTGAGGGCTCACGCCATACTCCTCTTCCAGAAACGTACAGACCTCTGCCTGACTCATACCGGATTCTAATTTCTGCATGGCCAGTTTGGTTGGTCTGACTCCGGTCAGCATCCCCCAGGCAAGAGATTTGCCGCTTTCCTTTGACAGCCAGTCGTACACCAGTCTGGTCACTTGTTTCTTTCCCTCCTGCCGATCCCGACAGTCTTTCACTTCTGAAACAGGAACACAAAAGCAAGAACCTTCATCCAGCTTCACTGAAACCAGAGATTCCTGCTTTTCGTCCAGATTCTGGCGGATCTCCCCATTCGGGAAGAACGCCTTCACAATATGATATAAATTATACATATATAACGTATCTTTACTGCTGATCTGTATCATTGTATTTTTCTCTCGCTCCGTATTTACAGGAACGGATTATTCTCCTTTTCAAATCCGATCGTCGTTGCCTCCATATGTCCCGGATACACCTGCGTATCCTCTGGAAGCACTAACAATCTCTCTTTTACGGAACGCACCAGCGTCCCCATGCTGCCTGTCGGAAAATCCGTTCTTCCAACCGAACCTGCAAATAGTGTATCTCCACTAAAGAGAACCTCTTCCTTCGGAAGATAATAACAGCATCCTCCCACCGTATGCCCCGGCGTAGAGATCATCCGGATCTCATATCCGGCAAGCTCGACATGCTCCTCATCTTCCAGAAATCTGACGTCTGTCACGGTATATCCCATGCCATATGCCGAAGACAGATTCACATCCGGATCTGTCAGCACCAGTTCTTCCAGAATGCTTGCATACACCGGAACCGGATATGCTCTGCACAGTGCATCGATTCCCATGATATGATCGAAATGTCCATGTGTCAGAAGAATCCCCTGTAAGATTAGATCTTCTGTCTTGATAAACTCAATCACTAGATCCGACGGCGCTGCCGGATCCACCACAAAACATGCTCTTGTCTCTTCGTTATACACCACATAACAGTTGGTTCCAACCATTCCGATGACAAACTTTTTTATTCTCATATGCTCTTACCCCGCTGTCCGTTCAATATCCAAAACACCTTCTACATTTCTCAGCTTTTTAATAATGTCATTCAGCTGTTCTCTGCCTCTCACGATAAATCCTGCCTCCAGTGTGGCTGTTCCCTTTTTGCTGGTCCGTGTATTCATCGATCTGACATCGATCTTCGCCTCTGTAAACACCTTCGTCACATCCAGAAGCAGTCCCTGTCTGTCGTTGGCATACATCTTCAGTTCCGCAAGATACTGTCCGCTGCTCTCGGTCTCTGCATTGCTTTCCCATTCTGCATCGATCAGACGCTCCCTCTCTGCTGCAGACAGATGCAGCATATTCACACAGTCCGTACGATGGATCGTCATCCCTCTTCCTCTGGTGACAAATCCTACGATCTCATCCCCCGGAACCGGATTGCAGCACTTGGAGAATCGAACCGCCATATCGTCAATGCCTTTGACCACGATCCCGCTTTTCGATTTTGCAATATGGACTTTCTGATTGTTGGCTTCTGAAATCTTCTCCAGGATCGTCGCGTCTGTGATCTCTTTTTTATGGTCTTTTCCATATTCTTCCACCAGACGGTTGACGACCTGCCCTTCTTTTAAACCACCGTGTCCGATGGCAGCCAAAACCGCATCCCAGTCACGGAATCCGTATTTTCTCTGCACGATCTGCAGATACTTGGGCTTCATCAGATCTGCCTGGGTCAAAGACTTGGATTTACAATATGCGGCGATCAGTTCTTTTCCTCGAATGATATTTTCTTCCTTAAATTCATGCTTAAACCACTGGTTGATCTTATTCTTTGCCTGTGTACTCTTTACAATATTCAGCCAGTCACGGCTCGGTCCTTTGGAATTCTGAGACGTCAGAATCTCAATCCGGTCTCCGTTCTGGATCTTATAGTCAATATTGACCAGCTTTCCATTGACACGGGCGCCTACCATCTTATTGCCCACTGCACTGTGGATCGCATAGGCAAAGTCCACCGGAGTGGATCCATTGGGAAGATTCTTGACATCCCCATTCGGAGTGAAACAGTATACATCCTCCGCAAACAAATCCAGATCGCCTTTTAAGAGACTTAAAAACTCCCGGTTATCTGACATGTCTCTCTGCCACTCGAGGATCTGACGCAGCCAGCTTAACTTCTCTTCTTCCCGGCTCTTATTGTTCTTCGCCGGTCCACCGCTTTCTTTGTATTTCCAGTGGGCGGCAATACCATACTCCGCGGTCTTGTGCATCTCTTCCGTACGGATCTGGATCTCAAAAGGCTGTCCCGCCGGGCCCATCAGCGTGGTATGCAGCGACTGATACATATTGGCTTTTGGCATGGCGATATAGTCTTTAAACCGCCCCGGGATCGGAGTGTACATCTCATGGATCACACCCAGAGCCGCATAGCAGTCCTTCACAGAATCCACAATAATACGCACCGCAAACAGGTCATATACCTGATCCAGCGTCTTGTTCTGGTTCACCATCTTCTTATAAATACTGAAGAAATGCTTCACTCTTCCGTATACCTTGGCCTGGATGTGGGCATTCTCCATATGATGAGAGACTTCTGCCACGATCTGCTGTACGAATTCTTCCCGCTCTGTCTTCCTCTCATTCAGATCTTTCACCAGTTGGAAATACACTTCCGGCTGATAATACTTCAGGGAAAGATCATCCAGCTCTGTCTTGATCTTGGAAATACCCAGTCTCTGTGCGATCGGCGCATAGATATCCATGGTCTCTCTTGCTTTTTCTTTCTGCTTTGCCGGGATCATAAATTCCAGCGTCCGCATATTATGCAGACGGTCTGCCAGCTTGATGATGATAACACGGATATCCTTTGCCATGGCAAGGAACATCTTTCTGAGATTCTCTGCCTGTACTTCCAGTTTATCTTTGGAATAAGACAGCTGACCAAGCTTGGTGACCCCGTCTACCAGAAGTGCGACTTCTTCTCCAAACTCTCTTGTGATATCCTCCACTGTCATTTCGGTATCTTCCACCGTATCATGGAGCATCCCTGCCACGATCGTCTCTTTGTCCATCTCCAGATCAGCCAGAATGATCCCCACCCAGAGCGGATGGATGATATAAGGCTCTCCGGACTTTCGCACTTGTTCTTTGTGCGCTTCTTTGGAGAGTTTATAGGCTTTCTCAATCAGAGAAATATCTGCAGACGGATGATACTTTCTTACCCTTGCAATCAATGCGTCATATAACTGCTCAGGGTTTTGATAATCTTCAGGTGCTTTCACGGCGTGCCCATCTACCATCTCCAGATTTTTGTTCAGAAGTTCATATTCCAGCGTACCTGCCATATCAAATCCCCCTTTTTCTTTTCCATCGTAAAAATTCCATATGGATTAGTATATCATCATTATTGATAATTTACCACTGTAATCTGTATGGTTTTATTCCCCCGGTATTCATTGACCGATGGGTAAAATGTCAGAGATACCGTCTCTTTTGTCTGCAGATACTCCATACACTCCTGTACCTCTCCAAAATAAATGGCTTCCATTTTCCGTCCCCTTTGATCCAAAACCTGAAATTTCAGGACGTTCTGATTTTTCCCGATGATCCGGAGATTCTGCACCCGCAGATTTTTTTCCGCAAATAATGGCTTTGTATTTCCTTTTCCAAATGGCTCCAACAATTCCAGTTCGTCCACAAGTTCTTCTGTGACATATGCCAGCGGAAGCTGCATATCAATCGATACTTTTGGAATCAGATCTTCCGTTGTCAGTTCACACAGCTCATTGATCGTCTTCCGGAACCGTTCTACATTTTCTTCTTCCAGAGACAGCCCTGCTGCCAGCTTATGCCCTCCGAATTTGGTAAATAACGCCCGACATTTACACATTTCTTCAAACATATGGTAACTTTCAATGGAGCGTCCGGAGCCTTTTACTCCATGTTCTCCCTGGGTCAGCACAAATACCGGCTTATAATACTTCTCTTTCAGACGTCCCGCGATGATCCCGGCAATACTTTCGTGACAGTCCGGCAAATATACTACCAGCACCCGGTCTTCTTTTAAATCTGTATGTTCAATCTGCGCAACAGCCTGTTCCACGCCTTTTTCTGTCATTTCCTTGCGGCTGTCATTTAACGCCTTGAGATCTTCCGCCATCATCACGGCTTCTCTCCGGCTCTTCGTTTCCAGAAGCTCCAGCGCCCGTTTTGCCGTATCCAGACGCCCGCTGGCATTGATACATGGTCCGATCACAAATCCAATGTGATAGGCGGACAGCCGGTCTGTCGGCACGCCAGTGCATTCCATCAGCGCTTTCAGTCCTTCATTTTGTGTACACTTGAGCATCTCCAGCCCCTGTTTTACAAAAATCCGGTTTTCATCTACCAGGTCCATGACATCTCCCACCGTCGCAATGGCTACATTTTCCATCAGAAAATCCACATCGTCCGCATCCTGCCCCATCACATTGTACAGCGCTTCGATCACTTTATAGGCAACTGCCGCTCCACATAATCCTTTAAACGGATATGGATCCTCCGGTAAATGTGGGTTCACCACAGCATCTGCTGCAGGGATCAGGTACTCCTTCTCTCCCCCCGCCTCCAGATAAGGAATCTCATGGTGGTCTGTTACAAGGATTGTCAGTCCCTTTTCTTTTCCATAGGCAATCTCAGCTGCCGCAGCAATCCCGTTGTCACAGGTAATGATGGTGTCTACTCCATCTGCCAGCGCACGGTCGATCAGCATCTGATTCAATCCGTATCCATCCTTCATTCGGTCCGGAATATCTGTGTCCACAACCGCATCCAGGCTTTCCAGTCCGGTTTTTAAAATATAGGTCGCATTGACGCCGTCAATATCATAATCCCCGATCACACGGATCTTTTTTTGCTCCCGGATCTTCTCAGCCAGGATCTCCACTGCGGTATCCATATTTCTCATCAACATTCCATCGTGCAAATCTGCAATAGTCCCATTCAAATAATAGTCAATATTCTGATTTCCTATAATCTCTCTGTTTCGGATCAGACGGGCAATGATCGGCGAAATATGATATTTCTCTGCAATCTGCACAAAATCTGCCTTTTTCATGGACACAAACCACTTTTCCATGTTACTTCCTCCCAAGTATCTTTCTTATTTTTCTATTTTAGCATATCGAAATTTTTCTGTAAATCAGTCAAAAAAGGTTCTGCCATGAAATCGTTCCCTCCCAAATCTTCCAAAAATAATTTTCCCGGATTGCAAAACAGTGCCCCATGCCTTTCGGCACGGAGCACTGCTGCGTATTTAGGAAGAATTTTTAATTTTTACTTATCTGCGTCTTTTCAGGAATGCCAGAAGTGCTGCTCCTCCTGCAAGAAGTCCGGATACTGCTCCGGCGATTGGAGTTGCATCCCCTGTCTTCACTGCTTTATTTGGAGTTCCGGCTGACGGTTTCTGTGTGGAAGACTGATTATTATTTCCATTGTTGTTTTGTCCGCCATTATTTCCATTTCCCGGCTTGTTGTCTGGTTTGTTGTCCGGTTTATTGTTGTCTGGATTTTCCGGTTTCTCAGTCTGTGCTTTTTCCTCCAGTGCATCGATAGCAGTTCTCACTTTCTGTACTGCTGCATCAATATCTGCCTGAGACACCTCTTTGTCTGCAAGAACAAACTGCGCTGCCTCCACTTCTTTCTGAAGTGCTTTTACAGTTTCTTCTGTGTACTTATCTGCCTGTTCCAGACGTTTCTCTGCTTCTTTTATGACAGCTGTAAGCTGTGATTTGTCTGTAGAAACAGCTGCTTTCTGGAAGAGTGCCGTAATGTTGGCATCTGCATTCACATCACAGAATGTATACTCTGCTACTGCACCAACAGACTGTCCATTTACCAGGACATCACTGATCACATATCCTTCTTTTGGCTGGATCGTAAATGTCTGACTCATGCCGCGTTCTACTTTTACAGTACCGCATGGAGTGATGCTTCCGCCCTCTCCTGCTGCTGCCATAATTGCAAACTCTTTCTGGATCGGCGCAATATTCATTGCTGCATCCAGTGCATTCTGTGCCGCATCCACTGTTTCCTGTGTCACTGCCGGGTCTGCTGCTACTGCTTTCGCTGCCTCCAGTACTTCCATCAGATTCTGAATATCTTCCGGAACATAATCCTCTGCATGTTTCAGAAGTTCTTCTGCTGCTGCGATTGACTCGTTGAGTTTTGTCTTGTCAGCCTGTACGGCTTCTTTTTCTGCGAAGAATACTTCAATGCTTGCATCTGCGCGAACTGCCTCAAATTTGTACTCTGTAACAGATCCAACGGATTCTCCGTTTACAAAGACTTCTTTTACTTCAAATCCTTCATATGGCTGAATCGTAAATACCTGATCTTTTCCTTCTTCTACTTTCACTGCACCGCTTGGATCAATGATTCCACCGCCATGTGCAACTGCTGTGATCGTAAATTCTTTCTGTACCGGTGGTTTTACCTGCAGATTTTCGATTGCTGTCCGCACAGCTGTTGCTGCTGCATCTGCTTCTGCCTGGTTTGCCTCTGGATTATCCAGTACGCTCTGTGCAAGATCCATTGCTTCTTTCAATGCTTTGACAGATTCTTCTGTAAAGCTCTCTGCATTTTCCAGTTTCTGTGCCGCCTCTGCCAGTGCTGCTTTCAACGCAGTTTTGTCTGCTTCTGGCGCCGGTTTTACGGTCAGGCCTGAAATTGCTGTTTCGATTGCTTCTGCTGCCTGATCTACTTCTGTCTGAACTGCATCTGCATTATCAAATACTCCTTTGGCTGTTTCCAACGCACCTTTGAGTGCTTCTACAGATTCTGGTGTATATGCATCTTCATCCAGATTTTTCAAAACATCTTCTGCCTTTTCAATTGCTGCTTTCAGTGCATCTTTGTTTACTTCTGGTACAGCTGGTTTTTCTGTCAGACCTTTTGTTGCTTCTTCTACTGCTTTTGTAGCTGCATCTACACTTTCCTGTGTTGCGTTTTCATCTGCTACTACTTTTTCTGCTTCTGCTACTGCATCTTTCAGTGCTTTCACAGACTCTTCTGTATACTTGTCCTCTTCTTTCAGCGCTTCTTTTGCTGTGTTGATCGCTGCTTTCAGTGCATCTTTGTTTACTTCCGGCGCTGGTTTTTCTGCCAGACCTTTTGTTGCTTCTTCCACTGCTTTTGTAGCTGCATCTACGCTTTCCTGTGTTGCGTTTTCATCTGCTACTACTTTTTCTGCTTCTGCTACTGCATCTTTCAGTGCTTTCACAGACTCTTCTGTATACTTGTCCTCTTCTTTCAGCGCTTCTTTTGCTGTATTGATCGCTGCTTTCAGTGCATCTTTGTCTACAACAACCGGTGCTTTTTCTTCTACCAGCTGGATATCAAACTTATCGAGCTGTGGCGCATTCTTTTCTGGTGCTGTAAATACCAGGGTTCCGTCTCCGGCTTCATTGACTACAAATTCAATGTCCTGTGTATGTGTTGCCTGTGCTCCATCACCAGCTCCTACTTTCACAACCTCTGTCTGTGCTGCAATCTTATTATCTTTCTCTGCCCATGTCAGTCCATTGTTGGTATCACCACTGCGGAACTGTACTGTTGCTTTGTATTTTCCTGGTTTTTCTGCATGATATGGTAAGATGATCTGATCTCCGCTGTTCATGGCATTTACAAAGTATCCATTGCTTGCCCAGTCTGCATCTTTTACTTCCAGTTTCCACTTTTCATCATCTGCGCCTGTATTTTTCAGTTCAAAATGCTCTGCCTCTGCTGTGCTTGCTGTTCCATTGACTTCTGTCGGGAAGTTGAAACGATTTTCTTCTGTATAGGATGCCGGTGCAAATTTAGCAACAATTGTTGCGTTAGCCTTCACATCTTTTAATGTATAAGATGTAACAGCTCCTACAGATTCTCCATCTACCAGAACGTCTGCCACCCTGTGTGTCTTGTCCGGTGTGATCTTGAATGTAACATCATTTCCTTCTGTGACAGTTGTCGCTCCGTTTGGTGTAATTGTACCGCCTTCACCTTCTACGGACGCATTCACAGTAAATTCTGCTCTCTGAATATCATCCCCAGGTGTGATTTCAAACATATCAAGCTGTGGAGCTTTTTCATCTCCTTTTAATGTCAGAACTCCGCTTCCAGCTTTCGTTGCTTTCATTGTAAAGTCTACTGTCCTGGTCTCTGCACTGTTAGAATGACCAGCTTCTACTGAACCAGTTGTTCCTTCAAATACTCCTGCATTATCTGTCCAAGAAAGTTTATTTGATGTAGAACCACTTCTGAATGTTAATTTCACATTGTAGGTTCCTGGTTTTTCCACATGATATGGAATTGTGATGGTATCTTCATTTTCCAGACAATTTACAAACTTCTTATTGCTTGCCCAGTCACCGTCTGCTACTGACAATTTCCACTTTTCGTCTGCTGCACCCGTGTTATGTAATTCTGCAAATTCCGCTTCCAGTGTTGCACTTGCTTTTTCTCTCCATGGGAAGTTAAATGGATCTGCTTCTGTATATTTCTCACGTTTTACCAATCCATCTTTTGCAGTCTGCAGTGCTGTCGCTGCCTCATTTCTTTCTTCCGGTGTTGCTCCCTGTTTGTCTAAAACGGTTTTTGCATTTTTCAATGCTGTCTCAAATGCATCCCATCCGGCAGTAAACCAATCTTTTTTATAGGTCTCACACTCTTTCACAAGATTAGCTAAAGTATTGTCATTGCTTTCCATATCTTTGATGGTAATCTTCGCTTTTTTATTGAAGCCAAGGATTGCTCCTTCACTTACATCTGTAATTTCAGCTGTGAAATACCGATCGCCTGTTTTATTTGTATTTCTTCTTGTTTCTACTTGAGCAGTGGTTTCTTTTTCACCTGATTTCAACGTGATTACTGGATTCAAATCTGTATTAAAATCATCCTGAATTGCAGTTCCCGGATTTGGCTGCAACTTAGCTGTAATTTCTCCTTTTGTTCCACCAACACGTCTGATTTTCAGATTTTTCTTTTCTTTCTCATTCATGGTATAGGCATCTTCTTCTAGCTCGATCATACCTTTTCCACCATTGTTAATAACTGCAGCAGCTTCAACTCCAAAAGCTTTATCTTTATCTAAAACTTTTACTTTAATTGTGTGTTTACCATCTGTCAAGTCATCTGTTTCAAATAACATTTGTCCCGTTGCACGCTTCTGAGCATTTGTATTAATCACAACTGGTGTTCCATTATCTACCGTAATTTCTGCCCTTCCGTGTCCTGGATCAACCGTTCCAAACAGATAGCCTTTCGTTCCAGTAAATTTCAATTCAAATTCTGAATCCTTCTTTGCCCATGTATTAGTACCATTAATGTACTGTGGTTGTTTTTCATCATGCCATGTTCCGGTAAATTTAAACCCTTTTCCATCAGCCACATCTTTGTCTGTAATATCAATGACTTCCATTCCTTTTGGAATCGGATTTGGTTTTTCCATATCTTCTGTGGACTTGTATACACCAACTTCACTAATCATCGGAACCTTGCCATCTGGAGTTGTCACTGTAATCTTAATCTGACGTGCAGAAGTTTCACCCGTTCTGCAAAGACGTTTTGCACCGATTGTCTGTCCTTTTTCTAACAGAGTCCATTCACCCTCTGTTCCTTCTCTATATTCTACTTTATAATCATTGATTCTCTGACCGTTCTGGATGGCTTCCTCAATAGAAACTACATCAAAGTTTTTCTTCTCACCTAAATCAATCAGAATTTCTCCTGTTTTTGTTCCATCATCGGTTGTCCAGTACGTATCATCTTTTTCATCAACCATATTGCCTGGTTTGAATGTTTCTGCATTTCCTCTAACAGATGATACTTTTACAGACGCACCCTTTGCTTTTGCCAGATTTTCATCAAATGTCTCTTTGATATTTTTTCCAAATTCTGTCACACGATCCAGAATTGCCTGATCTACAGTTCCCTGATCATTCGGCGGCACATTCAAAAGCAATGTCGCATTATGCCCCACTGAATTAAAGTACATATTACTTAATTCATCCATTGTTTTTGGTGTATTCTTTTGAGTTCCCCAGAACCATCCTGATGTAATACGAGCATCCGCTTCTGGAACGGTCCACTTATTTCCATTCTCAAATCCAATTGTAGCACCACCTTGAGAGTTGCTATCAATCGTCCCCTTCTGCTCATCCACAGTAGATTTCGACCAAGTATCCTGACCTGCAATACCATTCTCATTGCCAATCCAACGTACTGTTGTATAAGCGTCCGCTCCAAATAACATACAATCGGCATCCCGGCCATCTACACCTTTACCTTCATATTTCTGAATTGTATCAAACCACTCTTTAAAAGTATATTCCTGATATCCAGATCCACTACCTTTCGCTCCATCCATCCATACTTCCACAAATTTACCATTATTTCCATATTTCGGATTGCTTAAAATTTCTTCTAACTGTGATTTGTAGTATTTATTATAATCTTTTTCATCATTTTCATAAACCCAGTTCCAGTCATGACCGTCAATTGGTCTATTTACCTTTTTACCATTTTCTGTCACTTCTTCAACCAGTGCTTTTCCATCTTTATCTTTATATCCATAACTGTCATCATGAATGTCCCATGGTGACAAATACAAGCCCATATCCATATCAGCTTTTGTACATGCCGCAGAAATTTCTGCCAGAATATCAGACTCTCCATTAGCATCCTGGTATCCAGATGCTTTTACATCATACTCCGTGTGCTGACTGTCCCAGATGCAAAATCCATCATGATGTTTTGCGGTTACAATCAGCTTCTTAAACCCAGCTTCTTTCAATGTATTAACCAAGGTTTCTGCATCAAAGTCTTTTTTCAATTTGAAAATTTCACTTGGTGCCTTATCCCCGTAATGCTCTCCCCATTCAATCCCATTGAATGTATTCGGTCCAAAATGGCAAAATGCTGCCAGTTCCTCTTTCTGATATCTAAATTGATTCGCATCTGGCACTACCTCATCCGCTTCTGGAGCTGTTGCAGTTCCACTTACGTTTTCATCTCCAATCCAGTTTGTTGTTTCTGCTGCTCGAAGTGTAACAGTTCCTCCCATAAATCCTGTCGTTGTCACAACACCTGCAAGCAACATTGACATCCACTTTTTGTATAAAGCTTTTTTCTTCACCTTTTTTCTCCTTTCTGACATACTTCGTCTATTAGATTTATATACAGATTATAGTGATTTCACCCCCCCCTTACAATTGATTATTTTCCACTTTTTAGTTAATTTTTTCCAATTTCCTATATATTTTCACCATTTTAACCAAAAATCACAAAAAAGCCCTTGAATTATATATGTATACCACACACAATCCAAGAGCTTTTTCTTTATTTTTTATTACTTTTCACTATTTTTTCTTTTTCGTTGTTACTGTTTTTACAGATTCTGCTTTTTTCACTATTTTGGTCTTCATCACATACCACAGCGCACCTGTAATACATACTGAAGAATATGCTCCGCAAATAATACCTACCATCAGCGGAAGTGCAAACTCTTTAATCGAACTTACTCCCATGATAAACAGGACTGCTACCATCACAAATGTGGTCAGGGAAGTATAGATACTTCTTGTCAGAGTTCTTGTAATACATCTGTTCACCAGCGTATCCAGCTCTTCCGTCCGTTTCTTTGTCTTCATCTCCTCACGGATTCTGTCAAAGATTACGATCGTTGCATTGATAGAATATCCGACAATGGTCAACATACATGCAATGAAAGTATTTCCGACGGAAATTCTTGCGATTACATAGAATGCAAGCACCACCAATACGTCATGTACCAGCGCCAGTACCGCACTGGTTGCAAACCGGATATCTTTAAACCGCAGCCAGATGTACAGCAGCATAAAGATCGTCGCGATCACAACTGCGATAATTGCATCTACACGCATTTCCGAACTTACTGTAGAACTGATATTTTCTGTTGTAATATCTTTTTCTTCCACACCGAATTCATCTGCCATATATTTTGCAAATGCTTCTCGTTTTTCCAGATTCAGTGTCTGTGTCTTGAAGATGACCTGATTACTGTCCGCAACTGTCTGTACCTGGATATTCGGGTCATCTGTCACCTTCTCCAGATCCGGAACCATTTGTTCATCGATTTCTTTTAATGTATAAGCTTTGTCAAATGTTACACTGGTAGAAGTACCGCCTTTGAATTCCAGACTGTAATTCAAAGCACCTTTTCCGGTTCCTGCATTCACACCCATGAACACAAGCCCGATCAGGATGACTGCCGCAGATACCGCAAAGAAAATTTTGCGTTTTCCAAGAAAATCAATCGGCGCATGTTCTTCTTTGATCCGTCCATACACTTTAGGATTGCGGATACCTACTGCATAGAATGCATAAATGATCATACGTGTAATCACAAGAGCAGTAAACATCGAAACTACGATACCAAGAGCCAGTGTCTGTGCAAATCCTTTCACAGTACCGCTGCCCTTTAACCAAAGTACGGCTGCCGCGATCAGAGTTGTAATATTACCGTCCAAAATTGCAGACATTGCCTTATGAAATCCGGCATTCAATGCAGATCTCACTGCTTTTCCAGCTGTCAGTTCTTCCTTTACACGGGCAAAGATAATAACATTGGCATCCACTGCCATACCGATACCAAGGATAATACCTGCAATACCAGGAAGCGTCAGGGTAATATCAAATGCATTGAGCAGCACCAGGATCAATCCGGTGTAAATCACCAGAGCCAGGCTGGATGCAAGTCCCGGAAGCAGATATACCACACACATAAATACAAAGACAATCGCAAGACCGATCGCTCCTGCCATCAAACTTGTGCTGATTGCTTCTTCTCCAAGCTGTGCTCCGACTACATTGGAACGAAGCTCTTCCAGTTCTACGCTCAGACCTCCGATACGGATTGTAGAAGCAAGCTGTTCTGCCTCTTCGTATTCCATATCTCCTTCGATGACCGCCTGTCCGTCTGTGATCTCTACATTTACCTGTGGCACGCTGATCAGTTCGCCGTCATAATAGATTGCGATAGTCTCTTCTGCTTCTTTTGCAGCTTTTGTTGCCTCAGCGAATTTCTTCGTTCCTTCTTTTGTCATAGACAGTTCTACAACATTTTTATTTGCTCCCGTCGTTTCGTCCTGATAAGCGCCCGCTTTTGCAGTTTTGATATCTGTACCATTTAAAACGATGGAACCATCTTCTTTTACCTCTTCGATCGAATTGGCCAGCACAAACTTTCCGGAAGCATCCATTCCATAATTCGGATTTCCCTCGCTGTCTTTTTCACGGATAAAATACAAAGAACCCGGCTGTCCCAGTTCGTTTAAGATCTCATTGGCGTCTGTCACACCTGGGATCTCAATGCTGATACGGTCGTCTCCCTCCTGGTAAACCGTTGCCTCTGTACTGTACTGTTCCACACGTTTCTGCAGCTTATAAATCGTATCGCTCATATCTTCTGCAGAAGGAGTCTCCCCTTTGACCTGATAAGTAATGCTGACTCCACCTTCCAGGTCAAGTCCTAATTTGATGTTCTTTGCTGCACCAGTCTGACCCTTACCGAAGCCGACAACTGTCGTAAATCCAAGAAGAACGATCAGTGCTGCTGTCAGAATCAGGCTGATAATGCCTTTACTTTTCTTCATCTTCTACCATCCTCTCCTGATCAGCCAATGCTGCCTTGATCATAATCGCACACTCTACACGCTTGCGTTCCATCTCACAGCTTACCTCATAGGTGTCATTGATCGTGTGATGGAATTTGTAAGAATTCGCCATACAGCCGCCGCTGCAGTAAAATCTCGCAAAGCAGTTTCTGCAGCTTTCCTTGGAATACACACTGCATCCTCTGAACTCTTCCGCAATCTCCGGTTTCGTGATTCCTTCCTCCACATTTCCCATCAAGAACTCTTCCTGACCGACAAACTGATGACAAGGATACAGATCTCCCCATGGAGTCACTGCCAGATATTCTGTTCCGGAACCACATCCTGACAGACGTTTTGCCACACACGGACCGCCTTCTAAGTCCAGCATAAAGTGGAAGAATGTAAATCCGCGTCCTTCTCTTTCTCTGTCTACCATGATCTTTGCCAGTTTATCATACTCTGCAAAAATCTGCGGAAGGTCTTCTTTCTGGATCGCATATGGATCCGTATCTTCCCCGACTACCGGTTCAATGGAAATCTGCTCAAATCCCAGATCTGCAAAATGCAGAACATCTTCTGAAAAGTCCAGATTTTCCCTTGTAAATGTTCCTCTTATGTAGTACTTTTCCTGATTTCTGCTGTCTGCCAGCTTCTGGAACTTCGGAACGATCAAATCATAGCTTCCTTTTCCGTTTCTGAACGGACGCATTCTGTCGTTGACTTCTTTTCTTCCATCCAGACTGAGCACAACGTTGTCCATCTCTTTGTTGACAAACTCCTGCACTTCATCGTTGAGCAGCACTCCATTTGTTGTCAGTGTGAAGCGAAAATGCTTGTCGTTTGTCTTTTCCAGCTCTCTTCCATAAGCAACCAGATCTTTTACAACCTGCCAGTTCATCAGTGGCTCTCCTCCAAAGAAATCCACTTCCAGATTTCTTCTCTTTCCGGAGTTTGCCACAAGGAAATCCAGCGCTTTTTTGCCGACTTCCAAAGACATCAATGCACGTCGTCCATGATACTCGCCTTCTTCCGCAAAGCAGTATCGGCAGGCAAGATTGCAGTCATGCGCGATATGCAGACATAACGCTTTCACAACAGTCTTTCTCTCTTTTACCTCTCCGATATAATCTTCATAAATATCCTGTGTAAACAGCTGTCCTGCTTCTGTCAGCTCTGCAACTGCTTCTAAAAGATCCCGCAGATCTTCTTCCTCGTAGATATCCCCAAGTTTCTGGATCAGATACGCTGCCGTCTTCTCTTCTTTTAATGTCTCTGAAGTATGGGCAGGGTTCATCTCTTCCAGACATCCGATGACATCATATGCGATTTTGTCTACAACGTGTACAGAACCACTGTTCACGTCAAGAACGATATTATATCCATTATTCTGGTACTGGTGAATCACAACAGATACCCCTCTTTCATTTGAATTTTATATTTTTTCATAACACACGTAAGGCAGCGACCATGGCCGCTGCCCTCCTGTGTCATATTCAGTTCTTATTTTTTGTGTTCGCAAACCTGATTTCCTACTGTGCAGGATGTCTTACATGCTGACTGGCAGGATGTCTGACATTCTCCGCATCCGCCTTTTTTCACTGTATGATTTAATGTCTGAGTATTTAATGTTTTGATGTGTTTCATCGTTTTCTTCCTCCTGATAGTTATGCAAAAAGCATCTAATTTTTTAAAATTATAACATATTCCTGTTGTTTTTTAAAGTCTTTTTTTCATAACTTCTGTCAGGAAAGCATTCCTCCGATCATTCCACCGCCTGCACAAAGTAAAAATACAACCAGCATCTGCAAAATATCTTCCTGAAAATGATGATAAATCCCAAATGATATCAGTACAAGTAATGCAAAATATAGACACCCGACTGTCAGTCCCCAGACAAATTTCTTTACTTTTGCCATTTTTCCTGCTGCAAACCCGCCACTCAATGTAGAAATCAGATAGGTAACTAAAATCCCGGCTGTAATATGTTTTTCCTCCAGATTACATTGATACAAAAGCAGCGTTAAAACAAGAAGTAAAATTCCTGTCATAAGATAAGCACACAGCAATGATTTCAAAATCCATATACCTTTCCCGCTTTTTCCTTGTTCCGTATTCGTATTTGCTCTCACCGATTCTCCCCCTTTGTTTCCGATGATACACTTTATGAACCGGAATCTGATTTTATACCTGTATTGCTACGCTTCCATCTGCCTTCCCAGAAAATCTGCCGCTGCCAACGCCACTTTTTGTTCTACTTCTCCAAATGCTTTATTTCCTTTTTGATTCAAAAAGAGAATGGCTCCCATGACATCGCCGCCGCTGATAATGGGACAAATGATTTCATCCTGATATTCATTTTCTCCGGATAATACAGGGATATAGCCTGGCCGCCCTTGGGAAATAAAAATTTGCTTTCTGTTTTGTATGCTCTCTTCTAATTCTTTGCTGATATACCGGTTCTGGATTTCTTTCCCTCCATTTCCGGAAGCTGCTATGATCTGATCCATATCTGTCACACATACCAACACTTTCATAATATGAGACAGACTGTCCGCATACACTTCTGCCAATGAACCAAGTTCCCCCATCGGAGAATATTTTTTCAGGATTACCTGTCCTTCTCGATCTGTAAAAATCTCCAGCGGATCTCCTTCCCTGATACGTAGCGTTCTTCGGATCTCTTTTGGAATCACGACACGACCAAGATCATCGATTCTTCGTACAATTCCTGTTGCTTTCATAATAAAAACCTCCATTTACGATACTTTCCAATTTTGGAAATAGTATCTGTAAATGGAGGGAATTTATGCATTTTCACTTATACAACTTCAAAACGAAGATTTTCAAATTTCTGATTCGTCTTTTCCTGAACCGTATCCAACTCACCCAGGATCATATTCTCAGCCGCTCTCAAATCTTCTTTTGTAACCATGTTGGTTTCAATGTCATCCAATCGGCATTCGATTGTATCCAATCTGCCATTGATTGTCGTAATATTTTCTTCGACTGTATCCAATCTGCCTTCGATCATATCCAATCTGCCATTGATCATAGCAATATTTTCTTCGACTGTGTCCAATCTGTTTTCGATTACCTCAATTTTACCTTCGACTGTGTCCAATCTACTTTCGATTACATCAATCTTACCTTCGATTGTGTCCAATCTGCTTTCGATACGATCCAGTCTTTTATTGATCGGTGTTAACTTTTCATCCATCAATCCGGCAATCGCATTGAGCAATTCGTGATTCTCCATATACCAGACCTCCTTCCTTCTGTTTTTTATTTATTCACCCATCTTACAATCTCTTCTTTCCGCACAGTCCCCTCTGTGCTGTATCCTCATTATATCTTCTATATTTTTCCCCGTCAAGAATGGAAACGGCAAGAACCCTGAGTCACATCCAACTCAGGGTTCTTCTCTATTCGCTCATCTGTTTATACTGCTGCGCGATATTCTTGACATGATCTCCCATTCTTTCGAAATCTGTCAGCATTTCTGTAAAAATAATTCCACTTTGCGGCTTACATTTTCCTTTTTTCATGCGCTGCATCTGTTTCTTAAAGTACTTGTCTCTCAGATCATCAATCTGCTGCTCTGCTGCACCTGCTTCAAAAATCATTTTGGCCAGATCACTGCCTTCTTCATTTTTCACAAGCTCCAGTGCTGCAAGCGACTGCTTTTTCATCTCTCCAATTTCTTCCAGCGCTACCTCCGAAAATGACAGATCCCACTCTTTCAGATCTTTTGCATATCCCGCCAGATTCATCGCATGATCTCCGATACGCTCCAGATTTCCGATCACCGCATAATAGCCATTGATAATTTTGGAATCTTCTGTTGATTTTTCATTGGAGATCAGAGATACGATATATTCTGAAATCTCACGGTTCAGATAATCAATATAGGTCTCTCTTTCGGAAATCCGCTCCATATCTTTCTCATTATATTGAACCAGAACATCATATGCTTTTTCAATATTCTTAGAAACCATACTTCGCATTCTTTCAATCTCTTCTCTTACCTGAGAAAGCGCTACCGCACTGGATCCAATCGCATAATTAGATTCAAATCTTGTAATATACTTCAGCCGGTAATCCTCATCGTCTTCTTTCTGGCTGTCCGGCAGGATTCGTGTTGCGATCTGTGCCATTACCGTTCCGAACGGAAGCAGGATCAATGTGGTCACAATATTAAAGGTTGTATGTACATTGGCAATCTGTGCTACCGGATTTCCCGGTGTCAGCGCTTCCATCCAGGAAACAAATGGTGTTACCAGACAAATGATCGTAAACAGGATTGATCCAAAAATATTGAACATCAAATGAATCGCTGTCGTTCGTTTTGCATTTACTTTCATACCGATAGACGCCAGCACTGCTGTGATACAAGTTCCGATATTCTGTCCAAACAAAATATATACCGCACTGGAAAGGGGTACCATTCCTGTCGCCGCAAGTGCCTGTAAAATACCGACAGATGCAGAAGAAGACTGAATGATCGCCGTAAATACCGCTCCGATCAAAATTCCTACCAGAGGATTTTCCACCGTGGTCATAAAGTTGATAAAAGTCTGAGATTCCTGCAATGGAACCATCGCATCTCCCATCATCTCCATTCCCATAAACAGAATTCCAAGTCCGGAAAAAATCCCGCTGATGTGATGTACTTTTTCATTTTTGATAAACATCATCGCAGCCACACCGCCGATTGCAAAAATCGGAGCGATCGCCGCAATATCAAGTGCGATCAGCTGCCCTGTGATCGTAGTCCCGATATTCGCTCCCATGATCACCCAGACGGCCTGACTTAATGTCATCAACCCTGAATTTACAAATCCTACCAGCATGACTGTAGTTGCCGAAGAAGACTGGATCACTGCTGTGATCACCGCTCCAACCAATACCCCTTTGATGCGGTTAGAGGTCAGTTTCTCCAAAATTGACTTCATCCTGTTTCCGGCAGCAGCTTCCAGGCCATTGCTCATCATATGCATTCCATATAAAAACAGTGCAAGTCCCCCAAGCAGGGAAAGAAGATCTGTCATTCCCATTGTATTTTTCTCCTTTTTCTCTTCTCTCTTTGTATTTTTGTGTTTTCGCTCGAAACGAGACTGCTGCAACTTCAAATTACAGCAGTCTCGTTTTTTGCAAGTTCTTACATAGTGCATCTTAACATATCGATTTTTCTTTGGTCAATGTACTTTTTCATTTTCTTAACATGTTCTTAGCATGTTCTTAACCGTGCTTTTCTTCTTCGTTTTCTTCTGCCGTCAGGAAGAACTATTGAAATACCCTCTTTATTCTGTTAAAATCAAGGAAGATTCTCGCATTTGCGACATCAACTAATTTTAAGGAGAGTGAAATACGATGAGTAAAATCGATGAAGTAAGAAGCGCCATGATGGCTGCTATGAAAGCCAAAGATAAAGAAAGAAAAGAGGCTCTTTCCGCACTTCTTTCTGCCCTGAAAAACAAAGCCATTGACAAACGTGCTGATCTGACAGAAGAAGAGGAAGGACAGGTCATTTTAAAAGAGATCAAACAACTCAAAGAAACCATGGAACTGACACCGGAAGACCGGACTGATATTTTGACAGAATGCCAGAGCCGTCTGGCTGTTTTGGAAGAATATGCTCCAAAAATGATGGATACAGAAGAAATCAAGGCTGTTGTGTCAGAAGTACTTTCCACACTCGGATTGGAAGCCCCAACTGCAAAAGACAAAGGAAAGATCATGAAAGAGCTGATGCCAAAAGTAAAAGGGAAAGCAGACGGAAAACTGGTCAATGAAATCGTTGCTTCTTTTCTGTCTTAGCATCAGGATTTGACGGAATCGCTCATGAATGTACTAATCTTATCCTGTAATACTGGAGAAGGACACAATTATGCCGGAAAAGCGCTTAAAGAATGTATTGAATCCCATGGAGATACTGCCGTGATGATGGATCTCATGCTCCTGGCCGGAAAACGCGTATCCCGCCTGGTTGGCGGAAGCTATGTCAATACCGTCAAGTATGCACCGCATCTGTTTCAGGGACTGTATAAGCTTGGCGCTTTGGTCAGTTCCAGCCGGCACAAATCTCCGGTTTATTATGCCAATGCACTTCTGGCAAAAAAATTAAAACGTTATCTTGAGGAGCACTCTTTCGACGTGATCGTTACCCCTCACTTATTTCCTGCGGAAACCCTCACGTACCTGAAACACAAACACATGCTCTCTCAAAAAGTGGTTGCCATTGAGACCGATTATACCTGCATTCCTTTTTGGGAAGAGACAGATTGTGATTACTATGTCATTCCCCACTATGAACTAATGGATGAATTTGCAGGAAAAGGCTTGCCCCAAAATCGCCTCAAGCCTTATGGGATTCCCGTGCGCAGTGCTTTCTCTTCTTCTTTGGATCAAAAGACTGCCCGCATACGCTGTCATATTCCGGAACATGCACAGGTTTATCTGCTTATGAGCGGAAGTATGGGATTTGGCAAAATCCAGTTATTTGTGGCAGAGCTTCTGCGCAGACGAAATCCCGGCGAATATCTGATCGTAATCTGCGGAAACAACCAGAAACTCCGAAAGGTTCTTCTGGCTGAATTTGGAAAACAGAAAAATATAAAAATCCTGGGATACACAGAACACATCTCTGATTACATGGATGCAGCCGACGTATTATTCACCAAACCCGGCGGTCTGACGACCACCGAAGCAGCCGTAAAAGGAATTCCTATGGTACATACCCGCCCGATCCCCGGATGTGAAACCAAAAATCTGGAGTTTTATACTTCCCGTGGATTATCCTGCACTTCCAAAACGATGCGCGGACAGATTGAAGCCGGCCGTACGCTCTTACGTGACGAAGCCGCACGCCGCACCATGCAGAATGCACAGCATACTGTTATTTCATCCGATGCTGCCCAAAAGACGTACCGGCTTCTCCAGACACTTTGTCCAAAACCGCATTCTTAAAAAGGAGGCATCATGAATTATATATTCTTTATTTTACTTGGATATCTTTCCGGAAGTGTGCTGTATGCCTATTTGATCCCACGCTGGTTTTGTCAGATTGATATTATGAAGGACACAAGCGACCATAATCCCGGAACTTTTAATGCTTTTAAAAAAGCAGGTCCCAAAGTGGGATTCCTTGTAATCTGCCTGGAACTTGCAAAAGGATTTCTTCCGGTTTATCTGGCATCCCGCACTTTGGATACAACCCGAGTTCTGTTTGCATTTGTATTGTGTGCACCTGTTGCCGGACACGCATTTCCGGTATTTCATCCAAAAAAGGGAGGAAAAGCGATCGCCGTTTCTTTTGGAGTCCTGTTAGGACTGTTTCCATACTACCGTCCGGTACTGCTGTTAGCCTGTTTCTATTTGTTGTTTTCATTTTGCATTGTGATCCAGCCGCATTTGTATCGGAGCATCATCACGTTTTTGCTTTTTTCCCTTACCGGAATGTTTTCTTTTCACAATACAGCCCTGGTTATCGGTTCACTGCTGATTTCCTGTATTGTGGTCTATAAGCACTTGATCCATCATCAAAAAGAGCCTTTCAGCATTCGTTTTTTACAACGGAGCTAAAAGGCTCTTTTTTATTTTGTAAGCATGGATGTCACTTTTGATCGCTCCAATGCTTTTGCGATCAGATAAAAGATTACGGAATCAATCGGCACAGAGACAATCTGCTTGATCAGTCTTGCCGGAAGAATAGCGATAAATCCGGAACCATACAGGATCGTCAGCCACCAGGTACCCAGAAGAAGATTCACAAGTAACGATACCGTAATCTTTGCTGCCAGGATTCTTCCGAATCTTACCGGACGCTGATATAAAAAAACACCATAGATCACAGGCCCTAAAATTGCATTCAGTGTAAATCCAAAGAAATAGGCTCCTGTAGGTTTGATCAGGAATTTCAGAATATCTCCGATTCCTCCCATGATACCTCCGACAATCGGTCCAAACATCATGGATGTCAGTTCGTTTGGAATCCCGGAGACCCCGATCTTGATCGATTCTGTTAACTGAAGAGAAAAACAAAAATCCAGGATTACACCGATTGCGATCAGCATCGCTGTTACCGCCAGTACTTTTGTTTTTTTGAGCTCATGCCAGGAATCTACAAATTTTTGTTTCAATTGTTTCATAAAAAATACCTCCTTTGCAGTAGTCCTCAAGCTACGCACAGAAGGTATCCACAGAATCATCTGAGATTCTCTCTATGTGCAGCAGCGGGATGCGAAATATGTACCGCAAGCTTTCACTTTTCGTCCTGCTGGCAACTCCCCGTCCAACCGGCACTTAACGCACATATCTCTACTCTGCTTTTCTTTTTAGTTTTCGTGGTGATTATAGCACACTTTTAAAAACACAGCAACTGTTTATTTTGTCTCTGGTTCTTCCGGTCTTACGATCGGCAGCTGTACATTGACACCAAATGGATTGATGACCACACCTTTGGATTCTTTCATCAGCATCTTCGGAATATTTTTCGCATCGATCGCCATGGATCTAAACTGTGCTTCTTTGTTAAATTTACGAAATTCCAGAATATCTGTAAAAATCGGCTGATATGCATCTCCATTTTTCTGCTTCAAAAGCGGCATCCCGTTTTGTTCATGAACAGCTACGATAAACTTTCCTCTGCCATAATTTACCAGGATCTCTTCCTGCAATTCCCGAAGCTCTTCTGTCAGCTCCGTTGTTTCCTGCCTGCGCATCTCCTGCATAAAATACAAAGCTGTCAGGTGAAGCTGTGGATTCTCTACCCAGATTTTTCCCTCTGGAAGATTCTGAGTATCCGGTCTTTTTACCAGTTCCTGCAATTCTACTCTGGCTTCACTTTCCATATTCTGATCGATCAATAAGCCATTGATCCCCATCGGATACAGACTGGCAAAAAATCCAAGCAGCTGCTCTTTTTCCAGTTTGGCGATCTGGATCGGTATCCTTTGTTCGATCAGCTTTTTCCCCTCTCTTTGTGCATCCTCTTCCGTATAATATAATAGTACTTCATCATCAAATGTCTCTTCATCACATATCACGTACGGCATTTTCGTACACATCGACATAAATACATACAGTCTCTCTGCATTTCGCAGGCTGCTTAAAAGCTGTTGTTTCTCTGCTGTCTGTCCGCTTTTATTTTCCTCGTTCATCCCATTGTTTCCTTTCTTCTGTTGATCATTCCGATCTTTTTATTATACCAGACTTTTTTTTAGATACCAACACTATTTCCGATAATTTTCTGTTTCCTGCTCTTCCTCTGACAAAATCCTTCCTGTAATACAGGTAATATAAGAATCCTCATCCGCCATCGTCAGACCATCTAACAACAGATCTTCATAACAATATTCTCCCAGCCGGATCCCTTGCATCTTCACATATTCCATCATTCGTTCATATGCAGTCTGTAGGGTTTTCCAGTTTCCTTTATGATACACTTTCAGATACGTCCCGGCAGGTCTGACATGATAGCGTACCCCTTTTGGCTTATGATCCAGCAATTCATAAAAAACAGAATAGTGATCATAGACACCTTTTTTTATTTCTGCTGTATTCTGCTGGTATCCAATCGAATAAGGACTTTTCACGCTATGCCGATCACAGTAGAGAAACAACTCTCCAATCTTTTCTGCCCATTCCCTTTCATCGGCGCGCTCCACCTGTGACTGGATCATATAACGTTCTGCTTCTGTTTCTACCTGGATCTGCCCTGTTTCTGTCTGCAATGTATCCTGTATGATCCTTTCTTTTTGTTCGATCCAGTGTTTCATCTCTTTCAAGCGGCGCATCTGTACGTCGATGAGATCTCGTTCTTTTTGAAACAGTTCCAAAAGTCTCCCGGGACTTCTGTGATCCATATATTCTCTGATTTCTTCCAGCGGCATATCCAGCTCCCGCAAGATCTGGATCACATCAAATACTTCCAGCTGTTCAAATGAATACAAACGATACCCGTTCTCTTTCTTGATTTCCGGAGAAAACAAACCAATCTTGTCGTAATAAAATAATGTATGTTTGGTCACCCCTGTCAGTTTTGCAAATTCTCCTGTTGTAATATATCTTTCGTTGTTCATTTTTATTTTCCTCTTGACTATAGACTTACTCTATAGTTTATGATAGCAATGTTACTTCAAAAAAACAACAGATAGGAGCATTTTATCATGACAAATTCTATTGCAAAAGACTTTCGTTTTTTCTAACTGCTTCGTTTTGCATTTCCAACGATGATCATGATGGTATTCATGTCACTGTACACGATTATAGACGGCATTTTCGTTTCCCGACTTGTAGGAACCGATGCCCTTTCTGCCATTAACATCGTATATCCGGTACTAAATCTGGTCATTGCAGTTGGTGTTATGCTCGCCACCGGAGGCAGCGCCATCATTGCCAAAAAACTGGGAGAGAACTGTCCTCAGGAAGCAAGAGAAAATTTTTCTTTTCTGATCCTCGTGGGACTTTTCTTCGGAATCATATCCATGATTTTTGGAAATCTCCTGATCGAACCTCTGGTACGCTTACTGGGCGCCACAGATCTGATCTTACCATACTGTATAGACTATTTAAGCATTTGCCTGTTTATGGCGCCTGCCTGTATTTTACAGCTGCTTTTCCAGAGTTTTTTTGTAACTGCAGGTAAACCCGTAACCGGACTGGCTCTTACCATCAGCGGCGGCATTGCCAATATGGTTTTAGATTATGTCTTTATGGGTCCCCTCCAGATGGGCGTCAAAGGAGCCGCACTTGCTACCGGAATCGGCCAGTTGATCCCGGCTCTGTTTGGGCTGCTTTACTTCGGGTTTGTACGCCATTCCCTTTATCTTGTAAAACCCCGCCTTAACTTTTCCGTACTTTTGGAGAGCTGTTTGAACGGTTCTTCTGAAATGGTAACCAATTTATCCACGGCGATCGTGACCTACTTATTTAACATTACCATGCTGAGATTTCTTGGAGAATCCGGCGTGGCTGCGATCACCATCGTCTTATATGGTCAGTTTTTATTCAATGCCATGTACATGGGATTTTCTATGGGAGTAGCCCCCGTGATCAGCTATAATCACGGAAGCAAAAACACACGTCTGCTGCAGCGGATTTTTAGAATCTGCATGGGATTTATCAGTATCTCCTCCCTGGTCATCACCGCAGGCGCATTGATTTCGGCTCCTTTTATTGTGGAAATTTTTACTCCAAAGACGACAGATACGTACCTGATCGCAAAAACCGGTTTTTCCCTGTTTTCCTTCAACTATCTCTTTGCGGGACTGAACATTTTTTCCTCTTCCATGTTCACCGCATTTTCCGACGGGAAAACTTCCGCGATCATTTCTTTTGTGAGGACATTCGTTCTGATCGTGATCAATATTCTGATTCTTCCACGGATCATTGGGGTAAACGGAGTGTGGCTCTCGGTTCCGATCGCAGAATGTATGACGCTTTTTCTTTCCCTGTATTTTATCTGGAAAAATCGACACCGTTATCACTACATTCAAAAACGGGATAAAAAAACCGCAGCAGGATAAATTTTCCTTCCTGCTGCGGTTTTTATTTAGTCTGTCACAGTAATCCTCTCGATCACCGGCTGATTCTCAGCTTTTACTGTTCCATTGTCATCTTCTGCAGGCACATCCTTACAAATCTGGTCCACAATCTCTATTCCACTGGTCACGTGGCCAAACGCTGCATACTCTCCATCCAGAAATGTACTGTCCTCATGAACAATAAAAAACTGAGAGCTTGCGCTGTCCGGATCCTGCGCTCTGGCCATGGAAATGGTTCCTCTTGTATGCGAAATCTCATTTTCTACTCCATTGCTGGAAAACTCCCCTTTGATCGTCTCATCTGCACCGCCGGTTCCATCTCCATTTGGGTCTCCTCCCTGGATCATAAACCCATCCATGATCCTGTGAAATGTCAGACCATCATAGAATCCATCCTTTGCAAGGTTCACAAAATTTGTCACCGTAACAGGTGCGGCATCTGCATCCAGTTCTACGGTGATCGTTCCATACTCTTTTACCTGGATCTCTGCATGGTGGATCCCACTCAAAAGGTCTTTGGAAGACTCTGCCTGTGTTTCTGATTTTGTGGAGGTATCTTCTGTTTTCTGGCATCCGGCCATTGCCAGGATCGCAAGAAGCACTGCTGCGATCATCCCGATTTTTCTTCTCATAAATTGCTATTCCCTTTCTCATGATAAAAGGGATCCTGTCCGGCATATGCCGAACAGAACCCCCATTTATATTACCTGTTCAACTCTCGTTCGAGAATTATGCATTTTTCTCTGCGATTGCAGCCTGTGCTGCAGCAAGGCGAGCGATCGGTACACGGAATGGTGAGCAAGATACATAGTCAAGACCAAGTTTGTTGCAGAATTCAACAGAGCTTGGATCTCCACCGTGCTCTCCACAGATTCCTACATGCAGGCTTGGATTCACTGGTTTTCCTAATGTGATTGCCATATCCATAAGTTTACCAACACCTGTCTGATCCAGTTTTGCAAATGGATCGTTTTCAAAGATCTTAGCATCATAGTAAGCATCCAGGAATTTTCCAGCGTCATCACGAGAGAATCCGAATGTCATCTGTGTCAGGTCGTTTGTACCAAAGCAGAAGAAGTCAGCTTCTTTTGCGATCTCATCAGCTGTAAGAGCAGCTCTTGGGATCTCGATCATCGTACCAACTTCGTATTTCAGGTCGCTTCCTGCAGCAGCGATCTCAGCGTCAGCTGTCTCAACTACGAATTTCTTCACGTATTTCAGCTCTTTGATCTCTCCAACCAATGGAATCATGATCTCTGGTTTTACTGTCCAGTCTGGATGAGCTTTCTGTACGTTGATAGCTGCACGGATGACTGCTTTTGTCTGCATCTTAGCGATCTCCGGATATGTAACTGCCAGACGGCATCCACGGTGTCCCATCATTGGGTTGAACTCATGAAGTCCATCGATGATCGTTTTGATCTGCTCAACAGTTTTGCCCTGAGCGTCAGCCAGTTTCTTGATGTCCTCTTCCTCTGTAGGAACGAACTCATGAAGCGGTGGATCCAGGAAACGGATAGTAACCGGATTTCCTTCCAGTGCTTCGTAAAGAGCTTCGAAGTCAGCCTGCTGCTCTGGAAGAATCTTCTCAAGCGCAGCTTCTCTTTCTTCTACAGTCTCAGAACAGATCATCTCACGGAATGCATCGATTCTGTTTCCTTCGAAGAACATATGCTCTGTACGGCAAAGTCCGATACCTTCTGCTCCAAGCTCGCGAGCTTTCTTAGCATCTGCAGGTGTATCTGCATTTGTACGAACTTTCATTGTTCTGTATTTGTCAGCCCATCCCATGATTCTTCCGAATTCTCCAGCGATTGTAGCATCTACTGTCGGGATGATTCCGTCATAAATATTTCCGGTAGATCCGTCCAGAGAGATTGCATCTCCTTCGTGGTATTCTTTTCCGTTTAATGTAAATTTCTTGTTTGCTTCGTCCATTACAATGTCTCCGCATCCAGATACACAGCATGTACCCATTCCACGTGCAACAACGGCAGCGTGAGATGTCATACCACCACGTACTGTCAGGATACCCTGAGCAGATTTCATACCTGTGATGTCTTCCGGAGATGTCTCCAGACGAACAAGAATTACTTTTTCTCCTCTTGCAGCCCACTCTACAGCGTCATCTGCTGTAAATACAACTTTACCGCAAGCAGCTCCTGGAGATGCTCCGAGTGCTTTTGCCATTGGTGTTGCAGCTTTTAATGCAGCAGCATCAAACTGTGGGTGAAGCAGAGTGTCAAGGTTTCTAGGATCGATCATAGCAACAGCTTCTTCTTCTGTTCTCATTCCCTCATCAACAAGGTCACAAGCGATCTTTAAAGCAGCCTGTGCTGTTCTCTTACCATTACGTGTCTGAAGCATATACAGTTTACCATGTTCTACAGTAAACTCCATATCCTGCATATCTCTGTAGTGTGTTTCCAGAGTATTGCATACTTCTTTAAACTGAGCAAATGCTTCCGGGAATTTCTGTTCCATTTCGGAAATGTGCATTGGAGTACGAACTCCGGCAACAACGTCTTCTCCCTGTGCGTTTGTCAGGAACTCTCCGAAGAGTCCGTTCTCACCTGTAGCAGGATCTCTTGTAAATGCAACACCTGTACCACAGTCATCTCCCATGTTACCGAATGCCATCATCTGTACGTTGACAGCTGTTCCCCATGAATATGGGATATCGTTGTCACGACGGTATACATTCGCTCTTGGGTTGTCCCATGAACGGAATACGGCTTTTACAGCTCCCATTAACTGCTCTTTTGCGTCTGAAGGGAAGTCTGTACCGATTTTTTCTTTATATTCAGCTTTAAACTGTCCAGCCAGAGTCTTTAAGTCTTCTGCTGTCAGTTCTACGTCAAGAGTTACCCCTTTTTCTTCTTTCATCTTGTCGATGAGCTCTTCGAAGTATTTTTTACCAACTTCCATAACTACGTCAGAGTACATCTGAATGAATCTTCTGTAGCAGTCCCAAGCCCAACGTGCATTTCCGGATGCCTCTGCCAGAGTCTCAACAACCTCTTCGTTTAATCCAAGGTTGAGGATGGTATCCATCATACCAGGCATAGAAGCTCTTGCTCCGGAACGTACAGAAACGAGCAGCGGATTTTCTTTATCTCCGAATTTCTTTCCTGTGATCTCTTCCAGTTTTACGATAGCGTCCATGATCTGAGACATGATCTCGTCATTGATCTTTCTTCCATCTTCGTAATACTGTGTACAAGCTTCTGTTGTAACTGTGAATCCCTGTGGTACCGGGAGTCCCAGACTTGTCATTTCTGCAAGGTTTGCGCCTTTTCCACCGAGCAGGTTTCTCATTGTTGCATTACCTTCGGTGAACATATACACCCATTTTGTTGCCATTTTTCAACGACCTCCTAATATAATTTTTTTCAAATAAATTTGCATTAAGTCGCATATAATATTTTAATGGTTTTCAAGACATCCGTCAAGTCATTTGTACGTAATCCTGTACAATCTTTCCCTTTGTTTTTTAGTCACTTTTATGGTTTTCGTCTTTGATTTTCTCTTTCTCCGTAATTATTCACAATTTCTATTGGTAATTTTAAAAAAAATTATGGTATACTTTCAATAAAACAGATTCGCTGAAACAGCGGATCATCAAAAAGAGGGATCTGTATGAAACTGGAAGATTTATTAAAAGAAGTACCGGAACTGAACAACTATCTGAAAAACATGCCCCCGGAGCTCCGTCACCGCTGTACCATCCGGGTGTATCCGCCTGGCACGATCATCCATCAGAAAGATTTTAAGCTGGAACATTTCGGCATCATCGCCAAAGGAGAACACCGCGTCATCAACGAATTTGAAAATGGAAATGTGTACATGATCGAGAAAAATGAACCCATTGATTTCGTAGGGGAAGTAACGATCCTTGCCGGAAAAGAAAAGACCTCTGTGACGATCGAAACACTCACAGAAACGACTGTCATCTACTTTTCCAGAAAGGATTTTGAGCACTGGATCGAAGCGGGCATTCATTTTCTGCGCCTGGTTGCCCAAAAAGTAGCCTATAAGCTATACCGCTCCTCTTATAACCGGGGTGCCCGACTGTTCTATCCGCCCCACTTCATCCTTCTGGATTATATATCCTCAAGCAAGCCGCTTCCATGCAAGTGGAATCCTGTACCTCCGGCTCTGTCATCATTCGGAAGACTCGTCAGGAACTCTACGGAGAATGTGGGATCACCGTAAAGACGCTCAACCGTACGATCCGAAAACTGGCCGACGACGGTATGATTTCTCTGGTCAAAGGAAAAATATCCATGACTCCCGAGCAATATCGGCTGGGTCTGGAACGCATTCATCATTATGTAAATTATTAAAGGGAGATGTTCAAATCGAACATCTCCCTGCCTGTCTTATTTCATATCTTTTAAGAATGCACAATATCCGCGGTATGCTTCATAAACATCTGCCTTGCTGGAAAGTTCCCAAGGAGAATGCATGCTCAGAACAGCAACACCTCCGTCGATCACTTCCATTCCAAAGTTTGCCAGAATGTAAGCAATGGTTCCGCCGCCGCCGGCATCAATCTTGCCCATCTCTGTCAGCTGGAATGCAACTTTATTTTCATCAAATACATGTCTTAATTTTGCGATATACTCTGCATTGGCATCATTGGATCCGCCTTTTCCTCTGGAGCCTGTGTGCTTGTTGAGCACCATTCCTTTTCCAAAGAACGGATTGGATCTCTTATCATATACATCTGCATGCATTGGGTCAAATGCAGCACCTACGTCTGAGGAAATCATGGTAGAGTTTGCCATGGCACGGCGAAGCTTTAATTCTGAAAACTCTCCGCATTTGTCCAGAATCTCTGCCACTGCATTTTCAAAGAAACGGGACTGCATGCCTGTGGCACCCACGCTTCCGATCTCTTCTTTGTCTACCAGAATACAGCAGGATGTTCTCTTTTTATTCTCTGTATGGAACATCGCCATCAGAGAAGTAAATGCACAGACTCTGTCGTCCTGACCATATGCCATCACCATGCTCTTATCCAGACCACAGTCACGTGCTTTTCCTGCAGGCACGATCTCAAGCTCTGCAGACATCAGATCTTCTTTTTCGATGTCATACGTTTCTTTTAACAGTTTCAGTACGTTTGCTGAAACCGCATCTTTTTCTTCTCCGCAAAGAGGCGCGCTTCCGATCAGAATATCCAGCGCTTCTCCTTCGATCACGGTTGCAGCTGTTTTTTCCATCTGTTTGGAACCAAGGTGTGGAAGAAGGTCTGTGATCGCAAATACCGGATCCTCTTCTTTTTCACCGATCACGACATTAAACTTTGTTCCGTCTTTTTTTACTACAACACCGTGGATTGCAAGCGGAAGTGTCACCCACTGATATTTTTTGATTCCTCCGTAATAGTGTGTATCAAAATATGCAAATCCGCTCTCTTCATATAATGGATTCTGTTTCAGATCCAGACGTGGGGAATCTACATGTGCTCCAAGAATGTTCATTCCTTTTTCCAGCGCGTCTTCTCCGATCTGGAATAATACAATGGATTTTCCCATCCAGTCCAGATAGACTTTGTCTCCCGGCTGTAAGGTCTCTTTTTCATTTAAGTCTACATATCCTTCTTTCTTTGCAAGACGGATTACTTCTGTCACACATTCTCTCTCTGTTTTCCCTGCATCCAGGAAATGTTTGTAATCTGTTGTCAGAGTATCAAGCTCTGCCAGCTGCGCATTGTCATATATCTGCCATAATGTCTTTTCCATAGCTGTTTTTGTCCTTTCTCTTGTCTTTTTCCCATATTATACTATTTCTTGTTTTGAAATACAAGTAAACAACAAGTTCTCAGAAAGCTTTCATTGCTAAATGAAACCATTTTCCCTGAGAACTTGTTGTCTATTCTTTATACATAATCAAAATCATCCGGTCCCTCAAACCAGGATTTCCGTCCCTGATGAAGAATAATCGCCAGTACTGCCACGATCAGATATCCGATTGCAAACGGGGAAGTTGGATTGAATCCGAGTCCTGCACTGTGGATAAAACCAAAGCATGCAAGTACATATCCGACCACTGCCGTGATCGCAACTTTGTGAAGCTGCTTGTCAATAATAAATACGGTCATGGTACCTAACAGGATTCCTATGATGATCGCACCGGATTTCACTGCAGGTACTCCGTTCCACATAACCCCCGCATCTTTGATCATCTGCGTTACCTCTGCATTATACTCTGCAAGTCCTGACGGCATCACTTCTGTCATATAACCTGCCAGACCCACGCTTCCCGTGATCTGTGTGTACAGGTAATCTGCCACCGGCGGCACCATAGCGATTCCGATCGCTGCATAATGCTTCTTATCACAATCTTTAAATGCCTGTGCGACCATGACAATCGCACACCATAAAAATGTCACTGCACATACTGCAGGCGGAACCATGTTGCTTAAAAATGTAAACAGACCGAAGATACCTGCTGCCCCTAATACCAGACCAGACACCAATGCATAGCCCACACCGGCTTTTGATTTCTTCAATCCGGCATGTCCAAGCCATACCGTATTCGGAACAACTCCGCCGCAGATTGCAGAAAGCATGGTACAGATTCCATCTGCAAACTGAGTTTCACGAACACTGTAATTATCTCCCGCAGCATTTGCTGCCTCTACATTATCCATTGTCTCAATAAAGTTATAAATCTCTACCGGAATCACAATCGTCAGATATGGCGCCACAACCGCTATACCATTGATCAAGTGCTGGATTCCATTGATCGGATTGGGAATGTAAAAACCAATTCCGCTAAAATCTACGGTAGTTCTTCCCAGGCAGAATGCATAGATAATCCCACCTACGATGGCAACTACAAGCGGCGGAATTTTTTTCGGGAATAAATATCCTCCGAAAATACCGACCATTGCTACAAATAAGATTGGAAGTCCGATCAGAGGATCTCCGAACACATCAAATACACCCTGTGTTGCCATCCAGATAAATCCGATTCCTGCCACTGTTCCAAGAAGTGCAGCTCTTGGCAGTTTTTTCTTCATCCACGGTCCGATAAATCCGCCCAAGAACTCCACTGCTCCACCGATAAAGCAGGCAGCTACTGCTGCCGACCATGCAAGCTCTGCATCATTTAATGCATAGTGAAGCGGCATGATCACTCCATAGAGCATTACAAACATTGCCGGTGTAGACACTCCGGAAGGAAGCGCCGTAACATCTGCACGGCCTTCCTTTCTGGAGAGTTTTCTTCCCATATAGGCATAGTAAACCCCACTTAACAACAATCCAACTGACATACCCGGGATAACATACCCGTATACGATTTTATCTGGCCAGTCCAATACTCCTGAAAGTGTTGCGATCACGATCAGATAATTTACAATATTATTTGTAATGGAATACGTCATTCCACCAATATCACCGCGCTGAAACCACGGCACCAATGTCTTTTGTTTTCCCATTTTCCCAATCCTTTTTCTTTTTCTATTTCACTTCTACCGGAATAAATGAAAACGTTGTGACATCGAATAATCCCATATCTGTCAGTTTGATTTCAGGAATCACTGCCAGGGACATAAAACATAATGTCATCACCGGTTCCACTTCTCCGCAGATACCAAGCTCTGTATACGCTTTTTCATGAATACTTGTGAGTTTTTCATCCACCCACTCTCCGCTTTGATCACTCATCAGTCCAGCGATCGGCATTGGCATCTGTTCGATTACTTTTCCATCTTTTACAAGAACAATACCGCCTTCCTGTGCGATCAGGCTGTTTACTGCAAACTCCATCTCTTCGTCACTGACTCCGACCACGATAATATTATGAGAATCATGTGCGACAGACAGTGCCACAGCACCCCCTTTTATTCCATATCCTTTTAAGAATCCACATGCCACATTGCCGGTTCCCTGATGGCGCTCTACGACTGCCACTTTCACAAGATCCTCTTCCGGATTTCTTACAAATTCTCCGTTTTCATCCAGCTGAATGCGGGCAGTCGTCTTTTTCGTCACAACTCCTCCTGGAAGGATCTCGATCACGTTGACCTGATCACTGGTCAGATGCATTTTAAACTTTTCTGCTGAAAAATCTTTTACAATCACGCTTCCCTTCACAGAAGAGATATCATATGGCGTGATTTCCGGTAAATAACTTCCTTGGTCAGCAGTCAGTTCACCTGCAATCCATACTTTCTCCACCTGGAAGTCTTTGAGATCATCCAGAAGAACAATGTCTGCACGATATCCCGGCGCAATCGCACCTCTGTCATGAAGCCGGAAACATTCCGCCGCATTTAATGTCGCCATCCGAATTGCTGTCACTGCATCCAGCCCTTCTTCTACACAGATCTTCAAGTGATTGTCCAGATGTCCGTCTTTTAAGATTGTCTTTGGCTGTCTGTCATCTGAGCAAAGCAGACATCTTCTGCTGTTTTCCGGTGTGACCCCTTTTAACAGCGGCCTTAAGTTATGACAGGCAGAACCCTGTCTGAGCAGGATATACATTCCACGCTCCAGGCGCGCTTCCATCTCTTCTACTGTAGAACACTCGTGATCTGCCAGAATACCTGCCGCAGAATACGCATTCAGATCTTTTCCGTCAATTCCAGGTCCATGCCCGTCGATCAGTTTGCCTTCTTCTTTCGCAGTCATCAGTTTCTCCAGCACGCTCTCATCAGCCTGAATCACCCCTGGAAAATTCATAAATTCTCCCAGTCCGAGAACCCCTTCCCTTTTGATCGGCTCTTCCATCTCCGGTGCGTTGATGACTGCTCCGGCATGCTCAAACGGAGTGGCAGGTACACAAGATGGCAGCATATATTTGATATCCAGCGCTGTTCCTTTTGCTGCTTCCATCATGTAGTCCAGACCTTTGATCCCACACACATTCACAATTTCATGCGGGTCTGCAATGATCGTAGTCGCTCCATGAGGCACCAAAAGTCTCCCCAGTTCTTCCGGGCTGACGTAGGCAGATTCGATATGAATGTGACTGTCAATAAATCCAGGAACTGCATATCTTCCCTGCGCATCCACTTCATGAACGCCCTGATATTCTCCAATTCCCGCGATCTTATCTCCGCTCAGTGCGATGTCGCCTGTCTGAATCTTCCCAGAAAAAACATTGACGATCTGACAGTTTTTAATGACTGTATCTGCGGGAATTCTTCCTGCTGCTGTGTCGATCAGTTTTTTTAATTCTTCTTTCTTCATATCGATGTCCTCCTTTGATTTTTTATTTTTCATATACTTCCAGAACCGGATCAAAGGTTGTAAGCGCCAGATAGTCAACCGGCCCTACATCTGTGATCGCATAATCCGGAATTGCTGTGATCGGCAAAAAGAACATATACATCATTGGATCTGGAAGATCAGAACCTAACATTCTGGCTGCCTGATCGATCTTTTTCTCCTGTGCGGCGATCACTTCCGGCTCCTCATCACTGACAATTCCTCCAACTGGAAGCGGAAGGAATTCTAAAATCTCGCCGTCTGCCACAACAACCTGTCCGCCGCCCTGCTCAATCAGATAATTGGCTGCGATGGACATATCTTCTGCATTCACACCCATTACGACCAGATTGTTGTCATCCGGTGCAGCAGAGGAAGCCATAGCACCTTTCTTTAACTTCCATCCGGAGCAAAATGCCAGAGATTTATTTCCGTTTCTTCCGAATCTCTCCAGAACAGCTACCATTGCCACATCCTGTTCTGTATCCGGAAGTACGATTCCGTTTTCCACTTTTAAGACCACATCTCTTCTCTTTCTGACAAAAGGACCTTTTACATCCATAGACAGGACTTTCGCTTCTCCATTCTGGATGGATGTCTTATATTCAAAGTCTTCTTTTGTTGTCAGGCTGCATTTCAGTTCCCCTTTCAACACAGAACTTCTCTCCGGCGCTTTCAGATCATAAGTCAGTTTATGGTCTTTTGCTACCATCTTTCCGTTTGTCATCACTTCTTTGATCTCAAATGCTTCCAGATCCTCTACGAACAGAATATCTGCGATTCTTCCAGGGCAGATGGAACCTACCATATGATCAATGCGGTAGGCTTCTGCGCTATTAATAGTTGCCATCTGAATCGCTGTCATTGGTTTGACTCCTGCCTGGATGGCCAGACGTACTACATTGTCCAGATGTCCTTTTTCCAGAACATCACTTGCTGTCACATCATCGGTACAAAAGCTGACTCTTCTTGCAAATGCAGGATTTACTTCTGTCACTGCTTTGATATTCTCTGCAAGGAAATGTGTCACGGAAGATTCACGGATCAGCATATGCATTCCTTTTCTCATCTTTTCCACAACTTCTTCGTGGTCATAACTTTCATGATCCAGACGCACACCTGCACACAGATATCCATTCAGGTCATTACCTCTTGCCATCGGTGCACATCCAAATACCGGAAGACGATTCTTAAATGCTTCTGCGATTGCTCCCAGTGTGTTCTCATCTTCTTCCTGGATAAACTCTCTGACTGTCTCCCACACGCCATAACACTGCGGCCATTTCTGTACTTCTTCATGCACTTCTTTGGTAAAATTGAACGCCACAGTAGACTCCGGAATCGTATAAGGTGTCTTGTAAGGCGCTCCCCAGAATACTTTCAGCGGACTTGCCTGTACTTCTTTCTGCACTTCCTGAAGTCCTTCCAGACCGGATACAGAAATATATTCATCCAGACCGGAGATCATACTTGTGGTTCCTCTTGGCACGACCGCTTTGGCATAGCTTGTGATACTCAGCTTGCTGCATTCACTGTGGATATGTCCGTCGATCATACCCGGCACCAGATATCTGCCTTTTGCATCAATCACTTCTGTATCCTCGCCAATATAATCTTCTACATCTCCCACTGCAACAATTGTGTCTTGATAGACCGCAACGTCTGCCGGATAGATTTCCTCGGACATGACATTGACCAGGATTCCTCCTTTGATCACTTTTTCCGCCGGCGTCTTTGCACGCCCTGCACGGATCAATTCCTTTAAATTCTCTACTGTTGTTCTTTCCATCTTTAAATCCTCCTGTTTGTTTTGAGTAACAAAAAAGATACACCGGCCCAATGGCTAAACAGGTTTCCCGTCCTGCAAATGTATCTTGAAGAATTTTCAATATTCTGTTGTCATCAACATAGTTTCATCATAGCACATTGTTTCCCGATTGAAAATATAAGCTGTTATGAATATTTCCTATTATTATTAAGAAGTGCGCCTTATATATTTTTCTGAACAGCATCTGCACTCATCATAAAAACTGCCGCACAAAATGTACGGCAGTCTCCTCTTAAAATTCAAACTTTTTCTCAAAGTATGCTTTCAGATCTTCAATTTTCACACGTTCCTGTTCCATGGTGTCTCTGTCACGGACAGTCACTGCGCCATCCTCCTCAGAATCGAAATCATAGGTTACACAGAATGGTGTACCGATCTCATCCTGACGGCGGTAACGTTTTCCGATATTTCCTCTGTCATCAAATTCACAGTTGTAAGTCTTGCTCAGTTCTGCAAATACTTTTTCCGCGCCTTCGTTGAGCTTTTTAGACAGCGGAAGCACTCCGATCTTGACAGGAGCAAGTGCCGGATGGAAGTGAAGAACTGTACGTGTATCTCCGCCTTCTAACTCTTCCTCGTCATAAGCGCTGCAAAGGAACGCCAGTACCATACGGTCTGCTCCAAGAGACGGTTCAATTACATATGGGATATATTTTTCTTTCTTCTCATCATCAAAATAAGTCAGATCCTGTTTGGATACTTCCTGATGCTGTGTCAGGTCGTAATCTGTTCTGTCAGCAATGCCCCACAGTTCTCCCCATCCAAATGGGAATAAGAATTCTACGTCTGTCGTTGCTTTGCTGTAGAAGCACAACTCTTCCGGACTGTGGTCACGATAGCGGACTTCTTCATCTTTGAGTCCCAGAGAACTCAGCCAGTTCAGGCAGAAATTCTTCCAGTAATTGAACCAGTCAAGATCTGTTCCCGGCTCACAGAAAAATTCCAGTTCCATCTGTTCAAATTCTCTGGTACGGAACGTAAAGTTACCCGGTGTGATCTCATTACGGAATGATTTTCCAATCTGTGCGATACCAAACGGGATTTTCTTTCTGGATGTACGCTGTACATTCTTAAAGTTGACAAAAATCCCCTGAGCTGTCTCAGGTCTTAAGTACACTACGTTTTTCGCATCTTCTGTGACACCCTGGAATGTCTTGAACATCAGGTTGAACTCGCGGATGTCTGTAAAATTGTGCTTTCCGCAGGAAGGACATTTGATCTCATGTTCTTCAATATAAGCCGCCATCTGCTCTTTGCTCCATGCATCGACGCTTCCTTCCAGTTCGATCCCGTTCTCCTGTGCATAATCTTCGATCAGCTTGTCTGCACGGAATCTTTCTTTACACTCTTTACAATCCATCAGCGGATCACTGAATCCGCCAAGATGTCCGGATGCCACCCATGTCTGCGGGTTCATCAGGATCGCGCAGTCCACACCTACATTATACGGACTTTCCTGTACGAATTTCTTCCACCATGCTTTTTTTACATTGTTTTTCAACTCTACTCCGAGATTTCCATAATCCCATGTATTGGCAAGCCCCCCGTAAATTTCAGAACCCGGGTACACAAAACCTCTTGATTTTGCCAGGGCTACGATTTTATCCATTGTCTTTTCTACCATAATTCTCTGTTCCTCACATTCTTTTTCATCAATTGGTAACTATTATAACGGCTTCCCTTTGTTTTTTCAAGCCATGCTGTTTATATTTTCTACAGCAGCGTCTCCAGAATCTCCAGTGATTTGAACCGTTTGTCCACATACAGCAGACAGTACCTCTCCAGAATCCTGGACAGTGTTTCCAGAACCGCTTCGCTGACAGTAAAGGTATACAGCTTCTCGATGGTGCTGCTTTCTATGTACTGCATCGTATAAAGTGTGGAATTATCCAAAGGAATCCCATCCGATATCTTTTCCCTGCAGTCCTGGCAGATTACCCCGCCTTCCCTTGCCGAAAATACCATCTGTCCTTCTTTTTTCTGACAGCGGACACACTGAAACACCTGCGGACCTTCTCCGTTGATGCAAAACGCCTTTAATTCAAAAATGCAGCGGATCAGCGGATCCGGAATATGGGGACTGGTCAGCGCCTTCATGGTCTGATACAAAAGCTTTAACATCTCCCGCTCATCATTCTGTTCTTTTGTATAATAATTGGCAAACTCCAGAAAATAAAACCCATAATATGCACCGATCATATCTTCCCGCAGCTCGGAAAAATAATTTGTGATCTTCGCAGACTGGATCGTATGGGAAGATCTCCCCTCATACATGGTAAATTCCCCAAAGGAGAAGGGATTGACTGCTCCTATCAGAGGACTGTTTGGTCTTCTTGCCCCTCTGGCAAATGCAGAAATCTTTCCCTGCTCCTTTGTCAGGATCACCACCCGCCTGTCATACTCTCCAACCGGTGCTGTGGAAAGCACCATCCCCGTCAACACAATCTGATTCACCTGATCTAACTCCTGCCTGTTCCTTCTGTCCTGCCGCAGCGGATACTCTGCTTTCTTCACTTTCTGCTTTATAAGAAAGATAATCCGCAATACGGCCGGTTGTCATAAACTGTTCCCAGTACTCTTCTTTCATCGGTTCACCTCTTTAATTGCTTTCTCATCTGTTCTTTGTTTGATATACAATTAGGGTATCCGATTCTTTCCGGGATATACTATATAAAATCTGCCAAATGTTACATCTCATCCTCGTGATAGCCAAAGTTTTTCATTAGAAAATCGCTGTCTCTCCAGTTTTTCTGTACCTTGACCCAGAGTTTCAGGTTGACTTTGCAGTCCAGCATTCTCTCAATCTCATAGCGGGCAGTACTTCCGATCTTCTTTAGCATACTGCCCTGTTTTCCGATGATGATCCCTTTGTGGGAATCCCGCTCACAGATGATCGTGGCATCAATATGCATGACTTTGTTCTGCATTTTCATGCGGTCGATCGCCACTGCGATCCCGTGAGGGATCTCTTCCTGCAGACAATGCAGCGCCTTTTCCCGGATCAGTTCTGCTACGATCTGGCGCTCCGGCTGGTCTGTCACTGTATCTTCATCATAGAACTGCGGACCATATGGAAGATATTTTAAGATCACTTTCACCAGTTCGTCCGTATTGTCTCCGTTTCTTGCAGATACCGGGACAATCTCCGCAAAATCAAATTCTTTTCGGTATGCATCGATAAATAAGAACACTTCTTCTCTTTTTACCATGTCAATCTTGTTAATTACTAGGATCACCGGTGTTTTGACACGCTTCAGCTGTTCGATGATATGCTGTTCTCCTGCCCCGATAAAGGTGGACGGCTCTACCAGCCACAGCACCACATCTACTTCATTTAACGTACGCTCTGCCACATTGACCATGTATTCTCCCAGCTTATTCTTTGCTTTGTGAATTCCCGGTGTATCCACAAATACAATCTGCCCTTCTTCCGTTGTCAGAACTGTCTGAATACGGTTTCTCGTCGTCTGCGGCTTATTGGATGTGATTGCGATCTTCTGTCCGATCAGCTGGTTCATCAATGTGGATTTTCCTACGTTTGGTCTTCCGATCAGCGTCACAAATCCTGATTTAAAATCATCTCTTATCAATGTTCTGTTCTCCTTATCCTCTGTTCCCTGCCTCGGATGAGAGACGCCCTAAAACAGCGTCTTCACTTCCAGAAACATCTCTTTTTCGTCTTCTATTTTTTCTTCACTTCCGATGACACAGATCTGCTCTGCTTTGAGCATTGCTTCCACGACTTTGGAAAGGGCGCGGATATCTTCCTGGGTTGCCTGTAAGATCTGTCTGCGTTCCATGCGGATCATCTCTTCCGATACATGATTCATATACAGATTCATGGAACGTTCCCCTTTTGCAGCCGGATTCATCGGACGGTCAATATTACTGATCGTTCCGATGATATATTTTGTCATATCCCGTTCATCGACTGTGAAATTCTTTAAATAGTCTACCACACCCTCATAGACTTCCATAGTCTTTTTCAGATTTGGATCCCGGTAGGAGATCAGATATCCCTCTCCGATTCGGTTAAAGTTGCTCATACATCCATACGCGCCGCCTTTGACACGGACATTCTGCCAGAGATAATCATAACTTAAGATCACTTTTAAAATCTGCAGCGCTCCATGATACTGTGCTCCGTGATCGATAAAGTTTCCAACCCGCGCCACATACTGTACTTTGGAAGAGGTCTTAAATCCTTCGTTGCGCTTTTTACAGTGTAAAATACAACAAGCTTCTCTCTCTTTCAGTTCCGGATATAAAGTATCTTTGATTTCTTCAAAAGCTGCTTTCATCGGCGCCAGCCCTTCTTCTGAAGAAGTATAGCTGATCATCACATTATCCACACGGAAAATCTGACGCGCCAGCTGCTGTAAATTCCGGATCAGAGTTTCTTTGTGCTCTTCAAAATGTTCTTCCACCTCACGTACGACTTCATAGAATCCGATTCCGTCAGTATCGTCCTTAAACTTAGACAACGGAGAACCATACGACAGTGCGCGCAGTGCAGAGGTTGTATGTCCGGATGACTGGAATGACATCTGCAGTCTGGATTTGAGCATTGCCAGGATTTCTTTCAGACGTTTTTCATCATCCAGTCTGGATTCCATCAAAATCTCACGCATCATTGCAAACAAAATCTGCATCTGCGAATACAGCGCTTTTCCTTTGATCTCAAACGTTGCGCGAAATGCCTTTTCTTTTGCCTTTGTCACATCCGGGTACAGTTCCAGGGAAGTTCCAATCCCTCCGGTGTGCATATTGATCTCATTGAACAGTGCACCATATTCATAATGGCTGGTATCAATGATTCCCAGTACGCTCTGCAAAATTCCCGTATATGGAAGCAGTTCCTCAGACACTCCCGAAAGATCAAACATCAAAGTCGCATATCCGATGCCGTTGGTCTCCACTTCATGATGTACCAGCTGCACGCCGTCCACTTCCATTTCTTTGTTGTAAACCGGAGCGATCTCTTCTGTGATGTCCGCTCTGTTGAGCACCGGGATCTTCTCCATGTCTTCCGGTGCATCTTCTGATTCCTGATATACTTCCAGCTCTTTGGTGTCTGCTACCAACTTTTCAATTTCCGCTTCACTTAAGCCCGCTTTATATGCAGCCAGCTTTTCTTCCAGTTCTTTGTCCATTCGTGCTGTCCGACCTTTTTCCGGCTTTACGATTACAATGGATCCATGCTGATTATCAAGCAGATACGTCTGGATCAGTTTTTCAAAATATCCGGTAGAAATCTGTTGTTTCAAATATTCAAAGGTCGGGATTGCCTGCATATGCATAAATGGCTCGTTCTCATCATACAGCCAGCTGTCCATGATCTGCAGTCCGTACATCAGTCCCTTTGGATAATTGCCAAAATCGGCTTCCCTAAAACGGAACTCATGATAATTCAGCCCTGCTTCCAGCGCTTTTTGATCAATTCCATTCTGTACAATGGTCTGAAGTGTCTCTTCGATCACTTTGACAAACTCTTCTTTCTGTTCCCGATTGGCATTTTTAGAAACAACCGAGAAAATCGGCTGATAAATACCATTGTCATAAGAACCCATAATATCTTTTCCGATCCCGGCATCTAACAGTGCTTTTTTCAACGGCGCACCCGGTGCAGACAGCAGGGCATAATCCAGGATCTGAAATGCAAGATACAGCTTTTCATCCAGGCTTGTCCCGATAACCTTATTATAAGAAAGGTAGGTGTTGTCTTCTTCCGACTCCTCACTGGAAATCGAATATTCCATTTCCAGCTCTCTCATTTTTTCAAACGGCTTCTGATACTGGATCTCGGACTCTACTTCAATCGCATCAAATGCGGATAAATAATTCTCATCCAGCCATCTTAATTTTTCTTCCATATCCATATCTCCATAGAGATAGATATAACTGTTCGACGGATGATAATAGGTTCTGTGGAAATTCAAAAACTGTTCATAGGTCAGTTCCGGAATCACCTCCGGATCTCCGCCGGATTCATTGGCATAAGAAGTATCCGGGAACAGCGAATTCTGGATCACACGGTCCAGCACCCCTTCCGGAGACGAAAATGCTCCCTTCATCTCATTGTATACCACACCGTTGTATTCCAGCTTTCCGTCTGTCTCATCCAGCTTGTAGCTCCATCCTTCCTGACGGAAGATCTCATCATGCTCATAGATATTCGGATAGAATACTGCATCCATGTATACATGCATTAAATTCTGAAAATCTTTGTCATTGCAGCTTGCAACCGGGTATAATGTCTTATCCGGATAGGTCATGGCATTCAAAAAGGTATTCAAAGACCCTTTCACCAGTTCTACAAATGGGTCTTTCACCGGAAAGTTTTTCGATCCACATAATACGGAATGTTCCATAATATGAGGAACTCCGGTACTGTCCGGAGCCGGTGTTCGAAATCCAATGGTAAAGACTTTATTTTCATCGTCATTGATCCATAATAAAATCTTTGCCTGGCTTTTTTTATGTTTTAACAGGATTCCCCGGGAATTCAGGTCTGATAATGCTTCTTCCCGGATCACTTCGTATGCATTCAAATCGTAAATACTCATTTTTATTCGCTCCTCTGTATTTGATATACAGGCATTATACCATTATCTTTGAAAGTTTAAAAGGGGCGAGATGGAAATCCACCCTGCCCCATAGTTTGTCAGATCTACTTCTATTTTTTTACAACTTGTGCAGTTGCCACAATATCTATCCCTGTTCCCGCCACATTTTTCAGAAGAACATCCCCGATCTCTACCGGTGCTTGTGCCTGCACTTTGCGAAGCTGCCGGATACAATCCATGATCTTATCTTTCGGGATCTCCTGCCTTGTTTTTACAGAAACACGGCAGGGCGTACCTCCAATCACCGGTACTGTTGTTGTCACGATCCGCATCGGATGCAGAAGCTCTGTCCGGGCATAGGCTGCACCTCTTGGGCAGGTATTTCCCGAAACCTCATCCACGTCTCCATTTTGTATGGTTGCTGTAATCTGACAGCCCAAAGGACAGCAGATACATGTCAGTTCTCTCTTTTCCATTTTTACACTTCCTCCATCTGCAGTCGGATACTCCTAATTTCTCCGGCAGCTTCCAATACCTTCTCCGGGATCAGGATCTGTTCCATCTCACCGGGCGCTGCTGACCGTTTCTTTTTCTCCAGTACCAGTTCTTCATTGAGATATACTTGTATTTTACAGGCTCCAAATACTTGGCTTACCCGAAACCGTATCTTCTGTGCCTGATGCTGCTTTTTATGAAGCCTGGACGGCACTGCATACCGCACGCCTCCTGCTGTCTGGACAGGCACACATTCTCTCTGGATTTCTTCCTTCTGAAGTTTTTGTGTTTCCTGCACGTATTCTGCTGCCGCTCTTCCTGCCTGCGCTGCCTCTTCGGATACAAAATCCACCAGATCATGCACATGCAGTACATTTCCGCAGGCAAAAATCCCGGGGACTTCTGTCTCCAGATTCTCATCCACTATCGGACCGTTGGTCACCGGACTTAATGGAACTTCCGCCTGCCTGGACAGTTCGTTTTCCGGCAGTAATCCCACGGATAACAGCAGGGTGTCACAGGGATAGAATTCCTCCGTTCCCGGAATTGGTTTTGCCTGTGCATCCACCTGAGCTAATGTCACTCCTTCTACCCGTTTCTTTCCGTGAATCTTCACCACCGTATGGCTCAATTTCAGGGGAATCCCATAATCATCCAGACATTGCACGATATTTCGCTTCAGTCCGCCGGAGTATGGCATCAGTTCTGCAACCACATTGACATGGGCTCCTTCCAGCGTCATTCTTCTTGCCATGATCAGCCCGATATCTCCGGATCCTAAGATCACCACTTCTTTTCCCGGAAGATATCCTTCCATATTGACCAGACGCTGAGCGGTTCCCGCCGTGTAAATCCCGGCCGGACGGTATCCCGGAATATTCAGTGCGCCCCTCGGACGCTCCCGGCATCCCATAGCCAGGATCACCGCCTCCGCTTGGATCTGATAGATGCCCCGCTCGCTGCTCATTGCAGTGATCACCCGCTCTTTTGTAATATCCATCACCATCGTATGCAGCCGATATTCCATGGAAAGTTGTTTCACCTGTTCGATAAAACGCGCTGCATATTCCGGACCTGTCAGTTCTTCCTTGAACGTGTGCAGTCCAAATCCATTGTGGATACACTGATTTAAAATCCCTCCCAGTCGGTCATCCCTCTCCAGGATCAGGATCTTTTCTGCACCTGCACGCTTTGCCTCTGCTGCCGCTGCCAATCCGGCAGGACCGCCTCCAATGATCACGATCTCATATTTCTCCATCTTGATTCCTCCCCAGGATCATCTCGGATCCTGCTCCGTTCTTTGTAATTTTCTCCTGTCTGATTTTCAATTCCCGCTCCAGGATCTCCATCGTTTTCGGACTGCAAAATCCAGACTGGCATCTGCCCATTCCTGCTCTTGTTCTCCGTTTCACCCCATCCATGGTCGTTGCTCCCAGAGGTCTGTGGATGGCATCCAAAATCTCTCCTTCCGAAATCATTTCACACCGGCAGATGATATTTCCATATGCGGGCTGTCTGCGGATCAGTTCCCTGCGCTCTTCCATGGTCAGATCTGCTGGATTTAAGATTCCTTTCCGGGTACTGCAAAAATCCGCTTTCTCCTGTAAACCTAATTCCTCTCTGACCAGTTCTGCCGCCATTTTTCCAATTGCCGGAGCGCTGGTCAGCCCCGGAGATTCAATCCCTGCACAGTCAATAAATCCGGGGGCATCCTCCACTTCCCGGATCAGAAATTCGTGTCCGTCTTCATGTGCACGAAGCCCTGCAAATCCGGTGATTACCTGCCGAAACGGAATATCTTTCACACTGCGCGCTGCTTTTCTTCTGATTTCTTCGATTCCCTGCATGGTCGTATCCGTTCCCTCTTTGTCTTCGATATCCACTGCCGTAGGACCCACCAGAAGATTTCCATGGACAGTCGGTGTCACAAGGACTCCTTTTCCGAATTTCCCCGGTACGGTAAACACGGTATGACTGACATGCCCCCCTGCAGTTTTATCCAGCAATACATATTCCCCTTTTCTCGGTGTGATGTGGATTTTCTTTTCACTGACCATATTGTGAAATCGATCTGCATACACACCGGCTGCATTGACGATCACTTTTGTTTCATACACCGTATCCTGGGTGCAGATCCGATATCCACCTGCAATCCTTCTCTCAATTTTTTTTACTTCCTGCTCCAGATAAAACTCTACTCCATTTTGCGCGGCATTTTCTGCAAGAGCAATATTGAGTCCAAACGGGCAGACGATTCCTCCGGTCGGTGCATACAACGCCGCGATCACTTCATCGGAAAGATTGGGTTCCATCTTTAGCAATGCTTCCCGCTTTAAAATCTGCAGCCCTTCCACTTGATTGTTCTTGCCTCTCTCCAGCAGTTCTTCCAGTGTTTTCATATCCTCTTCGTTGGTACAGACTACCAGAGATCCATTGTTCTGATAAGGAAAATCCAGCTCTTTTGAAAGTTTTTCCATCATTTTGTTGCCTTCTACATTTAGTTTTGCCATCAAAGAGCCTTCTTTTGCATCAAATCCTGCATGAACAATCCCACTGTTTGCTTTAGATGTTCCACAGCAGATATCTGCTTCTTTTTCCAGTACACAAAATTTTCCCTGATACCGGGACAGCTCTCTTGCAATTGCAGAACCGCTGACTCCTGCCCCGATTATGATCACATCATACATTTGACATCCTCCCATACAACATAAAAGAGCCTGACAAACAACGCATCTTTCGATACGTCATCCGCCAGACTCTCTTCTCTTTGGCTTTTCTATTCTGTTATTACCACTATATACCTATTGCCTTATGATTGACAAGTATTTTTACAAAATTATTTACGATTCCTCTTCTTTTGCCCATCCGTGTGCATATCGAACTGCTTTTTTCCATCCACTGAGCATCTTTTGTCTCGTTTCTTTTTCAATCTGCGGCTGGAAGATCCGGTCAATGGACCAGTTCTTTTTCACATCCTCTTTATCTTTCCAGTATCCCACTGCAAGTCCTGCCAGATATGCCGCTCCCATTGCCGTGGTCTCCACGCAGTTCGGACGATGCACCGGCGCCTGACTCACATCCGCCTGGGTCTGCATCAGGAAATTATTGGCACTGGCTCCACCATCTACTTTCAATGCAGAAAGTAAAATTCCAGAATCTGCTTCCATTGCCTCTAACACATCGTTCACCTGATATGCAAGAGATTCCAATGTGGCGCGGATAATATGATCTTTATTTACTCCACGCGTCAGCCCGACAATGGTCCCTCGGGCATACTGATCCCAGTAAGGAGCTCCCAATCCGGTAAAAGCTGGCACTACATAACATCCATTGCTGTCTTCTACCTTCTGCGCCAGATATTCTGTATCGGATGCGGAATCGATCAGACGCAGCTCATCTCTGAGCCATTGAATTGCCGCACCTGCAACAAACACAGAACCTTCTAATGCATAATGAACCGTACCATCTATTCCCCATGCGATCGTTGTAACCAGTCCGTTTTTCGAAAAGACCGGTGTTTCTCCTGTATTCATCAAAAGAAAGCATCCCGTACCGTATGTATTTTTGGCTTCTCCTTTTTCAAAACAAGTCTGTCCAAACAGTGCTGCCTGCTGATCTCCCGCTGCTCCTGCAATGGGGATCCTGCCGCCGAAAAAGGAGGGATCGGTTTCTCCATAAATCTCGCTGGACGGCTTTGCCTGGGGCAGCATACACTTTGGAATGTCCAGTTCCTTTAAGATTTCATCATCCCATTTCAGCGTATTGATATTAAACAACATGGTTCGGGATGCATTGGAATAATCGGTCACATGGACCGCCCCTTTGGTCAGTTTCCAGATCAGCCAGGTCTCCACGGTTCCAAACAGCAATTCTCCCCGCTTTGCCCTTTCTCTGGCTCCCTCTACATGATCCAGGATCCATTTTACCTTGGTTCCGGAAAAATATGCGTCGATCACAAGCCCCGTTTTCTTCTGAAATGTCTCGGTAAGACCTTTTTCTTTCAGACTGTCACAATATTCCGAGGTCCTTCTGCACTGCCATACAATGGCATTGTATACCGGCTTTCCGGTATTCTTATCCCATACAATCGCCGTCTCTCTTTGATTGGTGATCCCGATTGCCGCAATATCTGCCGCCGAAGCATGAATCTCATTCATCGCCTGTCTTGCCACCGCAAGCTGAGTAGACCAGATTTCCCCCGGATCATGCTCCACCCAGCCGGGCTTTGGAAAATACTGGGTAAATTCCTTTTGTGCCATGCTGCAGATTTCCCCTTTTTCATTGAATAAAATGCACCGGTTACTGGTTGTGCCTGCATCCAGTGCCATCACATATTTTGCCATTCTTTTGTACCTCCCGTTATAATGTCCATACTTCCTGATTGGTCGCAGAAACTGCCATAGCGCCTGCTGACAGCGCCTGGATCACATCTTCCCTGTCTGTTACCAGACCGCCTGCGATCATTGGAATCCGGCTTACCTTTGCGATTTTCTGAAGTACTTTTGGCATCACTCCCGGAAGTACTTCTATCACATCCGGCCGGGACATCCCATGTTGTGACTCCAGATTTTCGATGTTTTTCAGCGCCAGAGAATCGATTACAAAGAAGCGCAGTACTGTAAAAAGCCCCAGTTCTTTTGCTCTGCGTACCAGTGCCGGTTTCGTTGTAATAATACCATCTGCATTTGTCTGACGTTTGATAAACTCTACGGAAACTTCTTTGGCGCTGAGTCCTGCGATCAGATCGATATGCACCAACGCCTTTTTCCCGGAATCCTTAATTTTCTCCACAATCTCCGGGATCGTACAGATGTCCCCATAGAGCACAAAAATCACCTGAATTTCTTCCATTGCCGTCGCAGTCTGTAATCCGCTGTCATTTTTCACTGCTGCAATGACCGGATTGGCTTCTACCGCATCATAAAACTCCTGATTCATCGCTCACCTCTGTATGTTTTTTTCTTATTTTAACACTCCGGATGTCAGAACGCAACAGAATGTCTATTTTTTTCATTTTTCCACCGTGACAGCTATCATGTAAACGAAAAAAAATGCTGCTCCCTCTCTTTCAAGGGATACAGCATTTTTCTGTAATCTTTTCTGAACTTTTATGCTTTATTTGTTTTCTCATCCACTGTGTTTTCCGTTGTTCCTACAGATGGTGTATCCACATAATTCTTTTTGAATCTGCGTTTTCTTGTGATCCACATCACCAGAGAGAGTACAAACAATGCTCCAAATACGATCAGCAATGTTCTTACGACATTGACCACCAGAAGTCCGGTAGCTTTGATTTCTGTATCTTTTCCAATTCCGTTCATACCGCTGGAATTTGCAATGGCATACAGATTTCTGTGACACGCTTCTCTCATGGCATTGACGATCACCGGATCCTTCTCATATTTTGGAAGTAATTTTGTTACATACGGCATCATGGCATCAAAGGTAGAAACTCCGGACAGTACGCCGTCCACACCATTTACATAAGTCGTCAGGACGTTATCTGTAATGATCAGTCCGTCACATCCCCATTCTTCTCTGAGGATTCCTGTTACCAGTGGTTTATTTCCGCCTGACCAGGTACATCCCCAGCGTGTGTAGGCGATCATCACACCATTGGCATTTCCTTTTTCTACCGGAGCCTGGAATGCTTTCAGATAAATCTCTCTGGCCGCCTGCTCATTGAGCCATACTCCAAGACCGATTCGATCCTGCTCACTGTCATTTAAGGCAAAGTGTTTCATGACCACACCAACACCCTTTTCTTCGATTGCCGCAACTTCGTATGCTGACATCTCTCCGGAAAGGAATCCGTCTTCACTGTAGTATTCAAAGTTACGTCCGCCATATGGAGTTCTGTGGATATTGTTTCCAGGTCCATACAAAATGGAAACTCCTGCTTTCAGACAGTTATTTCCGATTACTTTTCCGATTTCTGTCATCAGATCCCGGTTAAATGTTGCAGCCATTACGTCTTCAGAAGTAAAGGCTGTCGCATCCATTTCTGTTTTATCCGATGCGATCAGGGATGCAGTCAGTCCCTGCGGACCGTTTTCATCACGGGTTCCCGGTGCCTGAACAGATTCCAGAGGCATGGTCCAGTGGAAAGAATCTCCTATAAACGCTACCATATCATCAAAGCTTAACTGATCCAGCAATGCTTCCCATGCTTCATCGTCATAATCCAGCCCGATCATATCCACCAGTTTCTTTCCATTTTTCGCTTTCATAGTCGGCATTTCGGCTTCGTCATAATCTTTTGGATCATGCTGGATATCCTGAAGATCCTCGATCATTTTCTCTGTCAGTTTTAATTTCAGGACAGACTGTGGAAGTGTACCCTCCCAGTTATTTCTGGATACGTAAGTAACCTCTTCTTCTGTTCCTTCATACAGATTGATGTCTGCGTCTGAAAGCTGATTTTTGATCTCTGTTCCGTTTGCAGAAACTGCATAAGTTTTGTCATCAAATTTCGGATTGTTATATTTATAAGTCAGCTGTGCATTTCCGTCTGCATCCATACGTCCATTGGTATTGGCTGTTGTATATCCTTTGGCTGCCAGAATGTTGTTAACCGCATTGTGCGCATCTGTTGCCGCTGTCAGATAGTAATCCCCTGCGTCCAGAATATATGTGCCTGCCCCGTATGCATCGTAGGAAGCCAGTTCTCTTCTGTCGACTGTGATCGTGAGAGTCTCGGATGCTCCCGGTGCGATCTCATTTGTCTTTCCGAATCCGCACAGCGCTACGGAAGATTTTTCCACTTTATTGTCAATGTCGTACTGTGTGTATGGAGACTGTGCGTAAATCTGTACGGTCTCTTTTCCAGAGTACTGATCTCCCGTGTTTGTGACTTTTACAGAAATCTCAAAAACATCTTTTTCTTTGTTGTATGTCACATGCATATCGCTGTATTTAAAATCTGTATAACTCATCCCATATCCGAACGGATACGCAACGTCATCATGATATGCATATTCTCCGGTATTTTCAGACTTCATGACATAATCTTCATAACGGGTCTCATAGTATTTATATCCTACGTAAATTCCTTCCTGATAAATCATGTACGTTTTTGCGTGTTCTGGAATGATCCCTTCTTCATATCCCTCATATTCTGTCGGAACAAAGTTCATCATTGCCGGAGCAGAGAAGTTATCATACAGATATGTATCAACCAGACTTCCGGACGGTGTCACGTTTCCTGCCAGGATTTCTGCCACTGCGTTGATACCAGAAATTCCAACGTCACCAATCCACATACACGCGTCTACATCATACTCATTATTTTTCAGGAAATCTACCTGCAAGGTATTGGCAGAGTTGATCAAAACTACAATTTTCTTTACATTGCCGGATTTTTTCATCTCTGCTACATTTGTCAGCATTTCTTTCTCATTTTCATCCAGAGTCAGATAATTGGTCTCTTTGAAATCCAGATCTGCTCCCTCACCACCGATACGAGACAGTACCACGATAGCAGCATCCCCATAAGATGCTACAGAATCTTTCACTTCATCTGTGTATACATTCCATGGAACTTCGGCTGTTTTTTCTCCTTCTTCTGCAACCATTCCGGCTGTCTTTCTTGCATATTTGCTTCCCGGACCTTCACTGTAGAAGTTCCAGAGTTTTTTATTGACTTCAAATCCACTTTTCTCAAGAGCGGTTTTCAGTGTGTCTGCAGAAGATGCATCAATGTTGCCGGAACCGGTTCCTCCGTAAACCAGATTTACGGAAGAGTTGGAAAAGCAGCTCACTTTTGCACCTTTTTCCAGCGGAAGCGCATTGTTTTCATTCATCAAAAGCGCTGCTCCCTCTGCTTCTACTGCTTCACAAAGTTTCAGACCATACTCGTTCATTTCTTCTGTTGTTTTGAAATCAGATTCATAATACATGGCATTTTTGTCTTCATTTTTCAGTTTCCAGAAAGAACCGCCCACAAATGCTGCCACGGTATTGTCAAACATGGATAAAAATACCAGGATCGGAATCAAGACGATGGAAATGATCCCACTGAAAAATGTCAGCCCTTTCCATGGGCGTGTCGCTTTTCGTCTTGCTTTGCGATACGCTTTTTTCCTTGCTTTTGCTTCTTGCTTTGTTTCACTCATTACTAAATCCTCCCAATTTATTTCCTGCCTTTGATCGCTGTCCACTGTATTTAAGACTGTTTAAACTTCTCCGGAACCTGTTCGATCTGTGTCCATTTTTTCATGGCATCCTCTAATGTCATACCCTGACTGATCGCATCCTTACGGACTGCGTTGACTGCCTGGATCTCTTTCATTCGTTTTCCGGTCAGTGTATATCCCTTCATCGCGATCAGTGTAATGATCCATGCAAGCATCGGAACGATACAGAACAATACGATCACCACGCCGTGCATTCCGTCGGAATACGGGGTATTTCCATCTGGAAGTGTCTGGATACCGATCATGGCAACTGCCACGCCGACTACGGTAGAGCCAAGAGAGCTTACCAGCTTGTCAACCAGCGAGAACAAGGTTCCCATAATCCCCGGAATGTATCTTCCGGAACGGAATGTCTCGTAATCGGAGCAGTCTGCCACCATCGGGATCGGCATATCTGCGGTAGAATAATATGCCCCGTATCCGATTCCAAAAAAGATGATAAACAAAACCGTATATAAGTTGACCGGACCAAGGCTTAAGTTCCATGCCGGATTCCCCTGTTTCCACAGCACGAGAAGTACCAGAACTCCAACATACATTGCCAGTGCGATTCCTGTATATCGAACCAGTGACGCTTTCTGCCCGTGTTTCTGGGATGTCCGCACTGTCAGCAAAAAGAACGGTACAGAGAAAATATATCCCACGATCATCATCGGCAGATACAGACCGTCATAATTTCCCATCATGGCTCCATACAGCATACACAGAACAGTCATATTGGTGGCAATCGAAAATGCCAGCTTGCAGCCAGCCCCGGCGATCATCAGACGCTGCAGCTCTTTGTTGGCTTTCAAAATTGCCAGATATTCTTTGACTTTGACTTTCTCCTGTGTCTTGCTCACTCCGAAAAATTCCGGACGGTCCTTTTCCCAGATCCCGATTACTGACAGCAGTGTCAGAACCGCAGATACCACGATTGCCAGCGGGATCATGACATTGAAGAAGTCCGCACTGTTATAACCACCAAGTTTTTTACTTAAAATCGGAGCTAAAAACTGTACCAGCCCCATTCCGATCAGACTTGCAATGGTATTAAAAATCGTAAATAACGGTCTCTGTTTCGGGTCGTTTGTCAGACAGGTCTGTCCAGAACGGGTACATGCTGTCTGAAATGTATAACCAATAACATACAGTGCATAAAATAATACGAAGCACACATAACGAAGCCACATCATGTCCCCGCTGATGATCCGTGTCCCAAAATACAGACAGATCGATGACACGATCATGATCACATTTCCCAGAACCATAAACGGTCTGAATTTTCCGAACTTTGTAGAAGTTCTGTCGATCAGCGCTCCGATGATCGGATCTGTCACGGCATCAAACAGACGCATGACAGTCACCATGGTGGTGGCAAACATCAAAAGAAGTCCCAGCACACCATTTGCATAATATGCGATAAAATTCAGGGTCAGAATGTAATATACATTCGTTGCCCCGTTATTCATAGGGAACAGGATCAGCTGGTACAGCTTTGCTCTGTTCATTCCCTGTGTTGTCGCTTTTTCCTGTGACATAATTTTCCTCTTTCTATACCCAGTTTTTGCTCTTTGTCTTTTTCAGCTTATATGCCGGATTCGGTGTCTCCACAAGGCGAACCTGGATCTGGTCTGTACAGCCTTCTTTTGTCCTGACTTCGAATGTATTCTCCTTCTCCAGCACTACAGAAAATTCAAAAATATGAGCCCCCTGCTTTTCTTCTGCCAGTTTCCCATTCTGGTACAATGCAACACTGCTGCAGTTGGAATATACTTTGATCTTGCTCTTCTTCTGTGTTCTGTCCACATATCTTCTTCCACAGATATGGACAAATGCTTCTTCACTCCAGTAGGCTTTGTAAAGATAAAAACTGTCTTTTTTGATCTTTCTGTCAAACGTGATCAGTCCTTTGTGATTCATGCCCGGCTCTCCGCCCTGATCCCTGGCATCTGCCGCGAAATCAAACATATTCCACACATAAGTTCCCCACATAAACGGATGTCTTTTGAAACATTCCAGCATATACTCATGATACACTGCCTGATATTCCTCTGTATGATCTCCGCGTTTTGGGTGCTCGGAATGGAGATTCGGCATTCCTTCTGCCCCGTATTCAGAATAACACAGCGGACGTTTCGGCCAGATCTTATGGAAGCCTTTCAGAAACAGATCATTTAACCATGGGAACGGAACATACCATCCCAGATATAGATTATATCCCACCAGATCTGTAATATGCACGACTTTGTGTGTCGGCATACACATGGCATAACAAGCCAGAGTGGTCGGTCTGGACGGATCCATCTCATGGACCAGATCATTGAGCATGTGATGATTATCCAGCATATCTGCACGATTCTTGTCTTTGATCGTGATCTCATTGGAAATTCCCCATGTCACGATAGACGCATGATGATAATTCTGAATGATCAGCTCTTTCATCTGGGATACCGTGTTGTCTCTTCCATTGACCAGATGCTCGGAAATATATGGAATTTCTGCCCATACGACCATTCCATACTGATCGCACAGATCATAGAAATACTGGTCATGCTGATAATGTGCCAGTCGGATACTGTTTGCCCCGACCTCCCGGATCAGCTCCATATCCTTATCATGATGTTCTTTTGTGATGGCATTTCCCAGTTCTTTCCAGTCCTGATGGCGGGAAACTCCGTGAAGCGGATAGGATCTTCCATTCAGGAAAAATCCCTGTTCCGGATCAAACCGATAGCTGCGGAACCCGATCTTTTGTTCCACACGATCTGTTACCTTGCCGTCATAGAACAGTTCTGCACGGACTGTATACAGATATGGATCCGAAATCCCATCCCACAGATGAACCTTTGGAATCTCAATCTGACATGTTGTTCCTTCTCCACAAGCTATAGTCGCCTCCGTATGATCCAGCACATTCCAGCACACACTCTCAAACGCTCCGGTTACATAGGCCTGGGCAGTCAGCACTCCCTCAGCGCCTTCCACCTTCGGGGTCAGTTGGATCCCGGGACCTCCGAAATAATCCAGATCAAAATGCGAACGGGATACTGTTAAAATTGTAACATCTCGATAAATTCCACCATAAAATGTAAAATCCGCTCTCTGAGGATATACCTTATCTCCTGCTTTATTGTCCACGTACAGAACCAGTTCATTTTCTTCCTGTAATTGCTCTGTAATCTCCACGCGGAAAGTGGAATATCCACCATCATGGGAGGTGATTTCTTTTCCGTTGAGGCAGACTTTGCAGGATGCATTGACTCCCGCAAACTCCAGATAGACACATTCTGTCTGCTCCTCAAATCCCGGCTTTGCAAAGGTTTTCTGGTAGATGCACTGATCGCGCATATAGTCATTTCCACCGTCCTGCCCGTCTTTTCCATTCCAGGTATGAGGCAGCTCTACCGGCTTCGTATTTCCATCCGGTGAGGTAAACAACCAGCCAGTCATCAGTTTTTCACTTTTTCTAACCATTCTTTTTCTGAAGGACTCCTTTCTGTTCGTCAAGTCAAACTTTGTTGATTTGTGACCTTTCATTTGACACTATCTTAACAATTTCTTAATTTTTGCTCAACCGCTTTTACCTAAGTGATGTTTTTGCACGCATAAGTGCAAAAAAAGTCCCAATGTTTCAATCCATTGGAACTTTTTCCCATTCTTTTTTTACCGGAAATAAAATTTTCAGGCAAAAACAACCGTCTTTGATCTTCACCTGAAACACTCCGTTATATTTTTTCACTGTATTTTTAATGCTGCGCAGTCCATAGCCATGATAATCTTTGTCATGCTTGGTGGTCACCGGAAGATTGTCCTCAAACTCCAGTTCACACTCTACCGGATTCATGATCTGTACGATCAGAAACTGATGCTGCCTGTGGATCAGCACGTCGATCTGACGTTTTTCTTTCTCTTTGAAGTGTTTCACACATTCGATCGCATTGTCCATGGCATTGCCAAAAATCGTATATAGATCGATGGGATGCAGAAATTCCAGTCCTTCTCCATCTGCCACACAGGAAACCACAATATTGTTGGCCTTGCATGCCAGACTTTTTTCTGTCAGGATCGTATCCAGAACATCATTTCCCGTCTTGACCATGGCTTCATAAATCTGTATGGAATCCTGGATTTCCGCAATGTACTTCTCTCGTTCTTCTTTCGTGCACATATCCCTCAGTGCTGAAATCTGATATTTTAGGTCATGACATTTTCGATTGATGATGTCGATATTCTCCTTTGCGATCCGGTAATGCTCTTTCTGCTGCCTCCAGAGGAGATCGGAAACCAGACGTTCCTGACGCATTGCGCTTTTCTTAAACAGTTCATTTTGCAGGTACAGCACAACAATACATAAAATCTGCATCTGCAAAATGCTGAACCAGTTTCCCTCCAGCAACACTTCATGTTCACTGCCAATACACTGTTTTGCAAACCACAGGAACAAATATCCCTGCATTCCCAGCAATGCCACTGCTGAAGTAAGCTGTCTTGGTCCAATCGAAAACCGCTTATCCTCTGGAATCCAGATTGCCACAGTATACCGACATACCAATACGCCAATCAGGCCTACCAGTAATAACATAATCGGAAACACTGCAGGCGGAATCTTCCACCACTTATGAAGCAGCCAGCAACATACCAGACTTAACTCATAGGCAAGATACCAGGTACAAGATGCCCACACTGCATAATAAGCAGCAACTGCCGCTGTCATTTTTACATTGATCCAAAGCGCCAGCATCATCAATACATACCCTGATATCATCCATACCGTGGCCCCTGCATAATGTTCTTTCTGAAGCCACAAAGACATTCCGATCTGTGCCAGAAAGATAGCAGCTGCTGTCGCGATCATGGAGCAGTAAAAGTGCCTTCTTTTTGGAAAACCCGCTGCATATATGACTCCAAACCCTAAATACATGAATGTTGCCAGTATATTTACAATCCAAATCATCGATGATTTCCTTCCCCTACATAGTCCATCAGCGCATTCAAAAAAGCATTCTTTTTCCGCTGACTGATCTCTAATTCTTTCCCTGCCACGATGGCCGTGTTATCCCTCACTTCTGTGACATATTTCAAATTTACAATGTACCAGTGGTTGCATTTTACAAAATGATACGGCGAAAGCATATCCAGTGCATTTTTTATAGTCCCCCGCACCACATATTCCCCCTCACTGGTGTGATAATACAACATCCTGTTCTGGATCTCCACATAATAAATCGTATCCACCGGAACCTTCTTAACCGAATCCTGTAACTTCAGCAAGATTTCTTTTCCTTTTTTCTGAATACGTCCAATGGCTCTGGTAAGCTTCAGAGAAAACGTATAATAGTTCACCGGCTTCATCACAAAATCCAGCGCTCCCACCGAATATCCTCGGATCGCATACTGGATCATATTCGTGATAAACATCAGCACCACATTCTCATCCACCTGTCGGATCTGCTCTGCTGCCTCCATTCCGTTAAGTCCCGGCATCTCGATATCCAGAATGATAATGTCAAACCGCGGAGTATACCCTTCGATCAGCTCTTTTGCATCAGAAAATATAGTCATCTTGATTTCTTCTTCATGTTCTCCCTGATACTTTTCCACATACTTTTCAATTTTTTTCAAAAATGCCGCATCATCATCTGCCATTGCAATCCGTATCATCCGCTCACCTCCCGGGAATTTTTTATATATTTTCTAACTCCATACCGTAATATTCTTCAATCCCTTTCTGCATTTTTACAAATTCAGGAATATACTCTTTCAAAATAACCCCGACTAATCTTTTTGCTGCCAGCTCATCATAAATATGTGTTAAGTCATTTCTGTTTTTCAACATTCCAAGCCAAATATCTTCATCCATAAAATCAAAGATTGTAAATGCTGTTTTTAAAATCATTTTAGGAGAACCTGTAGCAGAGATCGCTTGTCCTTCATAATTTAACAATTCCTTTAATACTTTCCACCCCAATTCAAATTGAACGAAAAATTTATCAATAATTCCCCCTATGATAAATTCATTGGATAAGTCCTCATTTTCTGCTGTAACAAGCACTTTCAAATTTGATTTAAAATGCTCAAACTTCTTCATATACTATTTTCCCTTCTTTTTCAATGGAATCTCTTAATTCACTTTGTATTTCTTCGTCCAGATTGATAATATCAAAACTCAAAAGAGTGCTCGTTTCCTCATGCACGTCTAACATAAAACGAACAAAATCTCCGCCCTGCACCGCCAGATCGATATCACTTTTGGGTTTAAAGTCCCCTCTTGCCCTGGAACCGAACAAAATTACTTTTTTCACATGGTACATTCTGGCAAAGTCACATATTTCCTGTATTACCAGTGGTTTAATTCCTGTCTCTTCCATACCGTTCTACCTTCTCTTCAAACTATTATTTCTTATTCTACTATAATTCATGATAAATTCGCAACATAAAGCTGAAAAGCATTTTCAGACGGGAGACTCCCCCGCCCGAAAATGCTTTTTCTTCGTTCTATCTCTTATATTGAATCGTGTAACATCCAGATCCTGTGCTGGCTGTCATATATGTTCCTTCTTTTCTGAACTGCAGTTCATCTGTCTGTACCAGCTCTTTCACGTCTGACAGTCGGATTTCTGCTGTTGTATTAGCCGGAATCTGTACGGATACCGTAACCTGACCGTCATCCACCTGCCATTTTAGCCGATGTTCCCCATAGCAAGAATGATAACTTCCTTCCACAAATTTCAGACTTCCTCCGATCTTTGGCTCCATAATGCAGCGCTTGAATCCTGGTGAAGCTTCATCCACCTCAAGACCTGCCATCACCCGATACATCCATTCCCCGATTGCTCCATACGCATAATGATTAAAGGAATTCATATCCGCACTCCACATTGTTCCATCCGGCTTCAGACCATCCCAGTGCTCCCATATGGTAGTGGCTCCCATTTTCACCTGATACAGCCAGGACGGAAAATCTTCTTTTAACAACAAGTCATACGCTTCTTTTACGCATCCATTTTGACTGAGTGCATGACAAAAATATGGTGTTCCCACAAATCCGGTAACCAGATGACCATTTTCTTTTTCCAGCAGTCTCTTTAACTGCTCTGTGATCTTGGATACATATTCTTCGGGAACCAGTTTAAAATACAGCGCTACAATATGTGCGGTCTGTGTCTGGCTTGTCAGGTTTCCTTCCGCATCAAAAAAGGTATCCTGGAATTTTTTTACAATATTCTGATAGAGAGTTTGATATTCCTGCGCTTCTGTTTTTCCAAGAATCTTTGAAATCTTGGCAAACAATCCGGTAGAATATGCAAAATATGCCGTACAGGTCAGATCATTCGGAGTCGCTCCAAAATAGCTGCCTTCCTCTGCGTCCAATGCCACCCAGTCTCCCAGCTGGAGCTTATAATTCCAGATATAATCTTCCGAATGTTCCCGCATAAACTCGATCCATGCCCGCATACTGTTGTATTGTATTCTTAAAATCTCGCAATCCCCATACATCAGATACATGGTCCACGGAATGATCACGGCTGCATCTGCCCATGCCGCTGCTGAATGAGGACTTTGACTGAGCAGCCAGTTGTCTTCCGTATGTCCTTCTTCGATATTCGGGATCACATGCGGAACGCCTCCGTCTTCCGTCTGATCCATTTCCAGATCATGGAGCCATTTTTTATAGAAAGTATACGTGTTCATCAGATAGCTCGCAGTACGACAGAAAATCTGTGCATCTCCGGTCCATCCAAGCCGTTCATCTCTCTGAGGGCAATCGGTCGGAACATCCAAAAAGTTCCCTTTCATCCCCCACAGGAAATTGTGATGCAACTGATTGAGCAGCGGATTCGAGGTTCTCAGCATTCCCTTTGGTTCCATTTCTGAATGCAGCGTATAGGCTGTGAAGTTTTCCGGTTTTGGTGTCCCCGGATAGGACAAAATCTGAGCATACTGGAATCCCATATACGTAAACCTCGGATGCCAGGTAACCGTCTCCTCCCTGGCAAAGGTGTATTTCATTTCTGCCCTTGCCTCTCTTAAATTGTCAAGATATACATTTCCCTCTGCATCCAGCACCTCAAAGCATTTTAAGTAAATAATGTCTCCCTGTTTCCCATGAGCCGTCACATGGATTCTTCCAGCCATATTCTGTCCAAAGTCAATGACTTGTTCTCCTTTTGGAGTGACAAAGATCCGTTTTGCTTCCACTTTGTCGATCATTTTCACGCGCGCCCCGTTCTGTGCCTGGATCACACGGACGTCAAATGGAACAAATACGGTGTCTTTCCATTTTCCTTCTGGACTGACAGAGCTGCACCATCCTTCTCTTTCCAAAGAAGCATCATAAATCTCTCCATGATAAATCTCTGAAAATACGATTGGGGAATCACAGCCTTTCCATGTCTCATCTGTCAAGATATCCTCTTCACTTCCATCTTCATACCGAATGTGGATCTGCATGGCGAATCCCGTCTGATCCCCGTAATTATTCCGGCTCTTGGTCAGTCCCATGGCGCCTTTGTACCATCCCGGTCCAAGCATGGCTCCTGCAACATTGGTTCCTTCTTTTAATAAATTTTTGACATCATAGGTCTGATACAACAGATGTTTTCTGTAAGATGTCCAGCCCGGAGTCATTTCATCCTCTCCAACTTTTTCTCCGTTCAGAAAAAACTGGTACAGCCCCAGACCTGTTGCAAACGCAATCGCCTCCCGCATCGGTTTTTTCACCTCAAAACAACCTCTTACATACGTTCCTTTTGAACTCTGCTTATCTTCCTCTTCTGTATCTGCAGAGACAAACGGCGCCTTCCATTCTTCTTCCAGAAGCGCTGTAATAAAATACGCCGCTTCACTCCACCCGGATGCTTCCTCCTGGTCTTCCATCTTTACACGCACAAAATACTTCTTTGCTGACTTCAATTTCACACCCTGCGGCTGTATATGTGCGGATTCCTCCGATAAAACCACTCCGCTGTCATATACAAGATCTTCAAATTTTTCGTTTTCTGAAATCTGAAGCTGATAAGATTTCTGCACCACCTCTCTCCTGCTGCTTTCTATCTCCCAGCCAAACTGCGGAATCCCAGCTGCTGCGATCAGAGGATTTTCATAGTCCATGTGAATCCTGTTTACTTTTAACATTTTTTCCTTCCCCTCCTTCCAACAATCCGTACTTTATTTTTCAATCTGACTGCAGGCCTTCAAAAAATACTCGATCTGCGTATCTGTCACATCTGCATCAATTCCCACACAGGAAACAGACAATTTTCCTTCTTCCACACGGCCGTCTTTCGCCAGTGCTTCTACCTTACTGCATATCTCACTTTCTGTCGCTTTTCCTAATTCTACCGGGCTGAACCGGGCGTTCAGCCAAATATGCGGAAGCTTTTCCCGTACCGTTTTCAGATCAGATCCTGCCCCTACTTCTGCAAACGTAAGTCCCCGGATTTTAGCATATCCGTCCACGACATGTTCCATCGTTCCGCCGCAGTGATGCACTCCAAAGTGTCCAAAAGTATCTGCCAGCCTCTGATCGTGCTCCAGCAGAAACTCTTCATACAGCTCATTGGAGATCATCTCCACCGAACAATTCGAAGTCAGATAACATTCCGGCTGTGTTTTCTGCACGATCGCTGTCACTCCTGCAGAATTATATACAGAACATTTTCGGAATTCCTTGCCCACCGCGATGGTCAGATCTGTAATTTTCCGGAGCAGTTCCTGCACTTCATCCGGAGCCGAATAATATGCCATCAGAACATTTTGCCCCATCAGATCCATGGCGATATTCTGGATTCCCATCAGATTCACATAGGTTTCCACATGGCCGAATTCTTCCTGTAAATCTATGATCTGCTGCTTTGTCCGATTCCACACTTCACTTTTGGAAAGATCCACACAGGGAATCTCTTCGATTTCTTCCTCATCCAGTTCCTGACAGATTACCTGCGGAGAATTGTCTTCCTTGTATAAAATCTCACATCCCATCAACTCAGAATACAAATATCCGGCTGCCAGAAGATCTGTTCCAAGCAGCGGGCGTTTCTTCGGATCTTTTTCTCCAATTCCATATTCTCCGAATCGTTCATATAAGGCCTTTCTCATCTTGATGTCGCATTCCATTCTATACCTGGGATCATCAAAAAACTCCTGTGAAAAACAAATTCCTACATTTTTATGCCACCAGGACGGATGAAACGTAATATCATATTGCATAACTCTCTCCTTCTTTTCCACTCAATCTTTTTGTAACATAATCTGCTATATTAACTGTACTCTTTCTGTAATAAAAAAGCTAACAAAAATGCCGGCTGCCTAGCACATTTGTTAGCTTTCCTTCTTATCCGTTTCCGGATGTTTTTTTATATTCACTCGGCGTCATATGGTAGATTTCTTTAAACTGCTTGGAAAAATAAGAAAAATTGTAATACCCGGTATCCATTGCCACCGTTCCCACCGAAAGATTCGTTGTATCAAACAGACGCTTCGCTTCCTTGATCCGAAGCTGGTTGATAAATTTATTCAGAGAAATCCCGGTCTCTGCCTTAAAAATATGTGACAGATAAGACGGATTAAAATACAGCGCATTTGCAATGTCTTCTCTCTTGAAATCTTCTGAAATGTGCTCCATTACATAATGTTCTACTTTTTCCATCACTTCAAAATTTTTCTTTTCGTTCTTCTTTAATTCCTGAAAATATCGATCCTTGATCTTTTCTGTCCAATTCTTTAATTCTTCCAGCGTACGGTACACTTTTCTTTGTGAACCTGTGAATCCGCTTAAAATGCCTTCCAGAGAATTCCTTCTGGATGCGGACGCAAAACTGTACCACAGTCCCATATAGAGTTCCCGCAGTTCTTTCCTTCCGGTTATCTTATTCAATTCCAATACCTCAAACAATTCCTCCATCTGCGCGGAAAATTCTGCCTCTTTTCCCCGCTCCAGCATCGGAATCCAGTCCACGATCTGCGGAAACTGCTCCACCGTATCTTCTGCGTGCTCTTCTCCTTCCGGATACAGAGCGGTTCTGTTTTCTGCAGACTGGTCTGCCCGGATCATCAAAGACTCGCACACTGCCGGCACTTCATGAAGCAAAACGGCTCTGCCTATATACATCTGAAATGAAAATTGCTGACGATCCATGATCTTTCGGATCTTTTCTTCCAGCTGCTGCACATCTTCTGCGGAACACTCCTTGCAGACAAAAAACAGCAGCATTTCCTCCCAGACGATCCCTGTCATCCTTCCAAATACCCCGATCTGTTCCTGCTGTATCTGCTGCAGCACATTTCTGCTGCACGCTTCCAGCTCCATCATGCCTGCTTCTGTGTCTGCCGCCATCAAAATCGGCGTCACCCTTTCTTCCGCAAATATCGGAAGCATCACATATTTCCTCAGTTCTTTGATCTGTCTGGAATATGCCACCTTTCGCCCCTCCAGGATGTCCGTCCAGAATTTTTCAACCAGCAGAGGAACCGTCAGACGCAGACTCTCCAGTTCTTCTTCTGTCTGCTCTTCTTCCTGTATCTTCTCAAGGCACTGTTTCACCCGCTGCTTCAATTCTTCATGAACCACCGGCTTTAACAGATAATCTTCCGCCTGATAGCGCAGAGCATAAGCCGCATAATCAAATCTGGCATAGGCTGTCAGAAGCAGCATCTTTGTTCCGGGACAGTTCTCTGAAACCCAGGTAAGCAGATCCAGACCGCTTTCCCCCGGCATCTCAATATCTGAGATGACCACATCGATCCTCTCTCTTTCTAAAATCGTCTTTGCCTCTTTTACATTGCAGACGCCATATACCTTTGTGATCCCAAATTCTTCCCAGGAAATTCCTTCTGTAATCCCCCGTACCGCAAACAACTCATCGTCGACCATCAGCAGGCTGTACTCTCTCATCTTTGTGTTCCCCTTCTCTGTAGTTTTCTCCATCAAATTTCTTTCCAAATTCTCTTCTTTCATTGGGCAGGATCAAACGAACGCTTGCTCCGCCGCCAGGACGGTTTTCCAAACAAATCTTACAGTCGTCACCATACCAGAGCCGCAGACGCCAGATCGTATTTTTAATCCCGATGTGCCGGTGAAATTCTTTCGGATACTCCTGTGTGTCATAGCATGCCAGATAATGTTCATCAAATCCCACGCCGCTGTCCTGGATCTCTACTTCAAAATACTGACCGGGATTTCCACTCCACGGATGTACAAAAATCTCGATCAAAAATGCCTGATCCCGCTTCTTAAATCCGTGCATGATGCAGTTTTCCACAAATGTCTGTATGGTGATCATCGGAATATAATAATTGTTATGTTCTGGTTCCACCTGTATGTGATATCTCAGATTATCTCCAAACCGCATTTGATTGATCTTAAGATAATTTTCCGTATACTGGATTTCTTTATTCAGCTCTGTCAGATGCTGATCGGACTCCTGGATATATTTGAAATGATTGGACAGATAAATCGCCAGCTGCTGGACATTTGCATGTTCATTTAACACAGACATATTATAAAGGATGTTTAACGTATTGATATAAAAATGCGGATTGATCTGCATCTGAAGATACCGGTATTCTGCTTTTTGCAGCTGGATCTTTTTGTCGTATGTATCAATTTTTAAATTGTGGATATGCTCCACCATATCATTAAACCCATGGACAATACTGGAAAATTCGCCTTTCCATTCTTCTTCGATCCGTATATCCCAATCTCCCTTTCCCACTTGCTGCATGGCATTCTCTAACACTTTGATCGGCTTCACAACCGCTTTTTTCAGCATTCCGATATACAAAAGCGCCACTGCCAGAATCAATACCGGCATAATATACTGGATTTTTTTCATGACATACAACGGTTTTAAAATTGCCTTTTTGGAAATCTGCAGGCGGATCTGCAAAGGCGCCTGTCTGGATTTTTCTGAAATGACCAGATACTCTCCCTTTTCTTTCTGTCTGATTTCATCTGCCTCCTGATTGGTCAGAAGCTGTATACTCGAATATTCTTCCAACGTATTTAATTCCGGCATCAGACGGGAATCTTTAAAAATCACTCCGATATAAATATTACTTTTTACATAAATGGTTTTATAGATGAGCATGCCTGCATCTTCTTTCTGAACCTGCCAGGAAGATTTCGATGGTCCGAACTTTTGAACATGCCCGAAAAGCGCCTCTTTGGAAAGTTTTTCTCCAAGTTCTGATTCTGTCGTGATCACTCGCTGTCGTGCAGAATCATAAATGAACAAAGCATCTGCCGGAGACGCTGACACCAGATCCCTGCGCAGCTGATTTCTCAGCGTCTGCAGCATCAGAATATACTCTGTCTCATCCGCGTAACTCCAGGAAATCTCAGACGATGACCGAAATTTTACTTTATCCAGATAAGCATCTGCTTCCTGAAGTCTTGTGTCGATCTGACGGATACAACTGTCCAGAAGCGTCTGATTGGATCTGCTGACTTCTTTTTGAATGACATTCTGACTGTATGCGGTTACTCCAAACAAAACTGTTGTCAACGGAATGGTAACGATCAAAAATGCAACCAGGATTTTTTTCGTCAATGTGTAATTTTCTATACTTTTCCAAACTCTTTTTCTCACGTTTTTTCTCCCTACCTGTAACAGATTTTGCCCACTTCCAGACAGACGGATAGGGAACGCTGTGATTCTACATCGCTCCCTATACACACTTTTCTCTATTGATACAGCCAATCCAGTTTATCCAGACTGTTGTCGGATAATCCTGCATTTCGCACTTTGATCGGTGCATCTATCGGAACAATTCCGACAATTGTATACCCGCCGGTTCCCATGTAGATCTCATGAGTTCCCTTTTCATAACGGAAAGCATGAACATTGATCAGCGGGCAGCCTTCTGCATAGATCGCCGAACCATATACAACCGCCAGTCCGCCTCGGTCATCTGCATGCGTGTTCGTCTCCAGATCCGGAACCTGCAGCCATTCTACGCCTTTCGCATTCATATATCCGACCAGGATCAGGCTGTCCTCTTTTAATTCGACTTTCACGGTGACACCGCTTTCAATGGCCTCACCCAGTCCAAATCGGATTCCGGTCAATCCGGCTACTTCCTGCGCCGTATTCTGGATCGGCGACTCATAATCGGTAAAAACACTTGCTCCCTTTTCTATTATATATGTTTCACAGTTATCCGACAATAAGTGAAATTCACTATTTTTCAGAGGTTCGATCTGCTCGTCATCGGTTTCTTCTTTCGGGAAGATCCCCTGTTTCATTTCTTCTACATGCTGAATAAATGCCTGATATTCTTTTTCATACTCGGGCAGGCACTGACTCCAGTGTCCATAAGTTTCCCCATTCGGGAATGGGATTTTTCTCTGAGGGGTCTGCATACTGTTTGCATACAGATAGGTCTTCTCTGTCAGTTCTGCGAGACATCTGTAAATATCCAGACTTTCTTTCAAATCTTCTGCTGCATCTTCAAGAAGCGACAAATCTCCTTTTAATTCTTCGTTCATTGTATATTTATACGTCAAAACTTTCACTGCCGCATCTACTTTTTTCGCATAAACTTCACAAATCATCCGAATTGCTTCAATATCTGTAATGTAGCGGTCAAATTCTTCCAAATTGCAGGTAACCTGATCTTTCGCCTTGTAAATTTCCCGCACTGCGTCTGCCGAAAATCTTAAGACATCTGCTGTCATATCTACAGGAGTTTCTCCAAAATGACGTTCCCCTTTTAATTCTTTCTGCACATATTCATCTGGCTGTTCTCCCGGAGTGGATACCGATTTCCACAATTCATAATTCGGACGGTATTTTTTCACATTGGTAAGCTGGCTCATTGTCATTCCAAGAGACATGGTCTGTCGATTTCCCTCGGTAATTCCGATCCGTCTCAAAATACGCGGCGCACATTCCCCGATGCTTTCCAGTGCATTTAAAATATGCTCTCCTGCTTCTCTTCCACATCCGAAACATGCATCCAGCTGCCCGATCCAGTATTCCCGCTCTGTTTTTTCCTCATAATCGGGATTCCATGCATAACGCATCCACGCTTTGTACCACATCCAGTCTCGGTCTACCTGTTTGAGACGCGGGTTTGTCTTATCTGCCGCATATGGCCAATCCCAGAAAAATAACGGATACAGATGGAGTCCGCTTGTTCCCAGGCGGTGCATACCAGTCTGCATACACTTCTGGATAAATCCAGGCGCCGCAAAACGAAATGGCTCCAGATTTGCCAGAACGTGAACATTCATGATATGAGTCTGACCGTGGACAGTCATTTCCTTGTGTTTTTTCTGCCAGTTTCCAACCGGATAATAAGAAGTCAGGCTCTCTCCATTGAATTTCCACTGTGTATACAGATTTGAGTATTCTTTTACTGCCTTATGCATAATATCTTCTGCCTTGCAGTCATGACCTCTTAAGATCAACGGAGGGATCTCCTTTAAATCTGCCTGACGGATGCCTTCGTTCACTGCCGGGATAATGGTCTCTAAGAACCAGTCTTCCTTATTCTGATCGCCTCTGAGTGCCTCGCCCAGACATACCATAAGTCCAATATGAGGAAAACTCTTAATAAATTCAACGATGGATTTATAAGTATAATCTGCTACCAGCGGATTGATGGAGCTTTGCAGAAGTTCCAGGTGATGGTGCTCTGCAAATGGCAGCGGAATGTGGATACTGTAGAATTTTAAGACCACCCAGATTCCCCTTCGATCAGCCTCTTTTGTCAGCCATTCAAATACTTCTCTGTTCTTCTGAAATTCTTCCTCCGTCACTTCCAGCGCTTCCGGATAATCCGGAACTTTAACAAAAGAAGAGAAGGGATGTCCGCTCCAGATATACAGTACATTGCAGCGGTCTTCCAGCATCATGTCCAGATATTCCTGCCATAATTCCTTGTCATAAAACCATGGAAAACGTCCCGGAGTCACCGGATACTCATAGGTCAGACGAGGCGGTTCCAGTTTTGTTTTCTGAAGTCCGATGACCGGTCCTCTCAATTTGTAGACCGGAGCATCCAAAAACGCCAGTACCTCTGGAATCTTGCCCTCTTTTCGGATGCGCTCTGACAGTTCCAGACATCCGTAAAGCGCGCCTGTTGCGTCCCCTCCTGAAATAACACATAATTTCGGTGCAATCACATTCAGATAAAAGCCTTCCGCCGCCGGGATTTCTTTATGATAGATCAGCAATCCCCGATTTTCCAGATCTTTCAAATATGCAGATTCTTCTCGATTTCCCACATAAATCTTAACGCCTTCCAGCTCCCGGTAATCATTTCCCGGTTCTTCTGTAACACTGGAAATTTCATATCCTGCATCCTTCAAGGCCTTTTCTATGTAAGAAATTCCCAGCTGAACTCTGTGATTCTCAATCAATGGCTGTATGATCACTGCCTGTTTCATGTTCTTTACCTCCATCACCTAACACTCAAATGTTCCTTTTACGTCTTTCCAATGTTCTTCTGCATATGCCATCAGCTTCTTCGCATCTGCCATAGACATCGGATTAAAGTAAAGCAGCATACTGTGGGAACCATATCTTTGTACCAGACGATCCACATTGCGGATCCAGTCATCTACCGTTCCTGTGTAAACCTTGATCCACAGAGATTTTCCCGCTCTTCTTGCCTTATCATAAATTTCATACCATTCTTCCAGTGTTCCATCCGGACCATGGTCTCCGCTGGTCCACTGCAGTGCATCGATCTCTTCGATTTCCATCAGTGCATCCACATGTTTAATTGCATCTGGTCCATCCAGATGATACAGCACATTATCCAGTTTTTTTGCCTGCTGTCTGAGAGAATCTACAATAAATTCCCGGTATTGAGTCGGAGACATCATAGCAGAAAAGTCGCATTGCAGTTTGGCAGTTTTTCCTTCTCCCCAGATCTGGAATACGGTGTAACAAGAAGAACCATCCTTGGAATCTTTCACCAGATCATAAAATCGGTCATAATATTCAAAATAAACATCCGTCACTTCCTGGATTCGCTTTTCCATTTCTTCCGGTTCATCGATCAGGTCAAAAATCGTATTCTGGGCGCCTCGCAGCGAAGCAAGGATATCTACATTTTCCATCAGGTCCGGAATCGCAACATAAAAATCATCGCCTGCCAGTTCCCGGCATTTTTTTACAACTTCGATATGTTTTTGAAACCACGCATTTTCCGGGTCAAACTTCAGTTCTCCTTCTTCCTCCCAGTCTTCCACACATTCTGTAAACCAGACCGTACGATCCTGAAATTCAATGTCAGATCCCAGATAGGCTGCGATCGATCCCGGTCCGAAGTCTGCACTCATATTCGGAAAACTTTCTCCCAAAAATTCATGATTTTCACACCAGTGACGATAGCTTGCAACCATACGTTCCGGATTCATATATTTATCCTCCATATCCTTGGAACGCAGTTCCTCCGGAAGTGGTGTGGCTCCTTCTTTTTCTGCCACAACGATCATCAAAGGACGTCCTGTATTCTGGTGTTTCCAGTAATTTCTGAATTTTTCTTTTGTCTCTTCCCAATTCTTTTTATACTTCATTTCTCACCCTCCTGCATCTTGTCGGTTTTTCGATTTTCTTTGATTTTACTAGACAAAATTTAAAAAATCTACCGGATTTCGGAAGTGATGTCTTTTCTGTTACTCTTCTAACAAATATGTTATTGTTTCATTTCTTCTTATAGTACACTGATAAAAACAGATATGTATTGGAGGTGTATCTCATGTCTTCTGACAACCCGCCGCTTTTTACCGGAAAGCAGCTTCGCGCACTGATTTTTCCACTGATCATTGAACAATTCCTCGGGATTTTTGTCGGAATGGCTGACACAATGATGGTGGCAAGCGCAGGGGAAGCTGCTGTTTCAGGCGTATCGCTTGTAGACTCCCTTAACGTATTGCTTGTTGTTCTTTTTGTAGCGCTTACCACCGGAGGATCTGTCATCATTTCCCAAAATCTGGGAGCCAGGAACTATCTGAGCGCTTTAAAAAATACACAGCAGCTTCTTTTATCCACAACAACGCTGTCTTTTTTTATGACAGCCATTGCACTGCTCGGAAATTACTGGCTTTTGCATCTGATTTTTGGAAATGTGGCGCCTGACGTTATGGAAAATGCAAGAATTTATTTCTTCATCCTGGCTTTTTCTTATCCGTTTCTTGCCATTTACAATTCCTGCGCCGCTATTTTCCGCGCTATGGGAAATTCAAAAATTTCCATGACCGCTTCTCTTGTCATGAACTTTTTGAACGTCTGTGGAAATGCACTGCTTGTCTTTTGCTTTCATATGGGCGCTTCAGGAGTTGCCATTTCTTCTTTGATCGCCCGGATCTTTGCCGCTGTCTTTCTTCTTTTGATGCTGAGACGACCGGGGCAGTTGATCACACTGAAGACTTATTCGTTTCATTTTCATATCGGAATCATTCGAAAACTGTTATATATTGGGATTCCAAGCAGCATTGAGACAAGTATTTTCCAAATTGGAAAACTGCTGGTGCTCAGCGTTGTAGCAGGATTTGGAACAAGCGCCACCACCGCAAATGCGGTTTCCAACTCTTTGTCCCAGTTTGCCCTGATCCCGGCTGCCGCCATTGGAACAGCTATGATCACCATTTCAGGGCAGTGCATCGGAGCAAGCGCTTATGACCTGGCGGTCTCCTACACAAAAAAACTGCTGCTTGTATCGCACGGCATTCTGGCAGTCACTAATTTACTCATGTTTGTTGCCTGTCCGTATCTTCTGCCGCTTTACAATCTGACACCGGAAACTCTGGAAACTGCCTCACTGCTGATCCGTGTTCACAGTATCGGAGCCATCTTTTTATATCCCGAGTCCTTTATGCTCACAAATACGCTCCGCGCGGCTGCCGATGTCAAATATCCCATGGTTGTTTCCATTCTTTCCATGTGGATCTGGCGTGTCGGATTCAGCTATATTCTTGGGATCTACTTCCACATGGGCGTACTTGGTGTATGGATTGCCATGCTTTCCGACTGGCTGTGCCGAAGCATTTGTTTTGGTCTGCGTTTCCGCTCCGGTGTCTGGAAAACAAAAAATAAATCATTGATGGAGGAAATTTAAATGTATACCATGTCTTACTTTTTTGACCAGGATCAAACCCTGCGCATTGCAAAAGGAAACGATCTGTTCCATTTTGAAGACTGCAATCAGAACCAGCCGGTTTTAGATCTTCGGCCTTTTGGAAAAATCATCCGCGACCCTTACATTTTAAAAGATAACCAGGGAATCTACCGACTGTTTTTTACCGACAACTGGTACAGCAACACCCTGGGATATACAACATCCCAAGATCTGATCCACTGGGACGAAGTCAAACATTTGAAAGTCATGGGTGACAATGAGGATGTCTGCAACTGCTGGGCTCCCGAACTTTGTTTTGACCGCAAACGCAATGCCTGGATGCTGTTCTGGTCCACCAGTTTTTATTCCCTGAATACAGACAAACGGGTTTCCAATCGGATCTGGTATTGTCATACAGAAGATTTTGAAACCTACACACCGGCACAGAAATTATTTGATCCAGGATACCAGGTGATCGATGCTTCCATCCGGTATTATAACGGCTACTACTACATGGCATTTAAAGATGAGCGCGGACATAATGCCCCCGGTACCCACTATGCTGCCATCCGAACCGCACGTTCCCGTGATATCACCGGGCCTTATGAAGATATCTCGCCTTTACTGACAGCTTTCCGGACAGAAGGTCCTCTCCTGATCGAAGAAGATGGGTGGATGTATCTGTTTTATGACTCATTCGGGGATGCCAGCTATAAAGGAATGCGCACCAAAGATTTCAAACACTGGGAAGATGTCAGCAAGCAGATGCAGTTTCCGGATATGTGCAAACATTTATGTATTTTCCGGGAGTAACAGAAACAACTCCTCATGACGGCTTCATTTGGATATAAAAACGTGGGATATCATTTGCAGATTTGAATGATATCCCCCATTTTGTTTTTTATTTTACTTTTCCTGCTTTTTCAGCACCAGTACCCAATCGGAGTGTCCTTCCAGGCGCTTCATTGGGCAAAACGTATGCTTTTGTTTTCCTTCTGTGCATCCCGCATAGCTGAACACGCCGGTTACGGGATCCATCCAATATGTATCAAATGTTCCCTTGTAAGATTCCAGATCCAGTGTAAACGGATGCCCCGTATAATCATAACAGAAGATATAGTCCTTTCCTGCAAACACGGCGATTCTCTCATAAGCCTCGCCGTCGCCTTCTGTCACCAGGTTCTGCGCTGCGCATCCATTCTGATACTCTACGCTCTCCATCAGATGTTTCAAATGTCCCATCTGCATCCCGCCGATGTTGTGCAGAGCCTCTCTCCAATCCTGCCATACGCCAAATACCCCTTCTTTTTCCAAGTCTTTCCGGAAAAACTGCATAATGGCATTGTCGCCGAATGTATGGCCGAACGCCCCTGCAAAGACTGACCAGTATGCGTATCTTCTGGTGTCCCAGGACTGCCAGTAAGGCTGTGTATTGTCATGCAGTCCGTGTACGATCTGCTCATAAGACGGTTCTCCGTCAATGGTTGGCTTCCGCGGAGTTTTTGCCAGATCTGCCTGCACATATCTCCAGTTGTCCTCTCCGTATTGATTTGGATTCTTCCCATTGTCATCCCACGCCCCCAGCACGACCTGATCGTATCTGCGGTGTCCCGACTGGAACATATTGAAATCCAGCCAGTCTTCTTCCTGGAACCACTGGGAAGAAGAAGTTCTTCCAAATGGATGAAAGCCTACCAGATGCCCATCGCTTTCTTCTTTCAGCCGCTTTCCAATATGACAGAATACTTCTGGCGCCGCCTCTCCTTTCACATCTCCTCCTGCCAGCCATATGATATTTGGCCGGGATCCAAAACGCTCCAGCAGAAAATCCAGATATGCGTCTACATTTCCCATATGCAGCCTTCCTGCAGCCACATTGGCTCCCCAGGTTGGAAGAAGCGCCATGTAAAGTCCAAGTTCTTCTGCCATGCTGACCATATGTTCCACACGTTCCCAATATCCGCCCTCCAGATCCGGTGTGGCATATTCTTCATTACACAGCGCATCCGCGCCATCTCGGTTTTTCTGAGGCCACTCGTGGATCAGAGTCGACTGGATCACATTGTATCCTTTTTCTTTTCTGTTTCTCAGATAAACTGCTGCTTCCTCTTCTGTCAGTTTTGCAAACATCAGCCATGCCGTATCTCCCAGCCAGAAGAACGGCCGATCTCCGTTGCAAAGATATTTCTGATTGTCGCTGACACGCAGCTTCCCATATTCCCAGACTTTCATCTTTTCCTCTTTTCCAGAACCCTAAGTTCTCTCTTATTTCAAACGCTGCTCCATCTCATGCAGTTTCCGATAAAGCGCTTCTTGTTCTTGTGCGGTCTCACAGTATGTCACGGCAATGAGTTTCATTCCTTTTCGATACAGTCTTTCAAACGCATCTCCTGCCTCTGCGCCGACTGCCCGTGCATTCAGAATAATGCCGCTGTCTGCAAATTGTTCTCCAAACACATCCGGATTGTTCGGAGAAGGATCTGTCTGAAGAGTAAACGCTCCATCTGCCATAAAGATCCCATTCATCTGCTTCACCATGGAAATCTTCTGCTCCCAGTTTCCGCAGGAATGAAATACCGTTCCGCCAAACCGCTCTCCGAGCCACTCATCCGCCGGCTGGAACAATTCTTTGTAATCTTCCCCGGCAACCATGATGCTGTTGTCATCACTCAGCCCGATTCCACGAAACAGTCTGCTGCTGGCAAATCCATGTCCCGGAGAAGCCAGTGCATCCCCAATGATCTCCCTTTGCCTGTCCAGAAATTCTGCCAGAAGCTTTGCCGAAAGCATCGCTGCTTCTTTGACTCCATCCGGATCGTCATATACTTCCATAAACAGATCTGTGATCGGCAACAGATACGACAGCATGTTGATCGGCGACTGTACATCAGTCATAGAAACCGGAAGCTTTCCTTTTGTCTTATCCATAAAATATTCGGTCATTTCCAGGATCTGTTTTCCCGCAGGGGTATTCTCGATCTTTTCGGGAGCTGCCGCCAGCAGTTCTTCCGCAGAATGGAACATGGGACGCACTGCAGGAGCCTGCCCCTCTAAAAACTCATATTCTCCGCCAAAGCATCCTGCAATGTATCCGATCCCATACCAGGGTTCCAGGAAATTGGCAATATCAGCCCGATACTCCAGACTTTTTTCCAAAGCGCCAAGCTGTAATTCCAGAGATTCCTTCCAGTCTCTGCATTTGTCGTAAAAGACGCCGTCTGCCCGCACACGTCTGTACACCAGAATCCCGTCATCCGCTTTCAAAAACTTCTCCTGGCGTTCTCTTAAGGATTCTTCATACTCCACATAACGCGCAAAGTCAAATGTTTCACAGGACACCGGCGTTACCCGTGTCCCCTGTGAATCTCGTTTATTATATTGAAATACTTCTTCGTTTTTCATCCTTGTCTTCCCACTTTCTGCATTCGTCCGGCTACAACAAAATTTCTGTCTCTGTTCCTTCCCAAACTACTTCTTTTTTCTGTACCGTTCCGTTTTCATGAAGGAACACACAGAATCTTTCCGGATATCCGCACTCTGTCTTTTCCGATTTCACATGCAGCTTATGACAGGAGTCCTCCCACCGGAATGTGATCAGGCTGTAAGATCCGTTTTCATATTCGTAATCCTCGCCATTGTCTTCATACAGTGCAAAGCTTCCGTCTGCACCTGCATACACGTGGATCTCATCTGTGCATCCCATCACTTTGGATGCCTTTGGAATCACGGAACCGGCACGTACAAATACCGGCATCGTATCCACCCCCGCTTCCATACAAATGTTCTGACCGCCTTCAAAATATCGGTCATCTTCCTCTGCATACCAGTCTGCACCTTTGGGAAGGTAGATTTCCACCTCTCTGGACGCTTCAAGCGGTGTGCTCTGCGGACCATACTCCATCGGCCTTGTCACCGGACAGACGAGATAGGACGGGCCATACAGAAACTCTTCTTTCCGTTCTTTTACCGCCTCATCCTGTGCAAAATCAAACATCAGACTGCGAAGGATTGTATAATCATCCTTCCAAACCTTCCATGCCAGTGAATATGTGTACGGCAGCATTGCATATCGTTTTCGGATATAGGTTACAATCGTATCATAATATACGGAACCAGCCTCTCCAAACTGCCATGGCTCTCTCGGTGTGTCTGTCCCGTGGGAGCGCATCATCGGAAGATAGGTGCTAAGCTGCAGCCAGCGCACATACAGTTCCCGATATCCCAAATCCTCCACCCCTTTTTCAAACAGACCATGCCAGAACCATGGCTGCGGGCCTTCTGCCTGTGGATTGTCGATGAATTTTCTCCAGCATTCCAATGTTCCTGTAAAAAATGCCCCTGCATCCAGCGTCCAGTATGGAATACCGGACATGCTCATACTCAGACCTTCTGCGATCTGATTTTTTAACACGTCCCAGGTTGCCGCAATATCCCCGGACCAGAGGATCGTTCCATATCGCTGGGAACCAGGGGAGCCGGATCTGGTAAGATTCGCCACTCTCTTTTTCGAACATGCCGCCCGCTGATGCTCATAAATTCCCTGGGCATGTTTCAGGGCAAACAGGTTGGATTCTCTTGCATCCAGATATTGATTCGTAGAATCTTTTGCCATCTGATACCGTTCCTCATCCGGGCGTTTGACCGCTCCGTTCCAGTCTGGAGTAAACGGCTCCGTGGAATCACACCACCAGGCATCGGTTCCTGCCGCAAACAGTTCCCGTTCACACTGTTCCCAGTACAGATTTCTTGCTTCCTCATCAAACGCATCATACGTGGATAAATTCATCAGCAGCTTGCCTGCCTTTGCCATTTCTTCGTTATTTTCTGTCCCCTGGTTCATATTCGGCCATACCGAGATCATAAATGCAATTCCTTTTTTATGAAGCTCGTCTACCATGGCTTTGGCATCTGGAAAACGACTCTTGTCAAAAATCTTGTTGCCCCATTTTCCTTCTTCCCAGGAATGCCAGTCCAGCACAAGACAGGACACCGGAATGTCACGCTTTTGAAATTCTTCTGCCGTGGTCAGAATCTCTTCCTGTGTTTTATAGCGCTCCTTTGACTGCACATACCCAAATGCCCATTTCGGAAGCATGACTGCTTTTCCGGTAAGCGTACGGATTCCTTTCACCAGTTCATCCATACAGCTTCCTTTGATCACATAGTAGGTAAGATCATCCACCGCATCAAAAGTAAATGTCATGATTCCATTCTTTTCCTCATAGGTAAACATACATCCTGCGTCAAACAGGATTGCATAGTGTCTGGAAGAGAGGATCACCGGCATCGGAATCTTCATATTATTCTGATACAGATATTCCTTTACATTCCGGTAATTATACACTCCGTTTTCCTGCTGACCCAGTCCATAAATTGCCTCATCGTCACAAAGCTGAAAGGAGATTTTCCCTTCGTATGCATCCGCCACTTTTACCGTGTCTGCATTCTCTACAAAAGCACGTTCTCCATCGATCGTCTTCTTTGTCACAATGACCGGGGCATTGCCGGAAAAAGTATAACGAAACACCTCTTTTGGCGTAAGACAAACCTCTGACTGTCTTGCAAAAATTCCATCTTCTGTCCAAAAGACAATCTCTCCTTCTTTCTGTTCGGCACAAATCTGACACCCTTGTGTCCATTCTGCATCTGCACTCGGAAGAATCTGTGCTCCTGGAAGATGTTCCTTTTCACATTCCTGACAGACCACTTTCAAAATATTGCGGTCAATCGACTGCATTAAAATTTTCATGTTCCACTTCCTCCTACCTTTCCATCAACATTGCAAATCCCTGTGCCTCCATATGAGCTGAGCCACTGATCCGCTGATCGGACACCAGATCCTGATACTGACCCGGCACCGGTATCTCCACTGCTTCTTGAGTAAAATTGATCAGATAATAGATGTTTTTGTCTCCATATCTGCGGCGCACTGCCTCCACGTTTTTTGGAATTGCAAATGGGATCCTGGAAACTCCGGCCTTTTTGCTGATCTCATCCAGTAATGCTCCAAATGCATCCGCTTCCAGCCCTGTTCCGATATAATATGCCATTCCTTTTCCAAAGCTGTTTTCTGAGATAACACCACAGCCTTTTTTATAAGTATCCGTATAAGTACCGATCATCTTTGCGGATCCGTCCAACAGATCGCACCAACAGCTGTCTTTGCTCTCTCTTTCGCACCCATCCATAGAAATCCGGACAGTAGCGATATTGTCTGCAAAGATTGGTTCCACCTCCTGTACAGTCACACCAAACACATCCTGCATTCCTGCTGGAAGACTCTGTGTATATCCTACGTTGTCCCCATTCTTAACTCCTGTCAGAAAAGTTGCCACAAGATGGCCTCCGTTTTTCACATACGCTTTCAGTTTTTCCCGGTGCTCTTCTCTTAAAATAAATGCCCCCGGCAAGATCACCAGCTTATACACCGACAGATCTGCATCATACGAAAGCACATCCGCCCCCATGCCGTTTTTCTGAAGAAGGTGGTAGATCTCCCCGCAATAATCCAGATAGTTGTAATCCGGATCATTGACCGGTTTGATCCTCAAAGCCCAGTGTACATCGTAGTCCACAAGGATTGCCGCTTCGTTGACAAATTTAGCTTCCTCATAGGGTTCTATTTTCTTTAACAGCGCTGCTGTCTCCTGCATCTCGTAGTAGCGTCTTCTCGGGATTCCATCCATATCTACAATGGCATAATTCAGCTGCTCTGCGCCAAACGGGAACGTACGATACTGAAAATGAAGCATCAGATCCGCACCATGGGCTGCAGATTGGAATACCGCCTGTTTGAGCGCTCCCGGATTGGGCTGCTGCCGTCCGGAACCGCTGAACCGATGTCCTCCTCCGGACATAAATTCCATCACGCCAAAGTGTTTTCCGTCTTTGACGCCCCTTGCAAATGCATATGGGAACGAGTCTACAGATGTATTTCTCAGCCCCGGATAGTAATCAAACGCATAGGTATCCAGTTCTTTGGTACTTTTATAATAATCAATACTGTTTGTAGCCAGCCCTGTGGCATTGGTCGTCACAAATTTTGTAGTATACTTCTTCAACATCTGTGTCTGAATATTCTGATATTCAATCTGACTGTCACTGGCAAACCGTTCAAACTCCAGTCTCACCGTCGGATTTTCATAAAATGCCTCGATCTGCTGAATCGCTCCCACCTCGATGGAATTGACCGGAATCTGGATCTGTCCGAAATGGGTGTATTCCTGGGACCAGAAAATTCCTCCGCTTCTCTCGTTAAATTCCTCAATTGTGTGATAATTTTCTTTCAGATAATCCTGAAATTTTTTCTGGCAGACCGGACAATGACAGCGTCCGGTTCCTTCCTGCGCCGGTTCATTGTCAATCTGAAATCCTGCCACATATGGATTGTCTCCATAATGTTTTCCGATGGCTTCTGCAATCTTTGCCGAATATTTCCGATACGTTTCGTTATTGTAACAATAATGCCTTCTTCCGCCAAACGGTCTGCGGATTCCTCTGTTATCCATATATAAAATATCTGGGTGCTTTTCGATCATCCACGCAGGGGGACATGCAGTCGGCGTACAGATGATCGTCTCGATCCCATGCTTTCCAAATGTCTCCACAGCTTCATCCAGCCAGTCAAAGCAGTAGTTCCCTTCTTCCGGTTCGAATCTGCACCATGCAAACTCTCCCATTCGCACCGTGTTGATCCCGGATTCGATGATGCACTGGATGTCATGCTGATATTCCTCCGGCTTTTTATGTTCCGGATAGTATGATACTCCGTATCTCATCTTTCTACTCCTTTCCCGTAAAATGAATCTCCATCTGTTCTTTTTCTCTTACACATTCCTTCAGCCGGATTCTGACGATCGTATCTGCCTCTTTTTCCAGATTTTCAGGAAGTTCGATCTTGATCTGATCTTCATTCTGTGTAAAGGAAAGCGAGTCTCCTTTATATGTACATGTCAAAATCTCATATGGAATGGACGGAAGTACTTCGTTTCTGAACGCTTCTGTATCCAGAATATGCAGGAAAATCTCATTTTCCCGATATGTCGTTCCATACACATGATCTACAGGTTCGATCGGGCCTCCTCTTGTTTTATAAATCGTATCCCCATTTTCTCTAAGCCATGCTCCGATCTGACGCATACGCTCTGCCACATCCGGACGAATATGACCGTTCTTGTCCGGTCCCACATTCAAAAGCAAATTGCCGTCACGTGTCACCACATTCACCAGCATATGGATCAGCCAGTCAAAGTCAGAAACCGGATCGTCTGCCATCCATCCCCAGGAACATCCGCTGCATACGCACATATTCTTCTCCCATGGCACCGGTATGATCTTTCCGGTGATCTCATGGGAGCCTTCATCACAATAGAAGTTTCCTTCCCAGCCGGAGCGGGGATTCATGATCATCTTTGGATTGTATTCTCTGGCCATTTTATTTAATTTGACAGGCTCCCAGAACCAGGAACTGGACGTATCGCTTCCTTTGTGTGCCAGCCACCCCCCGTCATACCAGAGGATGTCGATCTTTCCATAATTGCTGACAAGCTCTCTCACCTGATCGTAACACTGTTTTTTCATCAGAAGCGCATTGTCTGCATTGGCAGGATCTTCCTCTCCTTTTGGATCAAAATATCCCGGGAATCTCCAGTCCATCGGCGAATAATATAATCCGACTCTCAATCCCGCCTCTCTGGCACAGTCTGTATATTCTTTTACAAAATCACGGTGTGACGCCGTATTCCAGCTGGTGAAATTCTGATAACTTCCCGGACTGTTCCACAATGCAAATCCATCATGATGGCGTGTGACCATGACCATATAGTTTGCACCAAACTCTTTTGCCAGATCGGTCCACTCATGCATGTCAAACTCTTCCGGACAGAACTGATCCGCAAGAGCCGTATACTCCTCCCATGGAATCTGCTCATTATGACGTACCCATTCTCCTCTTCCAAGAATGGAATACAATCCCCAGTGGACGAACATCCCAATCTTGGCATCCCGCCACCACTGCATATCTTCCTCTGACAGGTTCAGCTCTTCACAGCGCATCCCGCCCAGACTTTTAAAGTTAATAGAGCTTTTCAGCATTGAATTCAATTCTGCTCCGGTCATCTCTCTTGGCGCTTTTTTTTGTTCCATACTTACCCTCCCTAAATCAGAACTCTCTTCCTTACATGTCCTGATTGTCCTTATTTGGGATTAGTATACAAATTTTTGCCCCCGCTTTATATAGTAATCTTTCAAACTTTTTGCATTTTTTTCACATTTTTTTGCAGAATCACTTCCCTGTCTTTTCCATTTACCCGGATTGCAAGCTTCTGATCTTCTTTTGCAGTCAGCGCCAGTTCTGTGATCCTACCTTCTTCCCATGTAAAGTCTGCAAGGATCCCGCCTTTTAACAAAACCCCTTTCACTTCTCCGCACTGCCAGCTCTTTGGAAGCGCCGGAAGAAATTCCAGATATCCGCTGTGGGACTGCACCAGACTTTCCAGTATTGCCTCTGCGATCCCGAAATTTCCATCAATCTGAAACGGTGGATGGGTGTCCAGAAGATTGATCTTGATACAGTCTGTAAGAAGTCTTCGGATGCTTTCCTCGACCTGATCTGCATCTTTTAACCTTGCCCAAAAACAGGTGACCCATGCCCGGCTCCATCCTGTATGTCCGCCTCCATGTGCAAGCCTTGTCTCAAGTGTTTTTCTTGCCGCCTCAAACAACTCTGTTTTTTCCTCCGTAATCTCATATCCCGGATGAAGCGCATACAGATGAGAAATATGTCGGTGTCCCGGCTCCATCTCTTCATAGTCTTCCTGCCATTCCCGAATCCGTCCATCTGCTGTCAGCGCAATCTCCGGCAGTTTTTTTGCAATTGCCCGGATTGTTTCTGCGTCGGATTCTGCCTCGGTCAGCCCAAGGATCTCACAGCCCTCCAGATATTCCCGGAATAACTGCCTTAAAATTTCCATATCCATGGACGGTCCCATACAAAGCGCGCCGATTTCCCCGGTTTGCGAACGGTATGTATTTTCCGGAGAAACAGACGGTCCTGTAACCAGCACGCCCTCTCTGGTCTCTGTCAGGTAATCTTCATAAAAGCGGATGGCTTCCCGCATCACAGGAAGTGCTTCTTTCCGCAGGAACTCATGGTCTTTTGTATAGCGATAATGTTCAAAAAAATGCAGACTCAGCCATGCCGCCCCGGTAGACCATACAGGAGAGGCATCAAAAATGCCTTCCGGATCTGTATTTGCCCAGAGATTCGTATTGTGATGCGCACAAAATCCCCTGCAGCCATATAATGCTTCCGCTGTCTTCTTTCCTTTTGGGATCATCCGTTTCACCTGGGCGAACAGAGGGAGATGACATTCGGGAAGCTGACACTTCTCTGCGATCCAATAATTCATTTCCGTATTGATATTGATCGTAAATTCACACTGCCACGGCGGAGCATACTCTCCATTCCAGATGCCCTGCAGATTGGACGGCAGCAGACAGTCATAGGAACTGGAGATCATCAGATATCTGGCATAATGAAACAACGTCTCTGTCAAATACTTCAAGTGCGTACGTTCACCATTCTTTACAGCATTTAACAGTTCATCTGTTGCCTCTTGCGGAACATCCTGTATTCCTAATGAAAAATCCATCCGGTTGTACAACCCCTGAAACGTTCTCTGATGTTCCTGAAAGATTGTCTCAAATCCGACATCCGCCGCTTCCTCCAGACGTTTCTGACAATGCGCCCGATAATCCGGATCTGCAAAATCTGTTCCGCATGCCACATAAATCCATGCCTCATGAACATTTCGAATCCAGGTAAAATCCCCGATCGATTCTGCTTTTCCCTCCGGCGACACCAGCTTCACGCCTGTGAAATAATGAACCCCTCCGGGGCCGCATTCCCCATAATTACAGACCGTATCTGCCGAAAGACTCTCCGTATGCTCCTCAAAGGGCTTTCTGCTCATATTGACAGAAAAGGTAAGTCCCTGCGGACAGTCTGTTGTAAGCCGGATCGCCACCACCTGATACTTTTGGCTGACCAGATGCTCTCGTTTGTAAGTATATCCGTTCATTTGATAGGACACTACCGCTGTTGCTTCCTCCAGTAACAGCCGCCTTTCATATTGTTCTGCCTTTCCTTTGTGATGGTACATACAGATTCTTAAATCTCCCGCCGGCTGATACGGATTCATATATTTGGGGGTCGATGTGATCGCCATCTTTGCGAGAAACTGTGCTTTTTCCACTTCTCCTGAAAACAATAATTGTCGGATCTGATCCAGATATTTTCTGGTATCTGGATTTTTCCGGTCGATATCCTGTCCATACCAGATGCTTTCTTCATTGAGATAGATTGTCTCCTCATTCACTTTTCCCATGACCATGGCTCCCAGTCTGCCATTTCCGATGGGCAGCCCGTCATCCCAGTATCTGGCCGGTTTTTTTAGTTTGATCTCATGTCTATTTTTGAGAGATTCCATATACTTTCTCCTTTTCCAATGCCTGTTTCCATTCTTTTTGATAATATGCATTTAACTGTTCCATTCCCAACTCTTTTCCTTTCTGCAGCATTTCACTCCAGAGCTGTTCAAATTGTTCTTCCGTCTCCGCATAAATCATACTCCAGGATAATTCCTGCACCATCTCCTGCAGATGGCTTTCTATCGTCTGCAGTTTTGCCGGAAGGGCATCCATCAGATAGACCGCCCGGCATCCTTCCACCGTCTTTCCCTGGGTTTGTCTCTTCTGAACAGGATCTTTCCCGGAAAAACCTGCTTCTGCCTGCGTCAGGCCAAGCCACTGAAACACCGGTTTTTCTTCTTCCTTCCCGTAAGGATCCATTCCTTCTTTTTCCTCATATAATTTCACAATGTTTTCGGGCGCATAGAACCAGTTCAGAAATTCACATGCTTTTTCTTGCTTTTCACTGTTCTTATTAACTGCAAAAAACCAGTTTTCACCAACCGGATTCTCCGGTCTTTGATAAAGTGTCATATCCTTGGCCACAAGAGGGACATATCCGTCGTTTCGTTCTTCTTTTGTTTCTGTCATTCCATACTCTCCGGTCTGCCATGCATAACCGGAAAATAAAATCTGTCCTTTCTGATACTTCTCCTGCAGTTTCTCAAAAGTCTGTGTTCTAGAATCCGGATCCAGAAGTTCCCTCTGGTTGGCTTCAAAATAAAAATGAAGCGCCTGTTTATAAAAACTGTCCTCTTCCAAAATCCCCTGAATCGTTCCGGTCTTTGCATCCACTGCAAACAGTGGCGAAAGCGTCCCCACATCCATGCCATAATATCCATATAAAGAAGTTGGCTGCTGCATTTTTTTATCCGTCCAGTCTGAGCACAGAGAAAATCCATAGACAGGCTCTCCCATGGCTGTCAGTGCTTTTCTCTCCAGCATCTGCTCTGCTGCATCCAGATAATCCTCCAGATGCTCCACCTGCGGACATCCCGCCTTTTCATAGGCATTCCACTGCACCATCGGCATCCAGTAATCTGCGTCCTTTCCCTGTTTTCCTACGGAAGTAGGAAGGAAGTACAAGTCTTTTTCTTCTCCTCCAAAATTTTCCCGGTAATACCGCAATGCCGTTTCATATTCAGAAGCTTCAAACACATCAGAAAGCGCGTCTTCCCATTCATTCAGATTTTCCAGCACGCCTGCGCCTGTCAAAAGTTCTGCCTGCTCCATATCACGAAATCCGATAATATCTGGCAGAGTTCCTGCTGCCAGATATTGTTTTAACCGTTTTTCATCTCCATTTCCATTGGAATAAAACTCCAGACGTATACCCGTTTCTTCATAGAATCTGTCAGCGCTTTTCCCCTCCCAGGTTCCCGACATGTTGGTGCCGGACTGCTGAACTAAAATGGTCAGCACCGTATCCTCCTGTTTCATTGCTGTATCCTGCATTTTTCCTTCTTTTGCACACCCTGTAAGCAGCGCTGCCACACTGAGCAGCGCTGCCGCTTTTTGATAAAATGACCGCATAATTTCTCTCCGTTTCTCATGGTTGTTCGAATCTGCCGCTTCTTTGAAACCTTGTATTTTACATATTCTATTGTTATAATACTCTATATCTTTTAGAAATACCAGTCGGAGGAAACGCCCTATGCTGAAGCGGTTTAAAAACAGTTACTACTCAAAGATCATGATCGTCTGCATTGCTGCTGTCTGTGCCATTACAGCCATTCTGCTGCCTGTATGCAGTTCTTTGATCCACCAGCAGGAGCGCTCCGAAGATTTAAAAAAATACGATCTGATCCTGGATCGGCTGACTGCTTCTATGACCTCCCGTCAGGAAGCTCTCGCCACCAATCTGACTCCCTTTTTTTCCGATGAAGCGAATACACAAAATCTATGCAGTTTCTATCGTTCCACCAGCAAAAAAGTTCCTTTGGAATACCGTGACAGTGTCATGGAGATGCTCCGTTCTTTCTGTTTTTCCGACTCTTATTGCTGCGGCGCCCTGCTCCTGACTGTGACCGGACACCTTTACCAGTATAATTCTCTGTCGCACACCCTGGTTCCGCTTTCGCTTCGGTCACTGACTACAAAGCTGACTCCGTATGAGCTCCAGCTCTTCACCGATCAGCAGCTGATGACGCTGAGCAATGATCTGCAGAAACCGGCGCCTCATATCTATGGCCTAGGGACTTCGGTATTCGATCAGAAAAATGATTCTGTCAACTATCTCGGAACCATGATCTTTCTGTACTCTACTGCCGAATACAGCAGTCTTCTTTCCAGCGCCGACCTGCAAAAAGACGGCACCTTTGCCATACTGGATCAGAATCAGCACGTGATTTTTTCTTCGGATGAAAATTATGAAAGTGCTGACGGACTGCTTCCTGCACTGTCAGATTCCTCCAAAGGGGAGCCCTCCCATTCCACACAGACACAACACGGCACCACCTATTATGCGTCCTCACAGTATCATGAACAGTATCACTTTTATACGGTCTATCAGGTTCCAAAATCTGTATTCACACACAGTGCGATCATCACCGTTTTAACTGTGATCTCTGTCTGCATCTGCCTGGCTGCAATCCTGCTGTATATCCTTGCCTTTTATATTTCAGACCGCAAGATTCACTCCATCCAGAAAGCCATGGGACTGATCGGCACCAACAATCTGGACTATCGGCTTCCGGTGCCCAAAAATGATGACGAATTCACACAGATCATCAAAAGCTTTAACAGAATGTGCGATGATCTGCAGCGCAATGTAGAAAAAGCATACCTTTATGAGATTGCTCAGAGAAAAGCGGAACTGTATGCCATGCAGACCAGTATCAACCCACATTTTCTTTACAATGCCCTGGAACAGATCCGGGTACAGATTCTAAAGAGCAACAGCGCCGCAGCCTCCCATATGCTGCTCCTGCTTTCGAAAATGTACCGAAACCAGACCCGGCGCAACCTCTATATCACCATTGCAGAAGAATGCAGCCAGTCAGAAAATCTGATCAACTTTTATATGTACCGCTATGGTGACTTTGAATACGAATTTAACATCCACAGTTCCATCAAGATTTACGGGATTCCCAAAAATACCCTGCAGCCACTGATTGAAAATTACTTTGTCCATGGCTTTATCCCGGATTCTGACGAAAACCTGCTGACTATTTCTGCCCATCCTGTCAACATCCAGGATACGCTCTGGATCGAGTTCTGCGTGGAAGATAACGGATCTTCCATTACGGAGGAAGAACTGGTTCTTTTAAAAGAAAAGCTGGCCGCTCCTGTCATGAGCAGAAGCGAAAACAACGGATTCGCACTTTCCAATGTCAATCACCGGTTAAAACTTGTATTCGGCAACGATTCCGGACTTGTTCCGGGCGTCGGTTCCGACGGCACCGGCTTTGCCGTCCGATTCCGGATTCCGGCCATTCTTCCGGAAGATCTGCAAAAAACCTGACAGCGTGCTGTTTTTATTCCAAAGCACGCTGTCGTTTTGTCATATCTGATGCTGTTTGCGGTATGCAAATACATGCTTCCAGTCATCCCGGCTCAGATAATGGGTCCCTTCCCTCAAAAAATATCCGATGTCTCCTTTGTGACTAAATTCTCCCGGCTGCAAATACCGTCCTTTTTGCTCCAAGCCCATACTTCCCATACATTCAAATGCCGGACTGGCTGCCAGACAGCCTAAAAATTCTGACCTTGGATCTGCCCAGTCATCTCTGGATGCACTGGTCACATACAGATGCCTTCCGGCCATCATTGCCAGCAAAAAATGGGAATCAAAGGGAAGTTTTTCCAAATCTTCCCGATACTGAAAGAAGTTTCCCGCAAACCATAGTCTGGAGCCTTTTCCATACAGATTTTCAATCTGCTCTCCGGTCTTTCCCCGAAGTAATGCGGCTCCCCCGGCGCCGGACTGGCAGCTTACCGTCAGTCCAAATCTGGTGTCAAATGCTCCTGCGAGCAACGCCGCTTTTCCCAGTCTGGAATGTCCCATCACCGCTGTTTTTTTCTGGTCAATCCCCGGATCATCAAGAAGAACATCCGCGATCCTGGACATACACCATGCCCAGATCCGGAGTTTCCCCCAACTGTCATAAGGATTCCTGGTACAAAACCTTCCAAGCCCGGTCATATGTCCGTCAAAATAGTCTGCCGCAATATCCTGATAACAGACATTTGCAATTGCATACCCATGGTCGATCACTTCTTCTCCGATTCCGTCTGCAATCTCCGGCGTAAAAGCCAGATAAAAAAAGATCGGAGCCGGAGAGGAGCCTTTGGGGAGCGTCAGAGTGAACGGAACCGATGCAGAAGAAAAATCAGACCGGATCTTCAGTTCGCAATACTGTGTCTCTGCCTTTCCCCCATAACTGTCTCTGTCGATCCGCACCACTTCCTTTTGGCTCCGGCAGGCAAGGCGTGTGGGAAAACCGGCAAATTCTCTGCTTAAGATCTCCCCGATTTCCTGTCTTCTTCTTTCCCACTGAGCCGGTGTTTCTACCGGCTCTTTACTGTTTTGCCGCATCAGTTCCGGGAGATTTCTCTGATGCAGTTCCTGTTCCAATGGATTCATTTCATCCCTCCTGTTCCAGAAGGTCCAGAAGCAATTCATCCAGGCCGATATTGTATCCGACTCTTCCTTCTCTCGCCAGAGAACAAAGGATCAGTGTGCCCCCTTCTGCCGAACATTTTTTGACAAATGCACGATGCGGTTTTGCTCCTTTGCTTCCCTGAAATCCACTCTTATCGTAAGTATAGATCAGTGTTTCTCCTGAAAATTCTGTCTGGATCGTATGATCTGCAGTAGCGTCGATATAGTCTTTCTTTGCATTATACAGCATCCCAAGCGGATACGATCCATACGCCCCGTCGGCTGCAGCAAAGAACAGATCTCCGCAGGATTTTATCTCGATTTTTTTGTTCAGAATGGTCAATTCTTCTTGTTTTTCAGGAAGCAGCCACAGTGCGCTTTTTCCTTTGTGCAGATGTTCTTCCAGCTGCTTTAGATCTGTCTGATCTTCTCCGCTGACCAGCCACATTTCCGAAGTATCATCCGAACATTCTCCCTGATATCCTTCCAGAAGCTTTGCTGCCTCCTGTCCCACTGCATGGACTTTTCTTTCCAGTGTTCTTCTTTTCTGCACCTGGATCTCGATTTTTTCCTGATGGATCCGCTTCCCGTCTTTTGTAAAAATCGCGGTCTGTACTGTCACCGTCCTCCTGTTTCCGATTTTCTCAAAAGACACCGGAAGGATCCCTGCACACTGGGCATCTGCAGCCCCGATTTCAAATGGTTCTGCATACATGGCATATGGAGTATCACTGCCTTCCTCATAGAGTTCTGCCTGGATTTCTACATTCTTCCTGTCCCCTTCGTCATTGAGAATCCACACTTCCACCGGAACGGTCTCATCTTCATATGCGCTCGTTCTTGCAGTGTACAGATTCACTTTCAACGGGATCAGTGATTCCTGATATGCAAAATATGCCGGTTTTGGCGTTCTTTCACAATCCACCAGTGTTTTCATCCATCCCGATGGCCACGCATCGATCAGCAGATGGATGGCTGTCTGATTGATCACATCGCCTCTTCTTCGGAAAGCGTCTGTCATCAACTTCGTGGCTCTTGCCTGATGGCGCTGACTTTCCCTTACCCAGTCTTCCATCATATGCTGTTCCGGATACCAGTCCCCCTGCACGGAATGCGTCTGCGCCCGCACGATCCGATCCGGATACCAGTCTCCCTTCTCATCACACTGCAGCCATTCTTTCGGATACCGGCGTCTCATCAAATCCACCGGATCCAGACCTTCTGCTCCATATTCTCCACATCCGATCATCCAGCCTGCTTTCACCGGAGGCAGGTATCCTCTCATCAGACGTCCGATGGGCTCTCCGTGATTGGTATACCACATCGTATAAGTATGGAAATCCGGCATTCCTTCCAGGGTCGGTCCGTCATAATCTCCTTCCACATTCTTCACCACCCGGTCCGGATTCTGCACATAGATCACCTTACGCGCTGCCGCAAAGAAAGCCTCCAGTTCATCCCGCAGGAGATGACGATGCCCTTTTGCCTCATAGCGCCTGGAAAACTTATCGTTTGGATCTTCTGTTCTTCTGATGCACATCGGTTCATTGATCAAGGTTACCATCGCCGTGGACACATGCTTTCTGACCAGATGTTCCATCTCCTCCACCTGACGGAGCGCCTCGCAAAGCTGAGGTCTTCTTAAAAATCCAAACAACGGAAAATCACACTGATGCATCATGCCCAGCATATCAAAATATTCATAAATTTCTTCCTGAACCGGGCGCTGTGTAATCCGGTAATAATTCATATGACACATCTTTGCGATCAGAATGTCCTCGATCAGCTGCTCAAAATCTCCATTCATCACACATTGCTGCAAATGTCCCATCTCATTTGCACCACGCAGCATGATCGGTTTGCCATTTAAGAAAAACTTCCCGCGGGGAGTACTTGTCTCATCACTTCGAAATTCCTTAAGCCCCGTTGTCTGTACCCCGGCGCTAAGCAGCGCTTCGCCTTGGTTCAGGAATACCTTGGTTCCATACAGCCACGGGGTGTCCGGATTCCACACCCTGTAGCCCTCAATAGAAAAGAAATATCGGTACTCATTCTTTCCGGGACCCACAGCCGTCACTTTTTTCTCAAAACTTCCGATCGCACTGCCTTCATAGTTTTTCGGCTCGATCGAAATGTGAATGTCCAGATCTCGTTTTACCTGATTTGTATAATTGATCACACCTACCCGGACTTCCACCGAATCTTTGGAAAGATCCGGACGCACAAAAATATCGTCCACATAAATCTCCGGCCGAAGTTCCAGACGGACCGTTCCAAATACCCCTGCTCCCGCGGGACAGTGATGCCATCCGATCTGAGGATCGTCCCATCCTGGTCCTGTGGCTGCATAGATCTTATCTCCGTCCAGAAACTCCCCTTCTCCCAGGATCGGAATATCGTTTTTACAGAGGATCACCAGTTCATTGCTTTCCCGGATATATTTGGTCACATCAAAAGAAAATGGGGCAAACAGCCCTTCATGGCTTCCCACATAATTTCCGTTGAGGTACACCTCCGCAATATAATCTACACACTGAAATGCCAGGATCATACGGAATCCATTGTGACAGCCTGACTGCCATCCCTCAGGACAGGGAAATTCTGTCCGGTAATAGCCTTCCCATTTTCCAGCTTCCTTTGCCGGTCCCCGGTAATCCGGGATCGTCACATTTTCCCACTTCACATCCGGCCGATTGCGATCCTGAAAGCACTCATCCTTCTCGCAGTACCGAAACTCAAACTGCTGCAGAGAAAGGCTTTGTGTTTCCATCGGAAGTGTGGAAAGATGATTGGACAGAAACGGTCTGTAATACGCTTTCTGCTCTTCCAGTTCCTGATAAAATTTCTCCTTCTGCTCTTCATACCCAATCTCCCAGATCGGCTTTAACCTCTGTCTGGCTGTTTCTTTGAAATAATGATTCGAAACCTTCCGCATCGCAACTTCCCGGTCTGTTGTCCCCGCCGGATGTTTGGTCTGTGCGATCTCATAAAAAAAATCCTTCTGTCCCATAATCTCCTCCTGATTCAAAAATCCCCCGGCCAAAGCCGGAGGATCTTACTTTACTGCTTATTTGCCTGCAGCTTCTTTGAATTCCTTCTGAATTGCCTTGTAATCTGATGAATTTACAATTCCATCCACAAAGTCTTTCCACTGCTGTTCGTTAATTTCTCCCATGACGTACTGGGTACACATCGTATTTACATCGTCTGTCAGAACACTCCACTGATTGTTGTAAGTCTCTGACTGAAGGTTCTGGATTTCATTTTTCATTCCGGTTTCTTCCAGATTGTCATATACAAAGGTCTTAATTTCTTCTGCTCTTGCGATATTTTCATCAGAAGCTCTCTTTGCACCGTCACGTTTGAATTTGTCATTTACCTGATCCTGATCTGTTTTCAGGAAGATCTGGTTCCATCCTCCAACATATCCCTGTTTGTTCAGTTCACCCATCTTCGGATCAGAAGAAGTATCCATTGTTCCATCTTCCAATAATTTGTAGTTGACACCTTCTACTCCAAATCTCATCAAATTATCATATCCCGGCATGGACTCTTCTGTGTGATTGAATGCTTCCAGAATCTTCTGGATTTTCTCTTCTGAGCAGGAAGAACTGATCGCAATACATGAATCAATATCTGTATAGTTCGGTGATACTGTATAAGCTTCCGGTCCTTCTACCGGCATCAGACACCATGCTTCATATGTATCCGGTGTGTTCTTATCAAACACTTTGTTACTTGTCAGATCGGCTGACTGGTTCCAGTTGTACCACTGGCAGAGATATGCAACGGAGTTGCCGGCTTTCCATTTGGATGTATCTGCATTTCCAAGTGCAAATTCCGGATCCAGCACATCGGCATCATACAGATCTTTCATCCAGTTCAAAAAGTCGATATATTTTTCATCAAACTGCATGTACTCAAATTCACCGTCTTCGTTGATTTCCCAGTCAGTCTGTCCGGTAAATGCTATTGCAAATCCTTTGATACGGTCATCCATAAATCCATTTCCTGCATTGTCAAAGAAATCCAGTGCATAAACCTTCTTGCCTTCTCCTTCTGTCGCTGCTTTGGACAGTCCGATCAGCCAGTCTTTCAGTTCATCCATCGTTTTCGGTTCTTCTGTATATCCGTATTTTTCCATCAGATCTTTTCGAACTTCGATTCCTGAATTCTGTCCTTTTTCGGCTTTACTTCTTGGCAGAATATAAATTCCATCATTGTATGTTGCCTGCTCCCAGAAATTTTCATCCCAGTTTTTCATTACGGCATTGGTCTCTGCAATTCCTTTTCCATCGTCAAACAGATAATCGGTCAGATCCACGAACTGTCCGGCATCAATCGCCTGTGTCAAAATCGGATAATAGTATGCACCGCCCACTTTATTGATCTGAATGACATCCGGCTGGCTGTCTGCCGCGATCAAAGTATTCAGCTTCTGATCATAATCCTGATAGCTTACCCATTCAATATCCAGATCCACGTCCATCTTTTCTTCCCAGTACTGTTCCATCTGGCTGTTGGATACTGCTCCGAATCCCCAGTCAATTCCCATTACGGAAATCGTCATCTTTCCGTCCTTGGTGGTCTCTTCTTTCTTAGATCCCCCGTCTTTCTCCTTGGCATCGCTGCTTCCACATCCTGTCAATGCTCCTGCAAGCATCACTGCCGACAGACAAAGCGCCAAAACTCTTTTCTTTCTCATTTTTTATCCTCCTTTTATTTCCAGCTGCTTCCTTGCAGCCGTTTTTTGATATCATATCTCCAACTTATCCTTTTACAGCTCCTACCATCATACCTGTCTGGAAGTATTTCTGCAAGAATGGATAGATGATCAAAATCGGAATGATTACAACTACGACCGCCGCCATTCTCATTACCTCCTGAGGAACTGTTGTCGCCAGTTCGGTCGATAAATCTACCACATCTGCCACTGTTGAAGAAAGTACAATTTTCTGTACATATACCTGCAAAGTCTGTTTTGCTGTACTTGTAATATACATAACACTGTTAAAGTATGTATTCCAGTAACCTACAAAGGAAAACAAAGTCATGGTTGCCAGCATCGGCTTGGACAGTGGTATCACGATCTTGCTGAAAATCTTCAATGGCCCGCATCCGTCAATCTTCGCTGCCTCCTCCAACTCCAGCGGAAGCGACTGGAAGAAAGAACGCATGACCATGATCGTCCATGCACCGCACAGCCCCGGAAGGATCAGCGCCCAGTAGCTGTCAAGCAAATGTAACTGTTTCATATTGATAAAGTTCGGAACCATACCTGCACTGAACAGCATGGTAAACATTACGTATTTGTTGATAAATGATTTTCCCGGAATCGGCTTGGATAACATATAAGCCAGTCCGGAACATACGATCACGCTCAATGGTGTACCAATAAATGTTACGATCAACGTAGATTTTAATGCATTTAAGAAGCCGGAACCGCTTAAGATCAGTTCATATGCCTCTGTGGACCACTTCTTTGGCCAGAGGATCAGTTTTCCTGCCTCATACGCCGTAGCATCTGTAAATGAAAGTATGACTACGTATAGAAACGGAAGGATCATCGTCAAAGCCACAAGGATCAAGATAAACCAAAGCGCCGCCTGGTAGAGATTCTCCTTTACTTTCATACCCATCTTTTTTCTGCCGCCTCTTTTCTGTACGGCAACTGCTTTTTGGGAAGCCATATTTCCCCCTCCTTTCTATTACATAACACCTTCGTAACCTTTGCGGTTTGCAATCCAGTTTGTGAGGATTACCAGGCCGGTGTTGATCACGGATTTAAAGATACCAATTGCAGTGGAGTACGAATATTGTGTACTTCCGCTGGCAATACTGTTGTTGAAGATGTATACTTCAAATACTTCCAGCTGCTGTTTTACCATAGCGTTGTTCATCAGAAATACCTGCTCAAAATCTACGGAGATGATCGTTCCCATTTTCAGGATCAACATAACCATGATTGTTGGCATAATACTTGGAAGTGTGATTTTCCATATGCACTGAAATCTGCTGGCTCCGTCCATTTTCGCCGCTTCATATAATGTCTGGTCGATTCCTGAAATTGCCGCCAGATAGACGATGGATCCCCATCCAATTCCTTTCCATACGGACTGTACCAGGATGATCACGTAAATCCACCCCGAACTGAACATATAAGCGGTCGGTTCATTCCCCATCATTTCTGCGATCTTATTGACAAGTCCCTGTTCTGTGGATAACAGGAAAAATGTTAAACTTGCTACGATCGCCCATGAAAGGAAATGCGGAAGATACACAGCTGTCTGGACAAATTTCTTGAACGCTGCATTTCTCACCTCATTCATGATCAATGCCAGGATGATCGGAGCCGGGAATGTCAATAAAGAAAGTCCACTGATGATCAGCGTGTTCTTCAACATGTTGTAAAACTTCGGATCCTGGAATAATGTCTGGAAATGTTCCAATCCAACCCACGGACTTTTCAGCAGTCCCAGATGCGGGTTGTAATCCTGAAATGCCATGAGCAAGTTCCTCATCGGCAGATAATTCATAAAGAATAAGAGGACAATTCCCGGAATTCCCAGAAAATAAATCCAGCGATATTCGTACATCCGCTGCCGTAAAGACTTCTTCGTGGCTACCATTTTTGTTTTGTTCTTAGCCATTTACTTTTCCTCCCTGTTTTCATTCGCAACTTTTTCATATTCGATTCCATTTGCGTTTGCTTTAATAAAAGTATAAGAATTTTTATAAGATTTTTATATAGTAAACATTCAAGCTTTTTGAACAAATTCTAAATATTTTTTAAAAATTTAGTGTTTTTTTGTCTTTATCTTCCAAAGTTTAGCGCTTACATTAACACTTTTCGGGGATTTTTCCTACTTTTGTTGGCACTGCTTTCCAATCCATTGACTTCTTTTTCCTTCTCTTTTATACTAGTACAGCGAATAATAAATAATTGCTATATTAAACCGATGCCGCTTCCTCTTC